>CAVSCB010000011.1:0-186189 GCA_963726305.1 uncultured Gammaproteobacteria bacterium
TTGCCGCATTCCACGCGGCGTCGCCGGGCGCTTGCTGAAATAGGCGAAGCCCGCCCTTGGCATGAACGGCAGTGCGCGCTCGCCCGTCGTCGAGAAGATATCCCGGCGAAGCGCTCCAGGTCTCCAGGGCCGTCGCCGCCGGAATCGGCGCGATCACTCGAGGCCTCTCGTCGGCCACGAGGCGATGGATCGGCCGCGATTCGCCCAGGGCCGACCAGACCAGCGCATCGATGCCCAGTCCCAGTTGCGTCTTGCCGTGGCCCTTGCTGGCGCTGAACTGGCGCAGGCCGGACGCATGCACGTGTTCGAGCGTGCCGGTCAGCGTGAACGCGCCAACGGCGAGCTCATAGGGCATTGCCTGTGCCGCATCGGGGCCCCAGGAGCGCCAGGCCCGGATCGCCGGCGCCAACCGGTCGAACATTTCAAGGACTTCCTGCGTGCCCGCGGCGCCAGGCGCGATCAGGCCCTCGGCGAGCAGGCGCCGGCACAGCGCCCCGCGATCACCTGCCTCGCCCGCGACGGCTGCCTCGAACACGCGCCGGGTCAGCGCGTGCCGATGCAGGCCATCGTTGCGATCGAACGGTTCGGCATCGGGCAGGCGCTCGCCGGGCTCGGGCAGGCGCAAGCCGACGCGCGTGCCGAGGAAATATTTCGACGGGTTGCCCGGGCCCTGACCAGGGTATCGCGCGTCAGCAGCCGGGACTGATCGTGCGCCACGCCCGCGGGCAGCGCCGTTGCAAATGGCGGGATGGATGCACGTGCCGGCGCGCCATCGGGCACCGCGGCGCGCCACCCCGCCTGATAGCTGATCCGGCGCGCATCGCCGCGACCAAACGCTTCGGCGGCGAAGGGCTGCAGCGGATGCGTCACGGTCAACTGCTTGCGGGCCAGGCCGTGATCGGCGAAGTAGCGCGACGCCACCTCGAGCAATTCGGCCACCACGACCGATGGCGGCAGGCTCTCGCCGCTGCGCGGATCCTGGCCCAGGTAGCTCAGGTAGAAGGTCTGCGTGGCTGCGGCGAACAACTGCAGGAACAGGCCGCGGTCATCGTCGCGGATCGAACGGTCGCCGATCCGGCGCAGCTTGCCGCCGGCCTCGGCGCTGAGCCGGTTCAGGCTGCCGGGCGGATCGCGGCGCGGAAACTCGCCGTCGTTCATGCCCAGCAGGCAGATCACCTTGAACGGCACCAGCCGCATCGGCACCATGCGCCCGAAAGTGACGCCGCCGGTGAGGAAGGGCGCGCGCGCATCGCTGTCGCCGAGCGCCGCGGTGAACCAGGCCCGCACCACGCTCGGCGCGATCGCCTGCTCCACGTCCGCCGCTGCGGCCTGCCGGCCGAACTGCGCGATCTGCAGACGCAGGGCTTCCAGCGCGCGGCGATCGCCGGGCATCGGCCGGGTTGTCGGCAAACAGCGAGTCGATGCACTGCCCGAGCAGCAGCTGCCAGTCCTCGGCGCTGTGCGGCTGGCCGAAGGCGCGCTGCAGGTGGGCAAGCTTGCTTCAGTCCCTGCAGCAGGGAATCAAGCGTCGACAAGGCGCTGCCTTCGATCTCCGGCCAGGGCGCGACGCCGGCGAGGTCGTCCGCGCTGCCGCTGGCATAGCCCAGCAGCAGTCGATCCAGCGCCCAGGCCCAGGTGTAGGCGTTCTCCGCCGGCGCGCCGAGCGCGACCCGATGCGCGGCATCCAGGCCCCAGCGGGCGCCGGCCTCGCAGCAACCACAGACGGAGCAGGTCGAAGTCGGCCGACTCCAGCTGCAGGCGTTGCGCGATGGCCGGCACCGCGAGGAGTTCGAGCACTTCATTGCTGGTGAAGCGGCAACCGGGCAGCGCCAGCAAGCGCAGGAAGGCCTCGACCAGGGGCTGCGTGGCGATCGCGCTGCCATCGCTCAATGCATACGGAATCTGCTGCAGCGACTGGTTGTTGCCGCCGAACACGGCGTGCACGAACGGCGCGTAGCTGTCGATGTCCGGGGCCAGCACCGCGATGTCGCGCGGTTGCAGGTCGTGATCGCTTTCCAGCAAGGCGCGCAGCTGGTCGTGCAGCACCTGCACCTCGCGCAGGCGGGTATGGCAGGCATGCACTTGCAGGCTGCGATCGGCGCGCGCGGCGGCGTCGAAGGCCGGCAGTGCTTCGCTGCCGGCGTCCGGCGCGGGCTTGCGGGCGAGCAGGTCACGTTGCAGGCGATGCAGCAGGCCGCGGCGAGCGGTCCGGATCCGGCGGCACGTAGAGCGCAAGCTCGAAGCTTGGCTGCACGACGTCGTCGGAGAACAGCGCGCGGACGAAATCGCGGCCGGCGGCGCCGTTGGCGCGCAGCAGCTGGTTCTCGTCATCGCCAAACACCGAGCCGGGATCGGCGCTCAATCGCTCGCGCGCGCCGAGCAGGTCGCCCCACCAGCCGGCGACCGGCGACAGATAGAAGAAATGAAGCGTTCCGGCCCGTGCGCTGGAGGCGATCACGCGCAGCACGTCCGGCGACACGTTCTGGCAGGCAAAGGCGAACACGCGCGAGGGCAAGCCGGCGGGCCGCAGCGCCGAGTCGCCGTCGAAGCGCGACAGATAGGCGTCCAGCCGCTTGCCGCGATGGCTCAGGTGCCGCGTTGCCCGGCGCCACAATTCGGCCTGCCAGTCGCCGCGGTCGCCGCCGTGGTCCCAGCGGCGCAGCCAGTCGCGGCGCCAGGCCTGGTACTTCTCGAATGCTTCGGCCAGTTCGCCGGCCAGCACCCAGGCAGCCAGTGCCGGGATCGGCGCCGCCAAGCACCGGCTGCAGCGGGGCGAATACCGCCTCGCGCATGGCCTGCGCATCCGCGAGCAAGGCCCACAGGCGCCAGCGCAAGGTCGCGGCATCGCCCACGGTCGCCGCGCCGGCGCCCGGAACGTTGCCATCGAGCGCCTCGCGAACGAATTCGCCGGGCGCCAGGAAGCGCAGGTTGGCGGCAATGCCATGGGTCTCGGCCAGCGTCTTCTGCAGCCAGCGGCGCATCGCCGGTTGCGGAATCAGGATCGTGTCCGGTTCCAGCAGGGCGCGGCCATCGACCGGCCGCGCCAGTTCCCGGGCCAGCACACCGGCAAGCAACTCCAGGTCGTTGCCGTGGTAGAGCCGGAAATCGGTGGGCGCGGGGGACATCCGGACATCATGCCGCAAGCCGTCGCAGGCCATGAGAACGGCTGATATAATCGCCGCCTTGACTTCTACGGGCCGCGGCCCGCACCGGATTGACTGTGCGCAACTACGATCTCGTTTTCCTCAAGCATTTCTCCCAGGTCATCGGCGTCCTGGTCGCCATCACCTTCCTCCTGATCCTCCTGGGCATGTACATCAATGGCCTGAAGCCGGCCGAACCCAACCCGGCCGCCGAGGCAGCGACCCAGTCGCGCATCCAGCCGGCAGGCGCCGTGTTCGCAGGCGCCACGGGCGCGGCCGCGCAAGCCGCCGCCGCCAGCGCCGCCGCAGAAGCCGCCAAGGGACAGGTCGCTTACGGCGGCACGCTTGATGGCTCGGTGATCTTCGGCAGCCTGTGCACCGGTTGCCACACCGCGGGCGTGGCCAAGGCGCCCAAGCTCGAGAAGGCTGCCTGGACCGCGCGCATCGCCCAAGGCGTCGATGTGCTCCACGCACACGCCATCGACGGCTACAACGGCCCGGACGGCGGCGTGATGCCGGCCCGCGGCGGCAATCCGTCGCTGAGCGACGAGCAGGTCAAGGCCACGGTCGACTGGATGCTCGGCCAGCTGAAGTAAGCGACCCGGCACCCACCTCACCACGCCGCCTTCGGGCGGCGTTGTCGTCTCTGGAGTTTTCGATGAAGGCTGTTGCAGTGATCGCCGCGCTGATGCTCTCGGCATGCCAGGCTCAGACGCCCGCCGCCGCGCCGGTCGGGGGCGACAACGGCGCTGCCGGACAGGACGTGCCGACTCCGCCGATGCTTTCCGTAGGCCAGGTCCAGGGTCGCGCCGCGCGCAGCACCCGGGTCGACCAGCTGGTCAGCATCCAGGGCGTGGTGGTCGGAAATTTCAGCAAGGGCCTGCAGGGCGTGTTCGTGCAGTCCGAACGCGACGATGGCGACCCGCAAACGGCCGAGGGCCTGTTCGTCGAACACGCCGCCAATGCCGAACCGAAGCTGCGCACCGGCGACCGGGTGCGCGTGTCCGGCCGGGTTGTCGAACAAGGCGACGATGACGGCCCGCTGACCGCGCTGCGCGACACCGTGATCGAGGTGATCGGCGAAGGCGAAGTCGTGCCGCTGGTGCTCGATCGCGCCCCGGAGTCGGCCGCCGACTGGGAGCGCTACGAGGGAATGGCGATCCGGATTTCCGCACCGCTCACGGTGTCCGGCAACGACGGCCTCTCGCGCTATGGCGAAATCACCGCCAGTTTCGACGGGCGACTTTTCCAGGCGACGGAGATGGCGTTGCCCGGCGCGCCGGCCAGGAGGGTCGAAGCGGACAACGCCCGCCGGACCCTGCTGCTCGACGATGATCGCACCAGCAAGAACCCGCGCAACCTGTGGTTCCTGAAAGAAGAGTTGGACGACAGCCATCCGGTCCGCGCCGGCAGCGTGCTGCACAACGTGGTCGGCGTGCTGGACCAGCGTCGCGGCGACTACCGGCTGCAACTGACCGACAAGCTCGACGTGCGCCAGGCCCCGCGCCCGCCGGCGCCGACGGTGCCCGGCGACCTGCGCATCGCCAGCCTGAACCTGCTCAACCTGTTCAATGGCGATGGCCGGGGCGACGGCTTTCCGACCGAGCGCGGCGCGGAAACCTTCGAGCAATACCGGCAGCAGCAGCAGAAACTGGTCGCGGTCGTGCAGGCCCTGGCGCCCGACGTGGCGGCGCTGATGGAAGTGGAGAACGACGGCTCGGGCGCCGACTCGACGCTGGCGCAATTCGTTGCTGCGCTCAATGCCGCCGGGCCGGCACGTGATTACCGTTTCATCGACAGCGGCGAGCGCCTGGGCACGGATTCGATCCGCGTGGCGATCATCTATCGCAGCCAGCGTGTCAGGCCGCAGGGGCGGGCGGCGAGTTTGTCGGGCGGTCCTTTCGCGGGCAGCTCCCGAGCGCCGCTGGCGCAAGCGTTTCGAGCAGGCGACGGCCCGGCCTTCGTGGTCGTGGCAAATCATTTCAAGTCGAAAGGCTGCGGTCGCGACCAGCATTTGGCGCAAGGGCCCGATGCCGACCAGGGCGACGGGCAGAGCCTGCTGGAACGCGGTGCGCGTCGCCTCGGCCGAACGCCTGCTGGCGTGGCTGGCCACCGATCCGACCCACGGCGCGAGCCGGTTCCAGCTGATCATCGGCGATCTCAACGCGCACGCGCTCGAGGATCCGCTGCGGCTGTTGCGCAACGCCGGATGGCAGGACGCCTTCGCCGTGGCCAAGGTCGAGCGCCCCTACTCCTTCGTGTTCGATGGCCAGGCCGGGCGCCTGGACCATGCGCTGCTCAACGCGGACCTGGCCGGTCGCCTTCGCGGCGCGGCCGAGTGGCATAACAACAGCGACGAAGCCGATGTCTTCGACTACCACCAGGACCGCGAGGGCGATCCCTATCGCGCCTCCGATCACGATCCGATCCTGCTTGGCTTCGACCTGGCCCGCTGACCCGCAGCGCCGCGACTACCGGCTATGATCGCGCCATGAGTCCGCCTGCCCCAGCGCCACCGAGCTTCCCCGACGCCAGCGCCACCCTGTTGATTCCGGGTGTCGTGGGCAAGCTGGAAGTGGCCGTCGACCTTCCCGAGGCCAGCCATGCGCGGCAGGGCCTCGTCGTGCTTTGCCATCCCAACCCGCCCGAGGGCGGCACCATGCACAACAAGGTGGTGACGATGGCGGCGCGGGCGCTGGCCGAACTGGGCCTGACCGTGGTTCGCTTCAACTTCCGCGGCGTCGGCGCAGTCCGAAGGCCAATTCGACGACGGCCGCGGCGAGGTGCTCGACCAGCTCGCCGTCGCCCGCTGGGCGCATGGCCGCCAATCCCCGGCGACGCACTGTGGCTGGGCGGTTTTTCCTTCGGCTCCTGGGTCGCCTTGCAGGCGGCGAGGCAATTGCCGGTGCGGCAGATGATCAGCATCGCGCCCGCCGGTCGGCCTGCGCGATTTCACCGGCGTGATGCCGCCGGCCTGCCCGTGGTTGCTGATCCAGGGCGAAAGCGACGAGATCGTCGCGCCGCGGCGGTCTTCGACTGGGCGAAGAAGGTCAAGCCGCGCCCGACCGTCGTGCGCATGCCCGATACCGGGCCATTTCTTCCATCGCCGCCTGCTCGACTTGCGCGGAGCCATCAAGCACGGCGTGCGCGGCAACCTGCCGCCGCTTCGCGTTGCGACCTGACCCGGGCCCGCGATGGCGGTGACGGGCGAGTCGGCCAGCCTCCTGCCATCCGACGCCTATGCGCGCGGCGTCGCGGCCGGCGAGTGGCAGGCCGACAGCGGCCAGCAGGCCGCGCTGGCCGAGCTCGACCGGATCCATGCGCAGCTGCTGGCCACTCAACCGGACTCGATGCTGGGCCGATTGGCCGCGCGCTTTCGGGAGCCGGTGGCGGTTCCCGGCCTGTACCTGTGGGGGCGGGTCGGCCGCGGCAAGACCTTCCTGGTCGACCTGCTGTTCGAGCAGATGGCGGACGTGCCGCAAGCGCCGCTGGCATTTCCATCGCTTCATGGGCGAGGTGCATGCGCGCCTGCGCGCGCTGCCCGACACCGCCGACACGCTGGCAGTGGTCGCCCGGGATCTGTCGGCGGACTTGCGCCTGCTGGTGCTGGACGAATTTTTCGTCGGCGACATCGGCGATGCGATGATCCTCGGCCGCCTGCTCGACCAGCTGATCGCGCGGGGCGTGACCCTGGTGACCACCTCGAACATTCCGCCGTCCGAGCTGTACCGCGACGGCTTGCAGCGCGCCAGCTTCCTGCCTTGCATCGCCCTGATCGAAAGAAACTGCAGCGTGCACAGGCTCGACAGCCCGCAGGATTATCGCCTGCGCCAGCTGACCCGCGCCGCGACTTACCTGACGCCGCTCGGGACCGGGAGCGAGCAGGCGCTGGCCGCGCATTTCGAGCGGCTGGCCGGGCCACTCGCCGCGCGATAGCTCGCCGTTGCAGCTTTTCGATCGCCCGATCGCGGTCAAGCAGCCAGGCCGATGGAATCGCCTGGTTCGAATTCTCCGAGCTTTGCGAAGGGCCGCGCGCGGCCGCGGACTACATCGAGATCGCCCGCGATTTCCACACCGTGCTGCTCTCCAACGTGCCGCGCATGGATCGCGGCAACGAGGACGCGGCGCGTCGCTTCGTGCACCTGGTCGACGAGTTCTACGACCGTCACGTCAACCTGCTGCTCTCGGCCGCCGTCGATCCGCTGTCGCTCTACCAGGGCCAGCGGCTCGAGCGCGAGTTCGAACGCACCAGCTCGCGCCTGATCGAAATGCAGAGCACCGAGCTATCTTGCCCGCGAGCATCGGCCCTGAGGCTGCGTGCTAGCATCCCGGCAGCCTTTCCGGAAGCGGCCCGTCGCCGCCATTTCCCCTCGACTCATCACGGTAACGGAATTCCCATGCGCCAACTGCTGCTGATTGCCCTGTCTCCTGCTTGCCTCCACCGTCAACGCGCAGGACAACAGCGCCCAGGCCGCCGCCCTGAGCGCTTCGGTGAATGGCGAGGTCATCGCCTGGCGTCGCGACATCCACCAGCATCCCGGAGCTGAGCAACCGGGAGACGCGCACCTCCAAGCTGGTCGCCGACCACCTGCGTTCGCTGGGCCTGCAAGTGCGCACCGGCATCGCCCACAACGGCGTTGTCGCCATCATCAAGGGCGGCAAGCCCGGCCCGCGCATCGCGCTTCGCGCCGACATGGACGCGCTGCCGGTCACCGAGCAGGTCGATCTTCCGTTCGCATCGAAGGTGACCACCACCTACAACGGCGAGACCGTCGGCGTGATGCATGCCTGCGGCCACGACGCGCACACCAGCATCCTGATGGGCGTGGCGGAGGCGCTGGTTTCCATGCGCAAGGACCTGCCCGGCGAAGTGATGCTGATCTTCCAGCCCGCCGAGGAAGGCGCGCCCGAGGGCGAGACCGGGGGCGCGAAGCAGATGCTTGCCGAAGGCCTGTTCGCCGACTTCAAGCCGGAGGCCGTGTTCGGACTGCATGTGCACAGCACGCGTGAATGTCGGCCAGATCGGCTATCGCAGCGGTCCGTTCATGGCCGCCGCCGACTCGTTCAAGATCGTGGTCAAGGGCAAGCAGACCCATGGCGCGCGGCCGTGGCTGGGCATCGATCCGATCGTGGCGGCATCGGACATCGTCACCGCGGCGCAGAGCATCGTCAGCCGGCGAATGAACCTGACCGTGCAGCCGATGGTGCTCAGCTTCGGCATGATCAAGGGCGGCATCCGTTCCAACATCATTCCCGGGCAGGTCGAATTGATCGGCACCATCCGCAGCTTCGATCCGGCGATGCGCGAGCAGGCGTTCACCGAGCTGCGTCGCATCGCCACCAACATCGCGCTCGCCGCATGGCGCGACGGCGGAGGTGCTGGTGCCCAGCGACATCAGCTATCCGGTGCTGGTCAACAACCCCGCCCTGGTGGCGAAAATCCTGCCCAGCCTGCAACAGGCGGTGGGTGCGGACAAGCGTCCGGGAGATCCCGCTATCCACTGGCGCCGAGGACTTCTCCTTCTACGCGCAGGAAGTGCCCGGCGTGTTTTTCTACGTCGGCGCCACGCCGGTCGGCGTCGATCCGGCGACCGCGCCCGCCAACCATTCGCCGCAGTTCCTCGTGGACGAAGGCGCCCTGGCCGTCGGCACCCGCGCGCTGCTGCAGGTCAGCCTGGATTACTTGAACGGCGGCACGTCCCGATAGCGCTGGCCCATGCCAGAATGCCGGACATGAGCCGTCTCGAAGACTCCAGTCTCGGCAAAACCGGTCGCCTACGTCGGCAGCTACGATCCAGGCTTGCTGTTCCCGATCGCGCGCGGCGACAACCGCGCGCGGTTGGGCATCGACGCGGCCTTGCCTTTCCTCGGCGTCGACATCTGGAATGCCTACGAACTCAGCTGGCTCGACGCGCGCGGCAAGCCGCGCGTGGCGCTGGCCGAATTCCGGTTCCCGGTCGGCTCGCCGAACATCATCGAATCGAAAAGCTTCAAGCTCTATCTCAACAGCTACATGCAGACCCGGGTGCCGGACACCGACGCGCTGCGCGCGCAGCTGTCGGCCGACCTGTCGGCGGCGGCAGGCGCGCCGGTGTCGGTGGTGCTGGCCACGCCGACTTCCAAGCAGGCTTCGCTGATCGAAAACCTCGCCGGCGAAGTGATCGACGACCTGCCGATCGAGATCACTCACTACGGGCCGCCGCGCCCGGACTTCCTGCACGTGAATCCCGATGCCGTGGTGGAAGAAAGCCTGGTCTCGCACCTGTTCAAGTCCAACTGCCCGGTTACCGGCCAACCCGACTGGGCCAGCCTGCAGATCCATTACACCGGTCCCCGGCTGGGCCGGGACGGGCTGCTGCGTTACCTGGTGTCCTATCGCGAGCACGCCGATTTCCATGAGCACTGCGTCGAGCGCATCTTCATGGACATCCTGGCCCAGTGCGGGCCCAGCAATCTGTCGGTCTATGCGCGCTATACCCGCCGCGGCGGCCTGGACATCAATCCGTTCCGGACCACGCCGGGCTGGTTGCTGCCCGACAACACCCGTACGGCCCGCCAATGAAAGGAAACGCCATGTCGCCGCTTCGTTCACTGGCGCTGTGCGCCTGCCTGCTGGTGCTTGGCGCCTGCGGGTCCGAGAGCGCCGCCCCGTCGGCAGCGACGACGGAGCCCGGCTCCAATGAGCCTGCGACCGTGGCCGAGGGCGACGTGGCTGCCGCCAGCGAGCCCGCAGCGGAGCAACCGGTCGAAGACCTCGGCGAGTTCCGCATCGTTTCGATCTTGCTTGGCAGGGCCGTAGGCGCCGACAACGTGGTGCTCGCCGACAGCGAGGTGTTTTCCCGCAAGGACTCCATCCACGCCTCGGTGCTGACCACCGGCGCGCACCAGGGCCTGAGTCTTTCCGCCAGGTGGCTGGCGCCGGACGGCAGCACGATCGCGGAGACGGTGCAGCCCCTGGTGCCGACTGGGGCGACGGCGACCACGTTCGATATCAGCAACCCGGCCGGCTGGCCGAAGGGCGATTACCAGCTGTTGATCGGAATCAACAAGCGCACCCAGCAGACCCGGAAATTCGAAGTGCGCTGATCGCCGGGGCGATGCTGCCGCGTCATTGATTCGACGGATGCCGATAGCTTCCATCGAAGGCGACCGTCCAGGTCTTGCCGTCGTCGACCGAACTTTCCCACAACTGGCGCACGCTGCCGTCGCTGTTCGGCGTCCAGGTGATGCGTTCGCGCTGGGCCACGCCGGTCTTGGTATCGGGTTTGGGCTGCTGTCCCGAGAGCACCATGCTGCCGGCGACCAGGTTGCCGTTGAGCACCAGGCGGGTGCCCTGGGCATCGACCCAGAACTGTTCCCACTGCCCGATCTGGGCATTGAACAGGTTGAAGCTCTTGCCGTCGCCGGCTCCGGCCGGGTTGCCGCCGCTGGTCCAGTGCTCGGCGATGACGCAGCCGTTCAATATCGACTCGATCCGGCTGTGGCCGACCACCTTCCCGCCCTTGTCGAAGACCTCCCACTCGCCCAGCCAGAAATCGAACTGGTGGTGTTCGGCTCCCGAGCAAGGTTTCGGCGGCGTTGACTTGGGCTGGTCGGCAAATACGGGCGAGGTCATCAGCAGCACCATCGGAAGGATCAGCGAGCGCATGGTTGGCTCCGGCAGGGGCAAGGGTAGCCCAGCTTAACCCGCCGCCACGCCTGCTCCTTTTCCCCGACCCCCGGAACCGCGACAATGGGCGGTGACATCATCACGGCCACGGCCGGACCCGGCGCGGCCCCTTGGGAGAACTTCATGGCAGAAGCAACTTTGAGCCCGCCCCCCGGCGGCGCCGCAATCACCATCGCAGCCGGCAAGCTGACGGTGCCCAACAATCCGATCATTCCCTTCATCGAGGGCGATGGCACCGGCGCCGACATCTGGGCCGCCTCGGTGCGCGTGCTCGATGCGGCCGTGGCCAAGGCCTACGGCGGCGCCCGCAAGATCCACTGGATGGAAGTGCTGGCCGGCGAGAAGGCCAACAACGAGCTTGGCACCTGGCTGCCTGACGCCACCGTCCAGGCCTGCCGCGACTACCTGGTTTCGATCAAGGGCCCGTTGACCACGCCGGTCGGCGGCGGCATCCGTTCGCTCAACGTCGCCTTGCGCCAGATGCTCGACCTCTACGTGTGCCTGCGCCCGGTGCGCTGGTTCAAGGGCGTGCCCTCGCCGGTGAAGGCGCCGGAGAAGGTCAACATGACCATCTTCCGCGAGAACACCGAGGACATCTACGCCGGCATCGAGTGGGCCGGCGGCAGCGCCGATGCGCAGAAGGTGCTCGACTTCGTGCAGAAGGAATTCCCGCAGATGTTCGGCAAGATCCGCTTCGGCACCGCCGAGCGCAACGCCGAGTGGCAGGCCGCGCTGGAAGGCGTCGGCGGCCCGAAGCGCGAAGTGCCGGTGATGGTCGGCCTCGGCCTGAAGCCGGTGTCCTACCTTGGCACCGAGCGCCTGGTGCACAGCGCCATCCAGTACGCGATCGCGCACAAATCCAAGTCGGTGACCCTGGTGCACAAGGGCAACATCATGAAGTTCAGCGAAGGCGGCTTCCGTGACTGGGGCTACCAGGTCGCCAAGGAATTCTACGGTGCGGTCGAGCTCGACGGCGGTCCGTGGATGATCATCCCGGAAGGCAAGCCGGGCGCCGGCCTGATCATCAAGGATGCGATCGCCGATGCGTTCCTGCAGCAGATCCTGTTGCGTCCGGCCGAATACGACGTGGTCGCCACGCTCAATCTCAACGGCGACTATCTGTCGGATGCGCTGGCCGCGCAGGTCGGCGGCATCGGCATCGCGCCGGGCGCCAACATCAACTACGTGACCGGTCATGCGGTGTTCGAAGCGACCCACGGCACGGCGCCGAAATACGCCGGGCTCGACAAGGTCAATCCGGGCTCGGTGATCCTGTCGGGCGAGATGATGCTGCGCTACATGGGCTGGCACGAAGCGGCCGACGCGATCATCGCGGCGATGGACGCGGCGATCGCCGGCAAGCGCGTCACCTACGATTTCGCCCGCCTGATGGAAGGCGCGACCGAGGTGAAGTGCTCGGAATTCGGCGACGAGTTGATCAAGCACATGTGATGTTTGCGACGCGAAACGAAAAAAGGCGCCCTTGGGCGCCTTTTTTCATTGCGCGGTGTCGGCCGGATCGGGGTCCTTCAGCGGCTCGCGCCGGTGCTCGCCCGGCGGCGTCTCCTCGATATCGTCCGCTTCTTCCTCGGGGTCGGGCGAGGGCATGCCATCCGGATTCCAGTGGTGGGTCGTCATGGCGCGCTCCGAAACTGTTGACGGGTCCAGCCTGCACCGCCGCGCGATAATCCAGGCTTAACGGGCCCCGGATTGCGCCCGGCTATCGTAGGATGGAGGCGGCAGGCACACCCGATTCCACGACCCAGGCGGAGAAAGAATTGCCCGCGACCATTCCAACCCGCGCCGAAGGCTGCGCCCTCGCGATCCGCGACGCCTTCGCCGATTACAACCGCCGCTTCGGCGAGATCACCCGGCGTGCCCGCAGCCATTTCGAAAAGCGCGACTGGGGCGCCGCGCGCGCCGATGCCGTGGCCCGCATCGAGTTGTACGACCGCTGCATCGGCGAGATCAGCGTCGCGCTGGGCATCCACCTGGGCGAGCAGCGCGAGGACCGGTTCCTGTGGTCGGTGGTGCGCGATCGCTATGCCGTGCTGATCGCCGGCCTGCTCGACCAGGAGCTGTACAAGACCTTCTTCAACACCCTGACCCGGCGTTTCTTCAAGACCCGCGGCGTGGCCGCCGACATCGAATTCGTGGCGCTCGACATCGAGCCGACCGACCGCATCACCCACCCCGTGGCGCGGCACAGCTACTCGGTTTCCGGCGACCTCGCGGGCACCTTCGAACGGGTCCTGGCCGATTACCCTTTCTCGGTGCGCTACGTGGATGCGCATGGCGATGCCGCAAGCCATCGCGGCGGTGCTGCACGCCCGCCTGTCGCCGCCCGGCGAGAACGGATTGCTGGCGATCGAGTTGCTCGACACGGTGTTCTATCGCGAGCGTCGCGCCTACCTGGTCGGCCGCGTATTCAGCCGCGAGACCTATTCGCCCTGCGTGATCGCGCTGGTCAATGAGGACGCGGGCCTGCGCGTGGACGCGGTGCTGACCGACCGGCACCACGTCGCCGTTCTTTTCGGCTACACGCACAGCTATTTCCATGCGGACCTGGCCACGGTCGGCGATGCGGTGGTGTTCCTGCGCACGCTGCTGCCGGGCAAGCCGGTCGATGAAATCTATACCGTGCTCGGCCGCGCCAAGCAGGGCAAGACCGAGCGCTACCGGCATTTTTTCAGCCATCTCGCCGCGCATCCGGAACAACAACTGGTGCATGCCGACGGCGAGCGCGGCATGGTCATGGCGGTGTTCACGCTGCCCTCCTATCCGCTGGTGTTCAAGCTGATCCGCGACAAGTTCGCCTACCCCAAGGACATGGCCCGCGAGGAAGTGCTGAAGAAGTACCAGCTGGTGTTCAAGCACGACCGCGTCGGCCGCCTGATCGACGCCCAGGAATACCGGCACCTGCGCTTTCCGCGCGCGCAGTTTTCGCCGGCCCTGCTCGAGGAGCTGCTGGGCGAATGCAGCGAGTCGGTCAGCAGCGACGGCGACGATATCGTCGTCCACCACTGCTACATCGAGCGCCGCCTGCGGCCATTGAATCTCTACGTGAAGGAAGTGCCGGAGGACGTGGCGCTGGCCGCGATCCTGGATTACGGCCAGGCGATCAAGGACCTGGCGCGCAGCAACATCTTCCCCGGCGACCTGCTGCTGAAGAATTTCGGCGCGACCCGGCACGGCCGGGCGATCTTCTACGATTACGACGAGCTGTGCCTGGTCAGCGACTGCCGCTTCCGCAAATTGCCCGAGCCGCGCAACGACGAGGAAGAGATGCACCACGGCGCCTGGTACTACGTGGCCGACAACGATGTCTTTCCCGAGCAGTTCCCGCGCTTCCTGGGCATGACCGCGGCGCAACGCCAGGCCCTGCTGCAGGCGCATGGCGAGATCTTCGACGTGAACTGGTGGCAGGAATTGCAGGCGCGCAATCGTGCCGGCGATTTCGTCGACGTGCCGCCCTATCCGGAGTGGACCCGGCTCGGCGGCGCCAAAGCGGCGTAGGTCGACTGCGGTCGAGTTCGGCCGCGGCCTGGCCCGGGAACACCCGATGCCAGGCCGGGGCCGCCGCAATCACGCCAGGTCGAAGCGATCCAGGTTCATCACCTTGGTCCAGGCCGCCACGAAGTCAGCCACGAACTTTTGCTGCGAGTCGCTGGCCGCATAGACCTCGGCGAGCGCGCGCAGCTGCGAGTTCGAGCCGAACACCAGGTCGGCGACGGTGCCGGTCCACTTGAGCTCGCCGGTCTTGCGGTCACGCCCTTCGAGCACGGCTTCGGATGCAGCGGACTTCTGCCACTGCGTGCCCATGTCGAGCAGGTTGACGAAGAAGTCGTTGCTCAGCGTTTCGGGGCGCTTGGTGAACACGCCATGCTGCGCCCGGCCGACGTTCGCGTTCAGCGCGCGCAGGCCGCCGATCAGCACCGTCATCTCTGGCGCGGTCAGGGTAAGCAGGTTGGCGCGATCCACCAGCAATTCGGCGACCGAGCCTTCCTGGCCCTGGCGGGCGTAGTTGCGGAAGCCATCCACCGTCGGCTCCAGCGGCGCGAACGAATGCGCGTCGGTCTGCTCCTGCGAGGCGTCCATGCGGCCGGGCGTAAACGGCACGGTCACTTCGTGGCCGGCCTTCCTCGCCGCCGCCTCGACCGCCGCGCAGCCACCGAGCACGATCAGGTCGGCCAGCGAAACTTTCTTGCCGCCGGATTGCGCGCCATTGAAGTCTTTCTGGATCGACTCGAGTGTCGAAAGAACTTTCGCCAGCTCGGCCGGCTGGTTGACCTCCCAATCCTTCTGCGGGGCAAGCCGGATGCGCGCGCCGTTGGCGCCGCCGCGCATGTCGGTGCCGCGGAAAGTCGAGGCCGAAGCCCAGGCGGTCGTGACCAGTTGGGAAATCGACAGGCCCGAAGCGAGCAGTTTCGCCTTCAGCGCGGCGATGTCCTGCGCGTCGATCAGCGGATGGTCGACCGCGGGAATCGGGTCCTGCCAGATCAGCTCTTCGTTCGGCACCAGCGGGCCGAGATAGCGGACGCGCGGACCCAGGTCACGATGCAACAGCTTGAACCAGGCGCGGGCAAAGGCGTCCGCGAACTCCTGCGGATTGGCCATGAAGCGGCGCGAGATCTTCTCGTAGATCGGGTCCATGCGCATGGCCATGTCGGCCGTGGTCATCATCGGCGCGTGGCGCTTGGCCGGATCGTGCGCATCGGGCACGGTGGTGGCCGCCGCGGGGTCGGTGGGCTTCCACTGGTTGGCGCCGGCGGGGCTCTTGGTCAGCTCCCAGTCGTAGCCGAACAGCGTCTCGAAGTAGCCGTTGTCCCACTTGATCGGGTTCGGGGTCCAGGCGCCTTCGATGCCGCTGGTGATGGTGTCGCCGCCCTTGCCGGTGCCGAAGCTGTTCTTCCAGCCCAGGCCCTGTTCCTCGATGCCCGCGCCCTCGGGCTCCGGGCCGACGTACTTGGACGGATCGGCCGCGCCGTGCGCCTTGCCGAAGGTGTGGCCGCCGGCGACCAGCGCCACGGTCTCTTCATCGTTCATCGCCATGCGGGCGAAGGTCTCGCGGATATCGCGGGCCGAACCGAGCGGGTCCGGGTTGCCGTTCGGGCCTTCCGGGTTCACGTAGATCAGGCCCATCTGCACGGCGCCCAGCGGGTTGGCGAGCTCGCGGTCGCCGCTGTAGCGCTGGTCGCCCAGCCACTTGCCCTCCGGACCCCAGTAGATGTCCTCTTCCGGCTCCCAGATGTCGGCGCGGCCGCCGCCGAAGCCGAAGGTCTTGAAGCCCATCGTGTCCATCGCGACGTTGCCGGTCAGGATGATCAGGTCGGCCCAGGAAATCTTGCGGCCGTACTTCTGCTTGATCGGCCACAGCAGGCGACGCGCCTTGTCGAGGTTGCCGTTGTCCGGCCAGCTGTTGAGCGGCGCAAAGCGCTGCGCGCCGGTACCGCCGCCGCCGCGGCCATCGGCGATGCGGTAGGTGCCCGCCGCGTGCCAGCTCATGCGGATGAAGAACGGCCCGTAGTGGCCGTAGTCGGCCGGCCACCAGTCCTGCGAATCGGTCATCAGCGCCGTCAGATCCTTGATCACCGCATCGAGGTCGAGGCTCTTGAACTCGGCGGCGTAGTCGAAATCCTCGCCCATCGGGTCGGACAGCGAGGAATGCTGGTGCAGGATCTTCAGGTTCAGCTGATTGGGCCACCAGTCTGCGTTCGTCCGGGTTCCGGTGACGGCATTGCTGCGGGCGCCATGCGGGAACGGGCATTTGGATTCGGTCGACATGGTTCTCTCCTTCAGTCTGTTGCGGTTGATCGCGTGATGCAGTCTGGGCCCCGCCTATCCATAGGTAAAATCGTTTATACCGATGGTATCAATAGCCAGCGCATATCGAGGCGAGACGGGAATTGGGCCGGGAATGCGCTCGGGCCACCCGCCCTATCGCGACGGCGACGTCACGAAGGCCGTGCTAGCCTTTCCTGCAAATCGAAAGGGAGTTCAATCATGCGCCCACTGTTGTTGGCCATCGCCATCGCCGCCGTCATGCCGATAGCCGCCATTCAGGCCAAGGAGCCGACGCCGCCGAACATGCCGGTGCTGCCGCCGCCGCCGATGGCGGCCGTGGATCAGGCGACCGTGGCGTCCCCGCTCGACAGCATCCTCGCCGGCGACTGGCGCTCGGACACCAACAAGGCCCGCGACAAGTATCGCCACCCGCGCGAGACGCTGGCCTTCTTCGGAGTCGAGCCAAGCCAGCAGCTCATCGAGATCTGGCCCGGTGGCGGCTGGTACGCGGAAATCCTGGCGCCGCTGTTGCGCGACAAGGGCGCCTACATCGGCGTGATTCCGGACGCGGCCAAGGCGGGCGACGAGAAGGCGCAGGCCTATGCGCAGCGCAACAACCAGAAGCTGCGCGACCTGTTCGCCGCGCGCAGCGACGTGTTCGGCAAGGCCACGCTGGTCGAGGTCAACAGCGCCTCGCCCGTGCTTGGCCCGCCGGAGTCGGCCGATGTCGTGCTGACCTTCCGCAACGTCCACAACTGGGTGATGGCCGGCAACGAGCAGGTGATGTTCAAGGCCCTGTTTGCCGTGCTCAAGCCCGGTGGCACGCTTGGCGTGGTCGATCATCGCGCCAGTCCCGACCAGCCGCCGGCCGAGATGCAGAGCAGCGGCTACCTGCCGGAGGCCTATGTGATCGCGCTGGCCACGGGCGCCGGCTTCGAGCTGGCCGCCAAGAGCGAGATCAACGCCAACCCGCTCGACACCAAGGACTACCCGGACGGCGTCTGGACACTGCCGCCGCGCCTGGCCAAGGGCGATGTCGATCGCGCCAAGTACCTGGCGATCGGCGAAAGCGACCGGATGACCTTGCGCTTCACCAAGCCGGCGAAGTAAACCCGCCCCTAGCTTTCCGACTCGCCGGTCTGCAGCCGCCACAGCGCGGCATAGGCGCCGTTGCGCGCCAGCAGCTGATCGTGCGTGCCGCTTTCGACGATGCGGCCGGCCTCGAGCACATGGATGGCATCGGCATGGCGCACGGTGGACAGGCGATGGGCGACGATCAGCGTGGTGCGCTGGTGGGCGATGCGCGCCAGCGAGCGCTGGATCGCCGCCTCGGTTTCGTTGTCCACCGCCGAGGTGGCTTCGTCGAGCACCAGGATCGCCGGCTCGCGGTACAGCGCGCGCGCCAGCGCGATGCGTTGTCGCTGGCCGCCGGACAACTGCGCGCCGCGTTCACCGACCGGACTGGCATAGCCGTCGGGCAGCGCGGCGATGAACTCGTGCGCTTCGGCGGCCCGCGCGGCGGCTTCCACTTTCGCCGCATCCGGTGTGCGCTCGCCGTAGGCGATGTTGTCGGCGACGCTGCCGTCGGTCAGGAACGGCTCCTGCGCGACATAGCCGATATGCCGGCGCAGTGCGGCCGGATCGAGCGTGGCGATATCCAGGCCGTCGAACAGGATGCGTCCTGCGTCGGGATCGATGAAGCGCATGAACAGCTTGAGCAAGGTGGTCTTGCCGCCACCGGTGCCGCCGACCAGGGCCACCGACTGGCCGGCCGGAACCGCCAGCGAGACTTCCCGCAGGGCCGGACGCCCGTCATAGGCGAAGCTGACGCGCTCGAACTCCAGCGCGCCCCGCGCCGGCGTCGCCGCCGCGCCGCTGCCGCGCACCGGCAATTTCGTCTCCAGCAGGTCCATCACCCGGTTAACCGAGGCCATCGCGCGCTGGTAGAGATCGGTCATGTCGGCCAGCCGCGTCATCGGCCAGAGCAGGCGCTGGGTCAGGTACACCAGCGCGGAGTAACTGCCGACGCCAAGCCGTCCGTTGAGCGTCAGCCAGCCGCCATACAACATGGTCGCCACGAAACCGAACAGGATCGCCATGCGGATCACCGGCGTGATCGCCGCCGAGACGCGGATGGCATCGCTGTTGCGCGCGCGGAAGGCGTCGGATGCCGCGCGCACATGCTCGGCTTCGAAATCCTCGGCGGTGTAGGCCTGGATGGTGGCCATGCCGGAAAGATTGTTGTTGAGTCGCGAGGAAACTTTGGCCGCCGCCTCGCGCGCCGCCGCATAACGCGGATACAACCGCTGCTGGAACCAGAACGCGCCGACCAGGATCAGCGGGATCGGCAGCAGCGCCAGCACCGCCAGGTTCGCGGTCAGCGCGAAGAACACCGCGCCGATCAGCAACGAGGAGATGAAAACCTGGATCAGGTCGTTGGCGCCGGTGTTGAGGAAGCGCTCGATCTGGTTGACGTCCTCGTTGAGCAGCGCCATCAGGCGGCCGCTGCGCTCCCGGGCGATGGTGTCCGGCGGCAGCGCCTGCAGGTGCCCGTAGGCGGCGTTGCGCAGCTCGTGCTGCAGGTTCTGCGCCAGGCCGCGCCAGCGCAGCGCGTACAGGTACTCGAACAGCGACTCGAACACCCACACGGCGATGGTCATCGCCACCAGCGCGTAAAGCTGGTGCATCGGCTCGACCAGGCCCATCCGGGCCAGGAAGGACGCCTTCCGGTTGACCACCACGTCCACCGCCACGCCGATCAGCAACTCGGGCAGGACGTCGAAGATCTTGTTAAGAACCGAGTAAACCGTGCCCAGGACCGCATCCCGGCGGTAGGGCCGGGCGAAAGCTAGCAGGCGGCGGAGCGGATGTGCGGCTGGCATGGGCAGAATCGGCACTGCGGGGACTGCACGCATTCTCGCATGCGACTAGACTGGGGCCATGATGATCGTCCTCAACAAGCCCTTTGGCGTCCTCAGCCAATTCACCGATAGTGAAACCCCGCAGCGTCCGACGCTGGCCGGGTTCGGGCTGCCGCCCGAGGTCTATCCTGCCGGCCGCCTGGACCACGACTCCGAGGGATTGTTGCTGCTGTCCAACGACGGCGCGCGCATCGCCCAGATCAGTTCGCCGAAATTCAAATGGCCCAAGACCTACCTGATCCAGGTCGAAGGCATCGCCAGCGAAGAGCAACTGCAGGCCCTGGCCGCGGGGATGACGCTCAACGACGGCCCCACGTTGCCGGCCAAGGCGCGCAGCCTGCAGGTGATTCCCGATTGGCTGTGGCCGCGCGATCCGCCGATCCGCGTGCGCAAATCGGTGCCCGACAGTTTTGTCGAGCTGACCATTCGCGAAGGCCGCAATCGCCAGGTGCGCCGCATGAGCGCCGCCGTGGGTTTGCCGACGCTGCGCCTGATTCGCATCGCGATCGGGCCGTACCGCCTGGATGGCCTGGCCCCCGGGCAGTGGCGCGAAGAGTCCATGTAACACTGCCCATCGCGTGAACGATACCGCGATGCCCGAGAATTTCGTCGACCGGAGATTGCACATGAATTCACGCTGGCGTTCCCTGCTGCTTTGCCTTGCCCTGTGGCCGGCCCTGTCCCTGGCCGCGCCCGATCCCACCGCCGGCAAGGCGCTGCACGCGCTGTTCGATTCGGACTGGGAGCGGCAACTGATGGAAAGCCCGGTCAGCGCAAGCTTCCTCGGCGATCCGCGCTACAACGACCGCTGGGCCGATCTGAGCCCGGCCGCGATCGAGACTTCGAAACAGGCCGTGCGCGACTCGCGGACCAAACTGCTGGCGATCGATCGCGCCACGCTTTCCGAAGCCGACCAGCTCAACTACGACATCTACCTGCGCCAGCTCGACGACCAGATCGCCGGCTTCGCTTTCCCGACCGAACGCATGCCGGTGACCCACCAGGGCGGCGTGCATTCGATGGCCGACTCGCTGCTGCAGGGCCTGCGTTTCGAAAGCGGCAAGGACTACGCCGACTGGATCGCCCGCCTGCGCGCGTACGGCGTCTACATGGACCAGAACATCGCCCTGATGCGCGAGGGCATGGCCAGCGGCTGGACGCCCCCGAAAGCGATCATGGTGCGGGTGCCGGCGCAGATCGCCGCGCAGATCGTCGCCCGGCCCGAGGACAGCTCCTACTACGCGCCCTTCGTGGCCATGTCGGCAAACGTGCCGGCGGCCGAGCAGGCCAGGTTGCGCGCGCAGGCGAGCGCGGCGATTTCGGAAACCGTGATGCCGGCGCTGAAGCGCTTCCAGGTTTTCTTCAACGACCAGTACCTGCCCGCGTGCCGCGCTTCGGCCGCGGCTGGCGACTTGCCCGATGGCAAGGCGTACTACGACTATCTGGCGCGCTACTACACGACCACCGACCTGAGCGCCGCGCAGATCCATGAGATCGGCCTCAGGGAGGTGGCGCGCATTCGCGGCGAGATGGAGAAGATCCGCGTCGAAGTCGGCTTCAAGGGCGACCTGCCGGCGTTCTTCACCTATCTGCGCAACGACCCGAAATTCCACTACAACAGCAGCGAGCAACTGCTCACGGCCTATCGCGCCATGGCCAAGCGCATCGATCCGGAGTTGACCCGGCTGTTCGCGACCTTGCCGCGCGCGCCCTATGGCGTGGTGCCGATTCCCGACAAGCTGGCGCCGGATACGACCACGGCCTACTACAACGCCGGTTCGGCCGACGGCCGTCGTGCGGGCAACTATTACGTGAACCTCTACAAACCCGAGACCCGGCTGATCTGGGAAATGTTGCCGCTGACCATGCACGAGTCGGTGCCCGGACATCACCTGCAGATCTCGATCGCCAACGAGTTGCCCGACCAGCCGATGTTCCGCCGCCAGGGCAGCTTCACCGCTTTCGTCGAGGGCTGGGCGCTGTATGCCGAGCAGCTGGGCTACGACATGAACCTGTATGCCGATCCCTACGACCGGATGGGCCAGTTGAGTTACGAGATGTGGCGCGCGGTCAGGCTGGTGATCGACACCGGCATGCACAGCCAGGGAATGCCGCGGCAGGAGGCGATCGATTACTTCAGGGCGAATGCGCCCAAGTCCGACAACGACATCACCAACGAGGTCGACCGCTACCTGGCCTCGCCCGGCCAGGCCCTCGCCTACAAGCTCGGCCAGATGGATTTTTCGCGGTTGCGCGCGAAGGCGAAGGTCGCACTGGGTGACCGCTTCGACTTGCGCACGTTCCACGACGAGGTGCTCGGCGCGGGCGCGCTGCCCCTGTCGGTGCTGGATGCGCGCATGGATCAGTGGATCCAGGCGAAGGCGGCAGTGCGGCCCTGAGCAGGAACGCTCAAGGGGTGCGATCGTCGATGGGAATCAACGATCGCTTCTCCGGCCGAAGCCGGACGGACTAGCTGCTCGCTTTCGGCTTGCGCTTGCTTGGCAGCCTTGCGGACGGGCTTGGCTTTCTCAGGCGCTGCCTTGCCGTTGCCGCGCATGCTCTTGGCGGCGAGCGTCTTTGGCTTGGGGTGCCCCGCGGCGGCCGTGGTCTTGCCTTTCTCGAGCGCTTTCTTGCGGTTCTTCACCACCGCGACGGCGAGGCCGACTCCCGCCAATGCGACGGCGCCGGCGATGGCCGCCACCGGATTGCGGCGAACGGCGGCGACGGCGACCTTGCCCCCTTTTCGGGCCAGGGCCAGGCCCGCTCCGACGGAGACGGCTTCTTTCAGCCTCGGCAGGTTGCGCGCCAGCTTGGCGCCGACGTCGCTGTTGACGGCCGCATCGGTTACGGCCGTTCCGGCTTCACGCACGAGATTCCAGCTGGTGGTCAGCATCTTTTCGGTTGGACTGGTCATGGCTGTTGCTCCGTGATTTGCGGTTGCGGGCGAAGGCTGAATCTACTCCGCCAAGTTACCCCAATCCATATGAACGGTTTCCGTCCATCGGGCGCGGGCGGGTCGAAGCACGGTGTTCGCGCCGCTCAGGTGCCGCGCGGCTTGGCCCGGTGGGTCGGCGCCGCGGCCCAGGGATCGTCCGGCCAGGGATGCCGCGGGTAACGCCCTTTCATCTCTTTCCTGACTTCCGGATAGGTGCGGTCCCAGAAGCCCTTCAGGTCCTGGGTGACTTGCAGTGGCTTGCCGCCCGGCGAGAGCAGGTGCAGGGTCAACGGCACCCGCCCATCGCAGATGCGCGGCGTATCGGCCAGGCCGAACAGCTCCTGCAGCTTGACCGCGAGCACGGGCGCGCCATCGTGCTGGTAGTGGATGGCGCGCTCCATGCCGGAGGGAACCGGAATCGCGCGCGGCGCGCATTGGTCGAGCTTCTGCCGCTGGGTCCAGTCCAGCAGCGATTTCAGCGCCTCGGCCAGTTCGGGCTCGCCCAGCGCTTCGAGTCGCGTCTTGCCCTGCAAGGCCGGCTGCAGCCATTGCGCCCGCGCGGCGAGCAGCGCTTCGTCCGAAAAATCGGGCAGCCCGAGCTCCGGCATCCAGGCGCGCAGGCAGCGGACCCGTTCGCGCCATTGGCGCAGGCCATCGGTCCACGGCAGCGCATCGATGCCCAGCTCCGCGACTGCCTCGGACAGGGCTTCGGCGGCCATGCGCGGGATCGATCCGGCCGGCTGGTTTCGATTCCAGGATGATCTTGTCGAAGCGCAGCTCGCGGCGCGCCTGCAATGCGCGCGCGGCGGGATCCCAGTGGACGAAGTCGCGTTCGACGAAGCGCGCCGGAAAGTCCTTGCGCAGGCGCGTTTCATCCAGCGGCGCGCCGCGTTGCACCTGCGAGTCGCGGGCGTCGAAGCGCAATTCGCTGGCCACGATCCATGGTTCGCCGAACAGGGCGCTGTCATCGAAGATGCGAGCCATCCGCCCGTTCGCGAGTTGGTAGCGCCGCGGGTCGCCCGGATGCTGTCGCGCGATCCGCTCCGGAAACGCATGCAGCAGCAGATCGCCAAGCGCGTGCGCCGGTGCCGACGCGGGTGGCTGGCGTTCGCAGCGAAGACGCCGTCGCCATTGCTGGCTGGCCTGGTCGATCACCGCCAGCGCGCCGCGGTTGGCGATCGCCCGGTGCGCGGCCGGCGCGAAACGCCGCCAGCGCCTGCCAGCGCGCCGCCCAGTCGTCGCCGCGATAGCCCTTCAACGGATCGCGCGCTTCCAGCAGCGCGGCCAGGTCGCAGGCCAGGGCGCGTTCCTCGCCATCGTTGCCCGACAACAGCATGGCCGCCAGCCGCGGATGGGTGCCGAGCGCCAGCATTCGCGTGCCCAGGCCGGTGATGCGCAGACGGTCGTCGAGGGCGCCCAGTCGCTGCAGCAGTTCCTGCGCGGCCGCCATCGCGCCGGTCGGCGGCGCATCGAAGAAGCGCAGGTCGCTCGAGCCCCAGGCGGCGAGCTCCAGGCGCAGCGCGGTCAGTTCGGTCTGCGCGATCTCCGGCGTGCGCGCCGGATCGAGCCGCTGCGATTCGGGCCACAGCCGGTAGCAGGATCCTTCGGCGACGCGGCCGGCGCGGCCGGCGCGCTGGTCGGCCGAGGCCTGCGAGATGGTCACGGTCTCCAGTCGCGAAAAGCCGCTGTTGGGATCGAAGCGCGGCTCGCGCGCCAGGCCGGCATCGATCACCACGCGCACGCCCGGCAGGGTCACGCTGGATTCGGCGACATTGGTGGCCAGCACCACGCGGCGGCGACCCTGCGGGTCGGGCGACAGCGCTTCGCTCTGCTCGTTCCAGCGGCAGTTCGCCGTGCAGCGGAACCACGCGGACTTCGTTGGCCGCGCCGTCGTCACCGACGCTGCCGGCCAGGAGTCTTTCCGCCTCGGCGATCTCCCGCTGCCCGGGCAGGAACACCAGGACATCGCCGGGATGTTTCGCCAGCGCGGCGTCCACGCAGCGCTTGAGCTGGAAGCTCAGTGCCTCGCCGCGCCGCGCCGGGAAAGTGCGACGACCTCGACCGGGAAGCTGCGCCCTGCCGAACTCAGTCGCGGCGCATCGATGAAACGCGCCAGCTTCTCGCCGTCGAGCGTGGCCGACATCACCACCAGGCGCAGGTCGGGGCGCAACTGCGCCTGCACATCCAGCGCCAGCGCCAGGCCGAGGTCGCCGCTGAGATGGCGCTCGTGGAATTCGTCGAAGATGATCGCGGCCACGCCCTCGAGCGTCGGGTCGTCCTGGATCAGCCGGGTCAGGATGCCTTCGGTGAGCACTTCGATCCGCGTCGCGCGCCGAAACCTTCTTCTCGAAACGGATGCGATAGCCGACTGTCTCGCCGACGGCTTCGCCCAGTTGCGCGGCCATGAAGCCGGCGGCGGCCCGCGCCGCCACGCGGCGCGGCTCGAGCATCAGGATCCGGCCGCCGTCGCGCCAGCCGGCGGCAAGCAGCGCCAGCGGCACCTGGGTGGTCTTGCCGGCGCCGGGCGGCGCTTCGAGCACCAGCCGCGGCTGCGCGTCGAGCATGCGCAGGATGTCCGGCAGCAGGGGAGTGATCGGGAATTGGCTGGGGTTCACCGGGAAAGTCTAGGCGATCGGAGCCATCGGCTAGAATCGGCGCAGCTCTTTTCTCGCGCGAAGCCATGGAACTGATCGATATCGGCGCCAACCTGGGCCACGAAAGTTTTGCCCACGACCTGCCCGCGGTGCTGGACCGGGCGCGCGCCGCCGGCGTGGTGCAGATGGTGGTGACCGGCGCCAGTCGCGAAGGTTCGCGACAGGCGCTTGATGATCGCGCGCGCCCATCCGGGCTTCCTGTTCGCCACCGCCGGCGTGCATCCGCACCATGCCAGCGAGTACACGGAGGAAGCCGATGCCGAGCTGCGCGCACTGCATGCGGCGTCCGGAAATCGTGGCGGTCGGCGAGTGCGGGCTGGACTACTATCCGCGACCTGTCGCCGCGGCCCATGCAGCGGCGCGCCTTCGAGCGGCAACTGCAGATCGGCGTGGATACCGGCAAGCCGCTGTTCCTTCACCAGCGCGACGCGCACGACGATTTCCTGGCGATCCTGAAGAATTTCGCGGGCCGGATCGGACCGGCGGTGGTGCATTGCTTCACCGGCACCGAAGCGCAACTGCGCGAATGCCTGGACGCCGGCTATTACATCGGCATCACCGGCTGGTTGTGCGACGAGCGCCGTGGACTGCATCTGCGCGAGATGGTCCGGTTCATCCCGGCCGACCGGTTGCTGGTCGAGACCGATGCGCCCTACCTGTTGCCGCGCACCGTGCGCCCGCAGCCTTCGCATCGGCGCAACGAGCCGATGTACCTGCGCCACATCGTCGAGGAGCTGGCCAGGGATCGCGATGAGCCGGTCGAGCGCACGGCATCCGCGAGTACGGCCGCAGCGCGCGAATTCTTCCGGTTGCCAGCGGCAGTCCAATAGGCCGCCCGGAGTCGGCGACGATTCACGCGCGTGCTGTTGCTTCTGCGGCCGAGCCGACACAGACTTCCCGCACATGCTCGAAATCACCCCAGCCATCGCCATCCCCGACGACGAATTGATCGAACGCTTCGTACGTGCCAGCGGCCCCGGCGGGCAAAACGTCAACAAGGTTTCCACCGCGGTCGAGCTGCGCTTCGACGCCGCCAACTCGCCGTCCCTGCCAGACGAAGTGCGCGCGCGCCTGCTGGCGCGCCGCGACCGGCGGATCACCGGCGAGGGCGTGATCGTGATCAGCGCGCAGCGCTTCCGCACCCAGGAGCGCAACCGCGAAGACGCGCGCGAGCGACTGGCCGCGCTGATCCATGCCGCCTTGTTCGTGCCGAAGAAGCGCATCGCCACCAAGCCAACCAGGGGCTCGAAGGAACGCCGACTGACCGGCAAGCGCGAACGCTCGCAGGTCAAGAGCACGCGCGCCAGTCGGGGCTGGGAGCGCGAATGACGCGTCAGCGCATGGCGCAACTTCCTCCAGCCGCGCCGCGCAGCGGCGGCAACGCATTCGGTCGGGCTTGGGCCGCGCGGTGTTGCGACTCGGCGGCTGGCGGGTCGTCGGCGAGTGGCCGGATGTCGCCAAGGTGGTGATCATCGTGGCGCCGCACTCCTCGGCCTGGGACGCGATCTGGGGCATCGCGGCGAAGGTGGCCTTGGGCCTGGGCATCGTTTTCATCGGCAAGAAGGAAGCCTTCTGGGGTCCGGTGGGCTGGGCGCTGCGCCTGTTCGGCGGGGTGCCGGTGGACCGCAGCGCGCCGGGCGGAATCGTTGACCAGGTGGCCAACCAGATGCGCGACGCCGAGCGGATGTGGTTCGTGCTGGCGCCCGAGGGCACCCGGCGCAAGGTTGAAAAATGGAAGACCGGGTTTCTGGAAGATCGCCCGGCGGGCACAGGTGCCGGTGTTCTGCATCGGCTTCGACTATCCCGACCGGGAGATACGACTGGGCCAGATGGTCACGCTGACCGACGACATGGACGCCGACGTGCGGCGCATCCGTGTGTTGTTCGCCCATTACCGCGGCAAGCATCGCAACGCTTGACCGCGCTTGACCGCGCTTGACCTACCCACAAATTCGCCCGAGTGATTGGAGGTGGGCGCCGGTATCCATTTTTACCAAGCCGGTATCGGGCGGCGACTAAAAATGGATACCGGCGCCCACCCCTGCGAACCCCGCTCCAACAGCAATCAGCGCTCGGAATGCCCCGACTCGAAGTAGTCGTGGCGTTCGAACAAGCCCGGCTTGACCAGGTCGGCGAACGCCCGCGCCTGCGGCGACAGGAACTTGCCCTTGCGCACCACCACGCCGTAACTGCGCGGCGGGAAATATTCGCCGCAGGTTGCGCACCTCCAGGCGCTCGCGGTCGGCCTCGGTCAGGCAGATGCCGGTGACGATCGAGATGCCCAGGCCCATCGCCACGTACTGCTTGATCACTTCCCAGCCGCCGACTTCCAGCGCCACCGTGTAGGGCACCCGGCGCTGCTGGAACACCAGGTCGACCAGGCGCCAGGTGGTCAGGCGCTTGCGGCGGCAGGATCAGGCCGTAGGGCGACAGGTCCTCCAGCCGAGATTTCGCGCGGGCGGCCAGCGGATGGTCCTTGGGCATGATCAGCATCGGGTCGAAGTGAGTAGACCGGCTCGTAGGACAGATCGGTCGGCACGTCGAGCATCGAGCCCACCGCCAGGTCCACCGCGTCCGAGCGCAGCAGGCCAGGCCGTCCTCGCCGGTCACGTTGTGCAGCACCAGGTGCACCTGCCGGGTGCGATTCGCGGAAGGCCTTCACGATCTGCGGCAGCAGATAGAGGATGGTCGAGCTGCCGGCGGCGACGTGCAGCTCGCCCGCCCTCCAGGCCCTTGAGCCGGTTGCGGAACTCGCCCTCGAGTGCCGTCCAGGCCCTCGACCAGGGGCCGGGCCAGCTCGTACAGCGCCGTGCCCTCGCGGGTCAGGGTGAAGCGCCGCCCGATCCGCTCGAACAGGCGGGTGCCCATGTCGCGCTCCAGCGCCTGCAGCTGCAGGGTGATCGCCGGCTGGCTCAGGAACAGGGCCTCGGCGGCGCGGGATACCGAGCCCAGGCGCGCGGCATGGCAGAAGGCCCGCAGCGGCTTGAGCCGGTCGCCCTTGTAGTAGAAGCGCTGCTTGGCGGCAGCCGTCAGCGGGGTCCGGCGCGACTCCGGCTGTCGGGGCAAGCTGCACTGGCAGAACTTCATGATTTGCGATCAATGTGCATGCGTCAATGCTTAATACGATTCTATTGAAACATTTGCTTTGTCAAATTCACAACATGCGGCCTACGGTTGAGCCATGGGCAACTGCCCATGCCCCCGACACCGCCCAGGAACGGGATCCCAATGGCCGCGGCCGACACCAGGCGCCACCCTGCGCGCGCCAGGCCTTCCGGGGCAGGACGAGCTGCTTCCGCCGGCCGCGCTGGCCTTCCTGGCCGACCTGCACCGCCGGTTCGAGGCCGCGCGCCAGGCATCGGCTTGATCGCGCGCCGCGGCGCCAGGCGCGCTTCGACGCCGGCGAACTGCCCGATTTCCGCCAGGACACCCAGGCCATCCGCGACGGCGACTGGCGCGTGGCGGCGATGCCCGCCGCCTTGCTCGACCGCCGCGTCGAGATCACCGGGCCGGTCGAACCGCAAGATGGTGATCAACGCGCTCAATTCCGGCGCGAAGGTGCTTCATGGCCGACTTCGAGGACTCGACCAGCGCCGACCTGGGCCAACCTGCTCGACGGCCAGCGCGCCCTGCGCAAGGCGGTCGCCGGCACGCTCGACTGGATGGCGCCGGACGGCAGCAAGCACTACCAGCTTGAACAAGCCGGCATGCGCCGTGCTGATGGTGCGGCCGCGCGGCTGGCACCTGGACGAAAAGCACCTGCTCGGTCGACGGCGACGCCGATGTCCGGCTCGCTGTTCGACCTCGGACTGTTCGCGTTCCACAACGCCGACCGCGCTGGCCGCGAAGGACCTCGGCCCGTACTTCTACCTGCCCAAGCTGCAATGCCATGGAAGAAGCCGCAGCTGTGGGACGAGGTGCTGGCCTTCATCGAAGTGCGCCTCGGCCTGCCGATCGGCCGATGAAGGTCACCGTGCTGATCGAGACGCTGCCTGCCGCGTTCGAGATGGACGAAATCCTGCATGCGCTTGCGCGGGCGCATCGCCGGCCTGAATTGCGGGCGCTGGGACTACATCTTTTCCTACATCAAGACCTTCCGACGCGCATCGCGACCGGGTGCTGCCCGAGCGCGCGCAGATCACCATGGCGCAGGGCTTCCTGAAGGCCTATTCCGAACTGCTGATCCAGACCTGCCACCGGCGCGGCGCGCTGGCGATGGGCGGCATGGCCGCGCAGATCCCGATCAGCGGCGATCCGCAGGCCAACGAGCATGCGCTGGCGCCGCGTGCGCGCCGACAAGCTGCGCGAAGTCGCGCGCCGGCCACGACGGCACCTGGGTCGCGCATCCGGCGCTGATCCCGATCGCGCAGGAAATCTTCGATGCCGGCATGCCGACGCCCGAACCAGCTGCAGGTCTTGCGCGAGGACGTGCGCGGTCACGCCGCGACGACTTGATCGCGCCCAGCGTCGGCACCATCACCGCGCCGGCTTCGACAACAGCGTCGAGGTCTGCGTGCGCTACCTCGCCGCCTGGCTCGACGGCCAGGGTTGCGTGCCGATCCATTGGCTGATGGAAGACGCCGCCACCGCGGAGATCACCCGCACGCAGTTGTGGCAGTGGCTGCATCACGGCGAACCTGTCGCTCGACGACGGCACGCCGGTGGATTTCACCCTGTTCGATCGCGCCCTGCTGGCGCTGCCGTCCAGGCTCGCCGACCGGATGCGCCTGCCCGGGCGGCTCGCAAGATCGACGAGGCCATCGCCGCTGCTCGACCGAGCTGACGCACGCCGAAGGAACTCGCCGACTTCCTGACCCTTCCCGCCTACGAAAAGATCGACTGAGGCCCCCGAACCCAACCTTTCCCGCGCCACCGCGGCAATCGACCATGCACAGCACAGACTACCCAGCCGCCGCAGCAGCTGCAACCGGACTGGGCGAACAACCCGCGTTGGGCCGGCATCGTCCGCGCGCTACCAGGCCGAGGAAGTGGTGCGCCTGCGCGGCACCGTCGCCATCGAGCACTCGCTGGCCCGCCTCGGCGCCGGAAAGCTGTGGCACTACCTGCACGAAGAGCCGTTCGTCAACGCGCTCGGCGCGCTGACCGGCAACCAGGCCATGCAGCAGGTCAAGGCCGGCCTGAAGGCGATCTATCTGTCCGGCTGGCAGGTGGCGGCCGACGCCAACGTCGCCGGCGAGATGTATCCGGACCAGTCGCTGTATCCGGCCAATTCGGTGCCGCTGGTGGTCAAGCGCATCAACAACACCCTGCTGCGCGCCGACCAGATCCACCACGCCGAGGGCAACGACAGACATCGACTGGCTGCAGCCGATCGTGGCCGACGCCGAGGCCGGATTCGGCGGCGTGCTCAACGCCTTCGAGCTGATGAAGGCGATGATCGAGGCGGGCGCCGCCGGCGTGCACTTCGAAGACCAGCTCGCCTCGGTGAAGAAGTGCGGGCACATGGGCGGCAAGGTGCTGGTGCCGACCCAGGAAGCCGTGCAGAAGCTGATCGCCGCGCGCCTGGCCGCCGACGTGATGGGCGTGCCGACCCTGATCGTCGCCCGCACCGATGCCGAGGCGGCGGACCTGATCACCTCGGACATCGATCCGAACGACCAGGCCGTTCATGCACCGGCGAGCGCACGGTCGAAGGTTTCTACAAGACGCGGCCCGGGCTCGACCAGGCGATCAGCCGCGGCCTGGCCTACGCGCCCTACGCCGACCTGGTCTGGTGCGAGACCGGCAAGCCGGACCTGGAGTTCGCGCGCAAGTTCGCCGAGGCCATCCATGCCAAGTATCCCGGCAAGCTGCTCGCCTACAACTGCTCGCCGTCCTTCAACTGGAAGAAGAACCTGGACGACGCGACCATCGCCAACTTCCAGCACGAGCTGGCCGCAGATGGGCTACAAGTTCCAGTTCATCACCCTGGCCGGCTTCCACGCGCTGAACTACTGGATGTTCGAACCTCGCCTACGGTTACGCGCGCAGCCAGATGAGCGCCTTCGTCGAGCTGCAGGAGGCCGAGTTCGCCGCCGGCCGAGCGCGGCTTCACCGCGGTCAAGCACCAGCGCGAGGTGGGCACCGGCTATTTCGACGCGGTTACCCAGACCATCCAGGCCGGCACCAGTTCGACCACCGCCTTGAAGGGCTCGACCGAAGAGGAGCAGTTCCAGGACGCGCCCGACAAGGCCGCCTGAGACGCCAGGGGAAGGTTGTCGCGGGACCGATGTGTGCAATCCGTGACCTGGATATCGGCGGGCTGCCCATCGCCCGCCGATCCTGCGTTACACTTGGTTACAATCGGCCATAGCACCCAGACCACCCCCAGAGCGTTCGTGAGCCTTGTAGAACCCAGATCGATCAGCCGGAACTCGCGTGCCGACGACAGCCGAACTGCCTTCGGCCTCGAATGCGGAAGAGTGGACGCTCTTGGCCGGCGTCGGGCATCGCGCGGGCCGCGCTTGCCGGGCGAGCAACTGTTCCGCCGCGGCGACAATGGCAACAGCCTGTTCCTGATCGACACCGCTGAAGTGCGCTTGAGTTTCGAAGATGGCCTGGCCGACAAAGTGCTCGGTGCGGGACAGTATTTCGGCGAACTGTCGGTATTCCTCGGCCAGCACCAGCGTTTTGCCGACGCCGTGGTCGAGTCCGAGGGCGTGCTCTTCGAGATCAGCGCGAGCGCGTTTGCCGAAGTGCTCGAGCGCGAGCCGGCGATCGTCTCGCGCTTCATGCAGCGCAGCTTCTCGTACCTGGTCGTCCAGCGAACAGCAGCTGATGCAGGGCCTGCGCAGGCGCAACGAAGACCTGATGCAGACACTGGACACCCTGCGCCAGACCCGCAGCGAGCTTTCCGTCGCGCAGCAACTGGTGCGTTCGGACGACCTGACCGGCTTGTCCAACCGGCGCGGGCTGTATCGCTATCTCGACGAATCGTCGCGATATCCGCTGGCCGGCCAACGGCTGGCCGTGCTGCTGATCGACATCGACCACTTCAAGCGGATCAACGACCTCAGCGGGCACCTGGCCGGCGATTCGGTGCTGCGCGCGGTCGCCGACGAAGTGCGGCGGCATCGCCGGCCCGATGGATCTGCCTTGCCGGCTCGGCGGCGACGAATTCGCCCTGGTCCTGCGCGTCGCCGACGAAGGTGACCTGGCCAACCGCGCGCTGGGACTGCTTGCCGCGATCCGCGCGTTGCGCCTGCCCAGCCTGCGCGAACACACCCTGACCATCAGCGTAGGCGGCGCGTTTTGCGACGACCCCGGCGGCTGGTCTGCCTGGTACAGCCAGGCGCGACATGGTCGCTGTACGAAGCAAAGAGCAGCGGCGGGGACCGCTGGCGCCTGGCGCTCTGACGCCCGGCCGTTGGCCTGCGCCGGGCAATTTGCCCGTTGCTAGTTCCATATCAGGCCGCGCCGAGCCCATGAACAGCAACGTCACCCCGATTAACCGAACGCGCCTCGGTGGGGCGGTTTCGCCGCTGCTGCGGGCGGTCTTGGTTGCGGATCTGGTCGACTCCACCGCCTTCGTCCACCGGTTTGGCGATGCCCGGGCGGCGGTAGTGTTGCGTCGTTTCGACCTGCAGGTCAGCGAGCTGGTGGAGTTCACCGGGGGTCGCCTGATCGACAAGGCAGACGGCTTGCTTGCGATATTCGAGCGGCCGGTCCACGCCGTGGATTTTGCCCTGCGTTACCAGCAGGCACTGCGGCTTCTCAGCGCGAGCGAGGGCCTGGCCTTGGCGGCGAGGGTCGGAATCCATGTCGGCGAGGTGATGACCTGGAGCAATTCCGACTCGGCGGTCGCCGCGGGCGCCAAGCCACTCGAAGTCGAGGGTCCGGCCAAGCCAGGCGCCGCCCGGTTGATGTCGCTGGCCTTGCCTGGACAGATCCTGATCTCCGGCATGGCCCAGAGCCTGGCGCATCGCGCCCAGGCCGAGTTGGGCGAGCGCGCGGAGCGGGTCCGCTGGGTGTTGCATGGCCACTACCGCTTCAAGGGCGAGCCCGCTGCGCTTGTCGTGCACGAAGTGGGTGAGCTCGGGTTCGCGCCGCATGCGTGCGCCGCCCTCGTCACAGAAGGCCTGGCGCGAGTTGCCGATCTGGCGCCGCCCCGCGATGATCGCGGTCCAGTTGCTGTTGCTGCTGGCCGTGGGTGGCTTCTATGCCTATGACTTGCTGCGTGGCCCGCCCGCCCTGGCCTTCAACCAGCGCGACTGGGTGGTGCTCGGCGACTGGAGCAACTTCACCGGCGATCCGCGACTGGACGATTCGTTGGAGACGGCCATGCGGATCGGCCTCGAGCAGTCCCGCTACGTCAACATCGTTCCCGACCTCAAGGTGCGCGCCGCGCTGGATCGGATGGGTCGCGGCCCCCAGACCTCCATCGATCGCGCCATCGGCAGCGAAATCGCCTTGCGGGAAGGCGCGCGCGCCTTGTTGCTGCCGAGCATCGCCGAAGTCGGCGGCAGGTTGCGGGTGAGCCTGGAGGTGGTCGACCCGAACACGCAGGTCACGGTCCATGTGCAATCGGCCGAAGGCCGCGGCGCGGATTCCGTCGCTCGCATCGCTCGGCCGGGTGAATGCGGACATCCGCGAGAAGCTCGGCGAGGCCGTCGTGGACATCAGGTCCAGCAACGAGCCCCTGCCCCGGGTAACCACCGGGAATCTGGATGCGTTGCGCGCCTATACGCTGGCCGAGCGGCTCTTGGGTCAGCGGGTATCGGAGGCCAAGGCGCTGTACGAGGAGGCGATCAGGCTGGATCCCGATTTTGCGATGGCTCATCTGTCCCTCGCCCGGGTGCGCTTGAGCCTGGGTGACGATGCCGGCTACTACGCCGGGCTGGCCAAGGCCAGCTCACTGCGTTCCCGGTTGTCGCACCGGGAGATGCTCTTGCTCGATGGCAACCTGTCGATGCACGCCCCGGTCGCGAAAAGCCTGGGCGCTTGGCGACTGCTATCGGATCTTTATCCGGACGAATTCTCCGCCTACTTCCAGTACGCCCTCAGCTCCTGGCAGCACGGCTACGAGCTTGCCGACGCGCAGGAATTCCTGCGACCGGCCCTGGATGCGCGAAATCCACGCCGCCGGTCGGCCTTCTACATGCTGGGCGCGTTGCAGCTGGCCCAGGAACGCTACGCCGACGCCCAAGCCTCCTTCCAGCAATACGAATCGCTGGGTGGCCCCAGCTACAACCAGCAGTATGCCGATACCTTCGCGGCGCAACGACGATTTGCCGAGGCCAGGGAGATGCTGGGCCGGCTGAAGGCCAGCAACGTGGCGAACATGGACTTTCCCGGCCAGATCGATTCGGTCATTTTTCCGCTCGACCAGGGGCAGTGGCGACTCGGGATGACGACCATGGATCAATTGCTGCCGGTCGCCGCCAAGGTCAACGCGGAAACCGAACGACGAACCCGTCTGATGCAGATTTCGCTGCGGGCCTTCGCGCCGGATTCGAGCTTGCCAGCGGACGTCAGGAGTTTCATGTCGGGCGATTTGGGCGCGCTGGAAAGGCCAAGCCTTCTCGCGCGCCTGAACGAGGCATACAACATCCTCAGCGCAGGTCTCATCGCCACGGAAAATGGCGATGCGGCGACCGGTCGACGGGGGCTCGAACTGGCGGGTGCGCAGGTGGTGGCCGCGGGCTTTCCCTCCCTGGACAATGCGAAGGCGATGCTGGAGGCGGCGCTGCTCACCCACGACGGCCAGCCCGCGCGCGCGATCGCCCTGCTTCGGCCGTTCCATCGGGGCAACGAGCTTTACCTGAGCCATGCCGTCCTGATGAGGGCCTATGCGGCGGCGCAGCTGTTCGGCGAGGCGGCGGCGGAAGCGGACTGGCTGGCAGCCCATCGCGGCCTGGCCTACGGCGAGTTCAATGTCGATCTGGTCATGAACCCCGCCAACGTGGTCCAGAGCAACCTCGCCTTGTTGTCATCGGCCGAGTACCTGTTGGCGGCCGGTGACCCAGAGCAGGCGCGTCTGCGCCTGGCCCGGTTTTTCAAGGCCTGGCCGGAAGCGAGCGAACTGTATTTCCTGCGCGGCCGGCTGGCCCGGCTGGAATCGGGCCTGGCTGCGCGGCCTGCCAGAAGCAAGCAGGTGGGCGTTTCGATTCCGTCACCTGTCGCATGGGCCGGCCCCTGATCGACGACGCACCGGCCTGCCGACGGAACTAGGTGACGTCCTGCTCCGGCTTGCGCGGCAGGCCGTCGCCTTCGTCCAGACGCACCCAGTCCACGTGCGTGTCCCAGAACACATGCGCTTGCGGCGCACGGTCGATCGGGTCGGTGAAATTGGCCAGGGTCACGTGCAACTCGCCGGGCCAGCGGCTCGATCGGAAGAACGCGGCTGAGCCGCAGCGCGAGCAAAATCCACGCTGGCCCTGGGCTGAGGATTGGAACCAGCGCAGTCGGTCGCCTGGATCATCGATCACGCACCGGGTCTCGTCGAGTCCGACCCAGGTGACGAACGCCGCGCCGTTTCCGCGTTGACACATCGTGCAATGACAGTGCGCCACCCATTTGCTGGGCAGTTGCGCGGTGAAACGGATGTCGCCGCACAGGCACTGGCCATGGGCAGGATTCATCGGGCACCTCCCGGCATTTGGGCGAGGCGATCATTCTGCACTTTCACGCCGCCGGACGTTGCTCGTCGCGGTCCAGCTGGCGGTAGCCGATCGCCTCGGTCAGGTGCGACGTGCCGATGTCGGCGCAGCCTTCGAGGTCGGCGATGGTTCGTGCCACCCGCAGGATGCGTTGCGTCGCCCGAGCCGACAGCTGCAAGGCGGCCATCGCCCGCTCGAGCAGCGATTGGTCGCGATCACGCAGGCAGCAGTGCTGTTCTGTCTCGAGCTGGCTCATCTGCGCATTGGTCTTGCCGCAGCGCCGCTGCTGCCGGTCGCGCGCCGCGATCACGCGGGCGCGGACGACCAGCGTGGATTCGCCGCGAGGCGCGTCGCCGCGCATTTCATGGGGCGCCAGGCGCGGCACGGAGACCTGCAGGTCGATGCGATCGAGCAAGGGGCCGGACAGGCGCGCGCGGTAACGCAGTACCGAATCGAGCGTGCATCGACAGCGGCCGGACGGGTCGCCCGACCAGCCGCAGGGACAGGGATTCATCGCGGCGACGAGTTGGAACCGCGCCGGAAACTCCGAGCTGCCGGCCGCCCGCGAAATCGTGACAACGCCCAGACTCCAGTGGCTGGCGCAGCACCTCCAGCGCGCGCCGCCCCCACTCGGCCAGTTCGTCGAGGAACAGCACGCCGTTGTGGGCGAGGGAGATCTCACCCGGTCGCGGCCCCGGGCCGCCGCCGACCAGCGCGATCGCACTGGCGGTGTGGTGTGGCGAGCGAAAGCTGCGCACCCGCCACCGCGCCAGATCCAGGCCCTGGCCGCTCACCGAGGCGATCACCGCGCTTTGCAGGGCCTCGTCTTCGCTGGCTTCGGGCAACAGGCCGGGAAGGCGCGAGGCCAGCAAGGTTTTTCCGCAACCGGGAGGGCCGATGAAAATCAGGTGGTGCGATCCGGCCGCCGCGATCTCCAGCGCGCGGCGCGCCTGCGACTGTCCGCGCACGTCGGCCAGATCGGCATACGCGGGCGGTAGCGAGGAATCCTGGTTGCGCACCGCCAGCGGCAGCGACTTCCCGCCGTTGAGGTGGGCAACCACCTCGAGCAGGGTGCGCGCGGTATACGCCACGACATCGCCCGCCAGCGCGGCCTCCTCGCCGTTGCCCGCGGGAACGATCAGCGCGCGACCGGCGCGCGCGGCGGCCAGCGCGGCCGGCAGTACCGCATCGACGGCGCGCAATTCACCGGTGAGCGACAACTCGCCGAGGAACTCGAAGCGCCCGAGCGCCTGCACGTCGACCACGCCGTTGGCGGCGAGGATTCCCAATGCGATCGGCAAGTCGAAGCGGCCGCCGTCCTTCGGCAGATCCGCGGGCGCCAGGTTGACGGTGATGCGACGGCTGGGAAATTCGAACTGCGCGCACTGGATGGCGGCGCGCACGCGATCACGGCTCTCGCGCACGGCGGCCTCGGGCAGGCCGACGATATTGAGCGCCGGCAAGCCGGCGGCCAGGTAGACCTCGACCCGGACCGCAGGCGCGTGCACGCCCGTCCGGGCGCGGCTGTGAGCCAGCGCCAGAGTCATCGTCGTGATGCGCGCTTAGTTGCTGCTTTTGCCGGGAGTGGCCAGTCGCGCTTCGAGGATCTGCACCGTGCGTTCGAGCGCATCGATCTTTTCGCGCGTGCGCAAGCAGCACGGCACGTTGTACTTCGAATTCCTCGCGCGTCACCAGGTCGAGCTTGGCCAGCCCCGCCTGCAACGTGGATTTCATGTTCTGCTCGATATCGGCGCGCGCGTCCTTGAGTCCGGGCGGCACCAGGTCGCTCAAGCGGCGGGCGAGGTCATCTATGGCTTTCAAGTCGATCATGCGATTTCTCCGGTGGATGCCGGCAGTCTCGCCGTTGAAATGACTTCGCGATATCGGGCGCCGCCACAGTAGCGGGTAGGACATTTCCCACCATCGGCAGCCTGTCCCGGCCCCGGGCAAGGGCCATTATCGGAACACTTTTTCGACGAGCAATCAATCCGCCATTTTGCCGTCACATTCAGGGCGTCCACCCCGGAGCCGCCGCCATGCCCCGTACTGCAGCGCATTGTTTCAAACTTCCCCGACTGGCGATGCTGTCCACGCTCGCAATCCCGTTCCCCGCGTTCGCGACTGCGACGACCCCGACGCTCAACAGCGGCGACACCGCCTGGATGCTGACCTCCAGCCTGCTGGTGCTGCTGATGACCCTGCCCGGCCTGGCCCTGTTCTACGGCGGCCTGGTGCGCTCCAAGAACGTGCTCTCGGTGCTGATGCAGTGCTTCGCCATCGTCTCGATGGTGACCGTGCTCTGGGTGGTCTACGGCTACAGCCTGGCGTTCAGCACGCAGGGAATGGAGGCCGGGCAAGATCAACCTCGGCGTCCTTCTTCGGCGGCTTCGACCGGGCCTTCCTGTCCGGCATGACCCGCGACTCGCTGGTCCTGACCGTGCCCGAGTCGGTGTTCGCGATGTTCCAGCTCACCTTCGCGGCGATCACCCCGGCGCTGATCGTCGGCGCCTTCGCCGAGCGCATGAAATTCGCGCCGCTGCTCTGGTTCACGGCGATCTGGCTGACCTTTTCCTACCTGCCGATCGCGCACATGGCCTGGGCCGGTCCCGGCGGCCTGTTCTGGGACTGGGGCGTGCTCGATTTCGCCGGCGGCACCGTGGTGCACATCAACGCCGGTATCGCCGGCCTGGTCGCGGCGCTGATGGTCGGCCGGCGCAAGGGCTGGCCGCACACGATGATGCCGCCGCACAACCTGGCCCTGACCATGATCGGCGCCAGCCTGCTCTGGGTTGGCTGGTTCGGCTTCAACGCCGGTTCCGCCGTGGCCGCCAACGGGGGCGCCGGCATGGCGATGCTGGTCACCCAGGTGGCGACTGCCGCGGCGGCGCTGTCCTGGATGGTCGTGGAATGGAAACTGCACGGCAAACCCTCGCTGCTCGGCGTGGTTTCGGGCGCCGTCGCCGGCCTGGTGGCGATCACGCCGGCCTCGGGCAGTTGCGGTCCGCTGGGCGCGCTCGCGATTGGCGCGGCGGCCGGCGTGCTCTGCTTCCTTGCCTCCTCGCGGCTCAAGCGCCGCCTTGGCTATGACGACGCGCTCGACGTGTTCGGCGTGCATGGCGTCGGCGGCATCGTCGGCGCCTTGCTCACCGGTGTGTTCGCCAGCGCCTCGCTGGGTGGCGTCGGCCTGGCCGAGGGCGTGACCATGGCCGCCCAGGTCGGCCACCAGGCCCTGGCGGTGCTGGTGACCTGCGCCTGGAGCGGCGCGGTGACCGCCGGTTCCCTGTGGTTGATCAGCCGCTTCACCGCCCTGCGCGTCGACGCCGAGGGCGAGACCGACGGCCTCGACCTGGCCCTGCACGATGAGCGCGGTTACAACCTGTAATCTACGACCAGACGAAAAGGAATCATCGCAATGAAAATGGTCATGGCCATCATCAAACCGTTCAAGCTCGACGATGTGCGCGAAGCCTTGTCGGAAGTCGGCGTCACCGGCGTCACGGTGACCGAGGTAAAGGGCTTCGGCCGGCAGAAGGGACACACCGAGCTCTATCGCGGCGCCGAATACGTCGTGGATTTCCTGCCGAAGATCAAGCTCGAGGTCGCGGTGACGACTGACCAGGTGGATCGCGTGGTCGAGGCGATCCAGGCCGCGGCCAACAGCGGCAAGATCGGCGATGGCAAGATCTTCGTGCTACGAGCTCGAGCGGGTGATGCGCATCCGCACCGGCGAGCTGGACGGCGACGCGCTCTAGCGCCGCCGCGCATGGCGGCTGGAGGCGCGCTCCAGCCGCGGAGCCGCGCTTCAGTCGGCGAGCGCGCGCTGCAGCAGCGGCGGCATCGCCAGCGCGCCCTGGTGCACTTCGGCGGTGTAGTACTGGGTTTCGAAGGGCTTGGCTGCCGCGTCGGCCTTGCGGAACGAAGCCAGGTCGCGCGACTGCTTCGACGCGATCAGGCAGCTCCACCAGCCGGTCGGATAACAGGGCTGCGGGAACGGCAGTACGCGGAAATCCTTGAAGCCGGCGGCCCGCATGGCCGCGCGCATGTCCAGGATCAGGTGCATCAGCGCCAGCGGCGATTCGCTCTGTTGCACCAGCAGCCCGTCCGGGCGCAGCGCCTTCAGGCAGTTGGCGTAGAAGGCTCGTTGAACAGGCCCTCGGCCGGCCCGACCGGATCGGTCGAGTCGACGATGATCACGTCGATCGATTCCGGCGCGGCATTGGCCATGTAGGCGATGCCGTCGTCGAACATCACCGTCGCGCGCGGGTCGTCGTTGGACTCGCACAGTTCCGGGAAATATTTCTCGGCCATGCGCGTGACCTGCTCGTCGATGTCGCACTGCACGGCGCGGGTCACTTCCGGATGGCGCAACACCTCGCGCAGCGTGCCGCAGTCGCCGCCGCCGATGATCACCACGTCGCGCGGCGCCGGGTGCGTGTACAGCGGCGCATGCGCCATCATCTCGTGATAGAAGAAATTGTCGCGCGTGGTCACCATCATCGCGCCGTCGATGAGCATGACGTTGCCCCAGTCGGTGCTCTCGTACATCTCGATCTTCTGGAACGGCGACTGCACTTCCTCGAGCTTGCGCTTGATCGCGCAGGCCGAAGGCGGAGCCGGTGTGGGTGAAGTTCTCGTGGAGCCAGGTTTGCGAGCTGTCGCCCATCGCGCGATTCCAGTAGGTTGGCTAGCAGGGCCGCCATTGTACAGACTGCTTCCTGACGCGATCGCCACCGCCGCGCCGGGCGCTACAATACTCCTGCTAGCACACCTCAGGATTTCCGCCCATGACCGCCTGGTCCCTCGACCGCGCCCGCCACACCTATTCCATCCCGTACTGGTCGGACGGCTATTTCGACGTCGATGGCAAGGGCCGCATGTGCGCCTTGCCGCGCGGCGCCGGTGGCCCGGTGCTGGCGCATTCCCGAGATCCTGGAACAGGCGGCCGAGCGCCGGCTTGAAATTGCCGCTGCTGCTGCGCTTCTCCGACATCCTCGGCGACGCCTGCGCAAGATGCAGGCCGCGTTCGCGCAAGGCCATGGCCGAGCTGGACTACGCCGGCGGCTACACCGCGGTCTATCCGATCAAGGTCAACCAGCATTTCAACGTGGCCGGCGAGCTGGCGGCGCAGGGCGGCGAGGGCTTCGGCCTGGAGGCCGGCTCCAAGCCCGAGCTGATGGCCGTGCTCGGCCTGGCCAAGCCCGGCAGCATCGTCATCTGCAACGGCTACAAGGATCGCGAGTTCATCCGCCTGGCGCTGATCGGCCGCAAGCTGGGCCTGGAGACCTTCCTCGTGGTCGAGAAGCCGTCGGAGCTGGCGATGCATCATCGAGGAAGCGCAGGCGCTCGGCGTGCAGCCCGGCCTGGGCGTGCGCATGCGCCTGGCGTCGCTCGGCGCCGGCAAGTGGCAGAACAGCGGCGGCGACAAGGCCAAGTTCGGTCTCTCGCCGCGGCAGGTGCTGGACCTGGTCGGAGAAACTGAAGGCGGCCGGCATGCTCGACTGCGCTGCAGCTGCTGCACTTCCACATGGGCTCGCAGATTTCCAACGTGCGCGACATCGCCAACGGCATGCGCGAAGCCGTGCGCTATTTCGTCGAACTGTCGAAGATGGGCTGCGCCATCCGCTACATGGACTCCGGCGGCGGCCTGGGCGTGGATTACGAAGGCACGCGCTCGCGCGGCTATTGTTCGATCAACTACGGGCTGGACCAGTTCGCGCACACGCTGGTGCAGCCGCTTGGCCGAAGCCTGCGCCGAGTCCGGGCTGTCGGCGCCGCATGATGATCACCGAAGCCGGCCGCGCGATGACCGCGCACCACGCCGTGATGGTGGTGAACGTGTCGGAAGTCGAACCCGCGCCGGAAGGTTCGGTGCCGCCGACCAAGCCCGGCGAGCCGTCCGTGTTCCGCCACCTTCGCGAAGCGCACGCCGCGCTCGATACGCGGCCGGCGCTGGAGTTGTACCTCGAGGCGCAGCAGGCCCTGTCCGAAGGCCAGGCCTGTATGCGCTCGGCCAGCTTTCGCTGGACCAGCGCGCGCAACTCGACGATCTGTTCTACGCCGTGGCCCATGGCGTGCGCGCGCGCCTGACCGGCGAGGAGAAGAGCCATCGCGAGGTGCTCGACGAACTCAACGAGACGACTGGTCGACAAGTACTTCGTCAATTTCTCCGTGTTCGAATCCATTCCCGATGTCTGGGCGCATCGACCAGGTGTTCCCGATCGTGCCGATCGCGCGCCTGGATGAACAGCCGGATCGCCGCGGCGTGATCGCCGACCTGACCTGCGATTCCGACGGCCGCATCGACACCTATGTGGAATCGGAAGACGCTGGACAGCTCCCTGCCGCTGCACAGCCCGAGAGTGGGCGAGAGCTACCGGCTGGGAATCTTCCTGGTCGGCGCCTACCAGGAAACGCTGGGCGACATCCACAACCTGTTCGGCGACACCGACACCGCCAATGTCCGGATGACCGCCGACGGCGGCTACACGCTGCTGCGCCAGCGTCGCGGCGACACCACCGATGTCATGCTCGATTACGTCGGCTATGCGCTCGATGACCTGCGCGCCGCCTACAAGGCCAAGGTGGACAGCGCCGCGCTGGAACCGGCCGAGTCGGCGCGGATGCTGGCGGCGCTCGAGGCTGGCCTGACCGGCTACACCTACCTGCACGAATCACCCCACGAATAAGACGGACACCTATGCGCGTTGGATTCATCGGATTGGGAGCCATGGGCCATTCGCTGGCCGGGCATTTGCACGCGCACGGGCTGCTGGGCGCGGTTGGCAATCGCACATTTTCGAAGGCCGAGCAGTTTGCCGCGGACACGCCGGTGAAGGCTGCGGCCACGGCCGTCGACTTCGCCGGGTGCGAGGTGGTGATGCTCTGCGTTTCCGCCGACGAAGACGTGCTGGAAAACGTGCGCGCGCTTGTCCGCCGCGCTGGCTGCCGGGCAGCGTCGTGGTCGACCATTCCACGGTTTCCTCCGACACCGCCAAGGCGGCGCATGCCTTGCTCAAGGCGAAGGGCATCGGCTTTCTCGACGCGCCGGTTTCCGGTGGCGTCGAAGGCGCGAGGAACGGCAAGCTCTCGATCATGGTCGGCGGCGATGCGGCCGATCTGGAGAAGGCGCGGCCGGCGCTGGAGGCCTACGCGCTGCGCATCACCCACATGGGCGATTCCGGTAGCGGCCAGGCCACCAAGGCGGTCAACCAGGTGCTGGTCGCCGGCATCGCGCAAGCCGTGTGCGAAGGGCTGGCGCTGGGCGAAAAGCTCGGCCTGAAGCCGGAGCTTCTGGTGCCAACGCTGGCCGCCGGCGCCGCCGGACAACTGGTTCCTCGACAAGCGCGGCGCGACCATGATGGCGAGCAATTTCACGCCCGGTTTCAAGTCCGCGTTGCTGCTCAAGGACCTGCATATCGTCAAGGCGATGGCCGAGCAGGCGGGTATCCGCGCCACCGTGATCGAGCAATCGCTGCTCGATTACGCCGAGCTCGTGGCCATGGGCATGGGCGAGGCCGACACCTCCGCGCTGATGGCGCTCAAGCGCGGCTGAATCCCCGGCCGATCCCCGGTCTATTCGCGCACCTCCGGTTTTCGATAATGAGCGACCGCCAATGAAGGACGAATCGATCGAGATTTCTCCACGGCCACGAGTCTCGGAGGCTCAGGCGGCGACCATCGCCCGCGAGTTGTTCGGCGTCGAAGGCAAGGTAAAGGAACTGGGCAGCCAGCAGGATCGAAACTTCCGCATCGACACCGACGCGGGGCGCCGCGTCCTGAAGATCGCCAATCGCGGCTGGGGCGTGGAAACGTTGGCGGCGCAGAACGCGGCCATGCTGCACGTTGCCCAGCGCGACCCGGGGCTGGGCGCCCCGATGCCGCTGGCCACGCCCGACGGCGCGCTGATCAGCTCCTGGGAAATCGACGGCGAGCAGCTGCCGATCCGGTTGCTTACGTTCGTCGAAGGCCGGCCGCTGACCGGCCTGCGCTATCTGGCGCCCGAGGTCATCGCCGATCTGGGCGCGGTAGCCGGCCGAACCTGCGCCGCGCTCGCCGATTTCGACCATCCCGGCCTGGAGCGCCGGGTGCAGTGGGACCTGCGCCTGGGCCAAGCAATCGCCACCGCGCTGCACGGATCCATTCGCGATCCGCAACGCCGCGCGCAGGTGATCGAGGCGGCCGCAGAAGTGAAGGCGCGCATCGCGGCCTTCGTCGACGCGCTGCCGGTCCAGGCCATCCATGGCGATGCGACCGATGACAATGTGGTCGGTCCGCTCGATGCGGCCGGCCGCGTGCGCCCGGAAGGCGTGATCGATTTCGGCGACCTGGTTCGCTCCTGGCGGATCGGCGACCTGGCCGTGGCCTGTTGTTCGATCCTGCACCATCGTCCCGACGATCCTTTCGCTGTTGTCCACGCCGTCCGCGCTTTCGATGCGCGCGTTGCCCTGACCGAAGCGGAGATCTCGGTGCTGTGGCCGCTGATGGTCCTGCGCGGTGCGGTGCTGGTGGCCAGTGGCGAACACCAGGCGCGGCTGGATCCGGACAATCCGTCCGTGATGGAGCCGCTGGAAAACGAGTGGCGGATGTTCAGCGTCGCCCGTTCGGTGCCGTTCGCGCTCGCCGAGGCCGTGATCCGTCGCGCCCTCGGGCGGCCGGTGGCGGACCGTCATGCGCTAGCGCATGAGGCGTTGGCCAAGGCCGGCCGCTTGTTTCCGGCGATCCCCAGCTTTGCGATTGTCGATCTGTCCTCGACCAGCGAGCAGTTGCACGCAGGGCGTTGGCTGGATCGGCAGGCCGAACGGCAACTGCTGACCGCCGCCGCGAACGGCGCCGCCGCGATCACGCGCCATGGCGAATTCCGCATGACCCGGACCCGGCGAAATTCGGCCGACCTGCCGCAGACCTGCGCGCTCGGCGTGGACGTTCTGGTCCCGCCAGCGACGCCGATCGTCGCGCCTTTCGCCGCCGTCGTTCGGCGCGCGGACGACGTCTCCTTGCAGCTGGAGTCGGCCGCGGGCCGCCTCGAATTGTCTGGGCTGGTTCCGGAAGTCGCCGAGGGCGCCGTGCTCGAAGCCGGCGATCGCATCGGTCATGCCGGCGAGGCGCCCATGCACGTGCAACTGTGCGTGGAGCCGACCTTGTCGGCGCCGGCCTTTGCGAACGCCGCTTCGGCGCCCGGCTGGACCACCCTTTGCCCCGACCCCTCCGCGCTGTTCGGCATCGACATCGCCGCGCCGCAGGATGACCCGCACCTCCTGCTGGAGCGGCGCAGGAAATCGTTCGCCCGCCTGCAGGTGCATTACTACACCGAGCCCATGCGCGTTGAGCGCGGCTGGCGGCAACACCTGGTCGACACCCGGGCGCGCGCGTACCTGGACATGGTCAACAATGTCGCGGCGATCGGCCACGGCCATCCACGCCTGGCCGATGCCGTGGACCGGCAGATGCGCATGCTCAACAGCAACTCGCGCTTCCACTATTCGGCGGTGGCCGAATTGTCCGAGCGGCTGGTCGCCCTGGCGCCGCCCGGACTGGACACGGTGTTCCTGGTCAATTCCGGATCCGAGGCAGTGGACCTGGCCTTGCGCATCGCCCAGGTGGTGACCGGCCGGATGGACGTGGTGGCGGTGCGCGAGGCCTATCACGGCTGGACGCTCGCTTCCGACGCGGTGACGACCTCGCTGGCCGACAACCCGCGCGCGATGGAGACGAGGCCGCCCTGGGTGCATTTCGCCAGCGCGCCCAACAGCTATCGCGGACTGCATCGCGGAGCCGATGCGCGTCATGGCTATGCGACTGAAGTCGCGGCCGTCATCGATGGACTCGCCGCCGCAGGTACGCCGGCCGCGGCGTATATCGCCGAGCCGGTGTTTGGAAATGCCGGCGGCGTGATGTTGCCCGAGGGCTATCTGGCCGCCGCCTATGCAGCAACGCGTCGACACGGCGGCTTGTGCATCGCCGACGAGGTGCAGGTCGGCTACGGCCGGCTGGGCCATCGCTGGTGGGGGCATGAGGGACAAGGCGTGGTTCCGGACATGATCACCATCGCCAAGGCGATGGGCAACGGTCATCCACTGGGCGCGGTCATCACCACGCGCGCGATCGCCGATGCGTTTTCGGCACAGGGAAGTTTCTTCTCTTCAGCCGGCGGCAGTCCGGTCTCCTGCGTCGCCGGCCTGGCGGTGCTCGATGCGATCAGGGACGAGGGCTTGCAGGCCAACGCCGCCCTGGTCGGGGACCACATCCATTCGCGCTGCCTGGCATTGATGACGCGCTACCCGCTGATCGGCGCCGTGCACGGCATGGGTTTGTACATGGGCGTGGAACTGGTGCGCGACCGGCAGTCACTCGAGCCCGCCACCGCCGAGTGCCTTGCGATCTGCGAGCGCATGCGCGAACTCGGCGTGGTCGTCCAGCCAACCGGCGAGCGCAACAACGTGCTCAAGATCAAGCCGCCGATGTGCCTGTCCGTTGAAGACGCCGATTTCTTCGTGGACCAGCTCGAGAGCGTGTTGCGCGACGGCTGGTGATTGCCCGCGAAGTTGCGCTCGGGCGCTCAGGCGGCCAATCGCAGCCGCGGCAGTAGTCGCGGCACCCGATGCGCGTAGGCGGTGTAGGTGTCACCGAACATTTCCGCCAGCAGGCGCTCCTCGCGGCGCGCCCGCAAATGCGTGCCGAGAAGATAGATCGCCACCGACGCCAGAATCGCCAGTGGCGACGCCTGAGCGAGCCCCGTCGCCACCAGCAAGCCGAGCAGGGCGCTGTAGATCGGGTGCCTGACTCGCGCGAATGGCCCGCTGACGACGAGTTCGTGACCTTGCAGCAAACGGGCGGTCAGGCTCCACTGCTTTCCCAACTCGCGAATGGCAGCGCCAGCGAACAGGGCCGAGGCCAGCGCCAGCGACGTTGCCAACGCGGCAAGCAGCCATTGTCCGGCCGGCGGAACCAGTGAGATAAGCGTGGAATCGGTGTCTGCCCGCGAGCCCCAGGCCACGGCGAAACCCAAGCCCTGAAGTGCCAGGCCGAACCACGAAGCCAAGTCGCGCCTTTGTGCCTTGCCAGCGCCGGACTGTCGCAGCCTGGCCCTCAGCATGACGCCGCCCAGCAGTAGCCATCCCAGGATCACGCCAAGCATGGCGAACTGCGCTGCAGACTCAGGCATGTCGGAAATCCTCGCGACGCGCGGCCGGACGCCGGCCTACTTGACCTTGATCGCCTGCGCGGTGATGCCATGGCTGGCCAGCGCCTGCTTGGCGGCCGCCAACGCACTGGCGTTCGGGTACGGACCCATGCGCACGCGATAGACGGTGTTGCCCTTGATTTCCGCCACTTCCACCCGCGCAATTTCGCCGGTCATCGCGATCTGGGCCTTCAGTGCCTCGGCCTCCGTATTGCCGCGGAACGCTCCGGCCTGGATCAGGTAGCGCGGCGCATCGCTCGCGGCGCTCGCCGCTGGCTCAGCGGCGGTCGGCGCGACCGCAGCGGTATCCGGGCTGACGACGGCGGCAGGGTCCACGACGGTCGCGACCGGCGGCTTGGCCGCCTCGGCACGCGCCTGCGCATCGAGCTCGGCATCGGGAATCACCACTTCCTTCTCGGGAAGCAGCGTGTAGAAGTCGTATTTCGGCTTTGGACGCTCGACCGGTTCCGGCACTGCGTCTTCGCCACTCGACGCGGGCGCCTGTGCCTGCGGATTCGGCTGCGGCAGGCCGCTGGCCGGCTGGCCCCACTTGTCGCGGAACTGCAGGTAACCGAACACCACGCCGCCGATCAGCAAGCCGATCAACAGCCACGACCATCCGGGCATTCCCGGTCGGCCGCTGCGTCGCGCCTGGTTCTTGCTTCGCTTGGCCATCACATCGACTCCGGCGCGGAAACGCCCAGCAGCGCCAGTCCGTTGGCGAGCACCTGCTGGGTGGCCTTGCACAGGCCCAGGCGCGCGTTGCGCAGTTCTTCCTCGGCGGTCAGTATCGGCTGCGCGTTGTAGAAAGCGTGGAAAGCCGCTGCCGTCTCGCGCAGGTAGTTGGCGAGGATCTGCGGCCCGCGGCTGGCGGCGGCTGCTTCGATTATCTCGGGGAAGCGCATCAATTCCACCAGCAGGATGTCCTCGACCGTCTCGGTCAGGCGCTTGCGCGCCGAAAGCGCGGCACTGTCGTTGTAGCTCAGCTGCTTTTCCTTCAGCTGGCGGAACAGGCTGGCGATGCGCGCATGCGCATACTGGATGTAATACACCGGGTTGTCGTTGGAGTGGCTCTTGGCCAGCTCCAGGTCGAAGTCCAGGTGCTGGTCGTTGCTGCGCATCACATAGAAGAAGCGCGCGGCGTCGGTGCCGACTTCCTCGCGCAACTCGCGCAGGGTGACGAAGCTGCCGGCGCGGGTGGACATCTGCACGCGCTCCGCGCCGCGGTAGAGGATGGCGAACTGCACCAGCTGCACTTCGATCCTGGCCGGATCCAGGCCCAGGCCCTGCGCCGCGGCCTTGAGCCGCGCCACGTAGCCGTGGTGGTCTGCGCCGAGCACGTACAGCGCGCGATCGAAACCGCGCTCGAACTTGGACAACAGGTAGCCCAGGTCGGAGGCGAAGTAGGTCGCCGCGCCGTTCTCGCGAACGACCACGCGGTCCTTGTCGTCGCCGAAAGTGGTGGCCCGGAACCAGACGGCGCCGTCGAGCTCGAACAGATGGCCTTGCTCGCGCAGGCGATCGATCGCCCGCTGGACGTAGCCGTCGGTAGTCAGCGAGCGCTCGGAAAAGAACTCGTCGTGGACGACGCCGAAGCCGATCAGGTCGTTGCGGATATCGGCCAGGCACCAGTTCAGGCCGGCGTCGAAAACCACGCGGTAGTCGGCCTCGCCGAGCAACTTGCGGGCGCGCGCGATCAACGCATCGACGTGCAGCTCCTTGTCGCCGTCCTGGCTTTCATCGGCGGGCAGGCCGTCGGTTATCTCGATCGCGTTGTGGCGCAGGCGATCGCCTTCCTTGGCGCGCAGGCTGCGCGCGATCTCGGAAACGTAGTCGCCCTTGTAGCCATTGTCCGGGAACCGCACGTTGATGCCGCCCAACTCGTGGTAGCGCAGCCACACGCTGACCGCCAGGATGTCCATCTGCCGGCCGGCATCGTTGACGTAGTACTCGCGCTGCACCTTGTTGCCGCTGGCTTCCAGCAGGTTGGCAAGCGAGGCGCCGTAGGCGGCGCCGCGACCGTGGCCGACGTGCAGCGGTCCGTTCGGGTTGGCCGAGACGAACTCCACGGTGATCGATTCGCGCGCTTCACCCTGCTGCCGGCCGTACTCGGCGCCCTGTTCGAACACGCGCCGGATCGTGGCAAGCCGGCACGGCCCCGAAATGGTGAAATTGATGAAACCCGGCCCGGCGATATCGACCTTGGACACATGCTGGGTCTCGCCGAAATTCGCCACCAGCGCCTCGGCCAGTTCGCGCGGCTTCTGGCCGGTGACCTTGGCCAGCAGGAGGGCGATGTTGCTGGCGTAGTCGCCGTGCTCGCGCGATCGGGTCCGCTCGATCACGTAGTCGGGCGTGGGCAGGTCCTGGGGAAGGCGGCCCTGGCGGCGCAGATCCAGCAGGGATTGGGCCACGAGTTCGCGCAGATGCTCTTTCACGGGGCGTGATTTCGTTGTGGTTAGCCGATCATTGTAGCGCGGCGGCGGCAGCTGGCGGCTGGTCGCCCCCAGCGGTCACATGCTGTTCACCTGTAGCGCTCAAGCCGCGCCGGTCAACTCGGAAAACGCGGCAAGCACGGCCGCGCCGGTGGCGGGCGGCTCGCCGGCGAAGCGCGGCCAGCAGTGCGGCCGTGGTACTCGTGACCAGGGCGCCGTTGACAGCTTTTTGCGGGCCGAACACCCGCTCGCCTTCCCGGGAACTGAAGCGATGCAGCTGGAAGAAGTAGTACTCCTGGCCGCGGCCCAGGAAGCCCAGGCAGGGCAGCGCCGATTTCGGGCTGTCGAGCCGCCGGTCCGCGCGCATCTCCCGCTCGCGGCAAAGGCGCAGGGCGGTCTCGCACAACTGGACGAACTGCTCGCCGACATTCGCGGTATCCAGGTCCGCGGCCAGTCTTGCCAGCCGCTCTCCCCGCCGCGCCCCCGCGTCCACGCGCCAGCCGGGACAGGCGCTGTCGAGCCACAAGGCCAGCCCGCGGGCCAGGGACCCGCCGGCCAGGTCCGGCAAGTCATCGGTCATCGGGTTGGCCGAGGCCACGGGCCGGGCGTCGAACGTGCTGCCGGCGATCATCAGCTCCAGCGCCACGAACTGGTCGCGGTCGGCGCCGCGATCGAAACCGCAGGCTTCCAGCAGGCGGAAGGTCTCGGCGATGCTGGCGGCTTCGTTGCCTCCCACCGGTCCGGGCACGTCGATGGCTTCGCGCTGGCGCAAGTCATGGCAGGCCGCGAACATCATCAGGCTGGACAGGTCGGCCGCCGACGGCGCTTGGCCGGCCGCGGGCTCGAGCAGGCGCAAGAGGCGGCGCTCGCCAACCTCGAGCACGTGAAATTCGTTGTGGTAGGCGTGGAAATCGTGGCCAAAGCTGCCATGCCGCAGGCCCAGCCGCGCGGTGCCCAGCAGCGTCGCATCCAGGGTCCGGCCGTCTGCGCCGACGCGGGCCGCAACCTGCTCCAGGCGAGTCACGATGTCCGGGCGGTTTGCATCGAGCAGGCGCCGCCCCGAATTGGCGTCAGGCAGCGCGAGTTCACTGGCGTCGGGCGGGTAGAGGCTGGAGTATCCGAGTAGCACTGCACCCGCCTGGCGGCCGAGGGACTGTGAAGAGTATGACGCAATGCGGTCGGTTGACCAGACCGGGCCGGCTCATAGCCAACCGCGCTGGGCCATCGAAGTTGGCGCCCCGTCGCCGACGATGAAGTGGTCGAGCACCCGGACCTCGACCAGGGCCAGCGCTTGCTTGAGGCGGGCGGTGACGGCCCGGTCGGCGGCGCTGGCCTCGGGATTTCCGCTGGGGTGGTTGTGGCCGAAGATCACGGCGGCGGCATTGTGGGCCAGGCAGCGACGGGCCACTTCGCGGGGGTGGACCTCGGATCCGTCGAGCGTGCCCCGGAACAGCTCCTCGTAGGCGATCACCCGATGCCGAGTGTCCAGGAACAGGCAGGCAAAAACCTCGTGCGGCAGCGGGCGCAACTTGCGCAGGAAGTAGTTGCCGGCCTGGTCCGGGTCAGCCAGGGCCTCGCCGCGCTGCAGTTGCTGGCCCAGGTGCCGGGTGCCGAGCTCAAGCGCCGCCACCAGTGCGCACGCCCGCGCCGGCCCGAGGCCGGGCAACTTGGCCAGCTCGGGCGCGGACCGGTCGAGCAGCCCGCGCAGCCCGCCGAAGCCGCCGAGCAGCTGACGGCCGATGTCCACCGCGCTCTGGCCGCGCGAACCGCAGCCGATGAAGATCGCCAACAGCTCGGCATCCGACAGCGCGGCGCCGCCCCGGGCGAGCAGCTTTTCACGGGGACGCTCGTCTTGGGGCCAATCGCGGATGTGCATGTGGCCAGCCTGGCCGGCCGGCGTGGCTGGCGGCATCGGGAAATGCCGCGGCTTCGGGTAAGCTAAGGCGCTATCGAGCATGGGAATTAACCTGATATGGGCGGCTTGGACGGGCAGCGAATCCTGTTGGGCGTCAGCGGTGGAATCGCGGCCTACAAGGCGGCCGACCTCGCCCGCCGGTTGCAGGAAGCGGGCGCCGAGGTGCAGGTCGTGATGACCGAGTCGGCGCAGCAGTTCGTCACCGCCCTGACCTTCCAGGCATTGACCGGCAAGCCAGTGCGGACCTCCTTGTGGGATGTCGCAGCGGAAGCGGCGATGGGCCATATCGAACTGGCGCGCTGGGCCAGCCGCATCCTGATTGCGCCGGCCAGCGCCGATTTGCTGGCCCGCCTCGCGCATGGCCTGGCCAACGACCTGCTCACCACGGTTTGCCTGGCGACCGAGGCCCCGGTGACGGTGGTCCCGGCGATGAATCGGGTGATGTGGGCCAACGCCGCCACCCAGGCCAATATCGCGACCCTGCGCGCGCGCGGGGTGTCGGTGCTCGGCCCCGGCGAAGGCGACCAGGCCTGCGGTGAGGTCGGTGCCGGCCGCATGCTCGAACCCTTGCAGATCGTGTCGGCGCTGGTGATGCCTGAGGCTCCCCCGCTGCTGCGCGGGAAGAAAATCCTGATCAGCGCCGGACCCACCTACGAAGACCTGGACCCGGTCCGTTACCTGGGCAACCGCAGTTCCGGAAAGATGGGCTTCGCCCTGGCTTCCGAAGCAGCGGCGATGGGCGCTCAGGTCACCCTGGTCGCCGGCCCGGTCAGCCTGGCCACGCCGGCCAACGTCCATCGAATCGACGTGCGCAGGGCCGCGCAGATGCGCGAAGCGGTGCTTTCGGCCCTTCCGGGGCAGGATGTCTACATCGGCGCCGCGGCCATCGCCGACTACATGCCCGCGCAAACGCAGGACCGGAAGATCAAGAAGTCCACGCAGGTGCTGACTCTCGAGCTGGTCCGGACGCCCGACGTCCTCAGCGAAGTCGCCGCCCATCCGCAGCGGCCTGCCTTGGTGGTGGGCTTCGCCGCAGAAACCAACGACGTCGAAAAGCATGCGCGCGGGAAATTGCAGGCCAAGGCGCTCGACCTGATCGCCGCCAACGATGTCTCCACCGCCGGCATTGGCTTCGAGAGCGAGGACAACGCGCTGACCGTCTTCTCCGCCGATGCCCAAGAGGCGTTGCCGCGCGGGTCCAAGCGGATGGTCGCTCGCGAGCTTCTCAAGCTCATCGCCGGGCGCCTGGAGGCCAAGTCATGAGCCGCGAAATCGAGCTGAAGATTCTCGACCCGCGACTGGGCACCGACTTCCCCTTGCCCGATTACGCGACCGCCCTGTCGGCGGGCATGGACCTGCGCGCGCTCTGCGATGGTCCGGTCGAACTCGCGCCGGGCGAGGCCCAACTGATTCCCACCGGCATGTCGATCCACATCGGCGATGCGCAGATGTGCGCGGTGATCCTGCCGCGCTCGGGGCTTGGGCACAAACAGGGGCTGGTCCTGGGCAACCTGGTGGGACTGATCGATGCCGACTACCAGGGTCCGCTGATGGTCAGCCTCTGGAATCGCGGCCAGGAACGCCAGCGAATCCAGCCGGGCGACCGCATCGCGCAACTGGTATTCATGCCGGTGCTGCGGGCCAGCTTCAAGATCGTGGAACAATTCGAGGCAAGCGCGCGCGGCGCGGGTGGCTTTGGCCATACCGGCCTGCGCTGAGATCCGGGCGTCGCGCCGTTTTGGCCTGGCAGTAGTTTTCAGGGGGACGAATGAAAGTTGGATTTGATATCAAGTCGGTCAAGCTCGGCGCGCTACCAAACGTGGCGGTCGGCGTGCTTTTACTGGGCGCGCTGGCGATGGCCTGGAGTGGCTGGCAGGTATTCTCGGGCAACCGGCTGCAGGCGGCGACCGGCGAGGCTCGACATGAGGTCGCCGAGAGCCTGAACCCCATCGTGAAGCAGTTGCTCGAGCGGAGCGGCAGCCTCAAGGGCAGGGTCGCCCTGATCAACGCCATCAAGGCCAGCAACGCGGACGCGGCCAGGGCCCTGGTCATGAAGGTGGTTCCGGGCACCGAGGCGGTGGAGCTCTATCGAACCGATTTCACCGCTGGCTACGCCGATCCGATGGCCTTCGGCTACGGCAAGTTGGGATTGCTCGAGCGCGCCTTGCAGGATGGCAAGGAGTCGCTGGCCGTGGTCAAGGATGCCGGCTCGCCGCGCCTGGCGGTGGCCGTGCCGGTGATCGAGGAGGGTCAGGTCCTGCGCGTGCTGTATCTCCGGCAATCGCTGGACGCGGTGCGCGCCGCGGCGAAGGACGCCGCGCCGAAGGGCGCCTACCTGGCGGTGCGCCAGGGCATCTACAACGTGGTCGAGTCCGGCACCACCGAGGAATTGAAGTTCCACGCCGAGGAGGCCGCCGAAGCCGTGGCCGGAACTCCGCTCCGGGTGGTGGCGGTCGCGCCGCCGGCCGAGGAAGGCCTGCTCGGTTGGCATGGCTTTGGCGAGTTCGCCATCGCCGGATTGTTGGCCCTGATCGGCGGCGGAATCCTGTGGTGGATGCGGCGCCGGGGCGCTGCGGCTCCGGCCGAGTCCGTCGAGGTGGCTGTCCTGCCCGCGAACCTGACCCTGAGTGAGATGCAGAGCGGCGGCCACATTGTCGTCCCCGCGGACCGGGCCGCCGCGCGCGTGACCGCCGAGACGCCAGCCGCCCCCGGCATAGCCATGGACCGGAGCATCTTCCGCGCCTATGACATCCGCGGCATCGTTGGACAGACCCTGGACGAAAACATCGCGCGCCTGATCGGCCAGGCGATCGGCAGCCTGATGCACGAGCGGAACCAGCGCAGCATCGTCGTCGGGCGCGACGGCCGCCTGTCGTCGCCGAAGATGGCTGGCGCACTGATCGAAGGCTTGCGCAAAGCCGGCCGCGAGGTAATCGACATCGGCGAAGTGCCGACGCCGATGGCCTACTTCGGTAGCTTCCAACTGCGGGCGGGCTGCTGCGTGTCGGTGACCGGCAGTCACAACCCGCCCGATTACAACGGCTTCAAGATCGTCATCGATGGCGAAACCCTGTCGGGCGACGCCATCCAGAACATCTATGTGCGGATCGCCGAGAACCGCCTGTTCCGCGCCGACGGCCCGGGCCTGCTGAGCATTCGCGACATCAAGAACGACTACATCCAGCGGATTTCCGGCGACATCCAGATCGAACGCAAGCTCAAGGTCGTGATCGATTGCGGCAGCGGCGTGGCCGGCGCGATCGCGCCGGAGTTGCTGGCGGCGATCGGCGCCGAGGTCGAGCCGCTGTTCTGCGAAGTCGACGGCATGTTCCCCCATCATCATCCCGACCCGAGCGATCCGAAGAACCTGCAGGACCTGATCAGCGTCGTGAAGCGCGTGGGCGCGGATATCGGCCTGGCGCTCGATGGCGACGGCGATCGGCTGGGCGTGGTTACCAAGTCCGGCGAGATCATCTATCCCGACCGCCTGCTGATGCTGTTCGCCGCCGACGTGCTGGAGCGCAACCCGGGCGCCTGCATCATCTACGACGTCAAATGCACCGCCCACCTGGCGACCCATATCCTGCGCCATGGCGGCAGCCCGCTGATGTGGAAGACCGGCCATTCGCTGATCAAGGCCAAGATGAAGGAAACCGAGGCCGAGCTGGCTGGCGAGATGAGCGGCCACTTCTTCTTCCGCGAACGCTGGTACGGTTTCGATGACGGGCTGTATGCCGCCGCGCGACTGCTGGAGATCATCGCCTCCTCGCCAGACGATGCCGAGACGATATTTGCCCAGCTGCCAAAGGGCGTGTCGACGCCGGAGCTCAAGATCGTCGTTGAAGAGGGCGAACAGTACAGTTTCATGGAGAGCTTCCTGGCCAAGGCCAAGTTCGAAGGCGCGCGGATCGCGACCATCGATGGCTTGCGCGCCGACTGGCCGGATGGCTGGGGCCTGGTGCGCGCCTCCAACACCACGCCGAGCCTGGTGCTGCGCTTCGACGCCAAGGACGAGGACGTCCCTGGCGCGGGTGGAAGCGGTGTTCCGTGAGCAGATGCTGGCGGTCAACCCGGCCCTGAAACTGCCGTTCTGAGTCAGGCCGCCGGGTCAGGCCGGAGTTCGGCCCGGCATCACTGGGCCGTGGCCGGGGCCGGTGGATTCGGTGCGGCAGCCGGCGCAACGTTGCCGCCGCGGAGTTCGCGATAGCGGGACAGCATGCGCGCGAACTCGGCATTCAATGCGGCAAGGTCGGTGCGACGGCCAACCTGCAACGCCTCCTGCTTCTTCTGCTCGGCATGCAGTTCGCGAATCGCCCGGGCCCGTTCATCCAGCACGCGACGGTTGTCCAGTTCCGTCTCCGAAGCCTGGGCGAGCATCGTCGCCAGGTTTTCGCGCAGGCTCTTGATGCTGATGTCGGTTGACTCGATGGTCATCTCGAGCAAGGTCGATGCGCTCGCCGTAGGCGCGGCGGAGCTCGGCCTCGGTCTCGTAGCTGGCCATCATGATTTCTTCCTGGCGCTTCTGCTCGTTGGCCGCGGCCGCGGCCGCGATGGCCGCCTGTTCGGCCTGGGCCTGCTGCGCGCGCTCTTCGGGAGTCAGCGCGCGGTCCACCGAGCCGATCGCCGCGCCGGTCTTGGGATTGAACTCGCGACGCGCCTCGTTGACCGCTTCCGGTGGCAGCGCCTGGTCGTAATGGATCTTGCCCTCCTTGTCGACCCATCGGTAGAGCTTGGGGCCTTTCGGCGCGTCCTGCGCAGTGGCGACGCCGGCGGCCAGCAGCGCGGCCAGCAGCGCCAGCAGCAGTGGTTTGCGAATCATCGAATCACCCTTCTTCGGAACGGCTTCCATAACGCGAACGATACGCCATCAACGCCGATTTGTGAGCGGCCAGTTCCGGCCGGCCATCGGTGAATTCCAGCAGTTCATCCAGTCCGGCGATGGCGATCACGGGAATTCCGAATTCAGCCGATACCTCCTGCGCCGCCGACCGCTCTCCGGCCTGGCCACGTTCCTGGCGATCCAGCGCGATCACCACGGCGCAGGGCGTGGCGCCCGCGGCACGGATGATGTCCAGCGATTCGCGGATCGCGGTGCCGGCGGTGATCACGTCATCGACGATCAGTACCCGCCCCTGGAGCTTCGCGCCGATCAGGCTGCCGCCCTCGCCGTGCGCCTTGGCTTCCTTTCGATTGAACGCCACCGGCACGTCGCGGCCGGTGCCGGCCAGCGCGACGGCTGTGGCCGTCGCCAGCGGGATGCCCTTGTAGGCGGGGCCGAACAACATGTCGAAGGCAAGGCCGGAGGCCTGCAACGCCTGCCCGTAGCAGTGGCCCAGGGTCGCCAGCGCCGCGCCTGAATCGAACAGGCCGGCATTGAAGAAATACGGGCTGATACGCCCGGATTTCAGGGTGAACTCGCCGAAGCGCAGCACGCTGTCGCGCAACGCGAGTTCGAGGAATTGACGTTGGTAGGCTTGCATGCGACCGGGACCTGTACGGGAGGACACCGATTGTGAACCATCGTTGCGCCGGGTGGCAGCGGGGCCGACGCAGATTCCGACGGCGACGTGGGCGAGCGCGGCAGCCACGGTCTGGGATAGGCTAACGCTTCCTCCGAAATCCCCCGCGCCGTGAAAATAATCAGCTTCAACGCCAACGGCCTGCGCTCGGCCGCCAGCAAGGGATTCTTCGACTGGTTTGCCGCCCAGGACGCCGACGTCCTTTGCATCCAGGAAACCAAGGCGCAGGAGCACCAGCTTGCCGACGACGCCTTCCGCCCTGCCGGCTACCGCTCATGTTTTCGCGACGCGAGCACCAAGAAAGGGTATTCCGGCGTGGCGATCTACAGCCGGCGCGAGCCCGACGAGGTGCGCACCGGACTCGGCTGGCGCGGAATTCGACGAAGAGGGGCGCTACATCGAGGCGCGATTCGGCGACCTGAGCGTGGTGTCCCTGTACCTGCCTTCGGGCTCGTCGAAGGAGGAGCGCCAGCAGTTCAAGTTCAAGGTCATGGACTGGATCGAGCCGATTTTTTCCGAATGGCTCAGCTCCGGTCGCCGTTACGTCATTTGCGGCGACTGGAACATCGCGCACACGCCGATGGACATCCGCAACGCCAAGGGCAACGAGAAGAATTCCGGCTACCTGCCCGAGGAGCGCGCCTGGCTGACCCGACTGTTCCAGCAGCACGGCTGGGTCGACAGTTACCGCGCGCTGCGACCGGAGGGCCAGGACTACACCTGGTGGAGCCAACGCGGCGCGGCGCGTGCGAAGAACGTCGGCTGGCGGATCGATTACCAGGTGGTCAGCCCCAATTTGCGCGAGAAAGCTCGAGCGCCTGCGCGATCGCCGCCGAGCCGCGGTTTTCCGACCACGCGCCATTCACGGTGGAATACCTTTCATGAGCGAACAGAGCAACGCAGCGACGGCCGTCAAGCCGGCCCGCCCTTCGGCCTGGCGCGCCTTCGCCCAGCCCTCGGCCTGGACGATGTTCTTCTTCGGCTTCTCCTCCGGCCTGCCCTTCCTGCTGGTCGCCGGCACGCTGGCCTACTGGCTGAGGGAACATGGCATCGAGCTGAAGGAGATCACGATCATCGCCAGCGCCGGCATGACCTACGCGCTGAAGTTCCTGTGGGCGCCCTTCCTCGACCACAGCGCGCCACCCTTCCTGGCAAGGCTCGGGCTGCGCCGCGGCTGGCTGATGCTGTCCCAGTTGGGCGTGACGGTCGGCCTGCTGGGCATGTCGCTGGTGACTCCGAGCTCGCTGGTGCTGTTCGTCGCGCTGACCCTGCTGGTGGCCTTCGCCGGCGCGACCCAGGACATCGCGGTGGATGCGTATCGCATCGAGATCGCGCCGGTCGCCGACCAGGGCGCGCTGACCGCCACCTATTCGCTCGGCTACCGGTTCGCCCTGATCCTGACCGGCGCGCTCGCGCTCGGCCTGGCCGACCACATGTCCTGGTCGCTGGTGTACCAGATCATGGCGGTGGCGATGCTGGTGCCGATCGGCGCCAACCTTCGCGCCCGCGAGCCCGTGGTCGAGCGCCGGCCGCCGGCCCGCTGGCGCGAGGCGATGCGGCAGATGTTCGTCGACCCCTTCGCCGATTTCTTCAGCCGCTACGGGGTCGGGCTGGCGCTGATGCTGTTGCTGTTCATCCTGCTGTTCAAGATTCCCGAGCAGGCCCTGGTCGGCGGCATCATGAGTCCGTTCTACCTGGACATGGAGTTCACCAAGACCCAGATCGGCGCGATCACCAAGTTCTACGGAATCTGGATCGGCATCGCCGGCGTGTTCGTCGGCGGCGCCGCCGTCGCCCGCTGGGGCGCGCACCGGCCGTTGCTGGCGGCGGTGGTGCTGTGCGCATCTGTGCAACCTGCTGTACCTGTGGCTGATTCCGAACCCCGGCAACCTGATGGTCCTGACCGCGGTCATTTCCGGCGAAAACTTCATGCTTGGGGTGCTCGGCACGACTGCGGTGGCCTTCCTTTCGTCCCTGGTCAACCGTGAGCACACCGCCACCCAGTACGCGCTGCTCAGCTCGATGGTGAACCTGCCGGGCAAGGTGCTCGGGCGTATTCGCCGGTGGCATCGTCGAAGCAACCAGCTACGGAACCTACTTCATTATTGCAACGGTGGCTGTCTTGCCCGCCACCGCCCTGTTCCTTTGGCTGCTTCCGAGGCTTAAGCTGAGGCAGCCGGGGGTGTAGACGTGGCCGATTTCCTGTTGCGCGACATTGACGAGCGGGTCGCCGAGCGCATCAAGGAGATGGCGCGGCAACGCGGTTGGCCGCTCAATGACGTGATCCTGCATCTGGTCAAGCAGGCGCTTGGCCTGAGCGAGCCGGATCCGCCGGCGGTGCCCGGGCGATATCGCCCGCTTGCTGGGGGCCTGGGATGACGAGGAGGCGCGCGCCTTCAACGAGGCCATGTCGGCGTTCACCGGACTCCCGGACGATGCGCCCAGCTACGCCAAGGCCGACGAGCCGGGCAGGACCAACAAGCCCAAGCCGCCCTGACGGGCGACCTGATCCGGTCATCGGCCCGATCGGCCTGTCGACTGCCAGCCGGGTAGATGCATCCGAGTACGCGCGGTCCCCGGGCGCCGGTCACCGCTGACAGATTGCCAGGACGATTGGCCAGCGTTTCCCGGGCCAGCCAGGCGAAGGCCATGGCTTCCACGAAATCCGGATCCAGGCCGTGGCTCGCCGTGGATTCAACGATCACGCCCGGAAGGGCCGTCGCCAGGTTGGCCATCAGCACCGGGTTGTGCACGCCGCCGCCGCAGGCCAGCAGTCGCGCGCATCCCGGCATCTGCCGGAAAAGCGCATCCGCCACGGTCTGGGCGGTGAAGCGATTCAGCGTTGCCTGCACGTCTTCCGGCGACAAGGCAAGTCCGGCCAGCCTGTCGTCCAGCCATTGCGCGTGAAAGTGGTCGCGCCCGGTGCTTTTCGGCGGCGGAAAGGCCAGCCACGGCTCGGTGAGCAACCGCTCCAGCAGGATTTCACTGCAGGCGCCGCTCGCGGCGAAAGCCCCGGCGCGATCGAATCGTTCGCCCCGGTGGCGCAGGCACCAGGCATCCATCAGGCCATTGCCCGGTCCGGTGTCGAAGCCGCGCACCGAGCCGGCCGCAGGCAGCAGGGTCAGGTTGGCGATGCCGCCGATATTGAGCACCGCGCGGTCTTCCTCGCCGTGTGCAAGGTCGCCGCATGGAACGCGGGCACCAGCGGCGCGCCCTGGCCGCCCGCGGCGACATCGCGACGACGAAAGTCGGCGACGGTGGCAATGCCGGTCAGCTCGGCGATCACGTTGCCATCGCCCACCTGCATGGTGAACGGCGCATCGCCGAAGGGACGATGGCGCAAGGTCTGCCCGTGGGAACCAACGGCGCGGATCACTTCGGCCCGGATACCGCTTTCATGCAGCAAGGCCAGCACCGCCTCGCCCAGGGCCTTGCCCATGCGCGTATCGAGCTCGCCCAGGTTGTCGAGCGCGATCGAGGACTGCGACTGCGAGATCTGCAGCACCTGACGGCCCAGCGACTCCGGCAGCGGGTAGGTGCGTGCGAACAGCAGTCGCGGGTGCGGCGAAAAACTCACCAGCGCGGCGTCGATGCCATCGACGCTGGTGCCCGACATCAGGCCAATGAACAGTTCGCGGTCGGCCATCGCGATCAGCGCGAGGCGAGGCGGGAATTCTTTTCGACGAGCTCCAGCTTGGCCACCGCAGGCGCCGTCGCAGCCCGGAAGCGGGCCAGGTCGGCTCCGGCCAGCGGTTGCGGCTTGGGCATGGTGACGGTCAGCGGATTGACCTGGCTGCCATTGATGCGGAATTCGTAATGAAGATGCGGTCCCGTGGCCAGGCCGCTCGCCCCCACGTAACCGATCGTGCTGCCCTGGCTGACGTGCTGGCCGACCTTCTCCTTGCCCCAGGCCGACATGTGTCCGTAAAGCGTGCGTGCGGCCCTGGCCGTGATCGAGGATCACGGCGCGGCCGTAGCCGTTCTTCCAGCCGACGAAGCTGACGCGGGCGTCGCCCGCGGCCATGATCGGCGTGCCGGTGCGCGCGGCGTAGTCCACGCCCTTGTGCGCGCGCATGCGACCCAGCACCGGATGCTTGCGCATGCCGAAGGTGGAAGACAGGCGGGCGAATTCGATCGGAATGCGCATCAGGACTTTCTTCAGCGGCCGGCCGGTCTCGTCGAAATACTCGGTCTTGCCGTTCCGGTCGTAGCTGAAGGCGGTGTAGCGCTTGCCGCGGTTGGTGAAGGTGGCGCCGATGACATCACCGGTGCCGACGCGCTCGCCGTCGCGCCATAGTTCCTCGTACACCACCTGGAAGGTGTCCCCGTCGCGAACGTCTTCGACGAAATCGATGTCGTACTTGAAGATGTTGGCCATCTCGTTGATGGCCCCGCTCGACAGCCCGGCGCGCGCGCCGTCGGCGTAGAGGGAACTGGTGATGGTGCCCGCGGCGATTTCCACGCGGTGCTCGACCTTGCGCGTCTGCACGCTCTCGGTGATCTTGTCGCCGGCGACCTGCAGGTCGATTCGGCTCTTCTCGTCGCGGTCGAACCGCAAGGTCTTGAGTTGGCCGCTGCCATCGAGTTCGAACGCCAGTTCCTGGCCCTCGCGCAGATGGGTCAGCGCGCTTCTGGCCGAGGTTTCTTCCAGCAGCCGGTGCATCAGCGAAGTCGGCAGGTTCAATTGCCGGAAGACCACGCCCAGGGTCTCGCCGCTGCGGATGCGCACGAACTGCCATCCCGATTGGGCGGCCGAATCCTTGACCTCGGGCATCGGCAGCATGAGCGCCAGGGACTCGCGGCTCGAGACCAGGTCGGCGGCGGGGGCGCGCATGGCATTGGCGAATCCGGGGACGATCGCGATCAGCGCGGTGCCGACGAAGCCGAACATGCCGGCCAGGAGCCAATGTTCGTGCGACCATTTGCGAAGTGCGGTTTCGGTGGGGGGATTGTGCAAAACGAACTCCGCGGCCCGGCTCGGCCAGATAAGACGCGTTACCATAACCAGTCTTAAATACATGCGTCAAACCATTGTGCGGATTGGCTTTTCTTGCTCGCCAGATTTAACTATTGATTAACGTGGATCGCACAAAACCTCCTGTTTTCATTCATACAAAGCCCTGACGACCCTCATGACCGACATTGCACACGCCCTTGAAACCATCGGCCGCGGCGCCGAAGAAATCCTCAAGCCCGAGGAGCTGGAAGCCGCGGCTCAAGCTCGGCCGTCCGTTGCGCGTCAAGGCCGGGTTCGATCCGACCGCGCCCGATCTGCATATCGGCCACACCGTCCTGCTCAACAAGATGCGGCAGTTCCAGGACCTTGGCCACCAGGTCATCTTCCTGATCGGCGACTTCACCGGAATGATCGGCGACCCGACCGGCAAGAACGTCACGCGCAAGCCGCTGACCCGCGAGGATGTCGAGGCGAACGCGCGGACCTATTCCGACCAGGTGTTCAAGGTGCTCGACCGCGAGAAGACCGAGCTGCGCTTCAATTCGGAATGGTTCGACAAGATGGATGCCGCCGGCATGATCAAGCTGGCCGGCACAGCACACGGTGGCGCGCATGCTCGAGCGCGACGACTTCTCGAAACGGTTCGCCGGCCAGCAGCCGATAGCCATCCACGAGTTCCTGTATCCGCTGGTGCAGGGCTACGACTCGGTGGCGCTGAAGGCGGACGTCGAGCTCGGCGGCACCGACCAGAAATTCAATCTGCTGATGGGTCGCGCACTGCAGGCGCACTATGGCCAGCCGCCGCAGATCGTGCTGACCATGCCGCTGCTCGAAGGCCTCGATGGCGTCAACAAGATGGGCAAGTCGCTGGGCAACTACATCGGCATCAACGAGCCCGCGAACGACATCTTCGGCAAGACCATGTCGATTTCCGACGACCTGATGTGGCGCTGGTTCACGCTGCTGTCGTTCGAGAAGTCGCTCGAGGACATCGCCGCGATGAAATCCGCGGTCGCCGCGGGCGGCAATCCGCGCGACTTCAAGGTGCAGCTGGCCCGCGAGCTGGTCGACCGGTTCCATGGCAACGGGGCCGGGGAACTGGCCATTCGACACTGGAACGAGGTGGTCAGGGGCGGCGCGGTGCCGGCCGACCTGCCGGTCCAGGAGATTCCGGCTCCGGCGGAAGGACTCCGGATCGGCGCCCTGCTGCGCGCCGCCGGTCTCGCGGCGTCGGGCGGCGAGGCCGTCAGGAAAATCGCCGAGCGTGCCGTCCGGGTCGATGGGGTGGTCATCGAGGACCGGGAATTGTCCCTGTTCGCCGGGTCCGAGCACCTGCTGCAGCTGGGCAAGCGAGGTTTTGCCCGGGTCCGTCTCGTTTCGGCCTGAAAAATCGCTTTCGCGGAACGCCCGGGTCCGGTGTAAACTAGCCGACCCGCTACCCGGTTGAGCTCCGAAAGGAATCTCCGGTTGGCGGAAGGCAAGAAGTCCGGGAAATTGGCTATTGACGGTCCCGGTTATTGCCCTATAATGTGCGGCTCGGTTGGGCGAAACGCCCCACCTCTACTGACGACAGCCGTGGCTGGCGTTGGTGACGCAGAAGATCTTTGACAGTGTGCGCAGGAAATTTGTGCGGGCGTCTGTGGGATGGAGTAAGTCCAATCTTGCAGATGTCAGTCAAAAAGCTTTAAGTCACAAACAGTTTTACAGTAGAGATACAAGTAGTACGCAAGCGACATAAGGCCAGATGGTCGAATTCTGCAGATAAAGCTAAACATTTAGTTTTAACTGAAGAGTTTGATCCTGGCTCAGAGTGAACGCTGGCGGCAGGCCTAACACATGCAAGTCGAACGGCAGCGCAGTCGTAGCAATACGATGGGTGGCGAGTGGCGGACGGGTGAGGAATACATCGGAATCTACCTTGTCGTGGGGGATAACGTAGGGAAACTTACGCTAATACCGCATACGAACTATGGTTGAAAGCGGCGGACCGCAAGGCGTCGCGCGATTGGATGAGCCGATGTCCGATTAGCTAGTTGGCGGGGTAAAGGCCCACCAAGGCGACGATCGGTAGCTGGTCTGAGAGGATGATCAGCCACACTGGAACTGAGACACGGTCCAGACTCCTACGGGAGGCAGCAGTGGGGAATATTGGACAATGGGGGCAACCCTGATCCAGCCATGCCGCGTGTGTGAAGAAGGCCTTCGGGTTGTAAAGCACTTTTGTTGGGGAAGAAAAGCACTGGGTTAATACCCTGGTGTCATGACGGTACCCAAAGAATAAGCACCGGCTAACTTCGTGCCAGCAGCCGCGGTAATACGAAGGGTGCAAGCGTTACTCGGAATTACTGGGCGTAAAGCGTGCGTAGGTGGTTTGTTAAGTCTGTCGTGAAAGCCCCGGGCTCAACCTGGGAATGGCGATGGATACTGGCGAGCTAGAGTACGGTAGAGGAGAGTGGAATTCCCGGTGTAGCAGTGAAATGCGTAGAGATCGGGAGGAACATCAGTTGCGAAGGCGGCTCTCTGGACCAGTACTGACACTGAGGCACGAAAGCGTGGGGAGCAAACAGGATTAGATACCCTGGTAGTCCACGCCCTAAACGATGCGAACTGGACGTTGGGAGCAATTAGGCTCTCAGTGTCGAAGCTAACGCGTTAAGTTCGCCGCCTGGGGAGTACGGTCGCAAGACTGAAACTCAAAGGAATTGACGGGGGCCCGCACAAGCGGTGGAGTATGTGGTTTAATTCGATGCAACGCGAAGAACCTTACCTGGCCTTGACATCCACGGAAGTCTGCAGAGATGCGGATGTGCCTTCGGGAACCGTGAGACAGGTGCTGCATGGCTGTCGTCAGCTCGTGTCGTGAGATGTTGGGTTAAGTCCCGCAACGAGCGCAACCCTTGTCCTTAGTTGCCAGCAGTAATGGTCGGGAACTCTAAGGAGACTGCCGGTGACAAACCGGAGGAAGGTGGGGATGACGTCAAGTCATCATGGCCCTTACGGCCAGGGCTACACACGTACTACAATGGTGGGGACAGAGGGTCGCGATAGCCGCGAGGTGGAGCCAATCCCAGAAACCCTATCTTAGTCCGGATCGGAGTCTGCAACTCGACTCCGTGAAGTCGGAATCGCTAGTAATCGCGGATCAGCATTGCCGCGGTGAATACGTTCCCGGGCCTTGTACACACCGCCCGTCACACCATGGGAGTTTGTTGCACCAGAAGCAGGTAGCTTAACCGCAAGGGGGGCGCTTGCCACGGTGTGGCCGATGACTGGGGTGAAGTCGTAACAAGGTAGCCGTATCGGAAGGTGCGGCTGGATCACCTCCTTTTGAGCAACGACGAACCTGTTTTACAGGCGTCCGCACAAGTTTCCTGCATTCAGAGAACGCGTCATCACGCAAGTCGGTGGATGTGTGTCCCGTATTGACTGGGGCTTTAGCTCAGCTGGGAGAGCACCTGCTTTGCAAGCAGGGGGTCGTCGGTTCGATCCCGACAAGCTCCACCATCTGACCGCACCAATTGTTGGGTCTGTAGCTCAGGTGGTTAGAGCGCGCCCCTGATAAGGGCGAGGTCGGAGGTTCGAGTCCTCCTAGACCCACCATGAACGTGGTGGCGAGGAGGTGAGCAAGGCGATCTGAATGTTGAAGCGCACACTTTAGATAGGTCCGGCTTGAGGCCGGGTTTGTTCTTTGACAATATGGGACGTAGCGAGCGTTTTAGAGAGATAATGTCGTTATACGTGTCGTAGAGGCTAAGGCGGGCCCGAGAGGGCCTAATCAAGTAATTGTTGTGAAGTGAGTCGCGACATATGACCTGAGGCGACTTAAGGTTATATGGTCAAGCGAATAAGCGCATACGGTGGATGCCTTGGCGGTCAGAGGCGATGAAGGACGTGGCAGCCTGCGAAAAGCTCCGGGGAGTCGGCAACAGACATTGATCCGGAGATGTCCGAATGGGGAAACCCACTCCGCAAGGGGTATCGTGCAGTGAATACATAGCTGTCCGGAGCGAACCCGGGGAACTGAAATATCTCAGTACCCGGAGGAAAAGAAATCAACCGAGATTCCCCTAGTAGTGACGAGCGAACGGGGAGCAGCCCAAAAGTCGGTATTGAGTTAGCAAAACGGTCCTGGAAAGGCCGGCCATAGACGGTGATAGCCCGGTATGCGAAAGCTCTTTATCGATGAAAAGTGAGTAGGGCGGGGCACGAGAAACCCTGTCTGAACATGGGGGGACCATCCTCCAAGGCTAAATACTCCTGACCGACCGATAGTGAACCAGTACCGTGAGGGAAAGGCGAAAAGAACCCCGGAGAGGGGAGTGAAATAGACCCTGAAACCGTGTGCGTACAAGCAGTGGGAGCCCCTTCGTGGGGTGACTGCGTACCTTTTGTATAATGGGTCAGCGACTTATTGTCTGTGGCGAGCTTAACCGTATAGGGGAGGCGAAGGGAAACCGAGTCTGAATAGGGCGAATAGTCGCAGGCAATAGACCCGAAACCGGGTGATCTAGCCATGCCCAGGGTGAAGGTGCGGTAACACGCACTGGAGGCCCGAACCCACTCCTGTTGCAAAAGTAGGGGATGAGGTGTGGCTAGGAGTGAAAAGCTAATCGAACCCGGAGATAGCTGGTTCTCCTCGAAAGCTATTTAGGTAGCGCCTCGCACGAATCTTCTTGGGGGTAGAGCACTGTTATGGCTAGGGGAGCATTGCGCTTTACCAAACCATTGCAAACTCCGAATACCAAGACAGACTATGCGGGAGACACACGGCGGGTGCTAACGTCCGTCGTGAAAAGGGAAACAACCCAGACCCACAGCTAAGGTCCCCAAATTATCGCTGAGTGGAAAACGATGTGGAAAGGCACAGACAGCCAGGAGGTTGGCTTAGAAGCAGCCATCCTTTAAAGAAAGCGTAATAGCTCACTGGTCGAGTCGGTCTGCGCGGAAGATTTAACGGGGCTAAGCGATATACCGAAGCTTGGGGTGTGCATCTTTGGATGTACGCGGTAGAGGAGCGTTCCGTAAGCCGATGAAGGTGAATTGTAAAGGTCTGCTGGAGGTATCGGAAGTGCGAATGCTGACATGAGTAACGATAATGGGGGTGAAAAGCCCCCACGCCGAAAGCCCAAGGTTTCCTTGCGCAACGTTAATCGACGCAGGGTGAGTCGGCCCCTAAGGCGAGACCGAAAGGTGTAGTCGATGGGAAGCTGGTTAATATTCCAGCACCTCGCGTGACTGCGATGGGGGGACGGAGAAGGTTAGGTGTACCCGGCGTTGGTTGTCCGGGGGAAAGCAGGTAGGCATGTGGGCGTAGGCAAATCCGCCTCACTTTACGCCGAGCAGCGAGACGAGTCCTATTAGGACGAAGTCACTGATACCACGCTTCCAGGAAAAGCCTCTAAGCTTCAGCTCACGCAGACCGTACCGTAAACCGACACAGGTGGGCAGGATGAGAATTCTAAGGCGCTTGAGAGAACTCGGGTGAAGGAACTAGGCAACATGGCACCGTAACTTCGGGAGAAGGTGCGCCTTCATTGGTGGCTACATGCGAGCTGAGCTGATGGAGGCCTCAGAAACCAGGCCGCTGCGACTGTTTATCAAAAACACAGCACTCTGCAAACACGAAAGTGGACGTATAGGGTGTGACGCCTGCCCGGTGCTGGAAGGTTAATTGATGGGGTTAGCCGCAAGGCGAAGCTCTTGATCGAAGCCCCAGTAAACGGCGGCCGTAACTATAACGGTCCTAAGGTAGCGAAATTCCTTGTCGGGTAAGTTCCGACCTGCACGAATGGCGTAACGACAGCGGCGCTGTCTCCACCCGAGACTCAGTGAAATTGAAATCGCTGTGAAGATGCAGCGTTCCCGCGGCAAGACGGAAAGACCCCGTGAACCTTTACTATAGCTTTACATTGAACGTTGAGTTCGTCTGTGTAGGATAGGTGGGAGGCTTTGAAGCGTTGGCGCTAGCCAGCATGGAGCCAACCTTGAAATACCACCCTGATGTGCTTGACGTTCTAACCTGGGCCCGTTATCCGGGCCGGGGACCATGTATGGTGGGTAGTTTGACTGGGGCGGTCTCCTCCCAAAGAGTAACGGAGGAGCACGAAGGTACGCTCAGCGCGGTCGGACATCGCGCACTGTGTGCAAAGGCATAAGCGTGCTTGACTGCGAGATCGACGGATCAAGCAGGTACGAAAGTAGGTCTTAGTGATCCGGTGGTTCTGTATGGAAGGGCCATCGCTCAACGGATAAAAGGTACTCCGGGGATAACAGGCTGATACCGCCCAAGAGTTCATATCGACGGCGGTGTTTGGCACCTCGATGTCGGCTCATCACATCCTGGGGCTGTAGTCGGTCCCAAGGGTATGGCTGTTCGCCATTTAAAGTGGTACGCGAGCTGGGTTCAGAACGTCGTGAGACAGTTCGGTCCCTATCTGTCGTGGGCGTTGGAGATTTGAGAGGGGCTGCTCCTAGTACGAGAGGACCGGAGTGGACGAACCTCTGGTGTTCCGGTTGTCACGCCAGTGGCATTGCCGGGTAGCTATGTTCGGAAGCGATAACCGCTGAAAGCATCTAAGCGGGAAGCGCGCCTCAAGATGAGATCTCCCGGGACACAAGTCCCCTAAAGGAACCATGAAGACTAGGTGGTTGATAGGTCAGGTGTGTAAGCACAGCAATGTGTTGAGCTAACTGATACTAATGATCCGTGTGGCTTGACCATATAACCTCAAGTGGCTTTGAGTCCTATGGCGACAACGATCACAAATACGTGAAAACACCCTCGAGACACGTCTCGACACTGACGCTCTCTGATACGCTCAATTTACGTCCCTCTTACTCCGCATGCACCGAACGTGAGAGCGTGCGCGGATCCAGAAATCACCGAGGCCTGATGCGACCCTCCACCCTCTCCCTGGTGATCATAGCGTTGTGGAACCACCCGATCCCTTCCCGAACTCGGAAGTGAAACGCAACCGCGCCGATGGTAGTGTGCTCAAGCCATGCAAGAGTAGGTCATCGCCAGGGTCTTTACCCAGAACGCCAGCTCTCACGAGCTGGCGTTCTTTTTTGGGCGCTGCAAAAGTGCTGGCGCCGCAGGCGCGGCCCGCAACAAGGCATCGCCAGGGCTTTACCCTCCAGACCCTCAGCTTGATCGCTGGGGGTTTTGTTCTTCTGGCGCTCAGCTCGTCGAGAGGGCAGAGAGCGCGCTGGTGAAGATCGCGACCGAGCAGCCGAGGGCGCCGAACCAGACGAGGCTGCGCAGCCAAGCCACGTTCATCAGGTAGACCAGGCCATAAGCCAGACGCAGCAGCACAAAGGCGATCGACAGTTGCATGACGCGCTGGGGATCGGCGCCGGTCAGGAATGCGGCAAGCACGGCCGCGGCGAACAGCGGAAACGCCTCGAAGCTGTTGACGTGTGCCGCGAAGGCCCTCTGCGGCAGCCCGGTCAGCCTGGCCTGCCATCCGCGAACGTCGGCGTTGTCGTAGCGGGGGCCGGCAACCTTGGAAACGGTCGTCCACAGATAGGGCATCAGCCCGGCGATCAGGACGCAAATCAGGGCTACTTGCACGCGCTTCTCCGAAGTTGTGGTGTCGCCTACTCAATAGCAACTGGAAGTGGCTCGCACAAGCATAATTTTGCCGCTCGGCGGGTTGTTCGGCGATGGGGCCGGCTGCTATACTTTCGGGGCTAGGCAGAGAGGTTTTCTGCCGTTTTTGCCTGACCAAGGTGCTGCGCGTGTTCAATTCGCTGACCGCCAACCGACGTCTCGCTTTCCGTACGGTGGCGATGCAGGCTGCCGTGGCATTGCTGGTGGCGCTGGCCTTCCTTTTACAGGATGCGCAAGCAGCCCTGGCAGCGGCCATCGGAGGCGGTGCGGTGGCCTTGGGAAGCCTGCTCCTGGCGTGGCGGTCGATGATGGGCCCGGCGTATTCCGCGGGACTGGCGTTGGCTCGAATGATCAGCGGGCTGGTGTTGAAGTGGTTCGTGGTGCTTGGCGCGTTGTACCTGTCGCTCGCCCGGTTGGGGCTGCCTCCACTGCCGTTGTTCGCAGGGATGGTGGGAACCATGGCGGCGTCTTTTCTAACTCATAGATCGAAAGCATAGGTGTTTAGTGAGCGCTGAATCGAGCCAAGGCGGACTGACCGAATACATCGAGCATCACCTGACCCACAACACGGGCACGGTGTTCGGCGGCAATTTCCACTGGGACAGCTGGTTCGTCTCGTTGGGCCTGGGCCTGATCTTCGTCCTCTGGTTCGGCCTGGTCGCGCGTCGCGCGACCTCTGGTGTTCCCGGCAAGGGACAGGCCTTCGTCGAGATCATCGTCGAGTGGGTCGAAACCAACGTCAAGGATGTTTTCCACGGTGACCGTCGCTTCATCGCGCCCTTGGCGCTGACGATCTTCATGTGGGTCCTTTTCATGAACACCATGGACCTGCTGCCGCTCGACCTGCCGGGCTTCATCATCGGCCTGGTTGCCGGACCCGAGGCACAGCACCACACCTACCTGCGCGTGGTCGCCACCGCCGACGTCAACACGACCTTCGCCATGTCGCTGGCCGTGTTCATCCTGACGATCTTCTATTCGATCAAGGCCAAGGGCCTTGGCGGCTGGACGATGGAGCTGTTCACCGCCCCGTTCCATGCCGAAGGCACGTTCGGGAAGATCGCGCTCATCATCCCCAACATCATCCTCAACCTGGTCGAATACCTGTCCAAGCCGGTTTCGCTGGCGATGCGACTGTTCGGCAACATGTACGGCGGCGAGCTGGTGTTCATGCTCATCGCGGGCCTGCTCACGACCTGGATCGGCTTCGGCTTCGGCGTGCTGTTCGGCGCGGCCTGGGCGATCTTCCACATCCTGATCATCCTGCTGCAGGCCTACATCTTCATGATGCTCACCGTGGTCTACATCTCCATGGCGCACGACCACCACTGATTTCGTTTCACGCTTTCCGCTGCAAGTTTCGCCGCACCACTTTCGACTTAAATTTCCAATAAAGGGGTTTCAAATGAATACTTTCATCGCGCTCATCCAGGCCAACACCGCCATCGGCATCGGCCTCATGATCGGCCTGGGCGCCCTCGGTGCCTGTATCGGCATCGGCATCATGGGCTTCCAAGTTCCTCGAAGCCGCCGCCCGCCAGCCTGAGCTGATCCCGATGCTGCAGGGCCGCATGTTCCTGCTGGTCGGCCTGATCGACGCCTCGTTCATCATCGGTCTCGCCATGGCCATGTACTTCGCCATCGCCAACCCGCTGTTGTCGAAGCTGGTCGAAGTCGCTGCCGGCTGATCAGGTTTCGCCAGGCGTCCGCATCCGCGGCCGCCGATCGAATGACGCGCCCCGCGCGCGTCCATCGGTAATTCAGAGCTAAGTAATTCAAGGAAGCATGGTATGGATATCGGCATGACTTTGTTGGGTCAGGCGCTGTCGTTCGCGATCCTGATCTGGGTCACGGTCAAGTTCATCTGGCCGCCGCTGATGGCGGCGATCGAAGAACGCCAGCAGAAGATCGCTGAAGGCCTGGCCGCTGCGGACCGCAGCAAGAAGGACCTGGCGCAGGCCGAGGAGAAGGTCAACGAAGTGTTGCGCGAAGCGCGCGGCAAGGCGTCGGAGATCATCACCCAGGCGGAAACGCGTCGCGCCCAGATCATCGACCTGGCCAAGGAAGAAGCCATCGAGGAAGGCAACCGCCAGAAGGCTGCTGCAATGGCGGATATCGCCATGGCAACCTCCAAGGCTCGCGAGGATCTGCGCAAGCAGGTGTCCGCGCTGGCCGTTGCCGGTGCCGAAAAGCTGATCATGCGTGAGATCGACGGCAACGCCCATAAGGCGCTGCTCGACGAACTCGCCGCTGAAATCTGAGCAGCGAGAAGACTCCCGCCATGAGCCAGACCCTCACCTCGCCCGTCCCTATGCCCGCGCCGCGTTTTCACTCGCGCGCGAGCATGGCCGCCTGCCCAGTGGTCGAGCCTTGCTGGGCTTTGCCGCCCTCGCGGTAAGCGAACCTGCGGTGCACTCCGTCCTGGGCGATCCGCGTCTCGACGCGCAGTCCCTGGTGGATGTGCTGATGCCGCCCGGCGAGGTGGATCCGATGTTCAGGCAGTTCGTCCGGTGCTGGCCGAAAGCCGTCGCCTTGGAGTCGCTGCCCGAGATCGCCGGACTTGTTCGACGCCTTGCGCGCCGAGGACGAGCACGTGGTGAAGGCCACGATCACCTCGGCCAGCGCCGCTCGAGCGAGACCGAGCTGGCGAAACTGCGCGACGCACTGCGCAAGCGTTTCGGTCGCGAGGTCGAGGTCAGCACGGCGGTCGACGCTTCGCTGATCGGCGGCGCGGTGATCGATGCCGGCGACGTGGTGATCGATGGCTCTTTGCGTACCAAGCTGGCGCGCCTCGGCGCGGCTCTGGCCAACTGATTCGAAACCCTTTTTTCTTTGAACCAAGCGCCGGCGCGAGCCGGACGACTTCCAGGACAAGACCATGCAGACGCTCAATCCGTCCGAAATCAGCGAACTCATCAAGAGCCGCATCGAAAAGGTCAAGCTGACCGCCGAAGCACGCAACGAAGGCACCGTCACCTCGGTGTCCGACGGCATCGTGCGCATCCACGGCCTGGCCGACGCGATGCAGGGCGAAATGATCGAGTTGCCGAACAACACCTTCGCACTGGCCCTGAACCTGGAGCGCGATTCGGTCGGCGCCGTGGTCCTGGGTGAATACCAGCACCTTCGCGAAGGCGACGGTGGCCAAGACCACCGGCCGCATCCTGGAAGTGCCGGTCGGCCCGGAGTTGCTCGGCCGCGTCGTCAACGCGCTGGGCGAGCCGATCGACGGCAAGGGCCCGATCAACGCCGCGCTCACCGCGCCGGTCGAGAAGGTCGCCCCGGGCGTGATCTGGCGCAAGTCGGTGTCGCAGCCGGTGCAGACCGGTTACAAGTCGGTCGACGCCATGATCCCGATCGGCCGCGGCCAGCGCGAGCTGATCATCGGCGACCGCCAGACCGGCAAGACGGCGATGGCGATCGACGCCATCATCAACCAGAAGGGCACCGGCATTAAGTGCGTGTACGTCGCGATCGGCCAGAAGGCCTCGACCATCGCCAACGTCGTGCGCAAGCTCGCAGGACAACGGCGCGATGGCGCACACCATCATCGTCGCCGCCACCGCCTCCGAGTCGGCCGCCATGCAGTACATCTCGGCCTACTCCGGCTGCACCATGGGCGAGTACTTCCGCGACCGCGGCGAAGACGCGCTGATCATCTACGACGATCTGTCCAAGCAGGCCGTGGCCTACCGCCAGATCTCGCTGCTGCTGCGCCGCCCGCCGGGCCGCGAAGCGTATCCGGGCGACGTGTTCTATCTCCACTCCCGCCTGCTCGAGCGCGCCGCGCGCGTCAACGAAGAGTATGTCGAGAAGTTCACCAACGGCGCCGTCAAGGGCAAGACCGGCTCGCTGACCGCGCTGCCGATCATCGAGACCCAGGCCGGCGACGTCTCGGCGTTCGTGCCGACCAACGTGATCTCGATCACCGACGGCCAGATCTTCCTGGAAACCGACCTGTTCAACGCCGGCATCCGCCCGGCCGTGAACGCCGGCATCTCGGTGTCGCGCGTCGGTGGCGCCGCCCAGACCACGATCATGAAGAAGCTGTCGGGCGGCATCCGTATCGCGCTCGCGCAGTACCGTGAGCTGGCTGCGTTCGCGCAGTTCGCCTCCGACCTCGACGAAGCCACCCGCAAGCAGCTCGAGCGCGGCCAGCGCGTCACCGAGCTGATGAAGCAGAAGCAGTACGCGCCGATGTCGATCGCGCAGATGGCCCTGTCGATCTACGCCGTCAACGAGGGTTACCTCGACGACGTGCCGATGAGCAAGATCCTCGGCGTTCGAAGAAGGCCTGCATGCGCACATGGCCAACAGCTATGGCGAGCTGCGAGCCAAGATCGTCGCCACCGGCGCCTGGGACAAGGACATCGAAGCGCAGTTCAAGCAGATCGTTTCCGAGTTCAAGACCACCGGCAGCTGGTAAGAGCGACACTTGGTAAGCGCGCTTCCAAAACGAGGAATAATGGCAGGCGGCAGGGAAATAAAAACCAAGATCAAGAGCGTGCAGAACACCCGCAAGGTGACGCGCGCGCTTGAGATGGTCTCGGCCTCGAAGATCCGCAAGGCGCAGGAGCGCATGAAGGGCTCGCGCCCCTATGCGCGCCTGATGACCCAGCTGATCGGTCACATCGCCAAGGCCAACTCCGAGTACACGCATCCGTTCATGGCCGAGCATGACCAGATCAAGCGGATCGGTTACGTCATCGTCTCGACCGACCGCGGCCTGTGCGGCGGCCTGAACTCGCAGATGTTCCGCAACATCCTGGTCGACATGCGCGACTGGCAGGCCAAGGGCGTCGAGATCGACGTCGTCTGCGTCGGCACCAAGGCTGCGACCTTCTTCCGCCGGCTCAAGGTCACGATGATCGGCTCGGTCACCCACCTGGGCGACAAGCCGCATGTCGACCAGCTGATCGGCGTGGTCAAGGTGATGCTGGACAGCTACAGCGCCGGCACCCTGGACCGCGTGTTCCTCTGCTACAACGATTTCATCAACACCATGACCCAGAAGCCGCGCCAGCGACCAGCTGCTGCCGCTGCCGCCGTCCGACGTCGCTGAAGACCCAGCTTCGACTGGGATTACATCTACGAGCCGAGCCCGGAAGTGGTGCTCGACCACGTGATGACCCGCTACGTCGAGTCGCTGGTGTACCAGGCGCGTGCTGGAGAACATCGCGTCCGAGCACGCGGCGCGCATGGTGGCGATGAAGTCGGCTTCCGACAACGCCAACAAGCTGATCGGAACACTGCAGCTGATCTACAACAAGGCGCGGCAGGCGGCGATCACCCAGGAAATCTCCGAGATCGTCGGCGGCGCCGCGGCGGTTTGACCCAGCGATTCGAACCAGTTACGCAACGAATTTTTTAGAGGATACAGAACATGAGCCAGGGCAAGATTGTGCAGATCATCGGCGCGGTCGTCGACGTGGAGTTCGCCCGCGATGAAGTGCCGCAGACGTGTATGACGCGTTGAAGGTCGACGGCACCGAGATCACGCTGGAAGTGCAGCAGCAGCTGGGCGACGGCGTCGTCCGCTGCATCGCGCTGGGCACCACCGACGGCCTGAAGCGCAACCTGATGGCCGACCAACACCGGCCACGGGCATTTCCGTGCCGGTCGGCGCCGGCACCCTGGGCCGCATCATGGACGTGCTCGGTCGCCCGATCGACGAGGCCGGTCCGATCGAAGCCAAGGACCATTGGGAAATCCACCGCGCGGCGCCTTCCTATGAAGAGCAGAGCTCGACCAACGAACTGCTGGAAACCGGCATCAAGGTGATCGACCTGATGTGCCCGTTCGCCAAGGGCGGCAAGGTCGGCCTGTTCGGCGGCGCCGGCGTCGGCAAGACCGTGAACATGATGGAGCTGATCAACAACATCGCCAAGGCAGCACTCCGGCCTGTCGGTGTTCGCCGGCGTCGGCGAGCGTACCCGCGAAGGCAACGACTTCTACCACGAGATGAGGAATCGGGCGTCATCAACGTCGAAGACACGCGAGTCGAAAGTGGCGATGGTGTACGGCCAGATGAACGAGCCGCCGGGCAACCGCCTGCGCGTCGCGCTGACCGGCCTGACCATGGCCGAGTACTTCCGCGACGAAAAGGATCGCCAGCGGCAAGGGCCGCGACGTGCTGTTCTTCGTCGACAACATCTACCGCTACACCCTGGCCGGCACCGAAGTGTCCGCGCTGCTCGGCCGCATGCCGTCGGCCGTGGGTTACCAGCCGACGCTGGCCGAGGAAATGGGCGTGCTGCAGGAGCGCATCACCTCGACCAAGACCGGCTCGATCACCTCGATCCAGGCCGTGTACGTGCCCGCCGACGACTTGACCGACCCGTCGCCGGCGACCACCTTCGCCCACCTTGACGCCACCGTCGTGCTGTGCCGCAACATCGCCTCGCTCGGTATTTACCCGGCCGTCGATCCGCTCGACTCGACCTCGCGCCAGCTCGATCCGAACGTGATCGGCCACGAGCATTACGACACCGCCCGCCGCGTGCAGGTCGACCTTGCAGAAGTACAAGGAACTGAAGGACATCATCGCGATCCTGGGCATGGACGAGCTGTCGGAAGAAGACAAGCAGGCCGTGTCCCGCGCCCGCAAGATCGAGCGCTTCTTCTCGCAGCCGTTCCACGTGGCCGAAGTCTTCACCGGTTCGCCGGGCAAGTACGTCACGCTCAAGGACACCATCCGCGGCTTCAAGATGATCTGCGACGGCGAGTGCGACCATCTGCCCGAGCAGGCCTTCTACATGGTCGGCGGCATCGAGGAAGCGATCGAGAAAGCCAAGAAGCTGGCGCGCCTGAGGAATACACTGATGACCACCACCATTCGTTGCGACATCGTCAGCGCCGAGGAAGAGATCTTCCACGGCGAGGTCGTCGATGGTCGTGGCCACCGGCGAGATGGGCGAACTCGGCATCGCGCCGCGTCACGCGCCGCTGATCACCCGCCTCAAGCCCGGCAAGCTGGTGCTGACCCTGGTCGACGGCGAGCAAGCTCGACATCGTCGTGTCCGGCGGCATCCTGGAAGTGCAGCCGCAGGTGATCTCGGTGCTGGCCGACACCGCGATCCGCGCCGAGAACATCGATGAAGCTGGCCGTGGCCAAGGCCAAGGAAGAGGCCGAGCGCATGCTGGCCAACCGCGCCGAGGCGATGGAAATCGCCGAGGCGCAGGCCAAGCTGGCCGAGGCCATGGCGCAGTTGCAGGCGCTGGAGCGCTTGCGCAAGAACCTCAAGCACTGAAGTCCGCAGCGACGCTTCAAACGGAACGCCGGCCTCGTGCCGGCGTTTTCATTTCGGGCCGCGCCTAGCGATAGACCCATTGCCGCCAGATGACGAAGCCGATCACGGCCATCAGGGCCTCGACCGCGGGCTTGGCGATCCACGCCGCCTGCAGGTCGATGCGGTGCTCCACGCCCGCCAGCAGCAGCGTGCTCAATGCGGTCATCGACAGCCAGGCGGCCACGAATCGGCGAAGGTGCACCGCATCCAGGCGTGCGCGGCCATCGCTGGCAAAGGTATAGCGACCATTGAGCCAGTAGCCCAGGCAGGCGCCGCTGGCGCGGCCGGCGAGATTGCCGGCCACCAGCGGCAGGCCGGCGTAGGTCAGGGCGACGAACATCGCCCAATCGACCACCACCTGCGCCCCGCCGATAAGCAGAAAGAGCAGGAACTGGCGGCTCAGGGTCCGGGACATGACGCAGATGCTAGCAGCCGCGCGCGTCGCCGCCGATACTATGGGCAAGGAGTAAGCCATGACCGGACCGTTGCACGTCGTGATCCTCGCCGCAGGCGAGGGCAAGCGCATGAAATCCACGCGGCCCAAGGTGCTGCAGCCGATCGCGGGCCAGCCGATGCTGGCGCATGTGATCGCCGCGGCGCGCGCGCTCGGCGCCGAGCGGCATCCACGTGGTGTACGGCCATGGCGGGGAGAAGGTGCGCGAGGCCTTTGCCGCGCAGGCCGATCTGCTCTGGGTCGAGCAGGCGCAGCAACTGGGAACCGGACATGCCGTGCAACAAGCGATGCCGGAGGTCCCCGACGCGGCGCGCGTGCTGGTGCTCTACGGCGACGTTCCGCTGATCCGGGCCGATACCTTGCGCGGGCTCGTGAAGGAGTCCGGCGCCCTGAGCGTGCTCGCGGCGGAGCTCGCCGATCCCACCGGCTACGGTCGCCTGGTGCTCGATGACCGCGGCCGGGTTGCCGCCATCGTCGAACAGAAGGACGCCAGCGCCGACGAGCGCGCGATCCGATTGATCAATACCGGCATCGTGTTGGCGCAAGCCGGGATGTTGCGTTCCTGGTTGTCGCGGCTGAGCAACGGCAATTCCCAGGGCGAGTACTACCTGACCGATATCTTCGCGATGGCGGCCGCGGCGAATGAGGCCGCGACCGCTGGTGCGCGTGGCCGATGCCGTCGAGACCGAAGGCGCCAACGATCCGATGCAACTGGCGATGCTCGAGCGCGCCTTCCAATTGCGTGCGGCGCGCAGGCTGGCGGTCGAGGGCGTGCGTTTCGCCGATCCCGCGCGTTTCGACCAGCGCGGAGCCGTGACGGTGGGGCACGACGTGGAAATCGATGTCGACGTCATCCTTGAAGGCGATGTCGCAGCTTGGGGACAACGTTCGCATCGGGCCGTTCTGCCGGATCCGGAACGCGCAGCTGGCCGCCGGCACCGTGGTGCATGCGCACTGCGATATCGACGGCGTCAGTCAGCCAGGGCGCCTGCACGATCGGACCGTTTGCCCGCCTGCGTCCCGGAACGGAACTGGCGGACGGCGTGCACATCGGCAATTTCGTCGAGACCAAGAAGACCCGGCTCGGCAAGGGCTCGAAGGCCAACCACCTGAGCTATCTGGGCGATGCCGAGATCGGCGTGGGCGTGAACATCGGCGCCGGCACCATCACCTGCAACTACGACGGCGTGAACAAATTCGCGACGCAAATCGGCGACGGCGCCTTCATCGGCTCCAACTCGTCGCTGGTGGCGCCGGTCAGCATCGGCAAGGACGCGACCATCGGCGCAGGTTCGGTGATCACCAAGGACGCGCCGCGAAGGCGAACTGACCGTGGCGCGCGGCAGGCAGTCGAGCATCAGCGGTTGGAAGCGGCCGAGGAAGAAAAGCTGACGCCGTGCGCCGCTGCTTTACGGCGTCTCTGCGCGCAACGCCGCGGCGCTGTCGCGGGCATAAGTTGGCCATGTCGGCGTGCACTCAGGCTCGGCGAGCTCAGCGAAAGCATCACGCCGTGGTCCTCGACCAGCATCTGCTGGCTGCTACCCATGCGATAGCTCTGTCGCCATCGCCCACGGCCCGAGGTGGTCGCGAACGTCGCTGGCGCCGCTGACCTTCACTTCCTTCATCCAGGTTTCGTAGATGGCGCTGGTTCGCTGCGGCCCTCGCCAGCGAGGCGGTGCGAGTGGTGGTAAGGAAACGCTCAGGGCCATCGTGTCGGCTGGTCGCGGTACTCGCAGGAGATATTGCCGTTCGCGTTCTGGCCGACGCCGATGCAACGGCTGCGACAGGGCAGGCGGGCGGCGGTGGCAGGCGCGCGCAAAGGTCGAGCTGGAGTTCGGCGCTGAGGGGATGGTTGATCTCGCGGGTGCGCAGCAGCGGATACGCCAGCAGCGGCAACAGCACCACGATCAGCACCAGGCCACCGCCGCTCTAGCGCGGTTTTCCGCAGTTCATCGGTCAGGATTCCCATGGCGAAAGCTTGCCCGCTCGCGCCGCGATGGCAACTCAGGCGGGCAGCACCATCGCCACCGCCAGCCCGCCGCCTTCGCGGTTGCCCAGGCTGATGCGGCCGCCATGCGCCTCGGCGATCTCGCGGGCCAGGGCCAGGCCGAGCCCGGTGCCGCTGCGCTTGGTCGAGTAGAACGGCACCAGGGCATTCGACAGCACGGCATCGCTCATGCCGGTGCCGCGATCGAGCACCTCGATGCGCAACAGGCCGGCCTGCTGCCGGACGCGCAGCGTCACCTGGTCGGCGCGGCGAGCCGGATTCGTGGGCGTTCTTGAGCAGGTTGAGCAGCGCCTGCTCCATCTGCGCCATGTCGAAGTGCGCTGGTCGCCTGCGGGCAGCTCGCCATCGACGGTGAACGGAATCTGGCTCCTGCAGCCGGGCGACGAAGTCGGGCCAGGCGATCGCTTCGGTCCGCGGCATCGGCAGCTTGGCGAAGTGCGCGTAGCCGCGGATGAAGCCCTCGAGGTGGCGCGCGCGTTCCTCGATGGTGGCGAAGATGGTCGGCAGCTTTTCGTGCTGGCCGCGGCGCAGCAGTTCGCTGCCCGAATGCGCCAGCGAAGCGACCGGCGCCAGCGAGTTGTTCAGCTCGTGGCTGATGACCCGGATGACCTTCTTCCAGGTCTGCACTTCCTGCCGCCGCAGCTCGACGGTGATCTGGCGCAACAGCAGCAGCTCGTGCGCGCGTCCATTGAGCCGGAAGCGTGCGCCGGGCCAGGTGGTAGATCTCCTCCTCGTCGTCGGCGCCGACCGAGAACAGTCCGTCGCCGCCGCGGTCAAGGGCATCGCGCAGCGGCAGCGCGGCCTTGCTGAGAACTCTTCCAGGCGAATGACCTTCGAGCTTCCGGCCCTGGTTGAGCAGCTGCCGGGCCGCGATATTGGCGTAGACGATGCGGTCCGGATTCGGCGATCAACAGCATGGCCACCGGCGTGTTCTGCACCATGGTGTCGAGCAGCAGTTCGCGTTGCACCAGGCCAAGCCGCTGCTCGCGCAGCACGTCGCCAAGCTCGTTGTGGGCGGCCACCAGATCGCTCAGCTCGTCGCCGCTTCGGCCAGCGCAGGCCGAAGGAGAAGTCGCCGTCGCGGTAGCTGGTCACCGTGCCGGTGAGCGCGCGGAACAGCGACAGCATGGGCCGGAACTGGCTGCGCACCATCAACAGCACCAGCGGCGCATGCACAGCAGGCTCAGGCAGCGCGACCAGGACCGGGCTGTCCTCGAGGAAGTGGGCGAGCGCCAGGGTCGACCACCACCGCCAGCGAAGACCAGGGCGGCGGCGAGCGCCGCAAAGCGGGCCGCCAGCGAAAATTCCTGCGCGGTCCGCTCATGCTCAGGGACGGCTGATGCCGAGCCGATCCATGCGCCGGTACAGCGCCTGCCTGCTCAGGCCGAGCTCGGCGGCGGCCTGGGCGACCACGCCGCCGGCCTTGCGCCAGGGCCCGCTCGATGCGTCTCGCGGTCGGGCTCGCGCGATCGTTGGCCGACTGCCGCCGCGGGCGACGGCGCCAGGCCGAGGTCGGCGATGCCGATCACCGGTCCGGCGGCAAGCAGGCTGGCGCGCTGCATGGTGTTCTTGAGCTCGCGCACGTTGCCCGGCCAGGCGTGCCTGAGCAATGCCGCGCGGGCCGACTCGCTCAGCGACTTGCCGGGCGCCAGGAAGTGCTCCGCCAGCGGCAGGATGTCGCCCGGCCGCTCGGCCAGCGGCGGCAGGCGCAGCTCGATCACGTTCAGGCGATAGAACAGGTCCTCGCGGAAGCTGCCGGCGCGGATCATCGCCGGCAGGTCGGCGTTGGTGGCGCTGATGACGCGCACCTTGACCTGCCGTTCCTTGTTGGAGCCCAGCCGCTCGAAGCGTCCGGTCTCGAGCACGCGCAGCAGCTTCATCTGGCCGGCCGGCGGCAGGTTGCCGATCTCGTCGAGGAACAGCGTGCCGCCGTCGGCCGCCTCGAACTTGCCTTCGCGCGCCTTGCTGGCGCCGGTATAGGCGCCGGCGTCGGCGCCGAACAGTTCGGCCTCGATCAATTCGGACGGCAGGGCGCCGCAGTTGAGCGTGACGAAGGGCCCGTCCTTGCACCGCCGAATTGGCCTGGATGATCTCGGCGATGCGCTCCTTGCCGGCGCCGTTCGGGCCGGTGATCAGCACCGGCACGTCGGCGCGCGCGACCTGGCAGGCCAGGCTGAGCACGCGCTCGGTGGCAGGGTCGTTCCAGACCAAGCCGCGCAGGTCGTAATTGCGCTTCGAGATCGCGACGCTGGCGGCGCTCGCGTTGCACCCGTCGCTGCAGCTCGCGGTTGGCCTGGCCCAGCTCGAGCAGGTTGTCCACCGTGGCCAGCAGCTTGTGGTCGTCCCAGGGCTTGGCCAGGTAGTCGGCGGCGCCGGCCTTGACCAGGTCGACCGCGGCATCGAGATGGGTCCAGGCGGTCAGCAGGATCACCGGCAGGTCGGGGTGGCGCCTGCGGATCTCGCCGGAACAGCGCCACGCCTTCCTCGCCCGAGGTGGTGTCGGCGGTGAAGTTCATGTCCTGCACGACCAGGTCGATGTCGGCGCGAGCGAGCGCATGCCAGGCCCTCGGCCGGCGACAGCGCGCGCACGCGTGTCGATGTCGTGCAGCGAGAACAGCACCTCGAGCGCGGTGGCGACCGCGGGGTTGTCGTCGATGACCAGGACGGTGGTCGGCATGCGCCTAGCGTACCGTCAGGCGCTGCGCGTGGCGATGGCCGGGGAAATGCTGGCGGCGCGCCAGGCCGGGCCGTACACCGCCAGGACGCCGAGCAGCCACAGCGCCACCGAGCCGGCGGCCAGGTAGCCGATCGGCAGCTTGGACAGCTCCAGCTGGCTGACCAGCAGCTGGTTCAGCGCGACCGCCAGCACCAGCCCGGCGACCACGCCGCCGGTGGTGATGATGCAAGTTCTCGGTGATGAAATAGCGCAGCACATCGCAGCGTCGCGCGCCCAGCGCGCGCCGCACGCCGATCTGCTTGCGCCGCTGGTTGACCCACAGCGTGGCCATGCCGACGATGCCGCTGGCGGTGACCAGCAACAACAGCACAGTCACGGCGATCAGCATCCAGGCGATGGCGCGGTCGTTGCGGTAGAGATCGAAGCGATCGGCGTCCATCGTCTTGTTCTCGACCACCATCTGCCCCGGGAGTCTTGGCGACGGCGGCTTCGGCTTCCTTCATGACGCGGTCGCGCTGCCCGGGCTCGGTGCGCACGGCGAACATCGAATAGCCCTGCACCCGCCGCGACGCGAGGATGGTGGACAGTTCGCCGCGCTCGCCGACGTTGGCCCAGGGCGTCTGCAGGCGCTCGACCACGCCGACCACCTCGATCGGCTGGGCGTCGGCACCGATGCCGATGTACAGCGTCTTGCCGACGGTGCTGCCGGTCGGGATACAGCTTCTTCGCCAGCGCCTGCGACATGATTGCCGGCCCGGCCCATGGTCTGGGTCTTGTCCGGGTCGATCTTCCATGATCGTCGGTGTCGTGAAGTCGCGGCCTTCGATCAGCTTCAGGCCGAAGGTCTTCACCATCGAGTCGGGACCGAAATACATCGCACGATGTTGGAAGTCGACTCGTCCTGGCTCGGGCTTGAGCGCGATGCCCATGTTCCAGCCGCGACTGCGACAGCGGCGTCTGGTTGGTCCAGGCCACCGAGGCCACGCCCGGCAGCGCACGCAGGACTCCGGCATTGCGCTGCTGCATCGCCAGCTTGCCCTCGGGCGTGTCCGGATCCTTCAGCGGCGCGATGCCGATGCGGAACAGGTTGCTCTCTTCGGCGACGCCGCTCGGCCGCGCCGCCAGCGCCAGCCGGTCGCGGATGATGTAGAGCGCGTTGGCGACGATCGCCAGGCTGAGCGCGACCTGCGCGGCGATCAGCAGCGCGCCGGTCTTGTTGCGCAACAGGGACGAGAGGATCGGACGGATTTCCATGAGGGTTCCTTATTGCGTCTTCAGCTGCAGGGCGGGCGTTACCTGGCAGGCGCGCCAGGTCGGCAGCAGGCCGGCGAGGATGCTGGCGACCAGGGACAGGCCCAGCGTCAGCGCGAGCATCGCCCAGTCCATCTTCGCGAGCGTGGCCATCTCTTCCGATTGCAGCGAGATCAGCCACAGGCCGCCGAAGCTCAGCAACAGGCCGAGCAGGCCACCGACCAGGCCGATCGACCGCGGCCTCGGTCAGGAACTGGCGGAAGACATCGCGCTTGGTCGCGCCCAGTGCGCGGCGCACGCCGACTTCGCCGGCGCGGGCCGAGAATTTCGCCAGCAGCAGGCCGACCGTGTTGACCAGGCAAACCAGCAGGAAGCCGAAGGCCAGCCAGGTCGACAGCTTGGCGTCCGCGCTGACCACGCCCAGGTGCTGCATCCACTCCATCACGTTTTCCAGGCGCACATTCACCGGGCGCGGATAGCGGCCGAGCTTCTTCTGCTCGGTCACGTAGGCGGCCGAGGAAATCCTTGAGTCGCGGCCTGGTCGGCCGCCGACTTGCCCTCGAACCAGAACTGGATCCAGTCGCATTCGGACTTGATCCAGCCCTGCCAGCCGGGCTCGCTGGGGCCGGCGCCGCTGGCAATTGTTGTTGCCGTTATTGCCCATCTCGTGGCGAACGGCGGTCTGGAACGGGATGAAGACTTCGTCCGCGCCGGTGAAACTGCCGCCGTTGCCGTTGATCAGTCGGTAGTAGCGCGGCAGCGGATTCCAGTTGTCGATCACGCCGACGATCTGCCATTCCGCGTCTTCCATGCGGATGCGCTTGCCGACCGGATTGATCTTGCCGAACAGCTTCTCGCTGGTCTCGCGACTGAGCACGATCGACGTCGGACTTGGCCCGGCCTCGTCGTCTGGCGCTCCAGGGCCGAGCCGTACAGGAACGGCACCTCGAACATCGCGAAGAAGTCGCGGGTCGGTGCCACGCCCTGGACCAGGAACGGCGGCAGGTCCGGGCGTCCGCTTTCGATTGCCGAGGTGATGCCATACACCGCCGTGCGCCGCACGCCCTGTCCGCTGGCGAGCAGGTTGCTGGCGTCGGTGTAGGTCATCTGGTCGCTCGGCTCGTCGCCCGCGGCATAGCCGGTCAGCGGTGCGTTGTCGATGCGCGGCACGAACAGCCGGTCGCTCTTGTCCGGGATCGGATCGCCGGACATCACGTACAGCACGGTGAACGTGGCCATGCTGGCGGCGACGCCGACCGCGAGCGTGACCACCATCAGCGCGGTCAGCGCCGGATTGCGGCGCAGGCTGCGCAGGCCGAGCGTTGAAGTAGTAGCGGAACATGGCCGACTCCTCAGGCTGTGCGGTCGGCGGCGACGGCGGCCAGCGAGGCCGTGGTTTCGCGCATCAGGTCGGAAACCTGGCCGTCGATGATGTGCACGTTGCGCTGGGCGCGCGCGGCCAGCTCCGGATCGTGCGTGACCATCAGGATGGTGGTGCCCTGCGCGTTGATGTCCTCCAGCAGTTCCATCACGCCGCGCGCCATCTGCGAATCGAGGTTGCCGGTCGGCTCGTCGGCGAGCAGCAGCTTGGGCTCGCCGGCCAGCGCGCGGGCGATCGCCACGCGCTGCTGCTGGCCGCCGGACAGCTCGGCCGGGTAGTGCTTCATGCGCGAAGCCAGGCCGACGCGGCCCAGCGCCTCCTCGATCCGGCGCTTGCGCTCGGCCGCGTCGAAGCCGCGATAGCGCAGCGGCACGTCGACGTTGTCGAACAGGTTGAGGTCGGGGATCAGGTTGAAGCCCTGGAAGATGAAGCCGAGCTTCTCGTTGCGCAGTCGCTGCGCGGCGTTGTCGTCCATGCCCTTGACGTTGACGCCATCGAGCAGGTAATCGCCGCCGGTGAATTCCTCCAGCAGGCCGGCGATGTTGAGGAAGGTGGTCTTGCCCGAGCCCGACGGGCCGGTGACGGCGACGAACTCGCCCTCTGGCGACATGGATGTCGAAGCCGCGCAGCGCGTGGGTCTCGATCAGGTGGGTGCGGTAGACCTTGCTCAGGTTGTGCATGCGAAGCATGGGCTCCTGGTCCTGCGTTGGAGTCGTGATTCAGTTGTTGATGGAGACGCGTTCGGCGTTTTCGAAACTGTCGGTGCCGGCGATCACGACCCGGTCGCCCTGCTGAGGCCGGACAGGATCTCGACCGCGGACACGCTGGTGGCGCCGATCTGGATCGGGCGACGCACGGCGACGCTGCCGTCCATGACGTAGGCGGAGCGGCCGCCTTGGTCCTCGACGAAGGGCCCGCGCGGCAGCATCAGCACGTTGGGCTTCTCCTCGATCAGGATGCGCGCGGTCACGCGCTGGTTCTGGCGCAGGCCGGCCGGCTGGGCGCCGTCGAAGCGCACCCGCGCCAGCACCTGGTTGCGCACTACTTCCGGCGACAGCGCCGAAAGCTTGCCGGTGGCGGTGGCGGCGCCGATGGTGACTTCGGCGTTCATGCCCAGGCCCAGGTCGTCGGCGTAGCTTTCCGGAATCTCCAGCTCGACTTCCAGCTTGGACAGGTCGACCACCGTCATCAGCGCGGTATTGGCCGCGACCACGCGCGGTCGGCGACCGACAGGGTGCCGACCACGCCATCCACCGGCGCGCGCACGTTCAATTCATCCACGCGCCGCTGCATGTCGGCGACGGTACGAGCCGCTGGCGCTGCAACTCGCTGAGCTTGGTGCTGGTCTGCAGGCGCGACATCCTGTGATCTCCAGGCCCGAGGCCTGTCCGGCCTGCTTGCTGCGGATCTCGGCGGACTTCAGCGCGTCCTGCGCGCGCAGCAGGTCCATCTCGGCAATCGCGCCGGCCTTGTAGCCGCCCTCGGTGCGCTGCAGGATGCGCGCGGCGCCGAGGCGCTCGACCTCGGCCTCGTCGGCGTCGCGGCGCGCGATCAGCTTCTGTTTCTGCGCCAGGATGCGCTGGCGCGCGACCTCGGCTTCCAGCTGGGCGAGGCGTGGACTGCTCGCGGGCGAGCTGGTTGCTCAGGTCCGGCGAGTCGAGCACCGCCAGCAGGTCGCCCTTGCTGACCTTGTCGCCGGCATGGATCTTCAGCGTCACCGTGCCGCGGCGGGCGCATACAGGGTCGGGCTGACCGCCGCGACCACCCGGCCATTGACCGAGGCATCGCGCATCAGCGTGCCGCGGGTGACCTCGGCGATGCGAAGGCGGGACGACGTCGACCGAGCGCTCGCTGCCGAGCCAGCCGGACAGCAGCAGCGCGACCAGCGAGCACGCCGACGGCCGCTGCGGCGATCCAGGCCAGGCGACGGCGATTGCCGGCCGGCGGGTGGGTTGAGGCGAGGACAGGTCTTGGCCGGAGGTGTCAGGGATCATGGGGGATTCTTGGAGTTCGGGTAAGCATGAGCAGGAACCGTGCCAGCCGACAGCATTGATTAGAAAGGAAAAATGGAAATCCGGTTCAGCTTCGGAGTGTCCGGCAGCGTCCGCCCGGTGACCGGACAGCGGGTGGCCGGACGGGCATTCGCGCTAAACTTGGCGTCCTGTCCAGAGGAACCGATTTCCCATGTGCGGAATCGTAGGCAATCAGCGCCGAACGCCCGATCGTCCATCACCTGATCGCCGGCCTGCAGGCGCCTGGAATACCGCGGCTACGACTCCGCCGGCATCGCGATGCTCCGCCCGACGGCATTGAGCGCCTGCGCGCCAAGGGCAAGGTGCGCGACCTCGATCGGCTGCAGAAGCAGACCGGAACCTCGATGGCTTCAGCGGCATCGCGCACACGCGCTGGGCCACGCACGGCGTGCCGAGCGAGATCAATGCGCATCCGCATGCCTCGCGGCGACGAGTCGGCGTGGTGCACAACGGCATCATCGAGAACCACGAGGAACTGCGCGCGCGAGCTGGTCGCCGACTGGATTCGATTTCGCATCGCAGACCGATACCGAAGTGATCGCGCACATGATCGAGCGCGACCTCAGCAGCGCGGCCTGTCGCTGCTACGACGCCGTGCAGAAGACCGTGCGCGCGCCTGCACGGCGCCTACGCGATCGCGGTGATCTCGGCGCGCGAGCCGGGCACGCTGGTCGGCGCGCGGCTGGGCTCGCCGCTGGTGGTCGGCTACGGCGACGGGCGAGAACTATCTTCGGCTCCGACGTGCACGCGCTGATCCCGCTGACGCGCAATTTCAGTCTACCTGGAAGAAGGCGACGTCGCCGAGATCACCCTGCGCACGGTTCGCATCTGCGATGCCGAGGGCCAGGGAACGTCACCCGGCCGATGAAGGTCATCGACCTTCAACACCGACGCCGCGTTGAAGGGCGATTACGCGCACTACATGCTCAAGGAAATCCACGAGCAGCCGCAGTCGGTGGCCGACACGCTGGAAGGGCGCATTGCCGGCGGCAAGATCCTGACCCAGATTTTCGGCGTCGATGCGGAGCAACTGCTGCAGGCCACCGAGGCCGTGCACATCATCGCCTGCGGCACCAGCTATCACGCCGGCCTGGTGGCGCGGTACTGGATCGAGCAACTGGCCGGCGTGCCCTGCACTGCCGAAATCGCCAGCGAATACCGCTATCGCGATCCGCGTGGTGAAGGCCGGGCACCCTGTTCCTCGACCATCTCCCAGTCCGGCGAAACCGCGGACACGCTGGCGGCGCTGAAGCTGGCCAAGCAGCGCGCGTACCTGACCCAGATGGCGATCTGCAACGTGCCCGAGTCCTCGATCGTGCGCGAGGCCGGCCTGGTGCTGATGACCCGCGCCGGTCCGGAGATCGGCGTGGCCTCGACCAAGGCATTCACCACGCAGCTGGTGGCGCTGGCGTTGTTCTCGCTCGAACTGGCGCGGATCAAGGGCACTCGACGCGGAACGTTACGCCGATGGCGTGCGCCAGCTCGAGCACCTGCCGGTGTTGATCGGCGAGGCGCTCGAAGCTCGATCCGCAGGTGCGCGAGCTGGCCAAGGATTTCGCGACCAAGCACCACGCCCTGTTCCTCGGCCGCGGCACCCATTGGCCGGTGGCCATGGAAGGCGCGCTCAAGCTCAAGGAGATCTCCTACATCCACGCCGAGGCCTATGCCGCCGGCGAGCTCAAGCACGGCCCGCTGGCGCTGGTGGACGAGGACATGCCGGTGATCGCGGTGGCGCCGAACGACGCCCTGCTGGACAAGCTCAAGTCGAACATGGAGGAAGTGCGCGCGCGCGGCGGCGAGCTGTACGTGTTCGCCGACGCAGAACGTCGCCCGCGGCATGACCGGCCGCCACGTCGATTGCGATGCCGGCCGCTCGGCATCATGCCGCGCCGGTGGTGTCAACGATTCCGCTGCAGCTGCTGGCGTACCACATCGCGGTGTTGCGCGGCACCGACGTGGACCAGCCGCGCAACCTCGCCAAATCCGTCACGGTGGAGTAATGCGAATCTGCGTTTACGCGGCCTCCAGTCCGCAGGCCGCGCCCGAGTTCCACGCCGCGGCGCGCGCGCTCGGCGAAATCCTGGCCGGCAGCAACTGCACGATCGTCTATGGCGGCGGCTCGCAGGGCCTGATGGGTTCGCTGGCCGATGGCGCCTTGTCCAAGGGCGGCGAAGTCATCGGCATCCTGCCGCGCTTCATGGCCGACCTCGAGTGGGGCCATCCCGGGGCTCACCCACCTGGACCTGGTCGAGGACATGCGCGAGCGCAAGCACAAGTTGCTGACCGGTTCCGACGCGGTGATCGCATTGCCCGGCGGCTGCGGCACGCTCGAGGAATTGTTCGAGGCGATCACGCTCAAGCGGCTGGGCCTGTATTTCAATCCGATCATCCTGCTCAACACGCGCAATTTCTATGCGGCCCTGCAGGGTTTCATGGAGCAGGTGATCGAGGAGAAATTCCTCAACCCCGAGCACGCGCAGATGTGGTCCCTGGTCGATGACGCCCGGGCAGGTGTTGCCGGCGATCGCGGCCACGCCGAAGTGGCGCGAGGATGCGCGCGACTACGCGATCGTGCGCTAGTCCCCGAGTGCGGCGCCGGCAGCCGGATCGTCGAGTCCGAAGTGATCCGGGTCGAGCGTCGCGGACTCTTCTTCATTGTGCGTGGTGGTGACCGGGCCGGCCACGGGCATGCGCTTGCCCTTCGGCTGCGGCAGCAAGGCCACGGCGGCATCGGCCGCGATGATCAGTTCGCTGCGGCGCCCGTCCGGAATTTCCTGCCAGTGGCAGTCCAGGATCGCGCCTTCCAACGCGTACAGCAGGTTGAGGCTCGGCTTGAAGCCGGCGCGCTTGACGCGCACGAAGGCCGAGAGCGCGCCAACGGCCCGGAGGTCCTCGAGCGTGCGTACGCCGGTCTGGCGCAGCCAGGCCATGGATCTTCGGGCCGATGTTGCGCAGTTTCTCGGTCATGCCAGCGACTCCGTGAATACGGCGGCGATGGCTTCCAGCCCACGCTGGTCGTCGGCGTCGAAGCGATCGAGGATCGGGCTGTCCAGATCGAACACGCCGATCAGTTCGTCGCCACGATACAGCGGCACCACCAGCTCCGAACGCGAAGCCGAATCGCAGGGGATGTGGCCCGGGAACGCATCGACATCGGCCACGCGCTGGGTCTGGCGGGTCACGGCGGCCGTGCCGCATACGCCTTTGCCCAGCGCGATGCGCACGCAGGCCGGATGGCCCTGGAAAGGACCGACCACCAGCTCGTTGCCGTCGTAGAAATAGAAGCCGACCCAGTTCAGGTCGGGCAGGGCATGGAACACCAGCGCCGACAGGTTGGCGGCGTTGGCGATTCGATCGCGCTCGCCGGTCAGCAGGCCGAGCGCCTGGCTCGGCCAGTTCGGCGTATTGCTCGGATTTCGAGCCTGTCAAGGGCGCCGGTCTGAAACATGGCCTCTCCATTGGCAAGCGGCGAGTGTAGCAGCGCAGGACGCTGCTAAGCTTTGCCGATGCGCCTGGACTATTACGTAACCGGCACCGACACCGGGGTGGGCAAGACGCTGGTCAGCGCTTGCCTGTTGCATGCCTTGCGCGCCAGGTGGAAGCACCGCGGTGGGAATGAAGCCGGTCGCCAGCGGTTGCGTCGCGACGGCCGCAGGGCTGGAGGAATGAAGACGCGCTCGCGCTGCAATTGGCAAGCGAGCCGCGCCCGCCCTACGACCTGGTCAATCCGTACCCGTTGCCGGAGGCGACCGCGCCGCAAATCGCCGCCGCCAGCGCTGGCATCGTCGTCGCATTGCCGCCGATCCTTTCCGCCTACCAGGCGCTGGCGAGAACCGCCGATGCCGTCGTGATCGAAGGTGTCGGCGGCTGGCTGGCGCCGCTGGCCGATGATCTGGAGCAGTCGCAGCTGGCCAGGGCGCTCGGCGTTCCCGTGATCCTGGTGGTCGGCATCAAGCTCGGCTGCCTCAGTCATGCCCGACTGAGCGAGCAAGCCATCATCGCCGATGGGCTGCCGGTGGCAGGCTGGGTCGGCAACGCCGTTTCGCCCGACATGGATTTCAGCGACGAGTACTTCGTCCTGCTGCGGCGGGCGCTGCAGTCGCCCTGCCTGGGACTGCTTCCGTATTCGCCGGGCGCGCCAGCCGGCCAGTCTTGCGGCGCATCTGCGCCTGCCCGCCCACCCGCTGACAGTACCTTTGGCAGAGTCGGGGCCGGTCGTTTAAAGGTAAACTGATGGGTATATTAATGCCGGGCCATCGCCCGTCCTTGTGCCCGAGGTTTCCCGCATGCGTCGTCTGATCCCTTTCCTGGCCATCGCCGGGGCCCTGCTGCTGGCCTTCCTCGGCTACCGCATCTTCTTCGCTCCCGGCGAATCCGGTGGTCCGGCCGGCGGCCATGGCGGCGGCGATGCCGCCAACGGCGGTGGAAACCGTGCGCGTGCAGATCCGCAACCTGCCCAACCAGTTCGAGACGATCGGCAGCCTGCGTTCCGAAGAGGCGATCAGCGTGCGGCCGGAAATCGCCGGCCGCATCGACAAGATCCATTTCACCGAAGGCCAGCAAGTTGCCGCCGGCGCCTTGTTGTTCTCCCTCGACGATGCGCTCACGCGCGCCGATCTCAACGAGGCGCTCGCCAACCTGCAGAACAGCCAGCGCGCCACCAAACGCGCCGAGGAAATGGCCAGCAAGCAGTTGATCGCCCGCGCCCTGCTCGACACCACGCGGGCCGAGCTGGCGGTGAACCAGGCGCGTGCCGCCTCGGCGCGCACCCATCTGGACAAGACCCAGATCCGCGCGCCGTTCGCCGGCGTGACCGGATTGCGCGAGGTCAGCATCGGCGACTACGTCACTGCCGGCGAGAAGATGGTGGACCTGGTTCGCCTGGATCCGATCGAGCTGGACCTGCGCGCACCGGAAGTCGTGCTCTCGAGCCTGGCGCTCGGGCAGAAAGTCGATTTCGGCGTCGATTCGTTCCGCGACGAGATTTTCTCCGCGACCGTGGTCGCGATCGCGCCCACCGTGGATGTCGGCGGGCGCAGCGTGGCCGTGCGAGCGCGCCTGGAAAATCCCGGACAGAAACTGCGTCCCGGCATGTCGGCGCGGGTGCGCATCACCCTGGCCAACAATCCGCGCGCGCTGATGGTTCCCGAGCAGGCGATCTGGCCGACCGGCGACCAGAAGATGGTCTACCTGGTGGTCGATGGCGTGGCGAAACTGGTGCCGGTCACTGTGGGCGCGCGCCAACCCGGCCTGGTCGAAGTGACCAGCGGCATCAAGGCCGGCGACGAAGTGGTGGTGGCCGGACAGCTGAAGTTGCACGACGGCGCCAAGGTCAACGCCCAGCCCGCCGCAACGACGACGGCGCCAGCCGCCGCGCCCAGCGCGGATTGACCAGCGACCCCGAACGGAAAAACCCGGCATGATTCTTTCGAATATTTCCATTCGCCGCCCGGTGCTGGCCTGGGTCCTGAACCTGGTGATCCTGCTGGTCGGCGTGATCTGCTACACGCGACTGCCGGTCCGCCTGATTCCGAACGTCGACGTGCCGGTGGTGACGGTGGCGACCAGCTATCCGGGCGCCAACGCGCAGGTGATCGAGTCGCAGATCACCAAGCCGATCGAGGACGCGCTGTCGGGCATCGAGGGCATCGACTTCATCCAGTCGGTCAGCCGCGCCGAGTCCAGCCAGGTGACGGTGCGCTTCCGCCTGGATCGCGACGCCGACGCCGCGGCTTCGGATGTGCGCGACCGCGTGGCGCAGGCGCGCGGCGCATTGCCGAACGAATCCAACGAGCCGATCGTGCAGAAGCAGGAAGCCGACGCGCAGCCGATCATCTACCTGGCGTTCTCGTCCGACCGGCACTCGCTGATCGAGATCGCCGACTTCGCCACCCGCGTGGTGAAGGATCGCGTGCAGAACATCCCCGGCGTCGCCCAGGCGCAGGTGTACGGCAATCGCTATGCGATGCGGGTGTGGCTGGATCCGGAGAAGCTGGCCGGCGTGTCATTGACGCCGGCCGATGTCGAGGCGGCGCTGCGCGCCCAGAACATCGAGATCCCGGCCGGCCGCGTCGAGGGCCGGCAACGCGAATTCACCGTGCTCTCGGAAACCGACCTGCGCACGCCCGAGCAGTTCTCGCAGATCATCGTGTCCACGGCGAACGGCTATCTGGTCCGGCTTGGCGATGTCGCCAAGGTCGAGCTCGGCGCCGACTCCTCGCGCTTCCGCGCGCGCTTCAACGGCAACAACGCGATTCCGCTGGGCATCGTCAAGCAGGCGGTGGCCAATCCGCTGGAGATTTCGGCCGCGCTGAAAAAGCTGCTGCCGGAAATCACCCGCACCCTGCCGCAGGGCATGAAGGTGGAGATCGGTTACGACTCCACCATCTTCATCCAGCGCTCGATCAACGAGGTCTACAAGACCGTCGCCGAGGCGGTAGTGCTGGTGATGCTGGTGATCTTCCTGTTCCTGCGCAGCTGGCGCGCGGTGCTGATCCCGCTGGTGACGATCCCGGTGGCGCTGATCGGCGCGTTCGCGGTCATGTACTTCCTCAACTTCACCATCAACACGCTGAGCATGCTGGCCATGGTGCTGGCGATCGGCCTGGTGGTGGACGACGCCATCGTCATGCTCGAGAACATCTTCCGCAACGTCGAGCACGGCATGGATCCGATGACGGCGGCGTTCAAGGGCAGCAAGGAAATTGGCTTTGCGATCATCGCGATGACCCTGACCCTGGCGGCGGTGTACGTGCCGTTCGCGTTCTCGACCGGCCGCAGCGGCAAGTTGTTCATCGAGTTCGCGTTGACGTTGGCCGGCGCGGTGATGGTGTCCGGATTCACGGCGCTGACGCTGTCGCCGATGATGAGCTCGCGACTGCTGCGCCACGAGAAGAAGCACGGCCGTTTCTACGAGCTTGGCGAGAACGCTGCTGCACCGCCTCGACGAAAGCTACAAGGGCGCGCTGCGGCGGGTCCTGGGCCTGCGCTGGTGGGTGGTGGGCGCGCGCCGCGACTGGTGCTCGCCGGCGTGTTCGTGCTCTTCACGCAATTGCCCAACGAGTTGGCGCCGCCGGAGGACCAGGGCCTGGTGGTCGGATTCGCCGTGGCGCCGGAAGGCGCGACCATCGATTACACCGACACCTACGCCAAGCAGATGGAAGGCGGCGTTCAAGAAGATCCCGGAAATGGATCGCTACTTCGAGATCATGGGCTTCGGCGGCAGCGTGACCTCGGCCATCGGCTTCATCCGCCTGAAGGACTGGTCCGAGCGCGAGCGCACCTCGCAACAGGTGGCCGGCAGCCTGTTTCCGACCTTTCTCCGCGATCCCCGGCGTGATGGCGTTCCCGAGTCACGCCGCCGCCGCTCGGCCAGGGCGGCTTCGGCCAGCCGGTGAGCTTCGTGGTGCAGACCACGGGCAGCTGGGAGGAACTCGACAAGCTGGTGCAGACCTTGCTGGCCAAGATCCGGGACAACCCGAAGCTGACCAATCCCGATTCCGACCTGAAATTGAACAAGCCCGAGCTGCGCATCGATCTCAACCGCGACAAGATCGCCGCGATCGGCACCAGCGTGACGGCGGTCGGGCGGACCATGGAGACCATGCTCGGCGGCCGCCGGGTCACCCGCTTCAAGAAGGGCGCCGAACAATACGATGTGATCGTGCAGATCGCCGATGACGCCCGGCGCACGCCGGAGGACCTGTCGAACATCTTCGTGCGCGCCGGCGACGGCGGCATGGTGCAGCTCGACAACCTGGCGACGGTGCGGGAAACCGTGGCGGCCAAGGAGCTCAACCACTTCAACAAGCTGCGCTCGGCCACCATCAGCGTCGGCCTGGCGCCCGGGCTATTCGCAGGGCCAGGCGCTCGACTGGCTGCAGAAGGCCCTGCAGGAAGTCGCTCCCGGCGCGCAGTACGATCTGTCCGGGCAGTCCCGCGAGTTCCGCGAGTCCGGCTCCGGCGCGACCCTGATGCTGGTGCTGGCGCTGGTGTTCATCTACCTGGTGCTGTCGGCGCAGTTCGAGAGCTTCATCGATCCGCTGGTGATCCTGGTGTCGGTGCCGCTGGCGGTGTTCGGCGCGTTCCTGTGCCTGGTGCTGCTCAACGCCGGCGCGGACCTGCACCTGTGGAACGCCACCGGCTCGTGGAATATCTACACGCAGATCGGCGTGGTGACCCTGGTCGGCCTGATTTCCAAGCACGGCATCCTGATCGTGGAATTCGCCAACCAGTTGCAGGCGCGCGGCCGCGGCAAGGCCGAAGCGGTCCTGGAAGCGGCGGGGCTGCGCCTGCGCCCGATCCTGATGACGACCGGCGCGATGGTGCTGGGTTCGATCCCGCTGGCGCTCGCCGACGGCGCCGGCGCCGAGGCGCGGCACCAGATCGGCTGGGTGATCGTCGGCGGCATGAGCTTCGGCACCGTGCTCACGCTGTTCGTGGTGCCGGTGGTGTATGTGCTGCTGGCGCGCAAGCACGAAGCGCTGGAGCGCGACCCTCAGCCGCTGTAACGGCAGCCCGAGGTGCAGGTTTCGTGCACGACCACCGTCGACAGCTGCGGCAACGCAGGCTTGAGGTGGTTCCAGATCCAGATCGCCAGCTGCTCGCTGGTCGGATTCTCCAGGCCCTCGATCTCATTCAGGTAATGATGGTCGAGCTGGTCGTAGAGCGGCTGGAAGGCCTGCTTGATCTCGGAAAAATCCATCACCCAGCCGCTGTGCGCGCCGGGTTCGCCGGACACCACCAGTTCCACCGCGAAGGAGTGTCCGTGCAGGCGCGCGCACTTGTGCCCGGCCGGAACGTTCGGCAGGCGGTGGGCGGCTTCGATGCGGAAGATCTTGAAGATGTCCATGCGGGAAAAGCTCGAGTGTTGTTTTGGTGAAGGGCTCATTTCTTCCAGAGCGTGCCGTCTTTCCGCAACAGCAGGGTCGTGCCGTCGGCACGCGGTGCTCACCCCGATGAACGGACCGGAGGGCACCACCGGCATGTCCCAGCCCCCGGTCGCGGTGTTGAACTTGTAGACGGACCCGCCCGCGTTGACACCCCACACATTGGTGGCGCCGCCGACCGATATCCAGCGCAGCGCACCCGGCATCGCGGGTCCAGTTCGAGCCGTTCCAGCGGTAGATCTCGTCAGCCGAATTCAATACCCACACGGCGCCGTCCGCCCCGACGGCGGTGGACAAGGCCGCACCGGGCATCTGCGTCCAGCTCGTCCCGGTCCACTTGTAGATCTGTAACACCGGCGTTCGCGCGAGAGACATCCGCGGCGTTGCCGACAGATATCCGACGCAGCGCGCCCGGTATCTGAATCTAGAACGAGCAGTTCAAGCGATAAGATCTGGTAGGCCGAATTCAGAACGCATGCAGCGCGATGCGCGCCGACGGCGGTGGAGACGGCCGCGCCGGGCATCTGCGTCAACTGGTCCCGGCGCACTTCGGAAATCGTCGTCCGCGAACGTGCACCATGCGCTTGAGGCAGAGCAGATGCTCGCGCTAGTGAAAGTGATCGCGGCGCCGATCTGCGTCCAACCACTGCCGGAAGCGAAAGGGGTGGGGCTTGCAGTAACCGCTGTAATCGATGAGTTCTTGACGAGAATAGTAATCGGCGTGCTTTTGGCAGATCTTCCGACATAGTTGAAGGCTGAGACAAGGAAATAGTAACTAACGCCGCCGATCATCGGGCGATGGGCCTGCGGCTGGTAGCCCGGGTTATCGGTGCTGCGGTAAGTGCCTGCGGTTCCATACTCAAACAGGTAGCCAAAAGTAAGGGCGCAACCGCTCGCAGGCGCCTGCCAGTTGAGGTCCACATTAATTCTCATAGGCGTTCGGGTAGGTCGCCGCCGTGAGGATCGTCGGCACCGCAGGCGCAGTAGCGCCTGTTGGGGGCGATATCCTGAGTGCCAGGGTCGCCTAGGCGGCGCTGCATCTGTTCGAATTGGCGACGGTCACCGTGAAGGAAACGTTAGCGCCAGCGAGGGAGTCCCGCGACCGTGCAGGACGTGGTTCCGGTCGTCGTGCAAGTCTGGCCGCTCGGCGATGCCGTCACACGGTATGCGGTGATCGCGGAACCGCCGTACTGGAGCGGCGCCTTCAAGACCAACGATATCTGGTTAGTGGCCACCTGTGACTGGGCGAGGCCCGTGGGCGCGGCCGGGAAGCACGGCTGGCGACGGGACCATCGGGCTCGCCGACATGGGCCGCGATGTTCACGCAGATGCAAACCGCACTCGTAGCGGTCGCCAAGAAGGAATAGGCCGTGCAAGTTTGTCAGGCCCGCGCTGGCGCAGCTGAGCGCCGCGGTGGTCTTGCAGACGGGGCCGGACGGGAGGGTCGTCAAGGTATAGCCGGTGATCGTCTGAACGCCGCTTTGCGGCGCGGACCAACTCGCGATCACTCTAGCGTCTCCGGGATGGAGCGCGAGGCCGCCGATCTGGTCAGGAAAGCTAATCGGCGTTGCCGTCACGACGTTGATCAAGGCACCCTGGCCGATGGCGTCGCCTGGCGAAAACACGGAAGTTCAAGGTAGTACCGTTCGGCATGGGCAGGTGGGCGCTCAACAGGTTCACGGTGTTGTACGTCGAGCCGAACTCACCACCGGTTTCATACTGGACGTAGTAGTAGTAGATCGGCGAGCCGCCGTCGCTCTCGCGCGCCTGCCAGGACAGGTCGACATAGCCCGGTAAGGCGGTCGCGACAAGGTTTCGCGCCGGCAAAGGTACAGAAGCAGCAAGAGCTGGCAAGCCGATCAGGGAGCAGACGAGGATGCGCACCATCGTCGCGTTCTTGCCGAACCAACCCAGTAGTCGAACGTGCATCTCATTTTCCTTGGCTCCACCGGCTGGTAGGACGGCCAGAGTGCGGTGTTAGCTACCACAAGTAAAGAACGGGAAACTCGTGAATCTGATCCTTCGACGGGTAAAGCGCATATATGCGTCGAGGATTTCTATGCTCTAAACCAGGATACAAAAAACCCGCCATCGGCGGGTTTTCCTTGGATCACTTGCCGCTGACGTGGCTGCTGTACTTCTTGCCGCGCAGGCGGGCTACACGCCGTCTTGCTCTTGAACGCTTCATGGTCGAGGCCTTGTGTTGCGGGTGGTGAAGTCGGGCCACGCGCCGAATCCGGGAAATGGTGGCTATGGGTGGACTCGAACCACCGACCTCGGCATTATGAGTGCCACGCTCTAACCGGCTGAGCTACATAGCCACGCGCCGCCCAGTAACGACGCGGGGCGCGAATTTTACCCGTCCGGCGCCGGCTCCGGGCAAATCGCCGAGCTGCCGGACTCGTGCTTGTGAGCCTGCGTCCCTGCTGTGGCAGGCTTGAGCCAGTGAAGTATTTGGAGTCCGATCGTGATCGATCCGGACGGTTATCGCCCCAACGTGGGCATCGTGCTCATGCGCGACGGATGGACGTTGTTCTGGGCCCGCAGGGTCAACCGGGACGGCTGGCAATTTCCGCAAGGCGGCATGAACACCGACGAAACCCCGCTCGAGGCCATGTACCGGGAGCTGAGGGAGGAAACGGGCCTGTTGCCCGAGCACGTGGACGTGCTTGGCGCGACGCCCGGTTGGCTGCGCTACCGGTTGCCGCCGCGTTGCATCCGCCGCAACACCCGACCGACCTGCATCGGCCAGAAGCAGGTCTGGTTCCTGCTGCGCATGGTGGCCAGGAAAGCGACCTGCGCCTGGACTGACCGACAAACCCGAATTCGACAGCTGGCGCTGGGTCGATTTCTGGTACCCGGTCGAGAACGTGGTTAATTTCAAGCGCGAGGTCTATGTGCGCGCGTTGCACCACCTGGCGCCGTTCGCGCGGCACGGTGGCCGGCCACGAAGTGATCGCGGAGCGGAGCGCCGCCGGAACGTGCCGGAGCCACGCGGACGCCGCCACTGCGCGGCGACGGGCGATGCGATAGGGCCCGAAGCCTCAGCCCAGGGCCAGCAGGGCGTCCTTGGCGCGCTGGAATTCTTGTTCCAGCAACTTCACGGCGAAGGTCGGGCTCGGCAGCGGCTGCGTACGGGCGCCGAGTTCGATGCGCTTGGCGATCGCCGACAGCGACAAGGCACCCAGGTTTGCGCTCGACGACTTGAGCGTGTGCGCGGGCGCGACCATGGCCGCGATGTCGTTGCTGGCGGCCGCGAGCTTGCAGTCGCTCGATGTGGCTGGGAGCGTCCTCCAGGAACAGTCGCACCAGGCCGAGGTATTCGCCGCCCATCACCTCGCGCAATTCGTTGACGACATCCATTGCCAATACCGGCAGCGCCGGAGTGCCGCCGCTGCCGCCGGCGTGGTCGCTTGCGCCGGCATCGCCGGCGTCCGCGCGGTCACCGTCGGCCCGGGTGGCGCCGCCGCCGGGGCGGCCGGGGGCCGCGCGGCGGGCGTGGCGGTAGGGATGGGTGCCGGTCGAGGCACGGCGAACGGCGCGGGAGCCGGCGCAACGGGCGCAGCTGGCACCGGTCGCGGGACCGCGATCGGGGTAGGCGCCGCAGCAGACACCGGAGCAGGCGCCGGAGCAGCCGCGGGAGTTGGTGCGGGAGAAGGCGCCGCGGGGCGGTTTCCCGCCTGTGGCAATTGCTGCAGCCAGCGCGCGAGGCAGGTGGCGAGCAGCCGGCGATCCACCGGCTTGGACAGGTAATCGTCCATGCCCGAATCCAGGCACCTCTGGCGATCGCCCGCCATCGCATTGGCGGTCATGGCAATGATCGGCATGCGCTTGAGCTTGTTGGCGGTTTCATGCGCTCGCCACTCGCGTGGTTGCGCTGTAGCCGTCCTTGACCGGCATCTGGCAGTCCATCAGCACCACGTCCAGTCCGCCCTTGGCCATCCGCTCCAACGCCAGTTGACCGTTGTCGGCGGTCTCGCATTCGAGACCGAGGATCTTGATCAGGCTTTGCGCGACCTTCTGATTGACCGGGTTGTCCTCGACCAGCAGGACCTTGCCGCTGAGCTTGCGGTGGCGCGGCCGGGGCGACCGATCCGTCTTCCGGCAGGGGCTCCGGGAACAGCGCCGAGATCGGCGTTTCGGTGGCGCGCGCCGATTTTCGCGACAGGAACGAGTTGATCGCCGAGCGCAATTCCGGCGCGCCCATGGTCCGTGCCACCACCAGCGCGTTCGAATCGGCGGAGATTTCCGCCGGCGGCTCGTCGGCGCCTTTCATGTAGGCGACTGGAAGGCTGTCGAATTCCGGGGAATTGCGCAGGTTGCGGTGCAAGGCAATCATGGTCGCGCGCACGCTGTTCAGGTCGACCATCAGCAAGTCGATCGTCCAATTGCCGCCGCGGGCGAGCGCGGTGCGCAACTGGCCGAGCGCGTCCTGGGTGGAGTCGGCCAAGGCCAGTTGCAGCCCCCAGGTAGTGGCGGCCTGCTGCAGGCGCAGGCGGTGCGAGGCGTCGCTGCTCAGCAGCAGGGCGCGCGAACCGTGCAGATCGGCGCGCGCCTCCTGGATGTCGCCCACCGCCTTGAGCAGCGGGATCTCGAACCAGAACGTGGTGCCGCGGCCAGCTTCGGAATCGACGCCGATGGTTCCGCCCATCAGGTCGACGATGCGCTTGCAGATCACCAGGCCCAGGCCGGTGCCGCCATAAAGGCGGGTCGTCGACGCATCGGCCTGCGCGAATGCCCGGAACAGGTTGCCGAGGTTTTCCCGGGCGATGCCGATGCCGGTGTCGCGGACTTCGAAGCGCAATTCGTGGTGGGTCTTGGTTTCGCCGCGGCGGACGACACCAAGCGTGATCGCGCCGCGCTCGGTGAACTTGACCGCGTTGCTGATCAGGTTGGTCAGGATCTGGCGCAGGCGCACCGGATCGCCGCGCACGGCCAGGCGCACGGCCGGGTCGAGTTGCAGGATCAGGCGCAGGCCCTTGGCTTTCGGCCGGCTTTTCCATCAGCCGGATCACCGAGTCGAGCAGTTCGCGCAGGTTGAAGCTGGTCGACTCCAACTGCAGCTTGTTGGCCTCGAGCTTGGAGTAGTCGAGGATGTCGTCGACGATCCGCAGCATCTGCCGCGACGAGGTATAGGCGGTGCGCAGGAATTCGTGCTGGTCCGGCGGCAGCTTCGAGTTCATCAGCAGGTCGAGCATCGGGATGATGCCGTTGAGCGGCGTGCGGATTTCGTGGCTCATGGTGGCCAGGAACTCGCCCTTGGCCATCATCGCCGATTCGGCGGCCTGCTTGGCCTCGGGCAGTTCGCTTGCCGAGGTTGCGATGGACTTCGAGCTCCTGCTGCAGGGTGCTGACTTCGCTGCCTGGTCTGGCCGCTCTCCTGCGACGCCTCGCGCAGCGCTGGCATTGCGCATGGCGATCGAGCGCCACAGGCCGGCGACGCCGGCCAGCGCCAGCAAAGCGGCGGCGAAGCCGCCATATTCCAGAAGGAATTGTCCGTGTAATAGGAGATGCCGCGGCGCCGGCGGCGCCGGCCGCGCCGGCGATCGCCAGCCAGCGCGCGACGAGGAAATCGTTGGGCTCGAAGTCTTTCATCTAGAGCACCGCCTGGTGGAAGTCGAAGTTGATGTCGTGTTCCGCTGTCCTGCACCAGGTTGCCCTGGATGAAGTCGATTCCGCTCATCCACAAAGTGGCGGCCGCCTGCGCGTCCTCGACGCCATGGCCGATGACCTGCAGGTCGCGCAGGTGCGCATTGTCGATCAAGGTCTTGAGCTCATCGCGCATGGCCGGCTGGAAGGCGCCGGCAGTGTATTTGCGCGCGAGTTTGACGAAGCCCAGCGGCAACTGGTTGACCAGTGATTCCGCCTCGGTGCCCGGCCTGGAACTGGCTCAGGCAGAACTGCACGCCGTCGGCGGCCAGTCGCTCGCAAGAACTGGCGCACGTCTGCCGCATTGCAGCGCGACGTCCTCCAGCCGCAGCTCGATCACCAGCGAACTGAACCGGGGCGTTGTTGGCGGCATCTCGGCCTCGAGCCACTCGGCCTGTCCGGGCGCCGCGAGGGTCATCGGCGACTGGGGGACGAACAGGCGCAGCCGCGATTCTGCTCGGCGATGGTCGCCGATCAGCGCCAGCGACTGCAGCATCACCCAGCGATCGATGTCGACGATCAGGCCGGACTGCTCTCGGCCATCGGGATCACTTCGGCCGCCGAATGCAGCGTGCCATCGGCTGTCGCGCAGGCGCAGCAGCGTCTGGTATTGGGCAGGTCGTTGCCGGCCACCGCCACCACGGGTTGGTACAGCAGCACCAGGCGTCGCTGGTCGAGCGCCTCGCGGATGTGCCGCGAGCAAGGCCGCTCCTTGAGCGCCTCGGCCGCGCTTGCGGCGGCTCGAAGCGGCGCACGCCGCGATCATGGGTGCGCGCTTCGCGGGCGACTTTCTCGGCGGCGTTGATCATGGCGCCGGCGTCGGTGAAGCCATGCTTGAACGCGCAGACGCCCGACCGATACGCGCAGCCGCAGCGGCTGGCCCAGCGCCTGGAACGGATCTGCATCAGGGTTTCGCGAATCTGCGTGGCCAGCGTTTCAAGGCCGGACTCGTAGCGCTGCCGGTCGAGCACCAGGTAACTGCCGTCGCCGAATCGGGTCACCGGTAGCTGCCCGGCGGTGCGGCCAGCAGCCGGCTGACGTCGCCCAGCAGGATCTCCAGCGCCGTCAGGCCGATCCGCTCGCGCAGCAGGCCGAGGTCTTCCACTTCGACGAAAAGCAGGCCGCCTTCCTGGGCCGACTGCTGCGGCATTGGTCCACGCGCTCGAGCAGGTTCTTGCGATAGACCAGTCCGGTGGCGGCATCCCGGTCGACCTGCTTGACCCGGCGATTTTCCTGCTGGCGATGCCGGCGGACGCGGGTTTGCACGGCGGAAATCAGGTGGCGGGGACGAATCGGCTTGGTCAGGAAATCGTCGCCGCCGGCGTCGATCGCATCGAACTGCAGGTCCTCGCTGCTCTCGCCGGACAGGAACACGATCGGGGTATGCGCGTAGGCCTCCTGCTCGCGGATCAACGCGGTCAGCTCGATGCCGTTGGCGCCGGGCATGTTCAGATCCATCAGGATCAGGTCGGGGCGGAACTGCTTGAGCGCAGGCATGACGTCGAGCGCATCGGTCACCACCAGCGAATCCATGCCGGCGTTGCGCAGGACGCCTTCGGCGAACAGCGCCTGGCTGCGATCGTCCTCGACGATCAGGATGCGGAATGCTTCCTCGCGCTCGGGATCGACCAGTGGTTGCAGGCGCTGGAGGATGTCCTCGGCGCTGACCGGATCGACGATCAGCGCGTCGACGCCGGCGCGACGGGCGGACAATCGCAGCGAGATGTCGTCTGCCTCGGCGATGGCGGCCAGCAGCAATCGCTGCTTGCTGTTGCGGGTTCGGGCAAGGTGCACGGTGGCGCCGATGCTTTCCAGCTGATCGCTGAAGCAGGCATCGATCAGGACCAGGTCGGCGGGCAGGGCGCTGAGCAACTCGTTGAGTTCTTCGACGTCTTCGAGCAGTTCGATCTCCAGGCCTTGCGCTTCGATGAGCTGGTCGAGCGCCAACGACAGCGCGCCGTAACCGGTCAGGTGGTAGATGCGGAAATCCGGGGGCACGACCAGCGTGCGTGATGCGACGCGCGGGGCCGGCGTCGGCGCCGGAGCCGGCGTCGGCATCCGCGGCGTAAGCGCGCCGGCGCGGCTTGAGGGCATGGCGGTTGCGGTCGCAGGTTCGGCCGAACGCACCGGCGCAGGCGCAGCTGCAGGCGCCGGCGCCGGAGTCTGCGCCACGGGCTTTGCCGGAGCGGGCTTGGCCTTCTTCGATCGCGCCTCAGGTTTGGCCTGGGTAGATGGTGCGGCGTCTTGTTCCTTCGTCCTGCTCGGGCCGAACAGGGCGACGCCGTCGCCCCAGATGTCGGTATCGTCTTCAGGACTTGTCGGATTTGCTTCGGCCGCATCGGTCTGTTCGACCGCCTCCGAGACCTCGAATGCCTCGATCGTCTCGTACAGCTCGATCGGTTCGGGCACTTCCGGCTCCGGGGCCGGCGGCACCAGATCATCCAGTGATTGCGCCAGCGCGCACAGGCGTTGGCCGAGTTCGGTGTCGGGAAGCTGCTGTTCGTTGAGGATCGCTTCGAGCAGCCCGGCGATCTCGCGCAGTGGCTCGGCGATAGGCTCCATGCCGTATGCCAGGCTGGCCTCGCCAAGCCGACAGGCGTCGGAATGGATCAAGGAAAGCCCATTGATATCCCAGCCCGACTGCGCGAAGCGGTCCAGGCGGCGGCGAATCACCTTCGTGCGGGCAGGCAACAGGCGCATGAAGGCAGTGTGGCGGTCGGCGAGTCGGGACCCGTCCTGATCATTCATTTCACAATTTTCCCTGAGCCCCGAATTATGCCCTTGCCGCCCGGTTTCCAAAATAACCTCCCGGCCATCACCGCCGGAGCCACGGAATCATGACCGCCTCGGCCAGCGTCCCGCTTCCCTTGCTGCGCCGGAAAATGGGACTGCGCGGCCATATTACCCGGTGGCCCGCCGACCGGTGGACGGTTTAACCCGGAATTTCCGCCGGCAACGGTATCCTGAAGGCATGAGCTCCCCGATACCGATTCCCACGAGTTTGTTCCCGACCACAAGGACTCGCACCTGCGTGGTTGGCTGATCATCGCCGCTGTCCTGTGGGCAGCGAGCCTGTTTGGCGCCTGGACCCTGGCCAGCCGCCGGGCGGAGCCGTCCCTGGGCGCGGTCAGCGGCGAGCTGGTGGACAGTGGCAAGCAATTGCGTGAGCAGAAGCGGCTGGTTGACCAACTGCGCCAGGAGGTGGCGACGCTCAAGCGCTCCGACCAGATCAGCCGCAACGCCAATGCGGAATTGCAGTCGACCTTGGCCGAGCGCGAAGAGGAAGTCTCGGGCCTTCGCGCCGACGTGGATTTCTACGAACGCCTGGTCGGTTCGACCGGCAAGCGCCAGGGCTTGCGCGTGCACGAGGCCAGTTTCACGCCCGAGAGCGGCGGGACCTGGCACTACACGGTGACGCTGACGCAGAACCTGAATCGCGGTGCGATCAGCAAGGGCACGATGCGCTTCGCGGTCGAGGGCGTTCGTGGCGGCAAGCTGGCCACCATCAAGTGGGACGAGCTGCTGAACCAGTCGGGCGCCCCGGGAAAGCCATTCTCATTCCGGTATTTCCAGCAGCTGGAGGACAGTGTGATGCTGCCATCGGGCTTCACGCCACAGCGCGTGCGGGTTTCGCTGGCTGGAAACGGCAACGCGGTGGAGCAGACCTTCGCCTGGGAAAGCAAGAAATCGCAAGGGGAGTAGCCATGTTCGGGGACAAGACGAAACACAGACGCGACGGCAGCGATGCCGCCGAGACCCTGATCGGTCCGCGCGCGGTGATCCATGGCGACATCACCTTCTCGGGCGGCCTTTGCGTCCAGGGCAAGGTGATCGGCAAGGTGATTGCCGAGGACGGCCAGCCGGCGGTGCTCACCGTGGCCGAGCAGGGCTGCGTCGAAGGCGAGGTGCGGGTGCCGGTGGCGGTGATCTGCGGCGAGATGCAGGGCGACGTGTTCAGCTCCGAGCGCGTGGAATTGGCCGCCAAGGCCCGGGTTCGCGGCAACATCCATTACAAGGTCGTGGAAATGACCGCTGGCGCCATGATCACCGGCCGCCTGATCCATGCCGAGGCGCCCATGGCGCAGCTCACCGGCCCCGAATCGCCGCCCTGACCGGGTCGGGACACGCTTGATTCACGCCGATCCGCGCATACTTGGTACCTATGGAAACCCCACTTAGCTACCTCGACCTGGATCGCCCGCTGGATTTCACCGCGGCGGCGGCGAGCAAAGTCGCCTCGCTGATCGCCGAGGAAGGCAATCCCGGTCTCAAGTTGCGCGTGTATATCAGCGGCGGCGGCTGTTCCGGCTTCCAGTACGGCTTCACCTTCGATGAAGAGCGCAGTGAAGAGGACCTGGCCCTGCGAGCGCGACGGCGTGACCCTGCTGGTCGATCCGCTGAGCCTGCAATACCTGATGGGCGCCGAAGTGGATTATCGGGAAAGCCTGCAGGGCGCGCAGTTCGTGATTCGCAATCCGAACGCCAAATCCACCTGCGGTTGCGGCAGCAGCTTCTCGGTGTGAGCGGTACGCCGCGGCAATACGCTTTCCAGCATGCCGGTCTCGACCGGGCCGAACACCTGCGCGAAGACCCGGAAGGGCTGCAGCGACATTGGGCCCAGGCCAGGCTGCTGTACTGGACCAGGACGGACACGCTCATTTTTCGGGCGATGACGATGCGCCGGAATTCGCGCTCGGCGGTCGAAACCCTGCCGCAGATTCCGGCCGCGGCCAGTTTCCTCGGCCTGGACGAAAGCCAGGTCGCCTGGTTCGCATTGCCGGCCGAACTGGCGCCGATCCATTGCCGCCATTGAAGCTGGACCTGCGCAGCGCCGCGATGCGCTGGCCGGCGCTAGCCCGCCGCCATCTTCGCCCAGGCGCGCGCCCTGCTGCACTGGCAGCAGCGCAACCGGTTCTGCGGCATCTGCGGCCATCCGACTCGAGTTCATACGCGGCGGCTTCGTCGCCCGTTGCGGCGAGTGCGCGCTCGAACACTATCCGCGCACCGACCCGGCCATCATCGTCGCCGTCAGCGACGGCGAGCGGCTGCTGCTCGGCCGCCAGGCGAGCTGGCCGGAGAAGCGCTGGTCGGTGCTGGCCGGATTTCTCGAGCCGGGCGAATCGCTCGAGCAGACGGTGGCGCGCGAAGTGATGGAGGAGGCCGGCGTGCGGGTGCGCTCGTGCCGTTATCTCGCCTCCCAGCCCTGGCCGTTTCCCGGCGGCCCTGATGCTTGGTTTCAGCGCCGAGGCGGATCCGCAGCCGGTGAATGTCGGCGCCGAGCTGCAGGATGCGCGCTGGTTCTCGGCGCGCCGAGTTGCGTGCGCAGGTTGCCGCGGGCGAGCTGCAGCTCTCGCCGCGCCTGTCGATCTCCCGCTGGCTGATCGACGACTGGCTGGCCCGTCACTGAGGCGGGCGATCCTCCCGGCGGGCCGCACTGTCGCCTGCCGGGGACAGCAAAAAACCGGCGGGAGTTCGGACTACAATCCAATGATGTCGGCAAGAACTTCTCCATGGCCCTGACCCTTATCGCCGTCGTGCTTGCGCTGGTGCTGGGGCATGTCGCTCCCGGCCTGATCGGGCTGCGCCGTTACGACTGGTTCGTGATCTGGCTGCGCTGGGTTGGCCCGCGTGATGAGCGGGCAGAGCGCCTGGCAGGGCCGCTTCGGAATGCTGTTCGGCATTGCCGTGCCGGTGCTGGTAGTCGCGGCCGCGCAGTTGCTGATCGGCGATCTTTTCTACGGGCTGCCGCTGTTCGTGTTCGCGCTCGCCGTGCTGGTCTATACCTGGGGTCCGCGCGACCTGGATCTTGATGTCGATGCGATCATCGAGGCCCGCGATCCCGAGGCGCGCCGCGCGGCCGCATCGGCGCTGTTTCCCGAAGGCGGCGAGCCGGTCGTCGAGGGACCCAGCCTGGTCGAAGCGGTGTTCCGTTGCGCGCTGTGGCGTTGGTTCGGCGTGCTGTTCTGGTTCCTGCTGCTTGGCCCGGCCGGCGCCCTGCTGTACCGGCTGGTTTCGCTCAGCCGCGCAAGGCGAATCGCAACGCGTGCTGTCGCCGACGCAGGCCGATGCCGCGCGCCTGTTCCTGGCCCTGCTGAACTGGCCGGTTGCGCACCTGATGACCTTCGGCCTGGCGCTGGCCGCGCATTTCGACGGGGTGCTGGCCGCGTGGCGGGACTGGCACGCAAACGGTGGCGTGCGCCTGGACATCGGCTTCCTGGGCGCCGCGGCGCGGGCCAGCGTGGTCTGCGAACTGGCCGAGGAAGACGCCTATGCCGTGGACGGTCCGGCGCAGGCGCCGGCCCTGCTCGAACTGCGCGATGCGATGAGCCTGGTCTGGCGCGTGCTGCTGTTGTGGCTGGCGGTGCTCGCTATTTTCGTCGTCGCCGGCTTCGTCGCCTGAGCTGATCGCGCGCCAGGCTCAGGCGCGGTCGCCGCGCATCGCGCGCACTTTCGCTTCCAGCAATGCGGCAGTGGCCTGTTCGCCGGGAATCGGCGTGCCGGCTTCGACTTCGACGCTCGCGAACAATCGCCGCGGCAAGCGCAGGCGCCCCAGGCGCGAATCCCTGCGGCTCCACATGCTCAGCCACATGCCCTTGAGCGCGAGCGGCACGACCGGCACCGGGCGCTTGGCCAGGATGCGCTCGAGCCCGGTCTTGAACGGCCCGATCTGCCCATCGCGGGTCAGCGTGCCCTCCGGGAAAATGCAGACCAGTTCGCCTTCGGCCAGCGCCGCGTCCACTTCGGCGAACGCCTTTTCCATCAGCGCCGGATCTTCCTTGGCGCCTGCGATCGGAATGGCGCGCGCGGCCTTGAAGATCCAGCCGGCGCCCGGCGTCTTGAAGATCTTGTAATACATCACGAAGCGGATCGGTCGCGGAATCGCGCTGCTCAGGATCAGCGCGTCCATGTAGCTGACATGGTTGCAGACCAGCAGGGCCGGGCCCTCGTCGGGCACCAGGTCCTCGACCCCGACCGCGCGCACCCGATAGAACAGCGACACGTAGATCCAGGCCAGGAAGCGCATCAGGAACTCGGGCACCAGCGTGAAGATGTACAGCGCCACGATGCCGTTGAGCACGGCCACCACCAGGTAGAACTGCGGGATGCTCCAGTGCAGCAGGCGCCCGGCGACGATGCCGAACACCGCGGCGGTGACGATGAAGCCGGCATTGAGGATGTTGTTGCCGGCGATCACCCGCGACAGTTCGCTCTTCGGGGTCCGGCTCTGCACCAGCGCGAACAGGGGCACCAGGTACAGGCCGCCGAACACGCCGATCATCATCAGGTCGAACAGGATGCGCAGGCTGCCCGGCGCCTGGATGAAGCGCGGCCAGGCCCAGGCCGGTGACCGGCGCCACGCCGGTGCGGGAGAAATACAGATCGATGCCGAAGGCGGTGACGCCGATCGCACCGAGCGGGACCAGGCCGATCTCCACCGTGCGATGCGACAGCTTTTCGCACATCAGCGAACCGATGCCGGTGCCGACCGAGAACACGCCGAGCGTCAGCAGGTACAGCGAACTGCTGCCGCCGAGGTTGGCCTCGGCATAGACCGGCAACTGGGCGGTCAGCGCGGTTCCGAAAAACCAGAACCAGGAAATGCCGAGCACCGAGTTGAACACCGCGCGCTGCTTCGCGCACAGCTTGAGGATGTACCAGCTTTCCGTGAAGGGATTCCAGTCGATCTTCAGGTTCGGCGAGGTCGCCGGCGCCAGCGGGATGAAGCGCGAGGCGACATAGCCGACCAGCGCAATGGCGATGACCGCGACGGAGGCCAGCAGCGGCCCGTGGCCGGAAAGCATCAGCGCGCCGCCGAGCATCATGCCGAACAGGATCGACATCGCCGTGCCGGTCTCGACCAGGCCGTTGCCGCCGGTCAGCTCCTCCGGCCGCAAGGCCTGCGGCAGGATCGAATACTTGATCGGCCCGAAGATCGTCGAGTGCAGGCCCATCAGGAACAGGACCACCAGCAGCAGGCCCGCGTGGCGGCCATAGAAGCCCCAGGCCGCGATGCACATCACCACGATTTCAAACACCTTCACCGCGCGGATGATCCGCGTCTTTTCGTACTTTTCCGCCAGCTGCCCGGCCGTGGCCGAGAAGAAGAAGAACGGCAGGATGAACAGCGCCGGCGCCAGATTGGTGTACGAGCGATTGTTGCTGCTGGCTCAGGCCCATGTAGGCGGTGATCAGCACCAGCGTCGCGTTGCGGAAGACGTTGTCGTTGAAGGCGCCCAGCAACTGGGTTACGAAGAAGGGCGCGAAACGGCGCGTGCCGAGCAGCGAAAACTGGTTGTGGGCCATGCCGGCTCCGCGGAGATTGATCCGGGGCAGATTAACAGTGTTCGCCGTCGCCGCCACGAGGGCGGCGGCGACTCAGCGTGATTCGCGGGCGATGGCGCGCCAGCCGATGTCGGTGCGGTGGAATTCCCCGGCCCAGGAGATCTGCGCGGCGGCGGCGTAGGCGCGTTGCTGCGCCTGGCGCACCGAATCGCCGAGCGCGCAGGCGCACAGCACCCGGCCGCCGGTGGTGACGACCTGGCCGTCGGCCTGTGCGGTGCTCGCGTGGAAGATCTTGCTGTCGGCAGGCAATGGCGCGTCCAGGCCGTGGATGGCGTCGCCGGTGCTCGGCGTACCGGGGTAGTTGGCCGCGGCCATCACCACGCCCAGCGCCGGTCGCGGATCCCAGTCGGCGGTTGCGCCGGCCAATTCGCCGTCGACGGCTTTCTCGAGCAGGTCCAGCAGGTCCGAGCGCAGGCGCAACATCACCGGCTGCGTCTCGGGGTCGCCGAAGCGTACGTTGAACTCGATCACCTTTGGCGCGCCCGAAGCATCGATCATCAATCCGGCGTAGAGAAACCCGGTGAACGGGTGGCCGTCGGCGATCATGCCGCGCACGGTCGGCTCGACGATCTCGCGCATCACCCGCGCATGTACTTCGGGGGTGACCACCGGTGCTGGCGAATAGGCGCCCATGCCGCCGGTGTTTGGTCCGGTGTCGCCGTCGAACACGCGCTTGTGGTCCTGGCTGGTCGCCATCGGTAGCGCGGTCTTGCCATCGACGATCGAGATGAAGCTGGCTTCCTCGCCGTCGAGGAATTCCTCGATCACCACGCGCGAACCGGCGTCGCCGAAGACGTTGTCGCCGAGCATGTCGCGGATGGCCTCCTCGGCCTCGTCCAGCGTCATCGCCACGATCACGCCCTTGCCCGCGGCCAGGCCGTCGGCCTTGATCACGATCGGCGCGCCCACGTCGCGGACATGGTCCAGCGCCAGGTCGAGGTCGTCGAATACCTGGTAATAACCGGTGGGGATGCGGTGGCGGGCCAGGAAATCCTTGGCGAAGGCCTTGCTGCCCTCCAACTGCGCGGCGAATTCGGTCGGCCCGAAAATGCGTTGCCCGGCGGCGCGGAACTTGTCGACGATACCGGCCACCAGCGGACCTTCCGGACCGACCACGGTCAGCGCCACGGACTCGGTTTGGACCAGGCGAAGCAAGGCATCCAGGTCGGTCGCCTTGATCGCGACATTGCGGCAGCCGGGCTCGCGCGCGGTGCCCGCATTGCCGGGAGCCACCAGTACTTCGGTGACGCGCGGCGACTGGGCCAGCTTCCAGGCCAGTGCATGTTCGCGGCCGCCGGATCCGATGACGAGAAGTTTCATTGACTCAGTGCCTGAAATGACGACGGCTGGTGAAGACCATGGCCATGTCGTGTTCGTCCGCGGCGGCGATGACTTCCGCGTCGCGCATCGAACCGCCCGGCTGGATGACGGCGGCGATGCCGGCCGTGGCAGCGGCGTCTATGCCGTCGCGAAACGGGAAGAAGGCATCGCTGGCCATGACCGATCCCGGCACCGTCAGTCCCGCTTCCTCGGCCTTGAGGCCGGCGATCTTCGCCGAGACCACGCGGCTCATCTGGCCGGCGCCGATGCCGACCGTCTGCAGGTCGCGTGCGTAGACGATGGCGTTCGACTTGACGTACATCGCCACTTTCCAGGCGAACAGAAGATCCGCCATCTGGGTCGCGGTCGGCGCGCGTCGGCTGACCACCTTCAGATCCGTGGCGGTCAGCGCATCGCTGTCGGCGTCCTGCACCAGCAGGCCACCGGCGATGCGTTTGTATTCCAGGCCGGCGTGCGCGCCGCCAAGTTCGCCGCACCGACAAGACCCGCACGTTCGGTTTCTTCTCGAACAGCGGCAGCGCATCGGCGGCGATGCTCGGCGCCAGCACGACTTCGACGAACTGTCGCTTCAGGATCTCCGCGACGGTGGCCGCGTCGAGCGGGCGATTGAAGGCGATGATGCCGCCGAAGGCGGAGGTCGGGTCGACGGCGTAGGCACGGTCATAGGCCGTCAGCAGGTCGGCCGCGACGGCGACGCCGCAGGGATTGGCGTGCTTGACGATCACGCAGGCCGGCGCGTCGAAGGCCTTCACGCATTCGAGCGCGGCGTCGGCGTCGGCGAGGTTGTTGTAGCTCAGTTCCTTGCCCTGCACGAAGCGCGCCGTGGCGACGATGCCGCTGCCGGCGTTCTTCTCCACATAGAGCGCGCCGCGCTGGTGCGGGTTCTCGCCATAGCGCAGGCTCGAGGCCAGCTCGAGCGACAGATTGAAGGTGTGCGGCCAGGTCTCCGGCTGGTCGGGATTTTCCGCGCGTGCCGACAGCCACTGGGTCACCTGGCCGTCGTAGGCGCTGGTGTGCGCGTAGGCCTTGGCGGCGAATCCGCGCCGCTGCGCCAGCGTGGTGCCGCCCGCCTGCAGCGCTTCGAGCAAGCCGGCGTACTGCGCCGGATCGACCACCACGCTGACCCGCGCATGATTCTTGGCGGCGGCGCGCAGCATGGCCGGGCCGCCGATGTCGATGTTCTCGATGGCGTCCTCGTAGCTGCAATCGGGCTTGGCCACGGTGGCGGCGAACGGATACAGGTTCACCACCAACAGGTCGATCGGGTGGATGCCGTGTTCGGCCATCACCGCGTCATCGATGCCGCTGCGGCCGAGCAGGCCGCCGTGGATGGAGGGATGCAGGGTCTTGACCCGGCCGTCCATGATTTCCGGGAAGCCGGTGACCTCCGACACGTCGCGCACCGGGATGCCGGCATCGCGCAAGGCCTTGGCGGTGCCGCCGGTGGAGAGCAGTTCGACCTGCATGGCGGCCAGCGCGCGCGCCAGCTCCAGGACGCCGGTCTTGTCGGAAACGGAAAGCAGCGCCCGGCGAACGGGCAAGCGGTCGGAAGCCATGGTTTACCCCGTATGCGAACGGCGAATTATACCGTTATCGCGGCGCCGCTCAGCTGATGCCGTATTCCTTGAGCTTCTTGCGCAGCGTGGCCCGGTTGAGCCCGAGGGTGGCTGCGGCGCGGCTCTGGTTGCCCTGGCAGTGGCGCATGACTTCGGTGAGCATCGGCACTTCGATTTCGCGCAGGACGATTTCGTAAAGCTCGTGCGAATCGCAGTCGCCCAGGTCCAGCAGGTAGCGGCGAACGGCCTTGGCAACGTAATCGCGCAGCGCCGGTTGCGAGTGCGAATTCGGTGCGGGTTCGGCGCGCAGGGCGAGCGATGCGTTCACGAAAAACAAGACTCCAGAGGTTGTGCCCGCTCCCCGCGGACGAGCAGTCTACATCCACCGATGGCCGATCGCCAACGTCCTGCAATGCAATCCGCGAAAACGCGGTGGATCGCACGCCTTCCTGTGATGCACTGGGCAAATTCAGCTTCAGCGGAACTCGAATCCGAAGGCGACGGCGCGCCGTCCCGGGTCGACGATCTCAAGGGTGATCGTCGCCGATTGGCCGGCGCCGATCAGCGGCGTGGCCGGATCGCTGCCCAGGTATTCGCGCGGCGAGAAACGGCGCAGGCCGAACGACTCGCCATCCAGGTTGGTCAGGGACAACTGCAGCTGCGGCCAGGCCTGCGCGAAGGCGGCGTCGTTGCGAAACGTCGCGGTGACCAGCAGTACGCCGGGCGCCGACGGGTGCGGTCGAATCTCACGCGAGATGATGTGCACGGCATCCGGTTCCCGCCACGCCGGAACCGCGCAGCGCAGCACGTCGCAGAGCGCGATGATTCGCGGCCGCCAGGTTGGATCCGCGGCCAGGCGGGCGCGATCGGCTACTGCAATCTGCAGGAACAGGCTGATCGTGAGCGCCGGAACGGCCAGCCATGGCCAGAGACTGCCGCGCCTGGGTGGCGCTTGCCTTGTCGGGCTGGACGAAGTCGGGAGAGCTGGCCATGGTCGATGCCGGTCAGGGCCGGTTGCAGGCCGAATGCGTCGTCGCGGCGCTTCATGCCAGGCGCCGGCCGGTGATGCGCATCCAGTCGCCCAGTTGCGTGGCCTGCAGATCGCCGAACCAGGGCGCATAGCGCGCAAGCAGGTCGGCTTCCTGCCCGTGCAGGATGCCCGACAGCGCGATGACGCCGCCCGGCGCGACACGCGCCGCGAGGGTTTCAGCCAGTTGATCCAGCGCCGTGGCCAGGATGTTGGCGACCACCACCGGATATTCGGCGGCGACTTCATCCTCCGCCGAATGAACGACAAGCCTGTCCGCCACGCCGTTGCGTTCGGCATTGTCCATGGTGGCCAGCAAGGCCTGCGGATCGTTGTCGACGGCAACCGCGCGCGCCGCGCCCAGTTTGAGCGCGGCCAGCGCAAGAATGCCCGAGCCGCAACCGAAATCGAGCACGGTCTTGCCGCGCAGGTCGAGCGAGTCCAGCCATTCCAGGCACAGCGCGGTGGTCGGGTGGGTGCCGGAGCCGAACGCCAGTCCGGGATCGAGTCGGACGATCACGCCGCCGGCGGCTTCGGGCGGCGCGTCCATGTTCCAGGGAATGATCCAGGTACGGGTACCGAACTTCATCGGCTCGTACTGGTCCATCCAGGCGCGCTCCCAATCCTGGTCGGCGACCTGCCTGAACTGCGCGCTGCCCAGGTCGATGCGCTCATCCCAGGCTTCGATGGCGTGCAGCAACAGGTCCGGATTCGACGTTTTCATCGAACAGCGCGAGCAGCGTTATCTCCGGCCATAGCGGAATCTCGCCGACGCCGGGCTCAAGGATCGCATTTTCATTTTCGGCATCGGCTGCATCGAGCAGGGAAACCGACAGCGCGCCGAGGTCCTCGAGCGCCGCTTCCAGTCGTGCTTCATCGGTGGCGCGGCAGCGCAGGGAGAGTTCGAGCCAGGGCATGCCGGGATTATCGCGCAAGACCCGCCCGGCGTGCCCGGTCGCCGCCAAATAGGCGAATGCTCTTATGCGAAGCCGGCGACCGTCAGCGCGCCGACTTGCTGCCGTCCGGCCACAGGATCAGGTCCTCGGTGGTGGTGCTGTTACAAAACAGACCACCGGAGATATCGATTTGGCTCAAAGACGGAGTTAGGCTCTGGCGACTGGGCTGCGACGCCCAGGGCCGAAACCCAACACCTAGGAGCAAGCGACCATGAAAAACAAATTCCTGACTGCCATGACCCTGTCGATCGGCGCCGCACTGTTGTTGTCGGCAAGTACCACGGCGATGGCCGGCACGATCTCCATTCCGAGTGTGTGGGCAAGCGGCTGCACGCTGTATAACGCCACCGGTGGCGTCATCCTTGGGCAGGACTGGGAAGTCACCCAGGCCGACAGCGGCAATGTCACGGTGAAATGCAAGGCTTTCGGCCTTGCCAACAGCACCGGCAAACCGGTCAAGTACAAGGACTTCGCCTGCCAGACCCCGTATGGCTCGACCAACAGGTCGTGGGAGGTCATCGATACCCTGGGCAACGCGGTCATGACCTGCCAGATCAAGAAGCCCGAGTGACTTGCAAGGATTGAAGGTCGCGGATCGGGCGAGCGTCGCTGCGCCGGCCCTCACCCGATCCCGATCGCCTTTTCCTTGCGCTCGGCCAGCCGCTTTTCCAGGTAATGGATATTGGCGCCGCCCTGCTGGAAGCCGATGTCGGCCATGATCCGCTGCTGCAGCGGCACGTTGGTCTTGATGCCGTCGACGATCATCTCCGACAGCGCCACCTTCATGCGTGAGATCGCCTGCGCGCGGGTGTTGCCGTGCACGATCAGCTTGCCGATCATCGAGTCGTAGTTCGGCGGCACCTTGTAGCCTTCGTAGATATGCGAGTCCACGCGCACGCCGGGGCCGCCCGGAGCGTGGAAATGCTTGATCAGGCCGGGGCTGGGCAGGAAGGTCTCCGGATCCTCGGCGTTGATGCGGCATTCGATGGCATGGCCACGGATGACGATGTCTTCCTGGCGCAGCTTGAGCTTCTCGCCGCCGGCGATCATCAGTTGCTCGCGAACCAGGTCCACGCCGGTGACCATCTCGGTGACGGGATGTTCGACCTGGATGCGGGTATTCATCTCGATGAAATAGAAATGCCCGTCCTGGTACAGGAATTCGAACGTGCCGGCGCCGCGGTAGCCGATGCGCACGCAGGCGTCGGTGCAGATCTTGCCGATCCGCGCGCGCTGTTCCTCGTTGATGCCCGGGGCCGGCGCTTCTTCGACCACCTTCTGGTGCCGGCGCTGCATCGAGCAGTCGCGCTCGCCCAGGTGGATGGCGTTGCCCTGGCCGTCGGACATCACCTGGATCTCGACATGGCGCGGGTTCTCCAGGAATTTCTCCATGTAGACCATGTCGTTGCTGAAGGCCGCCTTGGCTTCGGCCTTGGTGGTGGCGATCGAGGAAATCAGCGCCGATTCCTCCCGCACCACGCGCATGCCGCGGCCGCCGCCGCCGCCGGCGGCCTTGATGATCACCGGATAGCCGATGTCGTTGGCGATGCGGATGCACTCGTCGGCGTCATCCCCAACCGGTCCGCCGGAGCCCGGAACGCAGGGCACGCCCGCTTCCTTCATGGCGCGGATCGCTTCGACCTTGTCGCCCATCATGCGGATCACGTTGGCGGTCGGCCCGATGAAGATGAAGCCGGAGGATTCGACGCGCTCGGCGAAATCGGCGTTCTCGGAAAGGAAGCCGTAGCCCGGATGGATGGCCGAGGCGCCGGTGACTTCCGCGGCGGCGATGATCGCGGCGATATTCAGGTAGCTCTCGCTCGAGGGCGCCGGACCGATGCAGACCGACTCGTCGGCCATGGCCACGTGCTTGAGGTTGCGATCGACCGTGGAGTGCACGGCGACCGTCTTGATGCCGAGCGCGTGGCAGGCGCGCAGGATGCGCAGCGCGATTTCGCCGCGGTTGGCGATGACGACTTTCTTGAGCATGGGGGGCGTTCCGTCCGGTGCGCTATCAGGAAATCACGAACATCGGCTCGTCGAACTCGATCGGCTGGCCGGTGGTGACCAGGATCGCGCGCACCGTGCCGGAGACATCGGCCTCGATCGGATTGAACATCTTCATCGCTTCGATGATGCCCAGCGTCTCGCCGGCCTTGACCGTCTGCCCGACTTTCACGAAGGCGGGCGAATCCGGATTGGGCGATGCGTAATAGGTGCCGACCATCGGCGAGCGGATCATGTGCCCGTCGGGGACGTCCTTGCCGTTCTTGCCGACCTGCGCCTCGGTCGCGGTGGCCGAGACGGCAGGCATGGGCTGCGTCGCGGCGGCGCGCCGGTCGTGTTCCAGCGGCGCCATGGCCGGGGCCGCGGTGGCCGCCACCGGCGCGTGCCGGGAGTGCCGCGCAAGCCGCACCGACTCTTCGCCTTCCTTGATTTCAAGTTCGGCCAGGTTGGATTTGTCCAACAGGTCGATCAGCGCTTTGATTTTGCGAAGGTCCATGGAGGCCTCGTCTGTAGTTTGTGGTGAAGTGGGGTCAGCTCAGTCGCCCGAGGAGACATGCTCGCGATCGGCCAGCCAGCGCAACGCGCGCTCCAGCCCGAAAAAATAGCCGTCGGCGCCGCAACCGCAGATCACCGCGCGGGCCAGGTCGCTGAAGTAGGAGCGATGGCGGAACGGTTCGCGGGCATGCGGATTGGACAGGTGGACTTCGATGAACGGGATGCGCACGGCGGCCAGCGCATCGCGCAGGGCCACCGAGGTGTGGGTGAAGGCGGCCGGGTTGATCAGGATGTACTCGGTGCCGTCATCGAGCGCCGCCTGCACCCGGTTGACCAGTTCGTGCTCGGCGTTGGACTGGAAGGATTCGAGCTTGTGGCCGCATTCTTCAGCCCGGCCGATCAGCCGCGCGTCGATTTCGGCCAGCGTGGTCCGGCCGTAGACGCTGGGTTCGCGGACGCCGAGCAGATTGAGATTGGGTCCATGCAGGACAAGGATCTTGGCCACGGTGCCCTCCAGAGCGGAAGGGGAGTGTCACCCAGAAACTGGCGCCCTGTCCAGACGATCCGCACATTTTCGCGGAAGATGTCCACTGTTTGATTCCGCGGACCGTATGGTGGGCCAGCTCAGTCGGCCTGTTCCACCCAGGCCTTGAGCTCTTCGCGGCTGGAGAACGCGCCGAACCGGCGCTTGACCAGCGTTCCGTCGGCGGCGATCAGTACCGTGAAGGGCAGGATACCCCGGCCGTTGCCCAGCGGAACCGAACTGTCACGCTCGCTGGGCGCCTCGACGAGCGTGGGAAACGGTACGGGAACCTCGTCCAGGAAGGCCTGGGCGCTCTCGGCCGAGTCCAGCGCGATGCCGATCACCTCGAGCTTCGGGCCGGCCTCGCGACTGGCGTAGTCGGCCAGCAACGGCATCTCCCCCCGGCAGGGCCCGCACCAGCCGGCCCAGTAATTGAGCACCACCCGTCGGCCGGGGCGGGGCAGCACGTGCAACTGGCCCTTCAGGTCGAACAACTCGATCCGGGGCACGGCTTCGCCTTCGGAGACGACATGCTGGCCCGGCGGATCGCCGGCGGTCAGCAAGGGCTGCAGCAGTCGCTGGCCCAGCTGCGATCGCATCAGCGGGCCCGGTGCCGTACAGCGCCACGCTCGCCACCAGCCCCAGGCAGGCGGCCAGCGCCGCGGCGCCGAGAATCAACAGGCCCTGGCGCCAGCCCATGCTATTTCCTCGCCGCCGCTTCCAGCGACTCGCGCATCAGATCGAGACTGAGTATCTGCGGCAGCTTCACGCCCGGGCCGCCGTCGGCCGGATAGACCACGTACAGCGGAACGCCGGGCGCCTTGTACTCGTCGAGGAAGGCGCTGATCGCGACATCCTGGTTGGTCCAGTCGCCGACCATGTAGACAGTGCCGGTGCGCTTGAGCAGCTCACGGAAGGCGTTGGTCTCGAACACGGCCTTTTCGTTGACCTTGCAGGTGATGCACCAGTCGGCCGTCATGTCGATGAAGACCGGCGTTCCCGCGGCGCGCAGTTCGGCGAGGGCGCTGGCGGAAAACGGCACGACGCCGTCGACCGCGACTTGGCGGTGCGGTTCCGCCGGCACGCGCGTGGCAAGCGCCAGCGCGCCGAGTGCGACCGCCAACAGCAACCAGGCCAGCAGTTTCCTGGCCAGGCTCTCGGCAAAGCGTTGCCGCTCGAACCACCACAATCCGATCGCCAGCAGCACCGCGCTGATCAACAGCAGCGCCAGCGCATCGACGCCACGTTGCTTGCCGAACACCCAAGCCAGCCAGACGGCGGTGAAGTACATCGGGAAAGCCAGCCACTGCCTGAGCGTTTCCATCCAGGCGCCCGGCTTGGGAATGCGCGAGGCCAGCGCCGGCACGAATCCGATCAGCAGGAACGGCGTGGCCAGGCCGAGCCCCAGCATCAGGAACACCAGCATCGCCGAGGGCACCGGCGCGGTGAAGGCATAGCCGAGCGCGCCGGCCATGAACGGCGCGGTGCACGGACTGGCGACCACGACGGCGAGCACGCCGGTGAAGAAATCGCCGGCGGCGCCGGACTTCTCGGTCAGCGACTGGCCGACGCCGGCCAGCGACGCGCCGAATTGGAACACGCCCGACAAGCTCAGCCCGATCGCGAACATCAACAAGGTAAGCGCGCCGACCACCGCCGGTTGCTGCAACTGGAAGCCCCAGCCGAGGGCCTGTCCCGCGCCGCGCAGTCCGAGCACCAGCGCGCCGATCAGGGCGAAGCTGGCCAGGATGCCGGCCGTGTACCAGAGCGCGTGCGCCTGCGCGTGCGCATGGCTGCGGCTGGCCTGCGCCAGGCCCAGGGCCTTGAACGACAGCACCGGCAACACGCAAGGCATCAGGTTGAGGATCAGGCCGCCGGCGAAAGCGAGCAGGAGCGAAAGAAGGAATCCACCGCCGGCGATCGCCGGACCCGGTCCCGTAGGAGCGGCTTCAGCCGCGATAGCTGCCGGATCGGTCGCGGCTGAAGCCGCTCCTACAGCTCCGGCGCCTGCCGGCAGCGCCACCTGCAGCACGCGCGTCATCGGCGGATAGCAGATGCCGTCGGTCAGGCAGCCCTGGAAGCTGGCTTGCAGGGACACGGTCCGCGCCGAGGTATCGTTTCTGATCAGCGGAACCGGAATCTCGGCCAGATCGAAGTAAACGACGACATCGCCAAAGTGCTCGTCACGGTACGGCTTGCCTTCGGGCCAACGCGGCGAGCCCAGGGCGACACCTTCGGCGTCGAGCAGCTTGAAGGAAGTCTTGTCGCGATACAGGTAGTAGCCGGGCGCCGGCGTCAGCCGCACCAGCAGTTCGGCGGAAGAGTTGGCGATCGCTTCGAAACGGAAGGCCTGGTCTTCGGGCAGGGCCTCGGTGTCACCGATGACGCCGCTGGAAGGCGCGCCAAGGCCAGAAAGCACGTCGGGCTGCTCGCCCGGTGTCGATTCGGCCGAAACCGGAAGCGCCACGGTCAGCGTTCGAGTCTGCGGCGGATAGCACAGTCCGACATCCGCGCAGCCCTGGTATTTCACCTTGAAGGTCACCGAGTCCACGCCGCTCGCGGCAGCGCCGGTCACCACGGCCGTCACCGACTTGCGATAGGTCTCCACTTCGCCGAAGAACTCATCGGTGTGCTTGCTGCCGGGCGGCAGTTGCAGGGGATTGGACTTGAATGCCGCGTCCACCGGCTGCGCGCCGAAGCGGTGCCGATACAGGTAGTAGCCCGGCGCGATCTGCCAGGTGAACTCGACGCGATCGCGACTGACCGCTTTTGCCGACAATACGTAGGCCTGGTCGACGGGAAGCAGATCCTCTTCGCTGACGGCGTTAGCCAACGGCGGCAGCAAGGCGAGCCCGGCCAGCACCACGGCCAGCGCCGCTCTCATCAATCCCTTCATCAGTAGTCCCGTCTGCAATTTGGTTTCGAGCCGCCGGACCCAGCATAAGCCGGACGGTTTCGGGTTTGACGACTATTATCCCGGGAAGTTCGCGCCGGCGCAGGGGAAGCGTGAAGTCCGGTCCCCGGAACGCGGCAATCCAGGTCAGGCCAGCTGGCCCGTCTCGCCAATTTCGATACGCATTCCTCTATCCTTGAACGGGGTGGGTGATTCGGGCATGGCGGTGAGTACTCCCTGGTCCCCCCGGCATCCTTTGGGACGATCACGCCATGGCTTTTCAGACAATTCCCACCCGTCCCATTCCCGGGCAACGCCCCGGCACATCGGGCCTGCGCAAGAAGGTCGGCACGTTTACCCAGGCCATGTACCTGGAGAACTTCGTGCAGGCCCTGTTCGATGTATTGAATGCGCCGGGCCCGGATGGCAAGGCGTTGCGCGGGCAGACCCTGGTGCTGGGCGGCGACGGCCGCTTCCACAATCGCGCCGCCGTGCAGACCATCCTGAAGTTGGCGGCAGCCAACGGAGTGGCGCGTGTGTTGCTGGGGCGAGGCGGCATCCTGTCGACCCCGGCAGCCAGCGCGGTCATTCGACGCCATGGCGCGTATGGCGGAATCGTGCTCTCGGCAAGCCACAATCCGGGCGGGCCCGACGGCGACTTCGGCATCAAGTACAACGCGGGCAATGGCGGGCCGGCCAATGAGGCGCTGACCGAGGCGGTGTACCAGCGCACGCTGGTGCTGTCGCAGGTGCTGGGCAGCGACGCGCCGGATATCGATATCGATGCCGTGGGCATTCGCCAGGTCGAAGGCATGACCGTTGAAATCATCGATCCGGTCGCCGACTACGCCGAGCTGATGCGCGGCCTGTTCGACTTCGAGCTCATGCGCGGCATGTTCCGGCAAGGCTTTCGCATGCGCATGGACGGCATGAACGCGGTGGGCGGCCCGTATGCCAAGGCGATCCTGGAAGGCGAGTTGGGCGCGCCCGCTGGAACGGTGGTCAACGGCGAGCCGCTGGAGGATTTTGGCGGCCTGCACCCCGACCCCAATCCGGTGAATGCCGAGGACCTGATCGCCCACATGGCCGCACCCGATGCGCCCGACTTCGGCGCCGCCACCGACGGCGACGCCGATCGCAACATGGTGGTCGGCCGCGGATTCGTGGTCAGTCCGTCGGACAGCCTGGCGGTAATGACGGCGCACGCCAGGCTGATTCCGGGCTACCGCGACGGCCTGGCCGGCGTGGCGCGGTCCATGCCGACCTCCTGTGCCGTGGACAGGGTGGCCACGGTCCCTGGGCATACCTTGTTTTGAAACCCCGACCGGCTGGAAGTTTTTCGGCAACCTGCTCGACGCGGGCAGGGTCACGCTTGTGCGGCGAAGAGAGCTACGGCACCGGCTCCAGCCATGTTCGTGAAAAGGACGGACTGTGGGCGGTGCTGTTCTGGCTCAACCTGCAGGGCGCGACCGGAAAGTCGGTCGAGACCCTCGTGCGCGAGCATTGGCGTGCCTATGGTCGCAACTATTACTCGCGCCACGACTACGAGGGCGTTGCGGTGGATGCGGCGAACACCCTGATGACCGACTTGCGCGCGACCTTGCCGGCGCTGATGGGCCGCCGAATGGGCGCTCGCCAGGTTGTGCTGGCCGATGATTTCTCCTACACCGATCCGGTGGATGGTTCGGTCTCGCCGCGGACAGGGCGTCCGGCTGATTTTTGACGACGGCGCACGCGTGGTATTCCGCTTGTCCGGCACCGGCACCGAGGGCGCAACGCTGCGGCTCTACCTGGAGCGCTACGAAGCGGATCCGTCGCGGCTCGATGATCCGCCGCAGTCGGCATTGGCCGAGCTGGCCGAACTGGCCGAAGCACTCGCGGGCATACGCATTCACACCGGCATGTCGGGCCCTACCGTAGTTACGTGAGATGCCCCAGCATGGCAAGCAGGAACCAACGGAGACGAGCATGGAAGACAGCACGGCCACAACTGCCCAGCGCAGCCCGGAAATGGCAGCGGCGAAAAACGTCCAGGCCCACCAGCTGGTGCGAAAGACCGTGGCCCTGGTGCTGGCCGGCGGGCCGTGGCTCACGCCTAAAGCAGCTGACCGAAAACCGGGCCAAGCCGGCGGTGTACTTCGGCGGCAAGTTCCGCATCATCGACTTCGCCTTGTCCAATTGCCTGAACTCCGGCATCCGGCGCATGGCGGTGGTCACCCAGTACAAGTCGCACTCGCTGCTGCGGCACATGCAGCGCGGCTGGAGTTTCCTGCACGCCGAACTCAATGAAATGATCGATCTGCTGCCCGCCCAGCAGCGCTCCGGCGAGGAGCATTGGTATCGCGGCACGGCCGATGCCATTTTCCAGAACGTGGACATCATCCGCTCCAGCAAGCCCGAGTACATCGTCATCCTGGCCGGAGACCATATCTACAAGATGGACTACTCGCTGATGCTCAAGGACCATGCCGAGCGTGGCCTGGGTTGCACCGTGGGCTGCATCGAAATGCCGCGCGCCGAGGCCTCCGCCTGCGGCGTGATGGGGATCGACAGCGAGCGGCTGATCACGACCTTCATCGAAAAGCCCGCCGATCCGGCGCCCATGCCGGGCAACGATGCCGTGTCGCTCGCGAGCATGGGCATCTACGTGTTCAACGCGAAATATCTTTACCGCCTGCTCGACGAGGACGCGGCCAACCCGGCCTCGGATCATGATTTTGGCAAGGACGTCATTCCGCGCGCCGTGGCCGAGGGGCAGGCGCTGGCGCATCCGTTCTCGATGTCCTGCGTCTCGCGCACGCCAGGCGTGGCGCCTTATTGGCGCGATGCCGGCACGATCGACGCCTTCTGGGCCGCCAACCTGGACCTGGCTTCCACCTCGCCCGAGCTGGACATCTACGACGAGGACTGGCCGATCTGGACCTCGCAGCGGCAATTGCCGCCCGCCAAGTTCGTGCCCGACGCAACCGGCCAGCATGGTGTCGCCGTCAACATGGTGATCTCCGGCGGCTGCATCGTATCCGGCTCGCAGGTGGCCAATTCCGTGCTTTTCTCCGAGGTGCGGGTGCATTCCTTCTGCCAGGTCGAGCAGGCGGTGATGCTGCCGGATGTGACCATCAACCGCCACTGCCGCCTGCGCAAGGTGGTGATCGATCGCGGTTGCGTCATTCCCGAAGGCATGGTGATCGGCGAAGACGCCGATGCTGGACGCGCAACGTTTCGAGCGCACCGAGGATGGCGTGGTGCTGGTCACCCGCGGGATGCTGGCCAAGTTGAAGTGACCGGCCAATCGCATGAAGATCCTGCAGGTCAGCGCCGAGATCTACCCGTTGGTGAAAACCGGCGGCCTGGCCGACATCGCCGGCGCGCTGCCGGCCGCATTGCGCACGGTCGGTTGCGAGCTGCGCGTGCTGCTGCCCGGCTTTTCGCCGATCCTGGCGGATCTGCAGGATGCGCAGACGTGTTGCGAGCTGACGCGCCCCGTGGGGCGAGCGCGTGCTGGTGCGCCAGCGGCACGCTGGCGACAGCTGGGCTTGACGGCGTACGTGATCGACGCGCCGCAGATGTATGCCGGCCGGGCAGCCCTATGAAGACGAGCAGCGCCAGCCGTATGCCGACAACCACCGGCGTTTTGCCCTGCTGGGTTTTGTCGCAGCCCAGCTGGCGCAGGGACTGGACCCGGACTGGCAGCCGCAGGTGGTGCACTGCCACGACTGGCATGCGGGGCTGGCCCCGGCCTACATGGCGTTCGCCGCCCGCGGCAGCGGCCGCGCGTGGCCAGCGTTTACACCGTGCACAACCTGGCCTACCAGGGCGTGTTCGACGCCGAGCATTTCTGTTGAGTCTGGGACTGCCGCCCGCATGCCTTCTGCGGTCGAACGGCCTGGAGTTTTACGGCCAGATGTCGTTCATGAAGGCGGGCTCTGTTCTACGCCGACCGCATCACCACCGTCAGCCCGACCTACGCGAAGGAGATCCAGACGCCCGAGCAGGGCTGCGGACTCGATGGCCTGCTGCGGGCGCGCAGCCACGTGCTGTCCGGCATCTTCAATGCGGTGGACGAGGCGGTGTGGAACCCGGCGCATGATGCCGCGATTCCATTCGCCTTTCGATGCGCGAAAACAGCCGCAGGCAAGGCGCGTTGCAAGGCGGCGCTTGCAGCAGGAACTGGGCCTGGCTGTGCAAGCCGATGCGCCGCTTGTTTGGCGTCGTCAGCCGCCTGACCGAGCAGAAGGGCTTGCATCTGGTGCTCGGCGGGCTGGACGAGCTGCTCGCCCAGGGCGGGCAACTGGTGGTGCTGGGCAGCGGCGAGGCCGGCGCTGGAGCAGGCATTTCGGGCGCGGGCGGCGGCCATCCGCAGTGCCCTCGCAGTGCACATCGGCTACGACGAAAACCTCGCCCACCGCCTGTTCGCCGCCAGCGACGTGACCCTGGTGCCATCGCGCTTCGAGCCCTGCGGCCTGACCCAGATGTACGGCCTCAAGTACGGAAGCCTGCCGCTGGTCCACCGCGTCGGCGGGTTGGCGGACACCGTGGTCGACAGCGCGTCGGGAGAGCTTGCCAACGGTTTTGTTTTCGATCGAGTTCGAGCAGGCAGCGTATGACCAGGCCGTGCGCCGGGCCTTTGCGCTGTATGCGCAACCTTCCGACTGGCTGAGGATTCGCAGCCATGCCATGGGCCAGGCGCTCGGCTGGCAGGTCGCGGCGGCGCAGTATCTTGCGCTGTACCAGCAAGCGCTGCTCGCTGTCAGCAGCGGGTCACACTGAGCCGCGCGTGCCGGCAGGCCGTCGCCGAGTGGGATGCAAGGGGCAACGCCAGCGACAGCAGCGCCGCCATTCCGACCAGCAGCGCCGAACCGCCCAGGCAGGCGGCAAGTCCGAAGCGCTGGAAGATCCAGCCCGAGAGCAGCGTGCCCAGCAGACGGCCCATGGCGTTGGCCATGTAGTAGAAGCCGACATCCAGCGACACCCCGTCTTCGTTGGCGTAGCTCACGATCAGATAGCTGTGCAGCGAGGAGTTGATCGCGAACAGCACGCCGAACACAGCCAGGCCCGCCGACCACCACTGTCTGCGCGCCGGCCACGGCATCCAGCCCGATCGCCATCAGTGCGGGCACGACCGCCAGCGGCGCCGCCCAGACGAACGCGGTCGCGGCCATCTGGAAGTCTGTCCCGAACGCCGGCCGGTGAACCACGGCGCCACCGACTGGACCACGCCGTAGCCAATGACCCAGGCCGCGAGGAAACCGCCGACCCACCAGAAATCTCCAGCCAAGCGTTTCCGCCAGAAATACCGGCAGCGCCACCACGAACCAGACATCGCGCGCGCCGAACAGGAACAAGCGCGCCGCGGACAGCAGGTTGATCGCGCGGCTCTTGGAGAACATGTCGCGGAACTTCGGCTTGTTGCTCGCCTTGCCCAGATCCTGCCGCAGCAGTCGCAGGCTGAGCAGCCAGACCAGCGCGAGCGCGGCAGCCATGAGCGCCACCGCGCCGCTGAAATCCGACCAAAGCCAGCAACGCACCGCCAAGGAAGAACCCGACGCCTTTCAGCGCGTTCTTCGAGCCGGTCAGCACCGCGACCCAGCGATAGAGCGTGTCCTGCTGCGTCGCCGGGCACCAGCAGCTTGATGCTGCTCTTGGCGCTCATCTTGTTGAGGTCCTTGGCGATGCCGGACAAGCGCCTGCGCGGCCATCACCCACGGCACCAGTCAACCATGCGGTCGGCACAGCAGCATCGCCAGCGCGATCACCTGCAGCGCCAGCCCGATGTTCATCGTGCGATTCAAGCCGATCCGCGCGCCCAGCCAGCCGCCGACCAGGTTGGTGACCACGCCGAACAGTTCGTAGAACACGAACAGCATCGCCATCTGCAGCGGCGCGTAGCCCAGCTGCGTGGAAATGCAGCACCACCAGCATGCGCAGCGCGCCGTCGGTCAGCGTGAACGCCCAGTAGTTGCCGGTGACCGACAAGATATTGGCGAACTTCGGGCGAGAGGCGGGTCACGTGCGCTCAGCGATCCGCCGAGCCGACCAGGCGCACCAGTTCGGCCGTGCGATTCACGTAGCCCCACTCGTTGTCGTACCAGGCATAGATCTTCACCTGCGTGCCGTTGACCACCATGCGTCGACAGCGCATCGACGATGCTCGAGCGCGGGTCGGTCTTGTAATCGATGGACACCAGCGGACGCTCCTCGTAGCCAAGGATGCCCTTCAGCGCGCCGTCGGCGGCGGCCTTCAGCAGGGCGTTCACCTCGGCCACCGTGGTTGGCCGCTCGACTTCAAACACGCAGTCGGTCAGCGAGGCGTTGGCCAGCGGCACACGGATGGCATGGCCGTTGAGCCTGCCTTTCAGCTCGGGGAATATCTGCGTGATGGCGGTCGCCGAACCGGTGATGGTCGGGATCAGGCTGCATGCCGCAGGCGCGCGCGCGGCGCAGATCCTTGTGCGGCGCATCGAGGATCGTCTGGGTGTTGGTCAGGTCGTGGATGGTGGTGATGGCTGCCGTGGCGGATGCCGATGCCTTCGTGGATCACCTTCACCACCGGCGCCAGGCAATTGGTGGTGCAGGAGGCCGCGGTGACGATGCGGTGCACGGCCGGATCGAAGCGGCCGTGGTTCACGCCCATCACCACATCGAGCACGCCGGCTTCCTTGACCGGCGCGGTGACCACCACGCGCTTCACGCCTTGGTCGAGATACGGCTGCAGCACGTCGGGCTTGCGGAATTTGCCCGAGGCCTCGATCACCACGTCGCAGCCGGACCAGTCGGTGTGCCGCCAATTCCTTGTTGCGGGTGACGGGAATGCGCTGGCCGTCGATGACCAGCGCATCGCCCTCGGCCGTCGCCTCGTGGTTCCAGCGGCCATGCACCGAATCGAAGTTCAGCAAGTGCGCCAGCGTCGCCGCGTCGCCGGCGGGATCGTTGATCTGCACGAAGGACATGGCCGGGTCGCCCCAGGCCGCGCGCAGGGTCAGCCGACCCATGCGTCCAAAACCATTGATGCCAACTTTGATGCTCATGTCTTTCCGTCCCTCGCCTCATACCAGGTCTTTGTGCCATTGACGAACCGCACCACCGAAAGCATCACCGGCACTTCGACCAGCACGCCGACGACGGTGGCAAGCGTGGCGCCGGAGTGCACGCCGAACAGGCTCACGGCGGTCGCCACGGCCAGTTCGAAGAAATTGCTCGCGCCGATCAGCGCGGAAGGACCGGCCACGCAATGGGCCACGCCGAAGCGGCGGTTCAGCAGATAGGCCAGCGTGGAATTGAAATAGACCTGGATCAGGATCGGCACGGCGAGCATGGCGATGATCGCCGGATGGTCGAGGATCTGCCGGCCCTGGAATCCGAACAGCAGCACGAGCATCAGCAACAACGCGCCAAGCGACCACGGCCCGAGGCGGCGCTGCAGGGCTTGCAAGGCCGCTTCGCCGCCACGCGAAAGCACCATGCGGCGCAACAACACCGACAGGATCACCGGCACCACGATGTAGAGCGCCACCGACAGCAGCAAGGTGGCCCACGGCACGGTGATCGAGGAGATCCCCAGCAGCAGCGCCACGATCGGCGCGAAGGCGAACACCATGATCACGTCGTTCAGCGCGACCTGGCTCAGGGTGAAGCGGGGTTCGCCGCCGCACAGGTTGCTCCAGACGAACACCATCGCGGTGCAGGGCGCGGCGGCGAGCAGGATCAGGCCCGGCGATGTAGGCATCGAGCTGATCGGCCGGCAGGTACGCCGCAAACACGTGCCGGATGAAGATCCAGCCCAGCAGCGCCATCGAGAACGGTTTGATCGCCCAGTTGACGAACACCGTCACGCCGATGCCGCGCCAATGCTGCCGAACTTCGCCCATGGCGGCGAAATCGATCTTCAGCAGCATCGGGATGATCATGATCCAGATCAGCGCGGCGACCGGCAGGTTGATGCCGGCGAGCTGCAATCCGCCAAGGGTTCCGAATGCCGCCGGAAAGCAATTTCCAAGCACGAGGCCCAGGCCCATGCACAGCGCCACCCAGAGCGTGAGGTAGCGCTCGAACAGCGCCCATGCGACTGGACAGCGACGGCCTGGCGGCCGGGCTCGGCATGGTCAGGTCGATGCCCGCGCCGGCGCGCACTTGGAAGGATCCCCGCCGCAACAGTCTTTGCTCAGGAAATCGACCAGGGCCCGCATCGCTTCGAAATTCGGCCCGGTAGCGGATGAAGCGGCCGCTCTTGTCGGACTCGATCAGGCCGGCCCGTTGCAGGGCCTTGAGGTGGAACGAGAGGGTCGCGGCCGGAATCGCCAGTTTCTCGGCGATGTCGCCGGGGCAGGCGCCGTCGGGGCCCAGCTCGACCAGCCAGCGGAACACGGCCAGGCGCGAGGGCTGGGCCAGGGCGGCGAGTGCGGGAACGGCGGTCTCGGAATCCATAGTTCCATGCTGATGGAATCATCGAATTGACGCAAGCAAGGATGCCGCGCGTTTGTTGCATCCATATGTCGGCGGTCCGTCGCGCCGGACGTGCCCGTCCGGGCCGCTCGCGCCGAGGCCAGGCTCCGGCCCGCCCCCTTGAAACGATCGCCCCCGACCCCATTCAGGGTGGACCGCACCGCTACCCCCGGTGCCCTTTGCGCGCTAAAATCTGGCACTCAACGGGGTCGAGTGCTAACAGCTTCTGTAACCCATTGATTTGAAACACAACTAACCAAGAGGCCAAACATGAATATCAAGCCGCTGCACGACCGCGTGGTCATCAAGCGTATGGAAGAAGAGAAGATGTCCGCTGGCGGCATCGTCATTCCGGACTCGGCCACCGAGAAGCCGATCAAGGGCGAAGTGATCGCCGTTGGCGCCGGCAAGGCGCTCGACAACGGTTCGGTCCGCGCTCCGCTGGTGAAGGTCGGCGACAAGGTCCTGTTCGGCAAGTACGCCGGCACCGAAGTGAAGCTTGATGGCCAGGACATCCTGGTGGTCAAGGAAGACGACATCTTCGCAATCCTGGGTTGATTGATTTCGGAAACTCGCGCGCCCAGAGCCGCTGAGTTCCGTCGCTGATCCCCGACTCATCTCTCAAGAATACTTAAGGAATTTCCAATGGCTTCCAAAGAAATCCGCTTCGGCGAAGATGCGCGCTCGCGCATGGTGAAGGGCGTCAACATCCTCGCCAATGCCGTCAAGGCAACCCTGGGCCCGAAGGGCCGCAATGTCGTGCTCGACAAGAGCTACGGCGCCCCGACCATCACCAAGGACGGCGTGTCCGTCGCCAAGGAAATCGAACTGGCTGACAAGTTCGAGAACATGGGCGCGCAGATGGTCAAGGAAGTCGCTTCCAAGACCTCCGACATCGCCGGCGACGGCACCACCACCGCGACCGTGCTGGCCCAGGCCATCATCCGCGAAGGCATGAAGGCCGTCGCGGCCGGCATGAACCCGATGGACCTCAAGCGCGGCATGGACAAGGCGGTCATCGCCGCCGTCGCCGAGCTCAAGAACATCTCCAAGCCCTGCGCCACCTCCAAGGAAATCGCCCAGGTCGGTTCGATCTCGGCCAACTCCGACCAGAACATCGGCGAGCTGATCGCCAAGGCGATGGACAAGGTCGGCAAGGAAGGCGTCATCACCGTTGAAGAAGGCTCGGGCCTGGACAACGAACTCGACGTCGTCGAGGGCATGCAGTTCGACCGCGGCTACCTGTCGCCGTACTTCATCAACAACCAGCAGTCGATGTCGGCCGAGCTGGAAGACCCGTTCATCCTGCTGCACGACAAGAAGATCTCCAACGTCCGCGAATTGCTGCCGGTGCTCGAAGCCGTCGCCAAGGCCGGCAAGCCGCTGCTGATCGTCGCCGAGGAAGTCGAAGGCGAAGCCCTCGCCACCCTCGTCGTCAACACCATCCGCGGCATCGTCAAGGTCTGCGCCGTGAAGGCCCCGGGCTTCGGCGACCGTCGCAAGGCGATGCTGGAAGACATGGCCATCCTGACCGGCGGCACGGTGATTTCGGAAGAAGTCGGCCTGGCCCTGGACAAGGCGACCATCAAGGATCTCGGCCGCGCCAGCAAGATCCAGGTCTCGAAAGAGAACAGCACCATCATCGACGGCGCCGGCGCTGCCGACGGCATCCAGGCCCGCATCAAGCAGATCAAGGCGCAGATCGAAGAGACCTCTTCGGACTACGACAGAGAGAAGCTGCAGGAGCGCGTCGCCAAGCTCGCCGGCGGCGTGGCCGTGATCAAGGTCGGTGCCTCGACCGAAATCGAAATGAAGGAGAAGAAGGCCCGCGTCGAAGACGCCCTGCACGCCACCCGCGCTGCGGTTGAAGAAGGCGTGGTCCCGGGCGGCGGCGTTGCCCTGATCCGTGCGCTGACCGCGATCGGCAGCCTCAAGGGCGCCAACGAAGACCAGAACCACGGCATCACCATCGCCCTGCGCGCCATGGAAGCCCCGCTGCGCGAGATCGTCACCAACTGCGGCGAAGAGCCGTCGGTGGTGTTGAACAAGGTCAAGCAAGGCACCGGCAGCTACGGCTACAACGCCGCGACCGGCGAATACGGCGACATGATCGAGATGGGCATCCTGGACCCGACCAAGGTCACGCGTACTGCGCTGCAGAACGCCGCCTCGATCGCCGGCCTGATGATCACGACCGAAGCGCATGGTCGCTGAAGCCCCGAAGAAAGACGAGCCGATGGCCGGCGGCCACGGTGGCGGCGGCGGCATGGGCGGCATGGGCGGTATGGATTTCTAAGTCCAGCCTCATCGCAAGAATGAAAAGCCCCGCCTCGGCGGGGCTTTTTTTGTGGGAAGAGGTGAACAAGGGAAATCCGAATACCCTTTCATGGGCGATGCGCATCCCGGGAGATTTCCGATTCGCGCCCCCATTCCATCCGCGTGCCGCCAATCCTCGCCGTCAGCTACGCCTGGGACGCTGGCTATTTGACCACCGCGATCTCACCCGGCCGCCAGGTCTTGTTGATCCACGGCTCCAGCGGTCCGTACATACGCAGTATCGTGAACCAGCTCTTGCCCGGCACCGTTGCCAACCAGTTACCTTCCTTGCCTGCCGGTGCTTTCGGTCCGAAATAAAGGTCGTAGGAGCCATCGGCATTTTTCTGTATGCCTTTTGACTGGCTGCCGACTGTCGGGAATTTCTGGCTGGTCTGCAGCTGCGAGCGCGTCTGCGTGTCGTACAAGGTCACAGCCCAGAAATCGTTCACCGGCACGTTTGGCGGCAGGTGCAGCTTGTAGGTCTTGCCGCCATCGAAGGCCTGCTTGTCGGCATCCATCACCGCCAGTGCGTAGTCGGAACCTGCGCCTACATGTGAGGTAGCCATGGCTGGCGTCACGCCACCGGCGTTGAAGTAGTACAACACGCGCGCATCCAGGCCCATCGTGCCGTCGGACTCGAAGCTTGTATTCTTGTTGGCGAAGGCTGTGGACCAGATGCTTTTTGGATCATCCGGATAGATGCTCACGCCCGCAATGCGGGGATGGTAGGTAATGACGCGCGACGTCGCCGCGCCAAGTGTTGCCGCCTCACCCAGCAGTTTCTTCATCCGCGCATCAGGCGCGAACGGCTGGCCCTTGACGATGCCGATGGCGGCAATCGAACCGCGAACCTCGGGGCTGATCGCGTCGATCGGTTCTTGCTGGATGACCTGGTTGAGGTACTCAAAATAGGTGAAATCGCTGGGGAATACGGTATTGAACGCCTTCATGGAAACGTTGACGTATTCGGTGGGTGCCGGACTGGCGGCGTCCTTCAGCGGATAGACCTTCAGGCCCGTGGTGATGTTCTTTACCGCCGGCTCCAGTCCGTCCTTGATCGAACCACGCAAGAACAGGAAGTTTCTGTTGGTCGTCGGCTTGAGCAGGAAGTAACCGTCAGGCACGGTGCCGGAATAGCCCGGCGGCAACACCAGATACTTGCCGCCCTTGCCCTTGTCCGGCCCGGTGACTCCCATGTTGCCCGCGAAACGCTGCCAGGCGTCGTTGAGAAAGCCGAGCATGCCTGGCGGGATTTCGATCACCGTCGGGCCATCGTTGGCCAGGTCTGTAAACGTATAGGCATACAGCGTCGACGTGTTGGCGGTGACTACCAGCGTTTGCGAATCCATCAGCTCTTCGAAAACTGCAATTCTGTTCGCCCCCTTGGCCCCGGCTCCATCCAGCCCCACGAGCACGCTGTACATCGACACGGCGCCGACATTGTCGAGGAACACTCCGGTTCCGCGCATCCTATCGAGGTTGTCATACACCGCGGTGACAGTGGAATCCTTCGGCACGCCATCAAAGAACTCAAGCTTGCCGATGGATGTGTCTACCTTGTCGGCGATGGAAATCGCCTTGAGGGTTTCCGGGGACACCTGCGCCTGCGCAGATTGCATTCCTGCCAGAGTGAGCGCGATGGCTGCCGCGAGGATTTTCATTTTATTTGCCTTCTGGGTCATCGCTTTTTCCTGGATTGAAAATCTATTAAGCAATTGTTGCCGGATCAAATATTTCACCAGTTCGATCTCGCTCGGCCGCCAGGTCTTGTTGATCCATGGCTCCAGCGGGCCGTACATGCGCAGGATCGCGAACCAGCTCTTGCCCGGGACCGTTTCCAGCCAGTTGCCCGCTTTACCCGCTGGCGCCTTCGGTGCGAAATACACGTCGTAGGAGCCGTCGGTATTCTTCTGGAATCTCTTGCTTTGGCTGCCGACCGAAGGGAACGGCTGACTGGTTTGCAGCATGGATCGGGTCTGCGTGTCGTACATCGTCACCGCCCAGAAATTATTCACGGGCACGTTGGGTGGCAGGTGCAATTTGTAGGTCTTCGAGCCGTCAAACGCATTCTTCCGGAATTCCTGAAGGCAATTCCGTAATCAGAGCCGGCGCCGGGGCGGGTGAGCGCCATCGCCGGGGTCACGCCTGTGTAGCCGAAATAGAAACTGGTGCGGGCATCCAGGTTGCGCGCACCGTCAACTTCGAAGAACACATCCTTGTTGGCAAAGCCCATCACCCAGGAGCTGTCGCTATCGGGATAGAGGAAGTAGCCCTTTTCGCGCGGGCTATACAAGGTGGCGCGGGCCGTGGCGTCACCGATGGCGGCCGCTTCCGTGAGCAGACGCGTCATTCGCGCATCCGGATTGAATGGCTTGCCTTTGACAATACCGATGGCGGCGAGGGAGCCGCGGGCCTCAGTACCCAGTGCTTCGATCGGCTCTCTCTGGATGATCTTGTTCAGGGCTTCGAAGTAACTGATGTCGCTGGGAGCGATGGTGTTGTAGCTCTTGCCAGTGATGTTCGTGAATTCAGTGGCTGGCGGGTTGCTTGCCGCCTTGAGCGGATAGACCTTCAGGTTATCCTTGATGTTCTTCAAGGCTGGTGCCAATCCGTCGGCGATGGAGCCACGCATGAAAAACCAGTTGACGTACGTTGGCGCCTTGACCACGAAATAACCTTCGGGCACGTCACCGGTGTAGCCGGGAGGCAGAACCAGGTATTTGCCGCCCTTGCCCCTGTCCGGGCGGCCACTCCGAAGTCGCTGACATAGCGCATCCAGGCATCGTCAAGCATGCCGAGCATGCCCGGTGGCACTTCAACCACGGTTGGCCCGTAGGCGGCCAGGTTGAGATGTCCGATGGAGTACATCGTGGAGGTGTTGCCAGTCAGATATAGCGAGTGCGAATCAAGCAGTTTTTCGCGCCACTGCAATCTGATTGGGCTGGCTCAAACCAATTCCCGCATTGCCGGCGATAACGCTGTAGACCGACAGCGCTCCCACGTTGTCGAGGAACACATCGACGGCGCGCATTCGATCGAGATTGTCATACACGGTCTCGACCGTCTTGTCGGTCGGCACGCCGTCGAAAAACTCCAGCTTGCCGATCGGCGTCTCGACTTTGTCAGCGGTCGAGATCGACTTCAGGGTTTCCGGGGAAACCTGTGCCTGCGCCGGGATGCTGGTCAGAGCCAACGCGGCGGTTGCGACTGCCATCGCAAGCAAACTGAATATCTGCTTCATTTCTTGGTCCTTCTGTTCTTGCGTACGCCGGGCGACCTCTACCAGGTTGAACCCGCATTTATACACGCAGAGCATTTGCATCGACTTGTTATTTTGTGACACATTGTAAAAATCGGGCTTGCCTGGCGGGACCTTTCCCCAAAGACAAGGGGTGCTCTGAATGTCAGCAATTGCCCGGACCGAACCATCGCCATGTATCGCGCGCGCAAGCGGCGTGGTCCGGGTGGTTATGACCGCGTTGCATCGACGATGGCCCTGCGCCCGCTACTCGAACAATTCGAGGTGGATCTGGACGCTTTGCTGGCTGAATCTGGATTGCCGATCGGCTTGTTTGAACATCCGGACAACCTGATTCCGTTCAGGGAAGGCACCAGGCTGCTTGGACTTTGCGCCGACCGCAGTGGATGCGCACATTTTGGCCTCCTGATCGGCGATGCAACCCCGCTGGAGGCCCTGGGCATCGTGGCCGAATTGGCACAATCTGCCGCGGACGTGCGCTCAGCGCTGTTGCTGATGTGCCGCTTCTTGACCCTGACCGATGGTGGCGGCTTGCTGAAGCTTACCGAGACTTCGCAGTTTGCCAGCCTCAGCTACGCGGTTTACGAGCCAGGCATCGAGCGTGCCGAGGTTCTCTACGACAACATTCTGGCCGCATCATGCAATGTCTTGCGGGCACTTTGTGGTCGAAAGTGGCGTCCGCATGAAATTCAGTTTTCGCGCAGCCGTCCAGCCGACGCTGAGCCATACGCCGAGATACTCAAAGCGCCATTACGTTTCGATGTCGAGCAGTCGGCCGTTGTGTTCGAACGTGCGTGGCTCGATGTCACCTTGGCGACCGCCAATCCCGCCCGTCTGCGCGTTATTGAAGCGAAGGCCCGCGCGCTGGAGGCCAGCGAGACGGGCAATCTGCTGGCACAGGTAAGGCGTGTATTGCGACGGCAGCTATTGGGGGGGAATTGTTCGATGCAGTCGGTTGCCGCCGAGATGGGAATGCACCGCCGTACTTTGGACCGCCGACTCCAGCCACATGGCTTCGCATTCAAGGCCCTGGGTGATGAGATTCGCTATGAGGTGTCGCAGCAACTTCTGGCCAATACGCAGATGCCGGTCATGGCGATCGCGCACAGTCTTCACTACGCCGACACCAGTGCCTTCACACACGCATTTCACCGTTGGTCCGGCACCACGCCAACGCAATGGCGTGAGTCCGCGAGGGCGTCGCCCACGCGGGCGGCTTCCGCGACAAGATGGTCGGAAGAGTAGGGGGGCACGATCGTTGGCGGCCTCAGACCTGATGCGATCGAGATGGCGAACCCAAGCTAGGCATTACCCCTCGTCTGGGGCCCGCCCGGGGCTATCGACCCATTGATGGTGTCGGTGGCCTCGCTCGACTTCCGCTTCGACCTGCTTCGCGCCATAAGTGGTGATGTCGTGCTTTACGATGTCACTGTGGGGCGGCCGGACATTCGGCAACTGCTGGTGGCCCGCGGCGCACTGGTCTATCCAAGCTGCCCAACAAGATGGACATGCAGTTCGATTTCAGCAGCGGCGCCTCGGAAGGCGATGATCGCCTTGCCCCACTCAACATCTCGGGCAAGGGCCGATATGTCGGCAATGCACTGCAACTGGACTGCCGGATCGAGTCGCCATTGAAGTTGCATGAGCCCGGCAGGCCCTATCATCTCGACATCAGGGCTCGCGCTGGCGGGACGCGTTCGACGGCGAGTGGCGGATTGGTCGGTCCGCTGGCGCTCCGCGATTTCAATCTCGCGTTCGGACTGTCCGGGCCCAACCTGGCGCTGCTCTACCCGTTGATTGGCGTGGCCACGCCCGATACGCCGCCCTACCACTTGCAGAGACGCCTCAGTCGCAAGGGTGCCACCTGACATTACGACGATTTCAGCGGAAAGGTCGGCGACAGCGAGCTGGTCGGCAGCGCCAGCGCCGATCCCTCCGGTGCAAGGCCCTTCCTGAGGGCCGACAGGCGAGCGTCCGGGTGTTGCCCGATGAAGACTTCAAGTTGGAAAAGTTGCGCAATCGAGATGGGCTTCCTGGACCCGACCAAGGTCACCCCTACTGCGCTGCAGAACGCTGCCTCGATCGCCTGCGACGTGAAAAGAAAAGCCCCGCTTCGGCGGGGCTTTTCTTTTGCGGTCCTGGCGGTTGCGTCCCGAGCTCGACCTTGCTGCCGCATCAGGCCTTGGACGAAAATCGGCTAACCCAGTTGGAAGCCCGGGCTCATCCTCATGCTGCGCCAGCAGCGGTTCGCAACCGCCGGCTCGGCAGGCTCAGGAAAAGGTTTCCAGCATCAGGCTGGCAAACCACTTCTCCATTTCCTCGTACTGATCCTTATTGATGGATGTCGATTCCGTCGGCGCGCCCCCCACGACTTTCATGCTTGCGCTGGGCGCGTCGTAGGCATAAACCGCCGTCAGCCAGGACGCCGAACTCATGGTGATGGGCGTGAAGCAGGAAGAGTTGGTCACCGGCGCGGGATCGGGCGCCTGCCCCTGCAGCGACCGCACGATGGCGTCGGCGCAAACCTTGCCCTCCTGATTGGCGATGTGGCCGGCCTTGGGCTGCGTGGTGGCGGAGGAGTCGCCAATGATATGAATACCGTTCGCACCACTCACGGTTGATTCATAACTCAATACATTCACCCCGGCAAAGCGCCCGTTGGTGGCGTTGTTGAGCCCGCTGGCAACGACGATCTTGCCCGCGCGCTGCGAAGGAATCGCGTTGATTACGTTGGCCTTGATCGGCCCCCAGTTGGTATCGAGTTTACGGTTGGCGGCATCGATGCTGAGCACGGTGGAAGCCTGGCCGGTATTCGATCACCCCGGCGTGAATGGAAGTGAAGGCCTTGGTGAAATTGTTTTTCTCAGCGGTGATTGCCGCATTGGCGTCCAGCACCAGCACCTTGCTGCCCGGCTTGTAGGTCTTCAGATAATCCGCCACCACGCAGGCACGCTCGTATGGGCCGGGCGGGCACCGGTAGGGCGCGGCGGGAATGGTCAGCACAAACAGGCCGCCCGCAGGCATGGCCTTGATCTGGTCGCGCAGGTTGGTGGTCTGTGCGCCAGCTTGCCACGCATGAGGCACCGCCGTCTGCGCGGCAGCGGTTTCCAGCCCCGGAATCACGTCAAACTGGATGCCGGGAGACAATACCAGCCGGTCATAGCCGACCTTGGCGCCGGTCGACAGCAGCACTTGCCGGGTGATCGGGTCGATATTGGTTACTTCGGCCCGCACCACGTTGATGCCGTAGTTCTTGGCCAGATTGGCGTAGGTGAAGGTCAGCTGCTGCAGCGTTTTCTTGCCGTACAGCACGCCGTTGCTGAGGATATTGGAAATGTAGTTGGGATTCTTCTCGATCAGCGTGACTTTGACGCCGCTGCCGCCCCACAGGCGCAGGTATTTCGCCACCGCCGCGCCGCCCATGCCACCGCCGACCACCACCACATGGCCGAAGGCGCCGGCCGAAACCGGCACGCCTTCGGGGCTGTACGCCGCGCTCGCCAGTGACGGCACCAGCAAACCCGCGCCCGCCATGCCCATCGCTTTCAGGAAATTTCTGCGTTGTTGATTGTCCATGGTTGTTTCCTTTCTGCGTCGGGTCAGGGCTGCTGTTTGGAGAAGTAATCGGCGATCAGGTTGATTTGCACAGCGGAGTAACCGCGGGCGTGGGCAAACATCATTTTTTCGCCCGGCGACTTCAGCGCCATTTCTTTCATATCCCCTGCAATGTCCGAAGCCGATTTTCCCGCCAGGCTTGCCATGCCGTGGCCATTGGTGCCGTGGCACTGAAAGCAGTTGGACGCCAGCAGGCGGCCTGGATGATCGAGGGTCATTGCGCCGCTGGTATACGGCAACGTGGATGTGCTGGTACTGGCTCCAGCCTGTAGCGAAGGCGTCAAAGCCAGACCTGCCGCCGCCAAAATTGCTGCGAATGTGTAAACGTGTTTCATGCGCTGACTCCTCAATTAACGGCTTAATCAAAGGCGCGTGACTAGACACCCCGCAAAGATCGACCGTACGAATGAATTTATTACAGATCAATCCTGACAGGCGCCGTATTAAGAACCTGTAAAGTTGAGATCTGAAACGCACAAATTGCGTGACCGACCCCCGCTTCGGCGGGTTTTTTTGCTCCCGGAACCAACGGCATGGTTGTTCAGCATGAACCAATGCTGAAGTTTCGGATTGTTACCAACGGTTACGCATCGCTCGCACTGCTCTGGCGGGGCGCTCGTAAGGTAACGACATGCCCTCCATTCGGAGCGCTTTCGCGACGTCAGTCGAACTCAACATCCATGGGAAAGGGAATTTCTTATGAAAGCGAACAACAGCAAATCGTGGCAACTCGGCGCGGCCATCGCGGCTGCCTTGTCGATGTCTGGCGGGGCGCTCGGCGCCGACTCACTACCGGCGGCCGTGGATTGGAGCACCGTGGTAAACAACCAGGCGGTGGTTCCCGGCACGTCCGGAAAGCTGTTCAACAGCTATAACCAGCCCTCGCTCAATGATGCGGGCTATCTGGTCTTCCGCGCCCGAAGCAAGGGTCCGAGCCCGATGAGCGGCATCTACGTGAGGAACATGCTCGCGTCCAGCGCCCTGGCCAGGATTGCCGATCGCACCACGACTGTTCCGGCGCCAAACAACACAACCTACGCTCCGGACTACACTCTGGCGAAATTCAACGAGTTTCCCTCGATACCGCGTATCGGCAGATCGTCGCAAACCATTGCCACTCGCGGCAGTTCCCAGCCGGTCTGGACCTACCAGTTAAACGGCGCCGACACCAAGGTGGGCACGACCGGGATTTTCCTGAATCCGGGTGGCGCACTCATGACGGGCATCGGCTTGCTCGGAGCCGTTCCGGCCCCAGCCGCGCCGGTCGTGGGACAGAATTACTTTCCCTACATGGCGGTTCCCGGGGTGAGTCCGGCCGGCCGTTTCGACGTCTTTCCTGGTTCCCCGGCCCTGGCGGGCGGCGACTGGATTGTGTTCAAGGCCAATTACACCGAGGCTGCGCTAGGCAAGACAGGTGTCTTCTTCCGCGACCCGATCAGTCTGGGCGGCACCCAGCCCGTAAAATTGCTGGCCAATACCAGTACCGTGATTCCAAACCTCCCAGCCGGGATTTCCGGTGTGACCTTCGGTTCGACAGCGCCACCAAGCGCGGATGGTCGTCGGGCGGTATTTGCCGGTTTTGACAACGAGGACTCTCCGACCTACGGAGGCATCTATCTTGCCCCGCTTACGGCCAGTCCGGCGCTGACTACCATGGTCGGCATCGGCGACCGGGTGCCTGGCGAGACCAGCGCCACCTTCAACCGGTTTGGCGAAGCGCTGTCATTCGACGGTCGCTACGTCGCCTTCTGGGGTGCGTGGGGAACCGAACAGATCACCATTTGGCTTGACTGCCCGACCGACGGCAACGCGGACATGCTCGCCTATTGCAGGGACCATGTCGGCGATAACCACCCGGTCCAAGTTCCAGCCAACCAGGGCATTTTTGTCGCGGACACGCTGACCGCAACCGTACGACGCATCGCCCGCACTGGCGGTGACCTCAATGACTTCGTCTACTGGAATTTCTCAGGAAAGCCACCGGGCGTGGGTGGTAGCGATGAGGACGATGATGGCGAGCCGCCGCGTTGGCGTTCGACCTCCTTCATAGCGGTTTCTGGCGGCCCCAAGAACACGTTCATGGCCGCGTTCAAGGCGCGGACCGGCGAGATCGATCCCGGGCAGCACAACTACATTGATCCAGTGGACGGCATCTACCTGGCCGACACTTCGGCAATCGCCACGCTCCTGGACACCACGATGAATGGCCAGGCCCTCGATCCCGCCGCTCCTGCCGGTTCGAAGATCTCGTCGCTTGGAATCGAGCGCGAGGGCTTCCGCGGACCGTGGCTTTCAGTAACGGCTTCGATGCTTGAGCCGATTTCGGGAGCGAGCATGGCCGGAATCTATCTGAGCAAGATGCTTACCTGGATTCCGCTGTCCGGTACGCTTTCCGGGTCGTATGTCGTCGTTCCGGAATCGAACACCGCGCCAATTCCGAAAACCACCGCATTCTTCGTGTACTCAGGGCGGGAGGTATTCCGGGCAGTTGGTCCTCGGCAACTTGACCTACGCTGTGTCCGGCAAGCTGGATGAATCGGGGAGGGCGACTCAGCAAGTCCGTACCCCATCGGGCCCACTCACCATGAAGCTCGCGTCCGCGGAGATCAGCAAGATCCGGGTGCTGGACGTCAGCGTCACCGGAACGGGAGTGAATTACAGCAAGCTGGCTGTATACACCAAGTAGTCGATAAGGATTGGTGCTTGCGTCGGGAGGCATGGGCGGCATTCACTTCCAATCCAACAGATCATCGCAAGATCGAAAGGCCCTGCTTCGGCGGGGCCTTTTCGTGATCGTGACCAGCGCCTTGCGCGAGCTTCGGCGATGATCAGGGTTCAACAGTCGCAGACGGCGCCGTTCAGGACTTGTCGCCTTCGACCTTGACCACGGCCTGGCCATGGTTCTTCTTGTCATGCGCCACGGTCTTGTCGTGGGCGATATTGCGTTCGTCGGTCATGAATTGCTCCACGGGATGTACTTCATCCCGACTGTAGTGAAATTGCGGCGAGCCAGCTTAGGAGCACAAGCCGCTGTACGCGCGCCCAACGGGGATTCCGCTGGGGTGTGATTAAGGTTGGCGTGATCCGAGGCGCTTAAGACAGGGTTCACCACCCGCCTGCCTACACTGCGGCCATGACCAACTCCAAGCCAGGCAGGCAGGAACGGCTGCGGCGGCTGGAATGGTTCGCAGCGGTTACCCTGTTGATCGTGTTGCTGCTGATGCTTTTCGAATGGAACATGCTGCGCCGCCCGATTGAGCGGCGCGTAAGCGCAGCCACCGGTCGCGAGTTTCATATCTACGGCGACCTGGACGTCGACCTGTCCTTCAAACCCCGCGTCAAGGTCGGCCGCATGACCTTGGCCAATGCGCCCGGTGCGATCGAGCCTTTGATGGCGTCCATGGAGTCGCTTGATTTCCGCTTCGACCTGCTTCGTGCGATCAGCGGTGATCTCGTTCTTTACGATGTCAGTGTGCGACGACCCGATGTGCTGCTGGAAAAGGACTCCCGCGGCCGCGGCAACTGGTCGTTCCCAGCCGGCGACGCCGAATGGCCGGACATCCGGCAGCTACTGGTGGACAGCGGCTCGCTGGTCTATCGCAACCTGCCCAGCAAGACCGACATGCAGTTCGTCTTCAGCAGCGGCGCTTCGGCAGCGGGCGACCGGCTTGCCCCGCTGAACATCTCGGGCAAGGGTCGATATGTCGGCAATGCGCTGCAAGTGGACGGTCGTATCGAGTCACCGTTGAAGTTGAATGAGCCCGGCAAGCCCTATCACGTCGACATCAAGGCCCGCGCCGGCGCGACGCGCGCGACGGCGAGCGGCGGATTGGTCGGTCCATTGGCGTTGCGCGATTTCAATCTTGCGTTCGGACTGTCCGGGCCCAACCTGGCGCTGCTATATCCGTTGATCGGCGTGGCCACGCCCGATACGCCGCCCTACCAGTTGCTCGGCCGCCTCAGTCGCAAGGGTGCTACCTGGCACTACGACGGCTTCACCGGAAAGGTCGGCGACAGCGATCTGGCCGGCAGCGCCAGCGTCGACCCCTCGGGAGTGAGGCCCTTCCTGAAGGCCGACCTGGTCTCGAAACGGCTCGACTTCGACGATTTGGCTGGCTTCGTGGGCGCGCCGCCGCAAACCGGCGGTGGCGAGACCGCGTCCGAGGAACAGATACGCGAGGCGGCGCGCTTGAAGGCGAGCGCCCGCGTCTTGCCCGATGACGAGTTCAACCTGGAAAAGCTGCGCAACATGGACGCCGACGTGAAGTTGCGCGCGCAACGGATCAATGCGCCGTCGCTGCCGTTGGAGGCGATGGACAGTCACCTGTTCATCGACGATGGCGTACTGCGCCTGGATCCGCTCGACTTCAAAGTGGCCGGTGGCGAGATCAACAGCGTCATCCGCCTGGACGCGCGCGGCAAGAAGATCGCCAGCTCCGCAAAAATCCAGGCGCGCGGAGTCCAGCTGTCAAAGCTGTTTCCCGATGCCAAGTTGAACGAGGAGAGCACGGGCCGGATCGGCGGCAGGCTGGACCTGGCTGGCAATGGAAACTCGGTGGCTAAAATGCTTGCCACCGCCGATGGCGATGTCGGCCTGATCATGGGCAAGGGTCGCGTCAGCAACTTGCTGCTTGAATATGCCGGCATCGATATCGCCGAGGCGCTCAAGTTCCTGATTACCGGCGATCGCACGGTGCCGATCCGCTGCGCGTTCGCGGATTTCGAAGTCAAGCAAGGTTTGATGGCGAGCCGACGACTCGCCCTCGACACCTCCGACACGGTGATCTACGGCGAAGGCACGGTCAGCCTGCGCGATGAAGCGCTGGACCTGCGACTCAAGCCGCAGCCCAAGGACCATAGTTTCCTGTCGCTGCGCGCACCCCTGCTGGTCAGCGGCAGCTTCAAGGATCCGGTATTCAAGCCCGACTACAGGCGCGTGACCCTGCGTGGCGTCGCGGCACTGATGCTGGGCAGCATCGCCCCGCCGGCGGCGCTGTTGGCTTTGTTCGAAACCGGACCTGGCCAGGACCTGTCCTGTCGCCCGGGCCCGCCCGGCCAGGCGGAAACCGCAGCGGCGGCAAAAGCCCTCAACTAGTCGGCTGGCCGCTGTCGATCGTCGGCTTCGCAAGGCGAAAGGCCCCGCTTCGGCGGGGTCTTTATTCGGGCCGCACCGGGGCCCGAAAATTCGCTACGCTAGGGCCGGGAAAGCGGGGGAGAGAGTCGATCCATGCCTGTCCAGAACTTCCTGGCCGAGCTCAAGCGTCGCAAGGTGTTTCGCGTGGCGGTGGCCTACACGGTCGTCGGCTGGGTGATCATCCAGTTTGCCGCGACCGTGTTTCCAATGCTCGAGATTCCGGGCTGGGCGACCAAGCTGGTGCTGATGCTGGTGCTGCTGGGCTTTCCCGTCGCCCTGCTCCTTACCTGGGCGCTCGAACTGACACCAGAGGGCGTGCGCCTGACCCACGCGGTGGACATGCAATCGCATCGCCCCGTTCCGGCGGCGAGTTGGGGCTGGAAGCGGCACGCACTGGCCTACCTCACCGTGGCGGCCGTGGGCGGCCTCGGGGTGTTCGCCGGCATGCGCTGGTGGCAGCCGGTCCTGCATGCAGACAGCGGCCCGGCGGCGGTGCAAGCCAGCCGCGACGACCGGCCGGCCCCGATCCCGGGCAACAAGTCCATTGCCGTGCTGCCCTTCGTCAACATGAGCGATGACCCGGCCAACGAACACTTCGGCGACGGGCTTTCCGAGGAACTGCTGAACCTGCTGGCCAAGGAACCCGGATCTGCGGGTGGCCGCGCGCACTTCGTCGTTCTCGTTCAAGGGCAAGGCGGCCACCATTGCCGAGGTGGCCAAGGCGCTGCATGTGGACGCCGTGCTCGAAGGCTCGGTGCGTCGCTCCGGCAACACCATGCGGGTGGTCGCGCAGTTGATATCGGCCAGCGACGGCACCCATCTGTGGTCGGAAAAATACGATCGCGAGATGAACGACATCTTCGCCGTGCAGGACGACATCGCCGACAACATCCTCAAGGCGCTCATGCCGCATTGATGGCCGGTGGAGCGGCGGCTTCGCGCGCGACAGCGGCGACATCAGCCCGGCGCTGTTCGAACAATTCCTGCGTGGCCGCGGCAAGTTCCACGCCGGTGGCGAGGCCAACGTGAAAATGGCCCACGAGGATTTCCTGGCGATCACCCTTGAGGCGCCGGACTACGCGCCGGGCCATGCCTGGCTTGCGCTCAGCTGGCTGGGCCCGCTCGACCGGCCGGAAAGCGAGGTGGTGCCGGCGGCGCAGCGGGAGGTGGACCTGGCGTTGAAGTTGGATCCGAAAGAGGCCGTGGCGTACCTGGCGCAGGGAGGCATCTATGCAACGGCGCGATGACAACGTCAAGGCGATGGCGGCGCTGGATCGCGCGCTGGAGATCAACCCCGCCATGGTCGAAGCGCACCTCGATCGTCAATGGCTGCTGGCCTCGACCGGACGCGGCGCGGAAGCCGTGAAGGAGCTGGAGACTGCGCGTGCAATCGATCCGCTGCACCCCGACGTGCTGCGCGACCTGGCCCACCTGCTGAATCTGCAGGGCAAGCGTCGGGAGGCCTTCGCCGTGCTGGACCAGCTACGCGCAGTGAATGCCGAATCCGCGATAGAGACGGAACTTCATCTTTACAATGACAACCAGGACCAGGCGCGCGGCGCGTTCATCGCCAGCCGATACCTGGACGCGGATCCCGAAAACAAGAGCGCGCTTGAATGGCTCACCTCCTTCAACCAGACGCTCGGACTCAACCAGGAAGTTGCCGCCTCCAAGGACGACCGGCGCTACATCGCACTGGCTGTGCTCGGCCGCCGCGCCGAGGCCGAGGCTGCCGCCAGGAAACTGCTTTCGACGACTGAAGATCCAGCGAGTCGGGCGCTCATTGAGCAAACCCTGCGACTGGCCCTCGGAGATCTGGACGGCGCCGAGCACCTGCTGCTCGACTCCTGGAAGTCAAATGCGTTGGGTGCGGTAGGCAACGAATTCAGTACCTTCCAGGCAATCAATCTGGTTTCCCTGCTGCAGGCGCAGCGGCGACAACCGCCGGCGGCCGAGGTGCGGCGGCGTTCGAAAAGCAGGTCTCGGGCTTCAGCCCGTTGCATCAGGCGGGAACGCAGCAATACAAATTCTGGGTTGCCTGTTCAATGGTCGAACCGACGAGGCGGTGAAGCTGCTCGATGCGCTGGCATCAAGCGGATTCCAGGGGCGTTGGCAACTCGGCACGCCGATGCCGCAGATGTGGGTGTTCGACGGCGAGCCGCGTTTCGCGCCGGCCATGGCGCGGATCAAGGCCAATCACGCCGCGCAACTGGCCGAGCTGGATCGCCTGCGCCGCTCCGGCATGAACCTGGCGCAGGCGCGCGCCGAGTACCTGGCTCGCTAGCGGCCTACTGCTGCTTCACCAGGGCAAGCAGACTGGTTTGCGCATCCTTGATCAAGCCGACGACTTCCTCGCGGTAGGCATCGGGGTTGCCGATCGATACGGTGAAGAAGAACTGCGTGTCCGCGCCGCCACCCAGGCCAAGGAAGCCCTTGCCCTCCTTCGAAGATTGCACGTCGAGGAACCCGGTACCGCCGAGCAGCGGCTCGGCCAGGGTGACGACGACATCACCATCCTTGGCGGGAGAGACTTTGACCGCCGGGATTTTCTGCCACTTGGGATTTCCATTCGGCGTGCGGAAGGCGATCCGCGATTGCCCGGCTTTCACGCCGACCTGCGCGAACGCCTCGCCCGTGTGGTTGTTGTAGTCGGTGAAGCGGCCGCTGATGCTCGCCTTGGTCGATCCCAGCGTGACCAGGTAAGTGGCTTTCACGACATGCGCGTTCAACTCTTTGGCCAGCTCAACTTCCAACCCGGGCAATTGGTAGATGGAGGCGATCGAGGTGGCGGAAGGGCCGCCCGGGGTGGAACTTTTTTGTCCCATGCCCGAGACCCAGCCCTTGATGTGCACTCCGTTCGAGGCAGGCGAACTGAAAGACCCGGTCTCGGCGTTGTAGGGCAGATACGGAGTCAATCCGCTGGCACCGACCAGCAGGGTATCGCCGTCGCGATTCTGGAATTTCGAGAAATTGCTGATGCCGGCCAGCTTGATGATCTTCTGGTAGGAGGGGCTGGCGAGCACCGTGGCCTCGGGCAGAACCTCAAAGCCGTCGGCCGTCAGATCGGCCTTCAACTGCGCATGGATCTGGTCGGTGATCGCGGCGAGAAGAACCGGATCCATGTCCGGCATCTGGATGATGGACGAGGTGTCGCTCTTGTGCGCGAACATGCCATTGGTCGAAGTCTGGTCGCCCGAGGACGCCTGGAACGACACCATCACGTTGGTGATCGCGACACGCTTGGTCCCTTCCAGTCCGGCGGCCGAGCTGTCGGTGAACACGGCCTTGGCCGATCCGGCCGGTGCATCGGCGGCGCGACTCGAGGCAGCGGATCCCAATAGCAGGGGCAGGGCCACCAGCAACGAAGACAGACTGCGGGCGACTGTGCGGCCGGATGTGAAAGAGAGTAGTGGCATGAGCGGAGCGTCCTTCGAGCAAGAATGATTGAGGTTCCACTCTAGCAGTCCACCGCGGGAGAAGGCGGAATCAAAAAGCCCCGCTTCGGCGGGGCTTCTTGATCGACGGGACGCACGCTGTGTGCGCGGCGGCTACTCGCTCGCCTGGTCAGCGGCGACCATCGAATCGGCAGGTACCGGCGCCCAGCCTTCGCCCGGATCGAACGCAGTCATGGCCGTCGCGATTTTTGCGGTATCGGCGCCGAGGTCGCTCTGGAAAACCACGCCATTGTGGTTGACCATGAAACTCATCACGCCGCTGTTTCCGTAGTCGGCGGGATAGGCCAGCAGCGCGAATCCGCCACTGAGCTTTCCGTCGACAAGATAGTCGCGTGCTCCTCCGTCAGCCGCCGCCCCTGCGGATAGCAGCATGCGAAAGCGATAGCCGTGATAGGGGGCGGCCGCAGCGGCGCCTGCCGCAGGAGCCGAATACCCTTCGTCGCCGGCCGTTGCAATCAGCGGCCCGATCGGGCTTTCCGCTTCGCCCTCGACCGCGGGCCAGAACAGGCCATCGTGCTTGCCGGGCGTGCTGATCAGCTTTCTGGCGTAGAGGCCGGCAGGTTGATCATCGTGCGCCTGCGTCGCGTAATCGAGTTGGGCGGCGACATAGGTCTGCATGACCTCGATGATGTTCAGTTCGTTGCCGCCGATGCGGCGATACACAAGTTCCTGTACGCCGGAGGCGCCATCCCAGTGCCAGAATCCATCCTTGCGAACCAGCGGAACCGGCAGCGGCCAATCCTTGTCGCCGATCTGCAGCGTGCGGGTGTCTTCGCCGTCTGCAATCAGTGCGTGCTTCTTGTCATAGGCGGCGACAAATTCGGCCCGATCGGCCTTGTCGGAGATCGGGTCACCGGAGTCCAGGATTGCCTCGCTGCCTGGGCCGAACAACTTGGCCAAGGCAGCCTTGTCGTCTTGGCGAAATGCCGCCACCAGCGCGTCAGTGGCCTGCTCGGGACTGGCAAACATTCCCGGCGGGGGCGCAGGTTTGCAGGACACGAGCAGCGCGCAGATCGTCAGCATCAGCGCCAGCGTCGGCACCCAGAACTTCCGCCGGGATTGACCCATCATTTCAGATTCGATTTGCATGAAGGCAGCTCCTGGATGAGTTCAAGTTCAGTTGCGCGATGGGCGACTGGAGGAGCGTCCACCTGACTTCGAGGATGCGAACTGCTGCGACCGCGCTGACTCGAGGAACGCGCCTGCTGGCCCGAACTCGTCGAAGGGCGACTCCGGTTCTGCGAAGAACCCGAGCTTCGTGACGAAGAACGATCCTGCGACTGCCGATTGGAGGCGTTGCCACTGGCGCGATTCTGACTCTGGCTCGGATAGCCACGCTGTTCGCGACTCTTGTCCTGCTGCTGCGGCCGGTTGGAGGGGCGATCCTGATTCGCCGGGCGTGAGCTCGGGCGGTCCAGAGGTCGAAGGCCGTTGGTTCGGTCGGTCCTGATTACCGGGACGGGTGCTCGGGTCGGTCTTGCGCACCGGGCCGTGTCCCGTCGCCTGGGCGCTGACTGCCTGGTTGTTTGTCGCGCTTGGCGCCGGCATAGGTACTCTGGCCCTTCCAACTGGATTCCTTCCCGCGATCAGGAATGCTGGACAGCGCCGGACGATCGGCTCCGCCGGGACGATTCGCGTTGGCCGGCAGGGTGCTCGCGCCCGGGCGGCGGTCCGGACGATTCTGCCCGATCGGACTGTTCGCCCCGTTCTGCCGCAGGTTGTTGTTGTTCTCGAAGCGGTTGTAGTAGTTGTTGTTATTGATGTTGACGTTGATGTTGTTGTTGAAATTGTTGTAGCCGTAACGATAGTTGTTCGGGCGGTAGTAACCGTTGGCCGCACCCCAGCCGCCGTAGTAATTGGGCCGGTAGACGTAACTGCTGTAACCCCACGGCCTGCCGCCGTAGTACACGCCGCCATAGCCCCAGTTCGGGTAGTAGTAGTCGTGGTGGTCATTGAAGATCATCGCGCCAAGCAACATGCCGATGCCAAAACTGATCGCGGAACTGGCAACGGCCGAGCTGGTGCTGACCGTGTTGGGATCATCGACATACACGACCTGGGTGCTCGCAGGCGTCGTGTACACCTGGGCCGGGTCGTACTGCGGCACGTAGACGACTTCCGGATTGGTCGGCTGGATCTCGACAAATTCGCGGCCTGCATCGTTGACCACCTTGACCTGTTGTTGCGGGGTGGTGATCAGGTTGCCGGCGCGATAGGCCTCTGCCCGAAGTTGCTGGATCGAATCGAGCACGGCCTTCGGGTCGGCCTGGTAGGCCTGGCCGACCTGGCGGGTCCAGTCCATTTCCGTGGCCATCATGTCCACCACGGTCGGAAAGTGCACGAGAGCGAGCATTGCCGGTCCGAAGCCGGCCTTGGTCGCCGCGCTGGTCAGTGCGTCGCCCTGCAACTCCTGATTGAGCAGGAGCCAGTTGGCGCCATCGAGCACTTCCTGGGGCGTGGTGGAAACAGCCAGGATCTGTCCGACAAGCGGATCCGGGTACAGGGCGATCGGAGCCAGCAATTCGTCCAGGGCAGCGGGCGTCCAGGCTTGGGCGGCGACGGGAGGAGCCGCTTCCGCAGGGGCCGGTGCAGGCGCCGTCTGCGCAACTGGCGCAGGGGCCGGACTGGCAGCGGGACTCTCCGCCGGCTTCTGGCCGCATCCCGCGGCCAGGCTGAGAAGAAGCAGGATCGATATCCGACCACGCGCGAACCGCTGATGTCCCAGACTTGCCATGATCAACACTCCCAAATGTCAGCCCACTTGTCGTCGAGATCGATGCGCCAAATTGCAACCTGAACGGAGGATACTCCCGCATCCGCGCCGATATCCAGCCGGTCAGATTCCTGCCTTTCTCCGGACAGTGGAACCACAAGCGCGTCATTGATGCCTCTTTCAGCATGGTGCTGCTTCTTTACGCCACGCGCGCCGGTAAAGTAGATTCGACCCTTCCCTCCATCGAGCCAAAGCATGGCCATGCATCTGCCCAGAATGAATCGGAAATCCGTCGCGGCCGTGATCACGGCGATCGCCATTGCCGCCGCTCCGGGCCAGGCAGCGGCGGCTGAATTCGACGCCATCCGGACCGAAGTCAGCAAACGCCACGACGAATCGGTCAAGCGCCTGCAGGACTGGATCGCCCTGCCGTCGATCGCGGCCGAGAATCTGAACTACCCGGCGGGCGCCGAGCACATGGCGAAGCTGGCGCGGGAGGCCGGCTTCCAGCAGGTCAGCGTCATCCAGACCGACGGCAAGCCCGGCGTCTTCGCGACGCTCGATGCCGGCGCGGCGACGACCGTCGGCCTGTACTTCATGTACGACGTCAAGCAGTTCGACCCGGCGGAGTGGACCTCGCCGCCGCTGGAAGCGCGGCTGGTCGACAAGCCGGGCCTCGGTAAAGTGATGATGGGCCGCGGCGCGGTCAACCAGAAAGGACCGCAGGCGGCGTTCCTCGCGGCGCTGCACGCCATTCGCGGCGCCGGGCAAGAAAATGCCGGTCAACCTGGTGCTGGTTGCCGAAGGCGAGGAGGAGATCGGATCGCCGCATATCGGCCAGATCGTGCACCGGCCCGAAGTCGAGGCCGCGCTGCGCAAGACCATCGGCGTGTTCATGCCCTCGGCGTCGCAGGATCGCGACGGCATCGTGACCGTCAGCCTCGGCGCAAAGGGCGTGGTCGAGCTCGAGCTGGTGTCGAGCGGCGAGAAATGGGGACGGGGACCGGCCAAGGATGTCCATTCGTCGTTGAAGGCGATGGTCGACAGTCCGGCCTGGCATCTGGTCAAGGCGCTCGACACCCTGGTGTCGGCCGACGGCAACACCATCACCATCGACGGCTATCCGACAGCCGCTTCCGTTGAGCGCCGAGCACAAGGCGATGATCGCCGCCGTTGCCAGGCAGCGCAGCGAGGCGCAGATGAAGGAGCAACTCGGCGTCAAGCACTGGATCGACGACCTGAGCTGGGAACAGGCCAACGAGCGGCTCGTGTCGCAGCCGACGGTGAACATCGAGGGACTGGTCGCCGGCTACACGGGCGTCGGCGGCAAGACGATACTGGCGCATCAGGCCGTGGCCAAGATCGACATGCGCCTGGTGCCCGACATGAAGAAGGACGACGCCGTTGCCGCGCTCAAGGCGCACCTGGCCAAGCACGGCTTCGGCGACATCGAGGTCAATGTCAGCGGCGGCTACGATCCGACCAGCACGGCGTCCAGCGCCCCGCTGATCCAGTCGCAGGTCGCGGCGCTCAAGAAGATGGGCATCGATCCCTTGCTGTGGCCGCGCAATGCCGGCTCCTATCCCGGTTACGTGTTCACCGGCGAGCCGCTCAAGCTGGCTTCCGGCCACTTCGGCCTGGGCAACGGCAGCGGCGCCCACGCGCCGGACGAGTATTATCTGATCGAGTCGTCGAACCCGAAGGTGCAGGGCTTCGACGGTGCGGTGATGTCGTTCGTGGAGTACCTGTACCAATTGGCAAGGTAGGCAAATGCACCTGTCGGTCGAAATAGGGAGCGCATCATGTCCACTAACAAGGGTTTCAAGCGTGGTTGCCTGATCGCGATGACGGCCGTGGTGGCCGTTGCGCCGGCAGCAAGTCAGCAGCAGAAGAGTCCGAAGACGCAAGTCTGGATCGATATCGCCACCCATGGGTTTGCCGGCATGCCCGACATGGGATTCATGGGCGGCCTTGCCATGGGTGCCTTTGGCGGCAAGAGCGGAGGCAATGTTTACGGCTCCACGCGTTACACCGGCTCGCCCGGCCAATACCTCGACATCGCCGTATTGAATAATTTGAAGCCGGGCGTTCCAGCACAGCAGTCGATTCCCGCGGGCCTGAAACTTGGCAAGAGCCTCAGCCTGCTGCCGTACAAAGAGCCTGCCGGGCGCCAAGGCTCGCCAGCCGGGGAGCCGACCGACTTCAAGGTGCGCATCCTGATCTATTGGGGCTGTGGGTCGACCGTTCGGCCTGGTCAGCCCACCGTCATCGAGATGAGTTCGACCGATGGCAAGGTCAAGGCAAGTGGCGCCATGCAGGGCCGCTACGTGCCCGACCGGACAGCCAAGGTCGGACCGGGTTATGTCACCTGGCCGAATGAAAAGAACCGGCAAAACGTTCCCAGCGATGCTTCCACGATCGGCGGTCACGCCATCACCGGCGACGGCATGCCCGAATCGCTCAAGTTCCAGCTGGAGGCCGCCCAGGACTTCATGCCGAAGATCCAGTTGCGAAGCACGGGCGATGTTGATTCGGGCATCACCTGGAACTGGCAATCGGTCAGTCGGGCGCAGGGCTATTTCCTGCACGCCGTTGGTCAAAAGGGCGATGCGACCGTTTTCTGGAGCAGCGCGGAAACCGGGGATGCCGGAGCAGGGATCATGGATTACCTGCCGCCTTCCACGGTCGACAAGTGGATCAAGGAACGCGTGCTGCTCGGACCCGAGGTCAAGAGTTGCGCGATGCCGAAGGGAATCTTCGGCGCCGCCGGTGGCCGCGGCGAAGACAGCAGCGGCGGCATGTTGCGCATGGTCGCCTTCGGGCCTGAAACGCATTTTGTGTATCCACCCAAGCCAGCGAATCCCGCGACGCCCTGGGATCCCGAATGGAATGTCCGGGTCCGGGTGAAGTCGACGACGATCTTTCCGATTGGCATGGACATGTCCGGCATGGACGAGCAAGAGCAGGAAGACGAGCCGGAAGAAAAGCCCAAGTCGAAAATGAATATATTGAAGGGGATCCTGGGCGGATAGTTGGCTTCGGTCGCTAGTTGTCGGTGTCGGTGCCGCCCAAGCCCTGCCTGTCGCCGGTGGACATGCGTTCCTGGTCTTCGGTATCGACGAATTCCCGCTTGACGGCCTTGTCGAGCAGCAGCAGTTCCTTGCGCAAGGCCGGCGCGCGTGACTTCGGCAGTATTTCGATCAGATGCTCCAGGCAGGCCAGCAATCTGCGCGGCACCTGGATGCTGTTGGCTCCGTACAGCCTGATTTCGCTGACGGCCAGGCTCACGTAGTCCTCCCAGTCCGGCACCGGGTAGATCAGCCGCAGATTGTCCTTGCTGTCGTAGATCATCCCGGGGTCAAGCTGCCGGGTGCCGAGATCACGCAGCATCCGCTCGAGCTGGTCGATCGCCAGTACCGCCGTGGTTGGATCGTTGACCGCCGGTGACAGTGCGCGACTGGCGATGTCCACTATCACGCGGAAGGCGAACACCGGGTCCTGTTCCAGTGTCCGCTCATCGCCTATGGCGACCAGGTGATGCAGCACCCGGCCATCGACGGGTCGATCCGGAGGAAAGGTCTTGAACAGCGGATCGCCCCTGGACACGAAATTTCCCACCTGCTGTTCGAGCTCGATGGTGCAGCCTGCGGCCTCGGCCGCCATGACCAGGCCATCGACGCTGAATGCCATCAGGACACCCGAGGGCCCATTGTAGGAAATAGTAAGAGCTTCCTTGCGCATCAGGGCTCGGGGTATGCGCTCCGCCTTCTCGGATGCCGCGGCGCCGTATTGCCTGGGGTAGATGCTCTCGATGGCGGCATGCCCTTCCTCGGCAACCTTTCGCATCAGCGAAATCGGCCTGAGGCTCATCCCCAGGTGGGGTATGAAGCGAAGGAAAAGGATGATCGTGACCAGGACGCTGATGATGGTGATCTTGACGCCTGCCAAAGGCACATGGTCGCTGCCAACCTGGCCGAGGATGGCGGTCCCGAACAGGAACGAAAACAGCAGCATGCAGGTCAGCACCTTCGCCTGCCGGTCGGCGAAGGTGAAGGCCATGATCCTGGGCGTCAACTGCGCGCTGGCCAGCGTGACCACGGTAAGCAAGGACGACAACACGAACACCAGGAAGGTCAGCATCGATGCCGAGAAGCTGCCCACGATGACTTGCGCCTGGTCGACGGTAAGGCCTTTCCAGAGGAAGGCGATCTGGTAGCCATGCGCATCGAACCACCTGACCATCGGCAGCGCGCCGAACACCGTCGCCAGGATGACCATGAGCGGCCAGAACCAGAATGAACCATTCACGATTCGCTTCAGGCGATAGCCATGCAGCCAGAAAATGCGCGGCGGGAGAATGCCCATGATCTTCGGAAGAATATGGATTTTCATCTGCTTCCTATCCTTCGCGCACCGAATCCTCGAGTTCGACGAACGCGTCCTGTACGTATTCGCCCAGGCGCTGCAGGTTCGGCAGCTGCTCGGTGGCGATCAGGCCGAAGAACAGCTCGCCGGCATAGCTGAAGAGCGTGATGTTGAGCAGGTTGCTGGGCGGCAAGGTGCTGATCGGATGCATCTCCTCCACCATGGCGCCCTTGAGGTACAGGTGCGTCCTTGGGCCCGGGTACGTTGGAAACAAGCGTATTGCCCATCGGCGGCAGGGTGTCGCTCAGCTTGCAGGATTTCGGCGAGCTGCGCCACCAGCCCGGTGATGACGGTGTAGGACTCGATGGCCTCGGGCACGACGCCGTCGATCATGGTGCGCACGTTGCGCAGCGAATAGCCGATATTGCGCAAGCGCACATACGGGTCGTCGGTCGGCGGCGACAACTCCACCTGGATGATGCCGATCTTGTTGCCCGCCGACTTCTCGCCCTCGGCGCGCAGATTGACCGGCATCTGGATGGTGATCGGGCGCGCGAGTTCGACGCCCTGGTCGCTCGAGGTAGCGGCGCAGGGCCCCGTCCAGGCAGGTCAGCGCGACGTGGTTGACGGTCGAGCGGGTCCGCCTGCGGATCCGATTGACGCGCTCCATCGATACGCTGGTGGTGGTGAACTGGCGGCCGGCGGTCACCTGTCCGGTCAGTGGCGTCCTGGCGCTGGAAACGAAGGGCAGCGCGATGGCGTTCTTGGTCAGCTTGATGCTCTCGAGGAACAGCATCGCGGCCAGCCGGGCGATGCCGAAAACGCGCAGGCTGGTGCCGACCAGTTGCTCCCAGGCCGAGAACATCATTTCCTGGCCGAGCTTCTTGCGCTTGATCGAAGGCCCGACATGCCTGATCGTCCAGATCGGGATCAACTCCAGGTCGTCGGGCGAGTGCGCCAAGGCTTCCGCGGTCCAGCGCGTCATGGTGACGCCGTCGGCCACGGCATGGTGCATCTTCTGGTACAGGGCGAACCGGCCGCCCTCGAGCCCGTCGATCACGTGCACTTCCCACAGCGGGCGCGAGCGATCCAGCATCGGCGTGTGCAATTCCGCGACGAGCTCGTACAAGGACTCGCGGTCGTTATGGCCCTTGTGCAGCTTGTGGTAGAAAACATGCTGGCGGATGTCGAACGACTCGGCCTCCTGCCAGTTCGGCATCGCTGTCAGCGAAAAATTGATGACCCGGTTGAACGGCGGCTTCACCTCGGTGAAGTCCAGGAATTCCCGGTACAGGTTTTTCGCGAAGGCGGCGGTCGACTTGGCCGGCCGCTTGCAGATCTGCAGGCCCGCCACGTGCTTGGGGCTGGCCTCGCTCTCGGCGATGAAGAAACCAAGATCGAGCAAGGACAGTTTGCTCATGGTGCGCCGATTCTTTTCAGGCAGCTCGGGCTATCAGTTTGCACCAAAACCGAGCGACATTACCGGCTCTTTACAGAGGAAAAAAAGAGCGGCCCGAAACTTCGGGCCGCTCTGGGCTTTTCGCAAATGCGCCAACTTTCCGGATCAGAGCGGATTGTAGGTGCACGGTTCCATGGACGTCTTCGGATAGTTCTGCGGGCCATTGCCCTTGCCCGGGATCATCGATTTCACACCGCCGCTGACCGACAGCCCCTCGCCTTCGCCATCGGTGGAATACGCGTAGACGCCGGCCGGGCAGTTGGCCCCGGCCGTGGCATCCAGGGCGGTCGTGATGGAGGCCCACCAGGCGGCTCCATCGACAGTCCCCGTGCATGAGCCGTCGGGCGCGATGCCCGAGCAGGCGTAGTGATACACGGCCGATGAATCCGTGCTCAGGTCCGTCTCGACTTTGAGCACGCCCGAGCCGCTGGTGATGGTGCCTTCGGTATCGCAACTCCAGCCATAGAGGACCGTCGTTTCCAGATCACCACCGTACTTGCTGCCGGCGGGATTGGGCGCGTTGGTATTGCTGTCATCCCAGCTCGAGGCAGCGCTGCCGTCGCTCCATGAGCACTGGAATCCGCTCGGCTGCACCAGCGGCGTCTGGGCCTTCGGCGCAGCGATCACCGCGCCGGGCAAGGCGAATGCCAGGGCCACGCAAACAGTCTTCATTTTCGTGTTCAAGTTCATGATTTCGGTTCTCCACTTCTTGAATTGGGGGGGTGGACGGTGGACAGCTGCAAGGTCCCGTTGAAAGCCGTTTTCGCTCTCGATTCGAAAACCGGTGACTTGCGACCCTGTGGAATAGTAGACAGCTACTCCGAAGAGTAGTAGAAACCTACCCTACTGCGTCCTGCTGGACTGAGAGCCGGCTCACATTTTTTCCAGGGGAGAATGTCCATGGTCCGACTCGCCGTTGGTGTGCTCCTGTCATTCGCGCTCGGATGTGCGGGTCCTGCGTTTGCCCAGTGCCCGGCTTCGGTGCCCGTGCAGGGCGCGCCGCCGCCCGGCGCCCTTGCCGGTGTTTCCGGCCGACAACTGGTGGAACCTGGACGTCCGCACCGCGCCGGTGGATCCGAACTCGGCCAGCTACATCGCCTTCATCAACAACGGCGGCACGCGGCGCCTGCATCCGGATTTCGGCGGCGAGGAGTCGCCAGGCAGCGTCGGCGATCTACGGCATGCCCTACGCCGTCGTCGACGGCACCCAGGCCAAGCAGGCCGTCACCTTCCAGTACTGGGACGAGAGCGACGGCGTCGACTACAGCACCGGCCAGGGCCTTCCCTTCTATCCGATCCCGGCACAGGCGATCACGCAGACCCACTGGGTCGAGGGCGGCGCGCCGGCCAACGTCGACCAGCGCAGCTCGAGCGATCGCCACCTGCTGATGATCGATTGCAGCAACCGTCATCTGTACGAGCTCTACAACGTCTATTACAACAGCACCCAGGGCAGGTGGTATGCCGGCTCGGGCGCGTTCTTCGACATGAACACGAACGATCGCCGGCCCGATGGCTGGACTTCGGCCGATGCGGCCGGGCTGGCGATATTTCCCGGGACTGGTGCGCTACGACGACGCCTGCGATACGGCAGTGGCCGATTCGGCCATGCCCTGCGCGTGACCGTGCGCGCGACCAACGGCTACGTGTATCCGGCCTCGCATCGGGCCGGGCACCACGGCGGGCGCACTGCCGATGGGCGCGCGCCTGCGCCTGAAGGCGAGCGTCAATGGCCAGGACCCGGCGATGCGCACGACCGACCCGATATCGCAGAAGATCTTCCGCGCGATGCAGAAGTACGGGCTGATCGTCGCCGACAACGGCTCGGACCTCTACATCACCGGCACTTTCGACGTGCGCTGGAACAACGGCGTGCTCAATCCGGCGTTCTCGACGCTGAGCGCCAGCGATTTCGAAGTGGTGCAGCTCGGATGGAACCCGCCACCTCCGGCAACGGCGGCGCTGGCCTCGGTCGGCGCCAGCCCCAATCCCGTGGTCGGCGGCAACGTCGCCACCGGCACCGTGACGCTCACCAGCGCGGCGCCGGCAGGCGGCGCGGCAGTGGCGCTGTCGAGCGCGAACCCCGCAGCATCGGTGCCGGCCAGCGTGACTGTCCCGGCGGGCGCGAGCAGCGCCAGCTTCGTCATCAACACTTCTCCGGTATCGGTCTCGACCGTCGGCACGCTGTCGGCCAGCTACGCCGGAGTGGGCAAGACCAGCACGCTGACCGTGAACCCGGTGCCGGCGGCGACGCTGTCGTCGCTGTCGCTGAATCCGGCCAGCGTCGTCGGTGGCGTTTCCTCGACTGGAACCGTGACGCTCACCAAGGCGGCGCCAGCGGGCGGCGCACTGGTCTCGCTGCTCTCGTCGAACACGGCGTTGGCAAAAGTGCCGGCGAGCGTGCTCGTTCCCGCCGGGGCCAGCTCGACGAACTTCGTCGTCACGACCGTCGCCACCAGGAAGGCGGCTTCGGTGACGATCTCGGCGAGCTATTCGGGGCTGACCCGAACCGCGACGCTGGGCATCAAGCGACGGTAGGACGACGGAGCGGGAAGCCCCACCGCGGTGGGAGCCTGCTTCGGTCGGACTTTGGAGGCGGAGCCAAAGGCATTATCCTCGCGGGCAATGTCGCACTCCTGGCTCCGAACTTGATCGATCGCCTTTCCAGATGAAACAGACCTACTTCACGATCGAGCCAACGGTCGCCGGCTTCACTGACCAACTGATCCAGTTCAACGCGTTCTACAAGTTGGGATTGAGCCTGGGGTTTCGCTACATCCACAGGCCCTTCAGCTCTGAAAGAAGCAACGCCAGCTATCTGCTGGTCGGCGAGGCGCCCCGGGATATCTCGACCGGAAGCACGATCGCCAAGTGGCTCAAGCGAGCGCTGGCGCGGCGCCGGCCCGCTGCTCCCGATGTTTTCGATTTTCTCGGCGTCAACCAAGTCCTCCAGGCCAGGAGCCAGCCGAATCCGGCGGACCTGGGAAGCCTGCGCTCCCTCACGATCGCCTTGTCGGACAAGCTTCTGCTTGACTGGAATATCGATTCCTTCGAAGCCCTGGCCGCGCATGTTGGAGATCTTGCGACGCAGTTCGCCAGTGATCCGGACGCAGATCCAGCCAGCGCCACCGTGATCAACTTCCGCCTGGACGGGCCGCGCCGGAATTGCTTCAGCCTGATCCAGGCGAAATTTCCCGGGTTCCAGGACGGACTGGACCTGCCGCGAACCTACTCGGAGGCAAGGGCCCGCGCGCCAATCAAATCCCTGTACCCCAAGCGCGGCCTGAAGCTGCTGGTGCACATCAGGCAAGGGGATACCGGAGTGGTCGAGACACCATGGAAAACCTACATGCCGGTCTGGAGCCTGAGGAAGGATCAGCTGAAGGAGTACGACAGCTTCGAGCAGATCGAATCGGCGGAACTGCTGTTCGAGGTATCGGAGTTCAAGGCCTTCCTGGATGGATTGATGCAGCGGCTCGGGACGTCAGGCAGGTCGCTCCTTGTTTTTTCCGATGGCGCCAACAGGGGCCTCAGGATTGTCGAACGGAGCGTTGGAAAGCTGGGCTGGTCGCAGGAAAAAATCGAGAGCTTCAAGAAAAGCAGGGCGGATTACGACCGCCGTCAATTCGCCTGCTTTTCCGCAAGCCCGGATGTTCGCCTGGTCGTCGGCGAGGAACCGGAGAAGCTTCGCCAGCTGATCAATTCGGCCATCGAATCGGACATCGTCATCGTTTCGAACCAGTTGCGGATGATTCCAAAGCTGGTGGCGAATTTCTGCAATGGGAACGCACCGAAGGTAATCGTCCTGTACAAGCACAACCGTCCAGTCAACAGCGACATCATCGACAACGACGAGCAGCGGTTCATCTACGTGGACATCAGGAATCCGGACTACGACGCGCTGCTCCGGCGCTTGCAGGAGTAGGCGAGGGCCCCGGTCGGTCCGGCCCGCTTGATCCTTGTCCCGCCGGAGTGCAAGCTTTCGCCGACATCTTCCGTTCCAAGGCAGGCATCGGATGCAACTGTGGATAGTCGGACGAGCGGCCGTGCTGTCGGCCCTGCTTCTTGCACCGGCCCTGTCGGCCATGGCGGGCGAAGTGGGCCAGGTCAAGACATCCAGGGGATCGGTTTTCATCGAGCGCGATGGACAGCGCCTGCCGGCGCCCGTGGGAACTGTCATCGAGGCGTCCGACACACTGCGCACCGGTCGCGACGGCAGCGCCGGAATTACCTTTCTCGACAATTCGCGCATGGCGCTTGGGCCGGGCAGTACGCTGGCGATCAACCGCTTCGACTTCGACCAGACGACCCATGAAGGCCATTTCGACAGCACCCTTCAGCGCGGCACGCTCTCGGCGGTGTCGGGCAAGCTGGCAAAACATTCGCCGGATGCGATGACCGTCCGGACGCGCTCGACCATCCTGGCCGTGCGCGGCACCGAATTCCTGGTTCGCACCCGCTGATGCGCGCGCATTCCGCGTGGCTCGCTTCCCTGCTGGCGGCCTGCCTGCTGTCCGCGTGCGCCACCTCCAGGGACACCATCGTGCTGTTGCCGAAGGCCGATGGCAGCACCGGCGCGATCGCCGCAAGCCGCGACGGGCGAGGAAGTCCTGCTCGACAGCGCCTACGCGTCGGCGAAATCCAGCGCGGGCGGAAAACTGCGGGCGGGCAGCGCCGATCGGAAAACCATCGACAGGCAATTCGGCCCGGCGCTCGCCGCGATGCCGCCCGCGCCGAAATCGTTCACGGTCTATTTCCTGAGTGGCAGCGACGATTTCACCGAGGAGTCGAAGTCGACCATCAACGCGATGCTCCAGGAAATGCGCCAGCGGCCATCGCCCGAAGTCACTGTCATCGGCCACACCGATCGGGTCGGCAGCGACGACGACAACGACGCGCTCTCGTTGCAGCGCGCCGAGCGGGTCAAGCAAATGCTGGTCGCGCTCGATGTTCCGGCGGACCGTATCAGCGTGGCGGGACGCGGCGCGCGCGAGCCCCTGGTGGCCACCGAGCGCGGCGTCGACGAGCCGCAAAACCGCCGCGTGGAAGTCAGCGTTCGCTAGATTTTTTCCGCGGCCCGCGACGACGCAGGCCCGAGCCAGCGCAGCAGCAGGAGCGTCTGGTCGTCGACCTGGTCGACTCCCGCCTCGAAATCCGCGACCTGTCCGAGCAGATAGCGCCCCAGGACCTCGGCGCTGCCATCCGCATGGCGAGTCGCGCGGAGCAGGGCCCGCAGCGCATCGCGTCCGAACAGGTCGCCGTCGGGCGACATCGCCTCGGTGATGCCATCCGAGCTCAGCGCCAGCCACTCGCCCGGTTGCATGGAGAATCCCGCACTCAGGTACGCCGCGTCTTCCAGCGCGCACAGGGGCGGCCCGCCGCCCTCATCCATCACCTGCACGCTGCCGTCGGCGCGAACGAGCAGCAGGGGCTCGTGGCCGGCATTGCAGTATTCAAGCCGGCCGCTGTCCAGGTCGAGCACCATCGCCAGCAAGGTCACGAACAGATCGTCGGGATTGTCGCGAGCAAGCTCGCGGTTGATGACCGCCATCAGGTCGGTCAGGCCGAACGCGCCGCGCAGGCTTGAACTCTTGGTCAGCGCCTTGCTCACCGCCATGAACAACGCCGCCGCCAGGCCCTTGCCGGCCACATCGCCGACAGCGACGAACAGGCGACGCCCATCCAGATAGAAGAAGTCATAGAGGTCGCCGCCGACTTCGCGCGCGGGGCGCATGGCGGCGAACAGGTCGATGCGCCGCTCGCCGGCCAGCACCATTTCCGGCCGGGGCAGCATGCCGGTCTGGATCCTTCGCGCCGCCTCCAGTTCACCGGCGGTGCGGGCGGCCTCCACGCGTTCGATGGCCAGGCGCTCGGCGAGGCGGCGGCGCTCGAGTTCGATCGCCATCATGGTGGCCAGCACCAGCGTGGCATGCAGCACGGTCAGCCCAAGCAAGGGCGTCAGCGGATCGAACAGTTGTCGCTGCCAGGCGTAAAGTCCGACTCCGTTGCCGAGCAACAGCGCGGCGCTGACGAAATAGACAAGCGTCGACTGCAATGGCGGGATCCTCGGCACCCAGGCGATGGCGAGCGTGGCGAGCAGGGCGAAGGCGAGCGCCTCGAACAGCCGTGCGAAGCCGGGCCGGTACAGCAGCGAACCCTCGAAAATGTTCTCGATGATCTCGGCATGCACCTCGACGCCGGGCAGGCGCTCGCCATTGGGTATCAACTGCTGGTCGACCAGGCCTTGTCCGGTTACCCCGAGCAGGGCGACCCTGCCGGCGAGCAGGTCCGGATCGTCGCGCCCTTCGAGCACATCCACAGCCGACAGGTAACGGCTGGACTGTGTCCGGCGTAGTGCACGTACAGGCTTCCGTCGGATTGCGCGGGCACGGCAAGGTCGCCGATGACAACGCGCAGCGGTCCCGTTCCGTTGCGCTGCAAACTGAAGAAAGGTTCGCCCGCGGCGACCCGCAGGCACTCCATCGGCAGCGACAGCAATGGGTAGCCGGCAACCATGGCCACCAGTGGCGCCCGGCGCACCACGCCATCGTCGAGCTCGGCATTGAACAGGCCACGGCCGCTCGCCGCCTTGTCGATTTCCGGCAGGCTGCGCTCGCCGGCGCGGAAGTCCTGCAACGCAGGTGGCTTGCCGACGATGCGCGCCGGGGCGAATCCCTCGGCGCCCACGCCCGCCGTATCGCTGCCGATGACGCCCAGCACGACGGGCGACCCTGACAGGGCGTCGGCGAATATCGAATCGTGTGACGGCATCCGCCGCAGGCGTTCAGCCACGATCGGATCGCCATCGCGGAACTGCACGGCCAGGCGCTCCGGCGATGTGCGGTCCGGTTCGGCGAACACGATATCGATACCGATCACCGCCGGCTTCCTGGCGGCGACGCGATCGACCAGTCGCGCCATCACGTCGCGCGGCCAGGGCCATTGTCCGACCCGCGCAAGGCTGCGATCGTCGATGGCCACGATCACCGCCGGCTGGGCAACCCGGGTACGCGGCCACAACGTCTGGTAGGTATCGAAGCCAAGCTGGCGCAGGCCGGGAATCATTCCCGGATCCGGAAGCAGCAACAAAGCGCAGAACAGCAATGCGAAAGCGGCCCCCACCCGCGCCCGCGACCGGATGCCAGCCGCCGCTTCCAGCCTCTGGTCGACGGCTCCGTCACTGGCGGTTCGGGCGGGATCGTCACGGGCTACAGTTCGATCTCGAGCCCATCGTAGGCGGCCACGATCTCGAGCCGCTCGCCGGATCGGGTGATTTCCTCGAGCCGCTGCGCTTCATGGCAAAGCCGGTCGATCGCGGCGTCATCGTTCACCGGTTCGTGGTGGAACAGCGCCAGCCGCTTGGCCGCGGCCTGCTGGCAAAGTTCCACGCCCACCACGTTGTTCGAATGTCCCCAGTCCTCCCTGATCGATGTGCTGTCGGCCAGGGAATACATGGCGTCGAAGATCACCAGGTCGGCGTTGCGGAACAGCTCGACGAAGCCGCGGACATCCTCGGTGTGCTCGGGCTTGTGTTCGGCGTCGGTGGAATAGACCACCGTCTTGCCATGGCGCTCGAGGCGGTAGCCGTAGGAGTCCCCGCCATGAAGTTGCAGCTTGGCCGTGACCTGGTAGCCGGCGATGTCGTAGCTTCGGCCGGGCTCGAGCGTGACGAACTCGATGTGCGCGCCCAGCGTGGAAAAATCCACCGGAAAGCTCGGGCTCCGCCTGCTGGCGCCGGAAGGCATGCTCGAGCTGCTCATGGCAACCGTAGATCCGGATGCGCTGGCCCGGGATGTAGGCCGGCGCGAAGAACGGGAAACCCATGATGTGGTCCCAGTGCCCGTGGGACATGAGGACATGGAACTGGCCGGGCCGCCCGGCCAGTCGGCGTAGCGCCTCATGACCGGCCAGCCGCGCGCCGGAGCCCATGTCCAGCAACAGGACGTTGTCGTCGCTCGCGCTCATTTCCACGCAGGAGGAATTGCCGCCATAGGTTCCGCCGGTGCGGAATGGCAGGTTGTCGACGAAACCACGCGCCTTCTCGAGCGTGTCCAGGTTCAGGCCGGAACCTGCCACCAGCGCCGAAGCGAGCTTCTGACGCAGCTGCGGCAGGCTCAACGGCGTCGGCAGCGATCCGCGCGTGCCCCAGAAGCGAACCGTGATGCCGTCGCCGCTGTCCGCGGATCCTCGACTCGCTGCGGGGGCCTGCGATGGCTGCAGTCCCGGGTCGTCTGCCAGCGCCGCTGCGAGCGTGGCATGGCAGGTGAACAAGGTATCGAAACGGCTGATCTGGAATATTTCGGCAACGATCGGTTGCAGTGCGGCGATCGAAACCCCTACGCCGGCGGCGCGTGCCTGTTTCGAAGCGATCATCAGCACGCGCAGGCCAGCACTGGAGATGTAGTCGACGCCGCTGAAATCCAGCACCAGCCGCTGTGGCCCGTCCGCTATCCGGGCAAGCAGCGCTTCCCGGAAGTCGTCGGCGGCCCCGATGTCCAGGCGTCCGACAATTGCCAGGACCCGTGCCGACCCCTGTCGCGATTCGACCAACTCCATGTCGTCTCCCTTTGTGGCCGAGCCGTCGTGACCGACCCAAACCATGTTCGTTTCCGGCCAGCGGTGATACTACTGGAACTCGATATACTCGTTGACGAGGGCCCAGCCATGAATACACGTCGCCAGTTCCTGATCCACGCGCCGCTCGGTGTACTTGGCGCAGTGGTCGCCACGCAGACGGTAGAAGCGCAAACCGCCACGCCAGCCACGACCGCGCCGCCGGGCACTCCACCCCCCGGCGCGCCGCCCGCCTTCGGCACCGCGCCGCAAGTCGGTCCGGAAGTAACTGCAAATACCTTTGCCGAAGCAGAAAAGTTGGTGCAGGTGTCGCTGACGCCGGCCGAGCGCGACATGGCGGCCTCGAGTTGGCGCCGGACCCTGGCTTCCGTGTACGAGCGGCGCACCGGCCCGCGCAAGGTGGCGATCGAGTCGACGATCGCGCCGGCCACGCAATGGAACCCGGTTCTGCCTGGCATGACGGCCGGCCCCGGCCGCGACCGTTTCGTCCGCTCCGCCGCCGATCCCGGGCCACTGCCCATGAGCGACGCCGAAATCGCCTTCGCGCCGGTCAGCAGGCTTTCGCGCTGGATCGAGACCCGCAAGCTGAGCTCCGAGCGCCTGACCCGCATCTACCTGGAGCGGATCCGCCGCTTCGATCCGAAGCTGCGCTGCATCATCACGCTGGTTCCCGAGCAGGCGCTTGCCGCCGCGCGCAAGGCCGATGCGGAGATCGCCGCGCGGCAACTATCGCGGTCCGCTGCACGGCATTCCCTTTGGCGTGAAGGACCTGCTCGATACCGCCGGCATCGCCACCACCTACGGCGCCGAGCCCTTCCGCAATCGCGTGCCTGCGCAGGATTCGGCGGTCGTCGCGCGGCTGCAGGCCGCCGGCGCGGTGCTCATCGCCAAGCTGAGCCTTGGCGCGCTGGCCCTCAACGACATCTGGTTCGGCGGCCAGACCATGAATCCGTGGCTGCTCGAAGAGGGCGCGTCCGGTTCCAGCGCCGGCCCCGGGGCGGCCACCGCGGCCGGTCTGGTCGGATTTTCGATCGGCAGCGAGACCGAGGGCAGCATCATCGCGCCGAGCATGCGCTGCGGCGTCACCGGCCTGCGTCCGACCTACGGACGCGTGCCGCGCACCGGCGCGATGACCCTGTGCTGGTCGATGGACAAGCTCGGTCCGATGACCCGAAGCGTCGAGGACACGATGCTGGTCCTGCAGGCGATCACCGGCCCGGATGCCGGCGATGTCGGCAGCGTGCCGAGCAAGCTCGACTTCGATGCCGGCGCGCCGGTGAGCGGGCTGAAGGTCGGCTACTTCCCGGCCTGGATGAAGGAGGCGCCGGCCACCGATGTCGACCGCGCCGCCCTCGAGGCGGTGCGCAAGCTGGGCATGGTCGCCGACCGAGGTGTCGCTGCCCGACTGGCCCTACGATTCGCTCAACGTCATTCTCTTCGCCGAAGCCGCGGCCGCGTTCGAGGAACTCACGCTCAGCGGCGACGATGACCAGCTCAAGATGCAGGTGCCCGACGCGTGGCCGAACCTGTTCCGGCAATCGCGATTCCTGTCGGCGGTGGACTTCGTCCAGGCCGACCGCCTGCGCCGCAAGGTGGCGCTGGAAATGGCGCGGATCTTCACGCGAGGTGGATGTGCTGCTGGTGCCTTCGATGCGCAGACGAGATGCTGACCATCTCCAATTTCACCGGGCATCCCGTCGCTGACGATGCGCGCCGGCTTCGTGCAGGTGGCCGAGGCGCGCAGCGACTGGGCGCCGGACCCGGCGCATCCGCTGCCGAAGTTCTCGCCGCCGCGACGGGTGCCGCACGGCATCACCCTGATCGGCCGGCTGTTCGATGAAGGCACGCTGGCGCGGGCGGGGCTGGCGCTCGAACTCGCTTCCGGCGTCGTCGCCGAGGCGCCGCCCGGTTTCCGCGACTGAGGCGGCAGGCGGCGTCGCGATTCCGGATGCATTCGCCAGAATCCTGATTCGGGAACAGGTAGAGTGCGAGTGCAAACTCCAGACCACTCCCGGACGGCCACTGTGCGAACTATTTCCCTCGCGTGTTTCCTGCTCGCTGGCCAGGCAACGACTGCCGTCGGCGCAGGCGCCGCCCTTGCTGCCGGAAAAAGACGTGGCCGCGCTGGCCAACGAGCTGAGCGGCGAGACGGCGAAGCGGAACCTCGAAGGCTCGTGCAGTTCCACCGGCAGCGCGGCTCGCGCGGATTCCATTCGGCCGCCGAACTGGTGCTGCAGCGGGCGCGGGCCTACGGATTGACCGATGCGCGAGATCCTGCGCTTCCCGGCGGACGGAAAGATCTTCTACGGCACGCAGCGCTCGCGCCCGGCCTGGGACGCGGACAAGGCCGAGTTGTCGGAGCTCAAGGACGGAAAGGAAACCGGCATCGCCAGCTACGCGGCGGAGCCGATCGTGCTGGCCGAAGACAGCGAGTCGGCCGATGTCACGGCGGATCTGGTCGACGTGGGCGACGGCACCAAGGAAAGCGACTACGCGGGCAAGGACGTGAAGGGGAAGATCGTGCTGGTCGCGTCGCAGGCCGAGCGCGGTGCAGGACCTGGCGGTGGGCAAATTCGGCGCCGCCGGCATCGTCAGCTACGCGCAGAACCAGAAGACGGCGTGGTCCGGGCGAGAACGAGAACCTGATCCGCTGGGGGCACCTGGATACGTTTTCGGCCAACAAGACCTTCGCCTTCATGGTGTCGCTGAAGACGGCGCGGGCGATGCGCGAACGACTGGCGGCGGGCGAGAAGATCCGCCTGCATGCGCCGGTAAAGGCCGGGCAGCATCCCGGGTTCTACGAGATCGTCACCGCGACGATTCCCGGCGCCGATCCGCAGCCTGAAGGACGAGGAGATCGCCTTCAGCTGCCACCTGGATCACCAGCAGCCCGGAGCCAACGACAACGCCAGCGGCTGCTCGACGATCCTGGAAGTGGCGCGCACGCTGCAGAAGCTGATCGGCAACGGCACGCTGGCGCGGCCGGCGCGGACGATCCGCTTCATCTTTCCGCCGGAGGTCGAAGGCACCGGTCACGCTGCTGAACGCAAGGCCGGATTTCGCGCAGGCGCATCAAGGCCGCCATGCACATGGACATGGTCGGCGGCGGGCCGGAGACCAAGGCCGTGTTCCACGTGACGCGCGGCCCGATGAGCCTGCCGTCGTTCGTGCACGACGTGCCTGGGCCTTCGCGCAATGGGTGAACGAGCAGTCCTACCAGTTCGCCGCGACGGGCAAGGCCGAGTATCCGCTGGTGGCGCCCTCGGGCGGCAAGGAGCCGCTGCGGGCGCGAGGATACGGCGTTCACGATGGGCAGCGACCACGAGGTCTATCAGGACTGCGTCGTTCGCGATTCCCGCGATCTACCTCAACGACTGGCCGGACCGCTACATCCACACCAATTTCGACACCGCCGCGAACATCGATCCGACCAAGCTCAAGCGCGTGGCATTCATCGGCGCGGCGAGCGCCTATTACCTTGCCAATGACAATCGCCTGGGAAGCGGGGCCGTCGGCGCGCCCGCTGCCTTGCCTTCCGAAGCGAAAGCCGAAGGCAACGGCAAGCTCGTCTTCCATCGCCTCGAAAAACCACGAGGCCCGATGGCGGTGTTCGGATACGACTACTTCGCTGAGCACGCAAAGGTGGCGGGCCTGGCGACGCCGAAACTGCTGGACTACGAGGGATTGCGGGGCGAGGGGACGGACTACGCCTATGAAGCGCTCAACTTTGCCGACGGAACTCGCAACGCTCAGCAGATCTGCGATGCCTTGTCGGCCGAGTACGGACCCGTGCCGGTGGAGTTGGTGGTCGAGTATCTGAGGGCGCTGGAGAAGATCGGGGTAATCCGGCAAAGCCCTTGAGCCGGACCGAAGCGGTGGGCAGTGCCGATGCTTGCCGAGGAGGCGGCCAGTGGATGCCGGGCCATGGCGACCCAAGTCACGATTTCCCGATTCGGTCCCGCCATCCCCCCCGAATCCCCCCGAATCGGGCAAAATCGCCACTGAATAACGGGGGAGTTCGTGTGAGACTCGCGGACCGCGTGGGTACGAGGCGGGCGCCCGAGGCTTGCCTTTCGAAGGCCCTTCAAAGAAATCAAATCCGTTCAAGGGAGACTGGAAATGTCGCAGCACAAGATTGAGAACCCGAGCCGACGCCCGCTGTATCTTGCGGTTCTGCTTGCTTTTGCAGGCACCGCAGCTGCCCAGCAAGCCGAGCCGGAAACAGCAGCCACGGAAGATGCCGCCAAGACCGAGCAGCCCGTGGCCGCCGCGGCAGCGGATGAAAAGGCCAAGGTGCTCGATACCGTCAAGGTAACCGCCCAGGGCCGCGAGCAGGAACTCAAGGACGTGCCGATCTCGCTGCAGGTGGTCGACAGCGCCTTGATCGAACAGCTGGCCGCGACGGACATGGGCGACCTGGATGGTTTCGTTCCGGGCCTGGAGATCGAAGACGGCAGCCCGACCCAGCCCCGTTACGCGATACGCGGCATCAGCACCGGTGATTTCGGCGTCGGCACGGATTCGGCGGTCGGTGTGTTCATCGACGGCGTCTACGCGGCCCGCTCAGGCGGCGCGATGATGGCGTTCAATGACGTGGAGCGCGTCGAGGTACTGAAGGGCCCGCAAGGCACCTTGTTCGGCCGGAATACCGCCGCTGGCGCGATCTCGATCATCACCAACAAGCCCAGCAGGAATGAAGAAGGCAGGCTGACCGCGCGTTTTGGCAATGATGGCCAGCAGTATCTCTACGCGCTGTACAACACGCCCGTGTCCGAGTCCAGCGCGATGCGCATGAGCGTCGTGTCGAACTCGTCCGATGGCTGGCTGAAGGACGCCGCGACCGGTGAAGACCTCAATCCCCAGGAAAATTGGGCAACCAAGATTGCCTGGCGCACCAACTTCGCCGACGGCACGATCCTCGACCTGAGCTGGGATCATGAGCAGGTCGATCAGCTGGCGCGACCGGCGATCGGCATCGTCCCGCTGGGCCCGTATCCGTATGCCCCGCCGGTACCGACCGATCCGACCACCTATCTGGATCCGCTCAAGGCGCCGATCTACAACGACGTCATCGACAACAACGAGTCGCGCAACTTCGACGGCGTGACGCTGCAGCTCTATCACAGCTACGACTGGGCCAGCGTGACCTTCAGCGCGGCCTACCGCGACTTCGACACCAACAACCGCGAAGACGAGGACGGCACCAATCGGTCCAATCTGTATTTCGACACGGCCAACATCGAAAGCAATTCGAGCTTCTATACGGAATTGAAATTCAACGGCGTCAGCGGCAACGTCGACTGGGTCGCCGGCGCCAGCTGGTACACCGAATCCGCCGACCAGACCAGCGACACCCACCTGAACACGGATTCGATCAACACGCTTTACAACAACCTGGGTGGTTTCCCGCTCTATTCGATCCTGCAGGCGACACTGGACGGCTACGGCATTCCGTTCGACGTGATCGGCAACCCGTGGGAGGAGGCGATGGTCAATACCGGCGACTTCACCGCGCTGGCCGTTTTTGGCGACGCCATCTGGCATGTCACCGACAAGCTCAACCTGACCTTCGGCCTGCGCTATACCGACGACCGCAAGGAATTCAGCTGGTACAACGGCGCGCATACCGCCGATGAACTCAACAAGACCCTGACCTCGCTGGCCGCGATCGGCTTCCTGCCGGTCTATTACGCCGGTCTCGATGAGATGGGCCAATATCTTGGCCTTCCGCCCGGCTACCTGCCCTCGCTGTATACCAAGGACATCGTCTGGGATTATTCCGCCTACGGAATCGAAGGCCAGACCGTCAAGGCCAAGAACAGCTGGAGCAACTGGAGCCCGCGCTTCGTCATCGATTACGCCATCAGCGACGACATGATGATCTGGGGTTCCTATACGCAAGGCTACAAGGCCGGCGGTTACAACAGCGTGGAAATCAATTCGAAGTTCAACAACGAAGACGTCGACAATTACGAGATCGGCTTGAAGGCCGATTTCCCGGAGCAGCGGCTGGGCATCAACACCTCGCTGTTTTCGTATGTCTACAACAACAAGCAGTCGATCTTCCTGGACCCGAACACCTCCTCCGGCGTGCCCCAATACCTGACCAGCACCTCGGACATCGAGGCCTGGGGCTGGGATCTGCAGCTCTACTGGAATCCGATCGACAGCCTGAGCTTCAGCCTCAACAGCCAGTACATCGACCAGAGCTACAAGGATTTCGTGAACTCCAGCGGCACCGATCTTTCCGGGCAGGCGACCGGTCTGCCGAAATGGTCGACCTCGGTCGGCGGCAGCTATACCTGGGATCTGCGCGACAATTCGAGCCTGGAGTTCTCGCTGATGTATGCCTACCTGGGCGCCGTGACCTGCAACGCCGATTCGCAGGCCCAGGGCACCTGCCAGATCACCGCCAACTTCAACCAGGGCGAAGCCACCAACCGGACCGACGCGCGCCTGCAATGGACCTCGGCCGAGGGCCGCTGGGGACTTGGCGTCTATGGCAAGAACGTCTTCGACAATCAGTACGTGCACGGGATAAACAACATCACCGCCAGCGTACTGGGCACGCCGTTCGCCAGCATTTCCGACCCGGTGCAGTACGGGATCGAGGGCCAGCTCAATTTTTGAGTTTGGCCGGCGCTGACTGGCAGGGCGGGCGCGGGCCCGCCCTGGCCTGCCGGCTTCCTCCCGACCCCGGTGAAATTGGGCCCCGCGAAAAACGCGGGGCTTTTGACTTTCGGTTGGGCTACCCTAGGCGCACGGAATGCCTTGACCTGGGGATAGTGAGTTGGCGACCGAAACCGATCCGTTGCTCAGCCAGATCGCCCGGCTCGACCGGCAGACCGCGATCGAGCGACTGGACCAGCAATCGCCGGCCGAGGCGGCGAGGATATTGGCGGCGCTGCCGCGCGGCCAGGCCAACGCCATCCTTTCGGCGATGTCGGAAGAAGCCGCGAACGAATCCTGGACGCGACGCCCTCGGGCAGCGAATGGATGGACTGCACTGCGCTATCCGATCCGGCACGGTCGGCCGCCTGCTGGAGGATCCGCCGGCGGTGTTCCGCAGCGGCACCAGCGTCGCGACGGCCATCGACGTCCTGCGCGAGACGATCCGCAAGCGGATGGTCACCTACCTGTTCGTGGTCGATCCGGCCAACCGCCTGATCGGCGTGGTCGCGTTTCGCGAACTGCTGTACGCCGAGCGCAGCCAGACGCTGGATCCGGTGATGCTGCGCTCGCCGTTCTTCCTGCTGCCGGAGACGACGCTGGTGCAGGCGATGCGCGAAGTCGTGACCCGCCATTACCCGGTCTACCCGGTCTGCGAGGAAGACGGCACGCTGGTCGGGCAGGTGCGCGGCCAGACCCTGTTCGAGCAGCAGGCGTTCGAGATTTCCGCGCAGGCCGGCTCGATGGTCGGCGTCGAGAAGGAAGAGCGCCTGGCCACGCCGTTGATGCGCAGCTTCAAGTTCCGCCATCCCTGGCTGCAGATCAACCTGCTGACCGTGTTCGTCAGCGCCGCCGTGGTCGGCATGTTCCAGGGCACGATCGACAAGATCGTGGTGCTGGCGATGTTCCTGCCGGTGCTCGGCGGCCAGAGCGGCAACCTCGGCTGCCAGTCGCTGGCGGTGCTGCTGCGCGGCATGACCCTGGGCGAGTTGCGCGGCATGAAGATCGTTGCGCTGATCGCCAAGGAAGCCGCTGCTGGGATTGCTGAACGGTTTGGTCACCGGCGCCCTGGCCGGCGTGGCGATGTACATCGTCGCCGGCCGACATCCGGAGAACGGATCGCCGTTCTATCTGGCCTTGATCACCATGGCCGCGATGGCCTTCAGCTGCATGGTCGCCGGTATCGTCCGGCACGGCCATCCCATTGGTGCTGCAGGCGTCTTGGCGCCGATCCCGCGACCGCCTCGAGCATCTTCCTGACCACCATCACCGATGTGGTCAGCATGGGCACCTTCCTGGTCCTGGTGACCTGGCTGGTCTATCTGAGGCGTTTGCTGCACTGCAACGTGCGCCGGCCCCGGGTCCGGGCAGGATGGGCTCGCGACTCGGAGTGGAGGGAGCGCAGACGCCCGCAGTGGCCTCCAGGCACTGCGGGCTTTTTGTTGCGCGGCAGGGTCCCGGCGCCGCCGTGCCAGAATCCCGCCATGTCACCCGAAGTTACGGGCTTGCAGACCACTGGCTCGAAGCGGGCCTACTGCGACTGGCATCCGCGCCGGCATCGCCGATGCCGAGGCGACGCGCGAGCGCCTGGAACGTCTGATCCTGGCCAGCGATTTCGCGCTCGACACCCTGGTGCGGCAGCCGGAACTGCTCGAGCAACTCGATGCGCCGGCGACGCCGCCGCCTGAATCTGGACGCCGGATCGCGAGAGCCGAATGGCCCGGCCTGTTGCGGCGATGGCGCGCCGCCGAATCGACCCGCCTGGTGTGGCGCGACGTGCAGGGACTGGACCGGGTCGAGGACACGCTCGCCGGCAGCAGCCGGATCGCCGACCAGGCGCTTGCAGGCAGCGATGGATGCCGTGTCCGGCGTGGTGCGTGGCGCCATGGCGTGGTGCGCGACGCCGACGGACGAACGCGCAGACGATGGTCGGTGTTCGGCGCTCGGCAAGCTCGGCGGCGGCGAACTGAATTTTTCCTCCGACGTCGACCTGGTCTACGCCTTCGCCGAGCCATGGCCACGAGCGACGGCGCCCGGCCGCTCGACGCGGAGGCCTAGTTCACGCGCGTCGGTCAGCGCCTGGCGCAATTGCTCGGCGAAGTCACCGCCGACGGCTTCTGCCATCGCGTCGACCTGCGCCTTCGGCCGTTCGGCGCCTCCGGGCGGGTGGCGCTGAGCTTTTCGGCGATGGAGCAGTACTACCAGCGCGAAGGCCGCGATTGGGAACGCTATGCGTGGATCAAGGCGCGCCCGGTCGCCGGCGACCTCGCGGCTGGCGAGCGCCTGCTGGAAATCGCTGCGGCCATTCGTCTATCGCCGCTACCTCGACTACACCGCGCTCGACGGCTTGCGCGAAATGAAGGCGATGATCGATGCCGAGGTGCAACAGCGCGAGATGGCCGAGAACCTCAAACTGGGCCCGGGCGGCATCCGTGAGATCGAGTTCCTGGTGCAGGCGATGCAGCTGATCCGCGCCGGGCGCGAACCGGGGCTTGCGCCAGCGCGCGTTGCTGGCCGGCGTTGGCGGCGCTGGCCGAGGCGGGCCACCTGCCGGGCAGACGATCGCAGCAGATCTGGCCGACGGCCTACCGCTTCCTGCGCCGTCTCGAGAATCGCGTGCAGATGCTCGCCGACCAGCAGACCCATTCGCTGCCCGAAGATCCATGTTGGGCGCGAGCGCGTCGCCCGGGCGCTTGGATTTCGCCGATGCCGCGCGCGCTGATGCGCCGAGCTCGATCGGCCACCGCGCGTGGTCAGCGCGGCCTTCGACGGGATTGCTGCAGGCGCGACGACGAAGCTCGTGCCGACCGCGCTCGCGCGTACTGGCATGGCCTGCCCGACAGCGGCGATGCCGTCGGTGCTGGCCGAGGCCGGATTCGCCGAGGCCGAAGCCATCACGTGCGCCTGCGCGACTTCGCCCGCTCGCCGGCCGTGCCGCGCCTGTCCGAACGCGCGCGGCAGCGGCTGGATCACGTACTGCCGGCATTGATCGAAGCGGCTCGGCCAGAGCTCCGCGCCCGATGCCGCACTGGCCGCGCGGACTGAGCCTGATGCAGGCGATCACGCGCCGCGCCAGCTACCTGGCGCTGCTGGACGAGCAGCCCGCGGCGTTGATGCGACTGGTGGATGTGACCGCGCGCAGCGCGCTGATGTCCGAACGGCTGGCGGCGCATCCGCTGCTGCTGGACGAATTGCTCGACAGCCGTGCCGCCGGTGCCTTGCCGGAGGTCGCCGCGAAATGACCGGCGCAGATGCGGCAGCTTCGCGGCGTCCTTGCCGCGCGACGACACCGAGGCGGCCCTGGTGGCGATCGAACGAGCTGCAGGCAAAGCCTGTCGTTCCGGATTGCGCTGGCGACGCTGGCGCAACGGCAGCCGGCGCCGGGCAGCGCCAGCGCAATTGGCCGAACTGGCCGAATTGGCCTGCTGCAGGCCGTGCTGGCGCTGGCCCGGCCGAGATGGACGCGGCGCACGGCACGATGCCCGGCGCCGGTTTCGCGGTGATCGCCTACGGCAGCGTCGGCGGCCGACGAGCTCGGTTTCGGTTCCGACCTCGACCTGGTGTTCCTGCACGATGCGCGCGGCGACGAGGTCTCCGATGGCGCCCGGCCGCTGGACGCCCGCGCTATTTCGCCCGGCTGGCGCAGAAACTGGTGGGCCTGCTGGGCACGGTGACGGCCGCGGGCCGGCTGTACGAGGTTGACGTGCGCCTGCGGCCCGATGGCGCCAAGGGCGTGCTGGTATCGAGCCTGCAAAGTTTCGCCGCACTACCAGCGACCCGCGCCTGGACCTGGGAGCAGCAGGCGCTGGTGCGGGCGCGCGCGGCGCGGGCGATGCCGACTTGTGCGCGCGCTTCGAGCGGGTCCGCTGCGAGGTGCTTGCACCGGCGAACGGGACCCGCGGGCATTGCCGCGGACGTGATCGCGATGCGTCGGCGAATGCGCGAGGAACTCGATCGAAGCGAGGCCGTTCGAACTTCGACCTCAAGCAGGGCGAGGGCGGCTTGGTCGACCTGGAATTCCTGATGCAGGAACGCGTGCTCGGCCGCGGCGGCGGCGCATCCATTCTGTGCCGTCGACGAACGCCCTCATTGCTCCGGCGAGTTGTCGGCGCCGGCGTGCTCTCGGGAGAACGGGCGAGGCATTCTGTCCGCGCATGCCACCCTGCTCGCGCGCGGGCTGGACTGCACCCTGGACCGGCGCCCGCGGGATCACCGTGGAGGACGCCGCCATCGCACAGGCGCGAGCGCGGTCGGCCGCCTGTCGGGCCAGGGCCTGTTGTTCAGCGAAGACTGAGTCGCTCGCGCACCTGCTGGCAACGCGACGGGTTTCCTCGAGGGGCACGGCGTCGAACGGCTCGGTAATCGCGGTTTGTGCGCGCACCCGTCCGGGCGAGCAGGACTGGAGGAACTGCGGATCCGGCCGGTGGCGCGCTCCGGTTCGGCGACAAGACAGGCGCCGACGTCGCGCAGGCTTCGGAAATCATGTTCACCGAATCGGGCGAGACAATGATGCGGTCGGCCCAGGCGAGGCGCCGGGTAAGGGTTGTCGCCGTCGCCTCGATCCATCCAGACCAGGTGGCCTTGGTCGCGGTAGCGATCGCGAATCGCGTTCGCCCATTCGGCCGGCGTTCGCCGTGAGCCGCAGATCAGCGCGCTGCCCCCTTCGCGCGCCAGCCAGGCGTCGAGTTTGCCAAGCAGGACCTCGAAGGCGCTTCGCGATCGAAGCGGGTGGCGCGGGTCGGGCCGCCGAGCAGCACGCCGTGCGCGGGCGCGGCAGCCGGCCCGGCCGCGGAAACGTCTCGCGCGCGCCTCCAGCCAGGCGGCATCGACGGGATGAGGCTACCGACCATGGTGATGACATTCGGGCCGATCAGCGCGTCGTGCTCGGGCGCGATGACCAGGTCCCAATGGCTGGGGGCTGATGCGCGGGTCGAGTATCTGCACCGAGCGGACTCCGGCTGCCCGGGCGCGCGGGTGGCGAGCGCCGCATGCGTCCACAGCCAATGGCGAGCGTCGGCGGCGCCTGCTGCAGGGTGCCGAAGCAAATTCGCTGCCGAAGGCGGCGTCCGAACCCGGAGATTCTCGCGGCGCCAGCAGACGCGCCGGGCCGCCCGCCTGGAGCGCCCACTCGCGAATCGGCAGGCCCAGCGCTTCGGCCAGGGCCAGCGGCCTGGCGGCGGTTGCCGGCTGCTCCGTCATGGATCACCCAGCAGATGGCGGGCAACGGGCTGGTCATCTGGTTGCTTGGTCCGGCGAGTCGGGCTGTGCGAGCTTAGCAGCTCCCTGCGAATGACTGCCCCGCCAGCCGAGGCTGCACGTGGCGTGTGCACCGCCGCCTGGAGAACGGTTCGTTGCAAGGGCGTGGCTGTTCGCTTCCCCGTTCGCCCCTACACTCCGTGCACGCCAGGTCTGCCACCATAGGCACCTTTCGAGCCCCGGAGATCAATACATGAAGCGTTTCGTCCTTCCCGCCCTGCTCTCGCTTGCCTTCGCCGGCACCGCTTCGGCCGCGACCTACAACATCGACGCCAGGCATACCCAGGTGCTGTTCACCTACAGCCATTTCGGCCTCTCCAACCAGGTGGGCCGCCTCAATGGCGTAACCGGCACCTTCGATTTCGATCCGGCCGAGCCGGCCAGGTCGGCCATCGACGTGCAGGTCCCGATGGCCACCCTGAGCACCGGCATACCCAAGCTCGACGACCACATGCGAAGCCCGGACATGTTCGATGCCGAGAAATTCCCCACCGCCAGCTTCAAGAGCGGCAAGGTCACCGTGCTCGGCAAGAACCATCTGAGCGTGGCCGGGGAGCTGACCATCCACGGCGTGACCAAGCCGGCGACCTTCGATGTCACCATCAACAAGGCCGAAATCGATCCGGCGCGCAAATTGGGGGCAGCCGGATTTGATGCCAGCACCATCATCAAGCGTTCCGATTTCGGGGTCGATTTCATGCTGCCCAAGGTCGCCGACGAAGTGAAGCTGAGCATCACCATGGAAGCCAGGGAGCCGAGCAAGGAAGTTCCGGAAGCGAAAAAGCCCGGCTAAGGGGTAAACTGCCGACCTGCCCCGTCGGACCCCGCCCATGTCGAGCACCGAATCCCTTCCGGCCAACACCGAGCGTCGCTACGAAGTTTCCCGCGCCCAGTTGCCGCTGAGTTGCCCTACGCCGGAAATGGCCCTGTGGAATTCGCATCCCCGGGTCTACCTGCCGATCGAGGCGACCGGCTCGGCCAAGTGCCCGTATTGCGGCGCCGTGTTCGTGCTCAGGGACTGATCTCCAGGATCTCCCGTCGTCATGCGCCGGTTGACCGTGGTGCAGCTCTTGCCGGCCCTTGCCAGTGGCGGCGTCGAGCGTTCGACGCTTGAAGTTGCCGAAGCGCTGGTCAAGGCCGGCCACCGTTCGATCGTGGTATCCGCCGGCGGTCCGATGGTCGCTCCCCTGCTTGCCGGGGGCAGCGAGCACCTGGATCTGGATATCGGTCGAAAGTCGTTGGCGAGCCTGCGCCATGTTTCCTCGTTGCGGCGTCTGTTCGCCGACTGGCAGCCCGACATCGTCCACGCGCGTTCGCGCCTGCCTGCCTGGCTTGCGTTGCTTGCGCTCCGGAATTCCCTGCCGCCTCGGCCGCGCTTCGTCACCACGGTCCACGGGCTGAATTCGCCGGGCTTCTACTCGGGCGTGATGTGCCGGGGCGAGCGGGTGATCTGCGTGTCGGAAACCGTGCGCGCGCATGTGCTCGCGCATTGGCCACGCACCGACCCGGACAAGCTCACGGTCATCGAGCGCGGCATCGATCCCGCCACCTTTTCCGGCGCGTCGGGTTCGATTCCGGCCCCGGTCACCGAGCCACGTTTCAGCGGCCAGAAATTGTTGCTGATGCCCGGGCGCGGCACCCGCCTCAAGGGCCATGCGGCGGCGATAACCCTGCTGGCGGACCTGCGCACTGCCGGGGTCAACGCCGGGCTTTGGCTGTTGGGAACGCGCGAACCCGGGCGCGAGTCCTATGTCGCTGAACTCGAAAGCCTGGCGAAATCGTTGGGCGTGGCCGAATTCATGCAAATCAGCGAGCCGCGTCGCGAAGGTCGTCGAAGCCTACCGCCAGGCCGACGTCGTGCTGCAACTCTCGGCCAAGCCCGAGGCGTTCGGCCGCACCGTGGTCGAGGCGCTTTCAGTTGGCAAGCCGGTCGTGGGCTGGTCGCATGGAGGCGTCGGCGAACTGCTGGACCGTTATTTCCCCGAGGGCCGGGTCGCGCTCGGCGATCAGCAGGCCCTGCTGGCCACTACACTGCGGTTGTTGGGCGATGCCCGGCAGCCGCCCCGGATCTTTCCGCAAACCCTGGCGACGATGCAGGCGCAAACATTGAAGGTCTATGAATCAGTCGCAGCTTGAGTCCGCAGGTTTTCGCTGGACCCCTTTCGTCGTGCTTGCGTTCGTGGCGTTGTGGCCGACCGTGGGTCCGGCGGAAGCGGTGCTCAGCCTGGGCTCGATCGCCAGTCTTGCGATCCTGTCCTATCGGCGATTCCGCAACGGCACGGCCCTGCTCAGCCGCGAAGCCTGGGCGCTGATGACGGCGCTGTTCTTCTGCTACTGGTTGCCGGAATTCTTTTCCGCCCTGGATGCGGTCGACGCCCGGCGCGCATGGCGGGAAGTGCTGCTCGACCTGCGCTACCTGCCGTTCCTGTGGCTCGCCGGAATTGCCGTGGCAACCGCGCGCGGACGCCAGTTGGTGTTCGTTGGCCTGGGCCTGATCGCGATGTTCTGGGCTCTGGATGCGACGGTGCAGATGGCGACCGGATGGAGCCTGGGTGGCCCCAATGACTCGACCGGCTCACCGGTATCTTCGGCGCCGAAAATCAGAAGCTGGGACTGGTGCTGGCGACGCTTTCCCCGTTCGCGCTGGAGGCGGCCTTCGGAAGATTCCAGGTCAAGGGCTGGATTTCGTCGCCCTGGTGTTCGGCGTCGTGATCCTGCTGGCCGGCGCGCGCGCGGCCTGGCTTGTTTATGGGCTGGTGCTGTTGCTCAGCGGCTGGCAACGGATTCGGCCGTAGGCGCCTGCTGGTCACCATGCTGGTCGGCGTCAGCATCGCGGCGGCGCTGGCTTTCAGTTTTTCGGCGCAGTTCGGCAGCCGCGTCGAGCGCAGCATGGCCGCCCTCAGCGGCGACCGGGCCGGCTTGAACGACGCCTTGTCCGGCCGCTTGAGCATCTGGCATGCGGCGGCCGGCATGATCGCCGACCATCCGGTCAACGGCGTCGGCATCCGCGGCTTCCGCGATGCGTATGCGCAGTATGCGGAAGCCGATGATTTCTGGCTCAGCCGCGGCCAGCACGGCGCATTGCACGCGCATCAGATCGTGCTGGAAGTGCTCAGCGAAACCGGACTCGTCGGATTGTTGTTCTGGCTGATGGGCGCAGCCCTGGCGCGTGCGCGCCTGGCGCTGGTCGTTGCCGCAGGCGCGTGGACGGGCAGCGGTGCCGGCGATCGCCTTGCTGGTCACCGTGTTCCCGTTCAACACCAGCCTGGCGTTTTACTCGACGTTCTGGGGCGGTTGTTTCCTGCTGCTGCTGGCCTTGTATGCCGGATCACTTTGCTCGCCGCCAGACGAAGAATCGAACGGCGATGCCGCGTCCGCCGCTTAGCGCCGTCGTCACCACGTTCAACAACGCCGGCACGCTTGCCGGCTGCCTGGCGAGCCTGGCGTTCTGCGACGAGATCGTCGTGCTCGATTCGGATTCCGGCGATGCGACCCGGCAAATCGCCGAACAGCATGGCGCGCGGATATTCGTCGAGCCGTTCAAGGGCTATGGCCCGCAGAAACAATCGGCGATCGACAAGGCGGGGCACGACTGGATCCTGCTGCTCGACGCCGACGAGACCCTGACGGCCGAGGTCGCGAGGTGATCGAAGCGCGAATTCCTGGCGCCGCGTGCGGCGGGCTATCGCTTGCCGCGGTACGAGTGGCTGTTCTGGCGCTGGCCGAGTCCCGGTACGCGGCCGAACTGGCAATTGCGCCTGTTCCGGAAAAGTTGCGGCGGCATGAACGCCGTTCCCATCCACGCCGCGCCGGAAGTCGAGGGAACCGGTGCGCGACATCGACGCGCCGTTCCGCCATTTCGGCGAGGCCGAACTGGCCGTGCGCGTGGACAAGATCAATCGTTACTCGAGCGGCCTGGTCGAGTACAAGCTGAAAAAGCCGCCACGCTTTCTCGGCTTGCGCCTGGTGTTCTATCCGACCTTGGCCTTCCTGCGTTTCTATATTCTCCAGCGCTATTTCCTCAATGGCTGGGCCGGCTATTTCGCGGCGCGCTCGCAGGCCTTCTACGCTTTCCTCAAGTACGCCAAGGTGCTCGAGGCCGGGCGACAGGGTCGTCGCTAGATGCGTTGCTGGGGCATGGCGCCGCTGGTGCTGATCGCTCGTGGAATCGCGCGCCTGCCGCAATCGTTCCTGCTCGGGCTGTCTGGCGTTCTCTCGGTCGCTGCTCTGGCCTTGCTTGCCGGTCGACGCCGGATAGCGGCGCATCAACCTGGACTTGTGTTTTCCGGAATTGTCCGTGGCCGAGCGGCGGGCCTTGTTGCGCGCCAACCAGCGCGCCACCGTCATGGGCGCTTTCGAATTGCTGCGCGCCTGGTATGCGCCGTCCAGGACATTGGCCGGGATGGCGCGCATCGAAGGCTTGCCGCACCTGCAGGCGGCCCTGGATGCAGGCCAGGGCGTGCTGCTGTTTGCCGGGCACTTCACCTGCACCGAATTGGCGGGCGCCTCTTGTCCGAGGCGATCGGCCGACCGGTGGGCGGCGTGGTCCGCCACAACAACTCGGTTTGCCTGGAACGTCGCGCTGGAGCAGCGCGCGACGCGCGTATTCAAGCCGGTGCTGGAGAAGAAGGACGTGCGCGGGCTGCTGCGCGCCCTGCAGGGCGGCGCGCTGCTGGTCTATTCGGCCGACCAGAACTTCACCTACCAGAATGCCTTCGTTCCGTTCTTCAACATCCAGGCGGCAACGCTCACCAGCACGCCCGAACTGGTGCGCCGCGGCAACGCGTGCATGTTGCCGTTCTGGTTCCATCGCGAAGCCGACGGCGCTTACTGCCTGCGTATCGAAGCGGCCTGGCCCGGCTGGATCGACGGTAGCGCCGAGCAGGCCGCGACGATCTACATGCGCGAGCTGGAGAGCGTGGTGCGCCGGCACCCCGAGCAGTACCTGTGGGTGCACAAGCGCTTCAAGACGCGCCCGCCCGGCGAGCCCGGTAATCTACTGATAGGGCGAGGCCTGGCCGTCGGGCTGTGTCTTGAAGCGCTTGTGCACCCAAAGATATTGCGCAGGCACGCGCCGGATCTGCATTTCGAGCAAGGCCATGATCCGCGCCGTATCGGCGAGCGGCGTCCTTGCTCGGGAAATCCGCCAGCGCTGCGCCGATTTCCACGCGATAGCGGCCATCGTCCAGCCGCTCATGGAACAGCGGCAGGACCCGCGGCGCCGCTCAGTCGAGCCATCTGGTGGGTCGAGGTCAGGCTCCACGCCGGGTGGCCGAAGAAGGGCACGAACACGCTGTCGCCGCGGCGGCGTTTCCTGGTCCGGGGCGAACCACAGGATGCCGCCGGCCTTGAGGTGGCGTATCGCCGGCCGCAGTTCGTCGCGGGCGAACATGCGCCGTGGCATGCCCCAGGCGGCCGTGCTTGACCGCCCAATCCATGGCCGGCGATTCGTGCGGGCGATACAGGCCGGCGATCGGGTGCGTACTGGCACAACAGGCGCGGTGCAGATTTCAAGCGTGGTGAAATGCGGCGATACCAGGATCACGCCGCGACCATCGGCGCGCGCCTGTTCGATGTTGTGCAGGCCCTCGAGCACGAAGCCCTTGTCCAGCGGCGGCAGTCGACCCCACCAGGCGCGCAGGAATTCGAACACCGCCATGCCGAGCGAGCGGAAATGCGCGCGCAGCAGCTCGCGCCGTCTGGTCCTGCGTCGAGTTCCGGGAAACACAGTTCCAGGTTGACCAGGGCGACGCGCCGACGCGGAGACCATGCACGCTGCATCACCCGGCCCAGGAGCGGAGCGGTCCGCCTGACCAGCCACCAGGGCCAGTGCGCAAGCGTCCAGCCGAAGGCGATGCCAAGCCAGGTGGGCCAGTGTCGGCAACGAAGCGGCGGCGCGGACGGAGTCGGTCACGGACAGATTCTAGCCGTCTCGGCTATCCTGCGCCCATGCAAGACTCCCTCGACCAGCGCTTACTGCGCGGCCTGTATTCGCTGGTCATGCGCCTGGCGCTGCCGATTTCCCTGTACTACCTGATCTGGCGCGGACTGCGCCAGCGCGAGTACTTCGATCGCTGGAGCGAGCGCTTCGCCCTGTACCGCGGCGAACGGATTGAGTGGCTGCCTGTGGATCCATGCCGTGTCGGTCGGCGAGGTCAACGCCGCGGCGCCGCTGCTCGCAGCCTTGCGCGAGCGACATCCCGGTCAGCGCGTTGCTGGTGACCACGACCACGCCGACCGGCTCGGCGCGGGTGCGCGCGCTCTGGGGCGACACGGTTCGCCACGTCTATCTTCCGTACGACCTGCCGGGCGCCGATGCGCAATTTCCTCGACCATTTCCAGCCGCGCCTGGCGGTGGTGATGGAAACCGAGATCTGGCCGAACCTGTTCGCGGAACTGGAGCGGCGTGAGATTCCCGCGATCATCGCCAATGCGCGCCTGTCGGAGCGGTCGCTGCAGGGCTATCGGCCGATTTCGCCGCTGATCCGTCGAGCCATGGCCACGGTGGATTGCGTGGCCGCGCAGTCGGAGGCGGACGCCGCCCGCTACCGCAAGCTTGGCGCGCGCCGATGCCAGGGTGAAGGTCAGCGGCAACCTCAAGTACGACTTGCCGCTGCCGGAGGGCATCGTCGAGCAGGCCGCAGGCATGGCGGAAGACCTGGGGAGATCGGCCGGTGTGGATCGCCGCCAGCACGCATCCCGAGGAGGAAGAAGTGGTGATCGAAGCGCATCGCGCCGTTCTCGCAGCCACTCCGAATGCATTGCTGTTATGGGCGCCGCGCCATCCGGAGCGGTTCGCCGCGGTGGCGGCGGCCTGCGCCGGGCCGGATTCCGGGTCGCGCAACGGCGCAGGGACGGACTTGCCGGACGGAGACGACCGAAGTGTTCGTGATCGACACGCTGGGCGAGCTGATGTCGTTCTATGCAGCCGCTGACGTCGCTTTCGTCGGCGGCAGCCTGCAGGAAGTCGGCGGCCACAACCTGCTCGAGCCCGCGGCGCTGGGCGTGCCGGCATTGGTCGGTCCGCACACCTTCAATTTCCAGGAAATCACCGAACTGCTGATGGACGTCGGGCGCCGTGCAGCGGATCACCGACGCCGCCTCGCTGGGCAAGAGGATCGGACAGCTGTTCCGGCATCCCGACGAGCGTCATCGCCGCGGCGACGCCGGGCGCGCGCGCATCGCCAGCGAGCGTGGCGCCTTGTCGCGCACGCTCGAGATGATCGATCGTTGTTGGGCAGCTGGGCGAAGCCGCCGGCTGAACGGCGCGCGCTGGTAGGCGCGCGCCGGACAATGCTCAGTTGGCTGGGTCGTCGGTCAGCCGGGCGGCGTCGGCATTGGAGTCGGCAACCAGGAAACGGTTGACCATCGCGAGGTCGGAGGCCTCGAGGATGCCGGCGGCCTGGCGCAGGCGGAGCAGGTTGACCAGGTAGGCATGGCGGGCGCGGGCGATTCGCGCTGGGCCTGGAACAAGTGCTGCTGGGCGATCAAGACGTCGACGATGGTGCGCGTGCCGACTTCCAGCCCGGCTTCGCCGGCTTCATAGGCCGCCTTGCGCGGACACTACGGCCAGTCGCCGCGCTTCGACTTCTGCTTCGCCCGCGACCAGGTTCCGATAGGCGCCACGCGTCAGGCGGGTGACGGCGCGTTTTTCCTGCTCGAGCTGGTCGGCGGCGTGTCACGCTGGAACAGCGCCTGGCGGACCCGCGACTGGGTGGCGAAACCGGTGAACAGCGGCACCGAGAGCGTGAAGCCGTAACTCGGCCCATAGCTCGCATTGCCGAACTCGGTGAGTTCCGTGCTGGGCGCGTAGCGATTGCTCTGGCCCCAATTGGCCCGGTCGCCATAATTGATATTGGCCGAAAGGGTCGGGTAATGCGCCGCGCGCGCAGTGCTGACGTCTTTTTCGGCGGCAGCCAGCGCCTCGGTGCTTCGCGATCAGGGACGGATTGGTCTCGATCGCGATCGCCACCCACTCATCCATGGTGCGGGTGTCGGCGTTCTCCGGGCGAAAATCTGCCGCCAGGCCCTTGAGGTTGGACATGTGCTCGCCCATGATTTCGGCGAGCGCCTCGTTGGCGTCGTCCAGCACGGCCGCCTGCAGGATCGCACCAGCGCGGGCGCTGTCGTAGCGGGCGCGTGCCTCGTGCACGTCGGTGATCGGCGCCAGGCCGACCTCCAGCCGCTTCTCGGCCTGGTCGAGCTGACGCTTGACCGAACGTTCTTCGGCGCGGGACGCCGCCAGGGTTTCGATCGCAGTCAACACGTTGAAGTAGGCGTCCGCCACCCGGACGATCAGCGCGTCCGTCACCGAATCGAACTGGGCGTCGGCCTGGCGTGCGCGCGCCTTGCTCGCGCCCAGCTGCGTGTAATTGCTGTGGTCGTAGATGCTCTGGTTGAGGTTCACGCCGGTGCCGCGGCTTCTCGAGTCATCCTGCGAGGAGTTGGCCGGGATCGCAGCGCCGGCGACGACCGTGTTGCCGGAGTTGTAGGACGAACTGTCGCCAAAGGTCGCGTTGGCGTTGATCTGCGGCAGCAGCGCCGAGCGCGCCTGCACGACGTCCTCGGCCTGGGCGTTCTTCTGCGATTCGGCAGCGGCGAACTGCGGATCGCTCTGGCGGGCCATGTCATAGGCCTGCATCAGGTCGGCGGCGGTTGCCTGGGCCGAGAGGCCGGCAAGGGCGATGGCGAAGGCGAGTGGACGAAGACGGATGGACATTCGGATTCCCGGATCAGAGGGTGAAGCGCGGCACCGGTTCGGCGCCATGCAGGTAGGGGACATCGGTTTCGAACAGACTTTCGATATGCAGGGCTTCGTCGCGGCGAGTCGCGCGCAAAGCCTCCTGCACCGGAGAGTAACCGTGGATGACGAACATGCGGCCGCCGGGCCGCAGCCATTGCGCGAATGCGTCCGGAATGGTCGCGACCGCGCCGGTCACGGCGATTGCGTCGAATTGCCGGGCGGGTTGCCAGTGCAGGGCATCGGCGGTTTCAAGGCGCGCATTGTTGATGCCGGCATTGGACAGGCGTTGCCGCGCGCGTCTCGATGAAGTCGCCATGCACATCGATGCTGACCACTTCGCGCGCCAGCTGGGCCAGGCAGGCGGTCAGGAAGCCGGAGCCGGTGCCGATTTCCAGCACGTCCTCGCCAGGGTCCAGGTTCAATGCCTGCAGGAGCCGGCCTTCGACCACGGGCTTCATCATGACCTCGCCATGCGCCAGCGGCAGCGGCAGATCGGCGAACGCCAGCTGCCGATGCGCCGGCGCCACGAAGTCTTCGCGGTGCACCTTCATCAGGGCGTCGAGCACGCGCGGGTCCAGGACCTCCCAGGGGCGCACTTGCTGTTCGATCATCGCGAAGCGGGCTTGGTCAAAATTCATCGACATGGCGGCGGGTTTCCAGAGGGCGCAAACAGCGGTAATTGTAAGCCCGCTGCGCGCCCGCCGTAATAATTGGGTGATCGCAGGATCGCGCGCCGGGCCCGTGCGGACGTAGTGCCAGAAGTAACCGGGCCGCTAGTCATGCCGCCTCGGGCGCGAAGGCGCGCAGGAAAACCTGGACCACGTCCCGCACATGCTCGTCACGCTCGGCATGCGTGGGCACGTTGCACAGCCCAACCATCACGCGCAGGTGCCGCACGCCCTTGAGCAGGCACAGGAAGTGCTCGGCTGCCCGCACCGGATCGGCGATCCGAAGGCTACCGGAGGCTGCGGCCTGGCGAAGGAAGGATTCCATCTCCTTCAGGGTGGCCTGTGGCCCGGCGCCGAAAAAAACCTCGGTAAGGCGCTGGTTCTGGCCGGCCTGGCTGATCATCACGCGGTGCAGGCTGATCGCGCGTTCGTCCATCATCAGGTCCATGAAGGCCCGGGCGATCTGGAACAGCGCCTCGTCGACCGGCAGCCCTGGGTCGGGTTCGAACAGACGGTGCGGTAGTAGTTGCGCGCAGCATTCGGTGACGGCGGCGCCGAACAACGACTCCTTGTCGGTGAAATGGCTGTAGACGGTGAGCTTGGAAACGCCGGCCAGATGGGCGATGGCGTCCACGCTGACCCCCTCATAGCCACGCGAAGGAAACAGGGCCATGGCCGCATCGAGGATCGCGGCGCGCTTTTCCATATCCTTCGGTCGGCCGGGGGTGGCCGGGCAGATGGGCGAAATATTCATGCGCACATTATTGAACTAACTGGTTCGATAATGATAGTGTACCCGCCAGTTTACTATTTAGGCTGCGCTCATGTCCGCCCAACGCCCCCCATTCCAGCTCATGGCGCCGCTGCTCCTGCTGCTCCTGTCTGCCTGTTCGAAGGACGCGGCGGAAGCCAGCATCAGGCCGGCGCTGGTCACCCAGGCCAGCAGCGGAGTTCTGGGCCACGAGGCTTTTGCCGGCGAAGTCCGGGCCAGGCAGGAGCCGCAGCTGGCGTTCCGGGTGGGCGGCAAGATCGCCCGGCGCCTGGTTGACGCCGGTGCCGTGGTCAAGGCCGGGCAGCCGCTGGCCGAACTGGATCCCTCGGACCTGAACCTGCAGTCCGAGGCCTCCCGGGCGCAGTTGGCTTCGGCCCGGTCCGAGCTGAGCCTGGCGAAGTCCGAACTGCAGCGATACAAGAACCTGGTCGACCAGCAACTGGTCAGCCGCTCCCTCTACGACAGCAAGACGGCCGCCTACCAGGCCGCCGAGGCGCGGGTGCGCCAGGCCCAGGCCCAGGCCGCCGTCTCGGGCAACCAGGCTGCCTATACGCTCCTGCGTGCACCCGGCAACGGGGTCATCACCCAGCATCTGGCCGAGGCCGGGCAGGTGGTCGCGGCTGGCCAGGCCGTTTTCGTGCTCGCCCTGGACGGCGAACG
>CAVSCB010000012.1:0-189339 GCA_963726305.1 uncultured Gammaproteobacteria bacterium
CGAAGTCCTGATCAGCGTGCCCGAGCAGAGCGCAGTCCACTTTCCGGTCGGCCGCGATCTTGCGGTGGAGCTCTGGGCCGAACCCGGCAAGCGCTTCCCGGGCAAGGTGCGTGAACTGTCGCCTTCGGCGGACGCCCTGACCCGCACCTATGCCGCGAGGGTGAGCTTCAACACCGGTGGCGCGGTCGCCGCCCTCGGCCAGAGCGCGCGTGTCTACGCGCTGGCTGCCGGAACCTCGGGCATGAGCCTGCCGTTGTCCGCGTTGACCCAGCGCCAGGGCCGGCCGGCGGTCTGGGTGGTGGACGGACGAACCTCCAGAGTGCATCTCAAGCCAGTGACCGTCGGTGCGTATGGGGAAGACGGCGTTCCGGTGCTGTCCGGGATTGGGCCGGACGATTGGGTGGTGGCGGCCGGCGCCCACCTGCTGATCGAGGGCGAGCAGATAGCGCCGATCGATCGCGACAACCGGCCGGTGCAGATCGGCGCGACGGGTTCCGCGACCAAGTCCGCCGGCAACTGAGTCCGCCATGAGCCAATTCAATCTCTCGGCGTGGGCGCTGCGCAACAAGACCGTGGTGCTGTACACGATGATCGTGCTCGCGCTCATCGGCTGGTTCAGTTACCAGCGGCTGGGCCAGTCGGAAGATCCGCCATTCACTTTCAAGATCATGGTCGTGCGCACCTTCTGGCCCGGCGCGACCGCCGAGGAAGTCGGCCAGCAGGTCACCGACCGCATCGAGAAGAAATTGATGGAGACCGGCGAGTACGAGTTCATCCGCTCGTACTCGCGGCCCGGCGAATCGCTGGTGCAGTTCGTGGCCAAGGACACGATGCATTCGCGCGACATGCCCGCGCTCTGGTACCAGGTCCGCAAGAAGGTCGGCGACATCCGCAGCACCTTGCCCAGCGGCGTGGTCGGCCCGTATTTCAACGACGAGTTCGGCGACACCTTCGGCAACATCTATGCGCTCACCGGCGAAGGCTTCGACTACGCGACGATGAAGGACTACGCCGAGCGCATCGAGCTCGAGCTGCACCGCGTTCCGGACGTGGCCAAGGTCGACCTGCTCGGCCTGCAGGAGGAAAAGATCTGGATCGAGCTGTCCAACACCAAGCTGGCCACGCTGGGCATTCCGATGCAGGCGGTACAGCAGGCGATCGATGCGCAGAACGCGGTCACGCCCACCAGTTTCTTCGAAACCGGCAGCGATCGCGTGCAGCTGCGCGTTAGCGGCGGCTTCAAGACGGTCGAGGAGATCAGCGAATTTCCCGTTCGCGCCGGCGGCCGCACCTTCCGGCTCGGCGACGTCGCCACGGTCAAGCGCGGCTTCTCCGACCCGGCGGCGCCGCGCATGCGCTTCATGGGCGACAACTCGATCGGCATCGCGGTCTCGATGAAGGACGGCGGCGACATCATCCAGCTTGGCGAGAAGCTCGAAGTGGTTTTCGCGCGCCTGCAGAAGAGCCTGCCGGTCGGCATGAAGCTGCACAAGGTTTCGGACCAGCCTCGGCCGTGCGCGATTCGGTCGCGGAATTCGTGCGGACGCTGGCCGAGGCGGTGCTGATCGTGCTGGTGGTGACTTTCTTCTCGCTCGGCAAGCGGCCGGGCATGGTGGTTGCGCTGTCGATCCCGCTGGTGCTGGCGATGACTTTCACGGCGATGTACTACTTCGGCATCGGCCTGCACAAGATCTCGCTCGGCGCGCTGGTGCTGTCCCTGGGACTGCTGGTGGACGACGCGATCATCGCCGTCGAGATGATGGCGGTGAAGATGGAGCAGGGGCTCGACCGGCTCAGCGCGGCCAGCTTCGCCTACACCAGCACCGCGTTTCCGATGTTGACCGGTACGCTGGTCACGGCGGCCGGCTTCCTGCCGATCGCCACGGCGCATTCGGGAACGGGCGAGTACACCCGCTCGATCTTCCAGGTGGTGACGATCGCCTTGCTGCTCAGCTGGATCGCCGCGGTGATCTTCATTCCCTTCCTCGGCGACCGCCTGCTGCCGGACGCGCACCAGCTGCGGGAGCGCAAACGCGATGGCGGCTGGGTGCTTTTCCGCGAGCGCATCGCGCTGGTTTCGCCGCGCTGGCTGGCGGCGCTGGTCGAGCCCAATGGCAACGCCCACGGCCACGATGTCTACGACACGCGCTTCTATCGCCAGTTGCGGGGCTGGATCGCCTGGTGCGTGCAGAACCGGACCAAGGTGATCGTGCTCACCGTGATTGCCCTGGCGATGGCGGTAGCCCTGTTCCGCTTCGTGCCGCAGCAATTCTTTCCTGTCATCCACCCGCCTGGAACTGGTGGTGGACCTGGAACTGGCCGAGGGCTCGTCCCTGCTCGCCACCGAGGCGGCAGCCAAGCGCCTCGAGGCCAAATTGAAAACGCGCAAGGACCTGGTCAACTATGTCGCCTATGTCGGCACCGGTTCGCCGCGCTTCTACCTGCCGTTCGACCAGAAGTTGCCGCAGTCGAATTTCGCCCAGTTCGTATTGCTGACCCCGGACATCGAGTCGCGCGAGGAAATCCGCCGCTGGATGATCGAAACCCTGGCGAAGGATTTTCCGGACCTGCAAGGCGCGCGTGCTGCGCCTGGAGAACGGACCGCCGGTCGGCTTTCCGATCCAGTTCCGGGTCTCCGGCGAACATGTCGACGAAGTGCGCCGCCTCGCCCGCGAAGTGGCGGCAAAGGTGCGCGCCAACCCCAATGTCGACAACGTCAATCTCGACTGGGACGAGCCAAGCAAGGTCGTGCGCCTGAACATCGACCAGGATCGCGCGCGCGCGCTGGGCGTCAGCTCGGCGCAGCTGGCGCTGTTCCTGCGCGGCTCGCTGTCCGGCACCACCGTCAGCACGTTCCGGGAGGGCAACGAGCTGATCGAGATCCTGCTGCGCGGCCCGGATGAGGAGCGTGCCAGCCTGGCCATGCTCGGCAGTCTCGCGATTCCGACCGACAGCGGCCGCAGCGTGCCGCTCGCGCAGCTGGCGACGCTCGAGTACGGCATGGAGGACGGCATCATCTGGCACCGCAACCGCCTGCCGAGCATCAACGTCCGCGCCGATATCTACGGCGACGTGACGCCGCCGACCGTGACCGCGCAGATCCTGCCGACGCTGGAAGAGATCCGCGGCAGCTTGCCGCCCGGCTACCTGCTCGAGACCGGCGGCACCGTCGAGGATTCCGATCGCGGCTCGCGGTCGGTGGCTGCTGGCGTGCCGTTGTTCATCCTGGTGGTGACGACCCTGCTGATGGTCCAGCTGCGCAGCTTCCGGCGCATGCTGATGGTGTGGATGACCGCGCCGCTCGGATTGATCGGCGTGACCATGTTCCTGCTGCTGTTCCGCGTGCCGTTCGGGTTCGTCGCCATGCTTGGCACCATCGCGCTGTCGGGAATGATCATGCGCAACTCGGTGATCCTGGTGGACCAGATCGACCAGGACATCGCCGCCGGGCATACGCCCTACCAGTCCATCCTCGACGCCACGGTGCGCCGCTTCCGCCCGATCGTGCTGACCGCGCTGGCCGCGGTGCTGGCCATGTTCCCGCTCTCGCGCAGCGTGTTCTTCGGGCCGATGGCGGTGGCGATCATGGGCGGCCTGATCGTGGCGACCATGCTGACCGTCCTGTTCCTGCCGGCGCTGTATGCGGCGTGGTTCAAGGTCGAGGTTCCCGCCGACCGCTGAACCCGAACGGCCGCTGGCCGGGCCTCACTGCATGATGGCGGCGAGCAATGCCCGGCAGGTCATGAAGACGATGATCAGCGAGCCGATGGTCCACAGCGTGGCGCGCGTGTCATGGGTGCGGGCGCTCAGGTAGGCGGCGAAGTGCAGCAGCCTCGATACGACATAGCCATACAGGAGCACCTGCGCCAGCAGCAGCGGCGGCGCGGTCAGCACGTACAGGAATCCGGCGGCCAGGAAGAATGGCAGGTTCTCGAGGTCGTTCAGGTGGATTCGCCGGATCCGCTCGACGCGTTCGTCGGGCTCGAGCTGCTTGGCATTCGGCTCGGGATTCAATGGAGTCTTTCTCAGATCCTCCGGCGAGCGAAAGCCTCCCTTCGCCTGCATCATGCGCACGACGGTCAGCCACGACATGGCCACTGCCTTGAGGATCATCAGCGAGGCGGCGATCACGTAGGTTGCGAATACGGGATTGTGCAGGCTCAGCGAGTCCATGATCCTTCCCCGGCTGCCGCTCTAATCAACCACCCAGCCCACTTCGTGGACGCGGACCGGCTGGTCGAAGCCCTTGAATTCCTTCTCGGCCGGATCCGAGAACGGCAGCTTCTTGCCGAGGCACAGATCGCGAACCACGCCCGACACCAGGATCGAATCGGTCCTGGCGCCGGCGCAAAGCCGCGCGGCAAGCTGCACCGTGGCGCCGAACAGGTCGTTGTCTTCCTCGACCGGCTCTCCCGCGGTCAGGCCGATCCGCACGTGGATGGCCATCTCGGGATTCTGCTGATTGTGCGCATTGAGCTGCTTCAGGATGTTGATGGCGCACTCGACGGCTTGCGAAGCGGAGGTAAAACAGACCATGAACCCGTCGCCGGTGTGCTTGACTTCGCGCCCCTCGTGGGCCGCCAGTCGCTCGCGGATGATGCGATTGTGGGCGCGCAACAAATCCATCGCCATGGCGTCGCCAAGCTCGCGGGTGCGGGCGGTCGAGCCCTGGATATCGGTGAACAGGATTGCCCGGAAGGCGCTGGTGCCCAGTGCGTCGGCGACCGTCAGCTGCGTCGGAGCCGAGTCCAGCCGGCCCATCGAGATCAGCGGCGGCGGCGCGGAACTGCTGCCCAGGAACGCCTCGACCGTCGCCGGATCGACTTCCATGATGTGGTTGGCCACCAGGCCATGGGCTTCCCGATGGACCTGCTCGCAGATCTCCCTGGTGGGCGCATCGCACAGGCAGAACACGCTGCCGCGCGCTTCGTCCACCCAGTAGGTCAGGTAGTTGGCTCCGTGCTTGTCCTGCACGGCCATGTCTTTCTCGTGTGCCTCGATCACGGCCTGGGCGGTCACGCCCTGGATATCGTGGCGATCCATGAATAGCGGCATAGGTATGCTCCCTGCCTTCGGTGAATCTGGCCCGGCTACCGGTCAAGTGAGCCAGATGCTATTCCGATTCCCCACCCCCTACAAGCAACCCTCCCGGGCCCGCGGCGCGAGCCGCCCGGCCATGGCGCCCACGGTCGGGACATGGTGAAATGGCCCCCTGAAGCGGGGGTGCCCACGGGCTGAGAAATACCCTTCGAACCTGATCCGGCTGAACCCGGCGTAGGGAAGCTTCGAAGCATGCTCCCTGCCTGCTCCGGCGCCACCGCTTCTTCCCCGCACAGGAAGGACGCCGCATGAATGCCCAACCCACCGAATTGCTCCGCCAGGCGCAGCAGCTCTCCGAATCCGTCACCCGGCCGATCCTGGGCTCGAAGAAGATCTACGTAGAGGGCTCGCGCCCGGACATCCGGGTGCCGATGCGCGAGATCGCGCTGAGCAACACGCCCAAGGTGTTCGGCGACCGAGCACAACGCGCCGTTCAGCGTCTACGACACCTCCGGCCCCTACACCGATCCGGACGCGACCATCGACTGGGCGCCGGCCTGGCCGCGCTGCGCGCGCGCTGGATCGCCGAGCGCGGCGACAGCGAAGTGCTGGCTGCCCTCAGTTCCGAATTCGGCCGCGGCCGCGAAACCGATGCGCAAGCTCGATGCCGGTGCGCTTCGCCCACCTGCGCCGATGCCGCGCCGCGCCAAAGCCGGCATGAACGTTTCGCAGATGCACTACGCGCGGCGCGGCATCGTCACGCCGGAAATGGAATACATCGCCATCCGCGAGAACCAGCGCATGGAGGCCATCCGCGAAGCGCACCTGTTGCAGCCAGCATCCGGGCGAGAGCTTCGGCGCCAACATCCAGAACATCGATCACGCCCGAATTCGTGCGCAGCGAAGTCGCGCGCGGCCGCGCCATCATCCCGGCCAACATCAACCACCCGGAACTCGAGCCGATGATCATCGGCCGCAACTTCCTGATCAAGGTCAACGCCAACATCGGCAATTCAGCGCCGTGTCCTCCGGCATCGCCGAGGAAGTGGAGAAGCTGGTCTGGGCGATCCGCTGGGGCGCCGACACGGTGATGGACCTGTCCACCGGCAAGAACATCCACGAAACCCGCGAGTGGATCCTGCGCAACTCGCCGGTGCCGATCGGCACCGTGCCGATCTACCAGGCGCTGGAAAAAGTCGACGGCAAGCGCCGAGGAGCTGACCTGGGAAATCTTCCGCGACACGCTGATCGAACAGGCCGAGCAGGGCGTCGACTACTTCACCATCCACGCCGGCGTGCTGCTGCGCTACGTGCCGCTGACCGCCAGGCGCGTCACCGGCATCGTCTCCCGCGGCGGCTCGATCATGGCCAAGTGGTGCCTGGCGCACCACAAGGAAAATTTCCTCTACACGCATTTCGAGGACATCTGCGAAATCATGAAGGCCTACGACGTCAGCTTCTCGCTCGGCGACGGCCTGCGTCCGGGCTCGATCGCCGACGCCAACGACGCCGCGCAGTTCGGCGAACTGGAAACTCTGGGCGAGCTGACCAAGATCGCCTGGAAGCACGACGTGCAGACCATGATCGAAGGCCCCGGCCATGTGCCGATGCACCTGATCAAGGAAAACATGGACAAGCAGCTCGCCGTCTGCGGCGAAGCGCCGTTCTACACGCTGGGCCCGCTGACCACCGACATCGCGCCGGGCTACGACCACATCACCAGCGCGATCGGCGCGGCGATGATCGGCTGGTTCGGCACCGCCATGCTTTGTTACGTCACGCCCAAGGAACACCTCGGCCTGCCCAACAAGCACGACGTGCGCGAAGGCCTGATGGCCTACAAGATCGCCGCGCATGCCGCGGACCTGGCCAAGGGCCATCCGGGCGCGCAGGCGCGCGACAACGCGTTGTCGAAGGCGCGCTTCGAATTCCGCTGGGAGGACCAGTTCAACCTCGGCCTCGATCCGGAACGCGCCCGCGAGTACCACGACGAAACCCTGCCCAAGGACGCGCACAAGGTCGCGCATTTCTGTTCGATGTGCGGCCCGCACTTCTGCTCGATGAAGATCACCCAGGACGTGCGCGACTACGCCGACAGCCATGGCGTGGCCGAGACCGACGCGCTGGAGCAGGGCATGGCCGAAAAGGCGGCCGAGTTCCGCGCGGCGGGCGCGCAGATCTATCGACCGGATTGAAGCCAGATGAAGCTGCAAGTCCCCTTCCTGCAGTTCCCGCTGCACTTCGACGCCGATGCGCTGGCGGCCGAGGTGCTGGCGATCGACGAAGCCTCATGGCGGCCGCATCCCAACGGGCTGCCCGGCAACACGGCGCTGACGCTGATCACCACCGACGGCATCGCCGACAGCGACAAGGTGTACGGCCCGATGCTGCCCACGCCGCACCTGCTGCGCTGTCCCTACCTGATGCAGGCGCTGGCGAGCGTCGGCGCCACCTGGGGCCGCACCCGGCTGATGCGCCTGTCAGGCCAGGCCGAAGTCGCCCTGCATGTGGACATCAATTACTACTGGCGCGAGCGCGTGCGGGTGCACCTGCCGATCATCACCCAGCCCACGGTGCGCTTCACCTGCGGCGATGCCGAAATCAACATGGCGGCCGGCGATTGCTGGATCTTCGATACCTGGCGGCAGCACCGCGTGATCAACGACGCCGACAGCCCGCGAATCCACCTGGTCGCCGACACGGTCGGCGGCGTCGGCTTCTGGAATCACGTGAGCGCCGGGCGGCCGGCTGGCCGGGATTTGCCGGGCTGGCGGGCTCGCGACGTGCTTCCGACACCGGGTCCGGCGCCCTCGCTCGATTACGAGTCGGTCAATGCGCCGATCGTGATGACGCCCTGGGAAATGCGCGAGCACATCGTCTTCATGCTCAATGAGGCCGAGCCGAATCCGCAGTTGGGTATCGTGCAGCAGATCCTCCTGCGCCTGAGCCGGCATTGGCACGCACTATGGTCGTGCTACGGCGAAAATCCGGAGGGCTGGCCGCGTTATCGCGCGCTGCTCGATGAGGCGACCCGCGAGTTGCGCGTGCAGGCGGCTGGAGTGGGGCTCAGGAACGGAGTCACCTTCATGCAGGGCATCTCCGGCGCGATGCTGGATGTCGCGCTGGAAGCGCGACATGCCAAGCCAATCGCGTAGGCGCCCGCAGCGCGATCAGAAGTTGGGCTTTTCCGGCGTGGCGTTGTAGCGTTCCACGCTGGCCATGATCTCGGCGCGCGCGGCGTCGGCGTCGGCCCAACCGTCGAGCCGGACCCACTTGCCCTTCTCCAGGTCCTTGTAGTGCTCGAAGAAATGGGCAATACGGTCCTTGGTCAGCTCGGGCAGCTGGTCCACCGACTGCACCGAATCGTAGGCCTGGAACACCTTGCTGATCGGCACCGCGATGATCTTGGTGTCCTCGCCGGCCTCATCGACCATTTTCAGCATGCCGACCGTGCGGCAACGGATCACCGAGCCGGGAATCAGCGGCATCGGCATGATCACCAGCACGTCGGCCGGGTCGCCGTCGCCGGACAGGGTGTGCGGGATGTAGCCGTAGTTGCACGGATAGCGCATCGGCGTGGTCAGCACGCGGTCGACGAAGATCGCGCCGCTGGCCTTGTCCACCTCGTACTTGACCGGCTCGGAGTTCATCGGGATTTCGATGATCACGTTGAAGTCGTTGGGAACGTCGTGGCCGGTTGGAACGAGATCGAGCGCCATGGGCGAGGGGACTTTGCTGCGAGGGGCGCGAATCATAGCCCATGCGCTCCGAGTGATCACTCGGCAGCCTGAGGCAGCGCGCCGGAGGCGGCCGGACCAGATGGCGCTGTGCTTGTCCGGTCTGGCAATTTGTCGTGTTAGGATGCGAACGATTCTCATTCGTGGAGTTGCCTGATGCGCGCCATCGCCGCCCTGCTGCTGATCCTGGGCACTGCCTGCAGCAGCCAGAATGCCGATTCCGCCAAGGAGCTGGCGGCGTTGCGGGCCGAAGTCGCCAGCCTGAAGCTGGCGCAGGCCAACCCCCCGCAGGCCGCCGCGCCGCCCGAGCTGGGCCAGCAAATGCTCGAGCTGCAGATTCGCCATGCCCGGCTCTGGCAGGCCGGCCAGGCCCGGAACTGGTTGCTGACCCAGTTCCAGCTGGCGGAGCTGCGCGAATCCTTCTCCGGCGTGGTCGAGCTCAATGGCGATCACGCCGCGTTGCAGCCCAAGCGGCTGGCGGACGTCCTGCCGGCGATTACCGATCCCGCGCTGAAGCAGCTGCAGGCTGCCGTCGATGCGCAGGACGAGAAGCAGTTCGAAGTCGCCTACGATGCGCTCTCCCAGGCCTGCACCACCTGCCATGAAGCTTCGGATCACGGCTTCCTGGTGATCCAGCGCCCGCGGACTCCGGTGCTCGACAACCTGCGCGCGGAGCCATCGAGCCCGTAACCGGCGTTCGCGGCGGTCTTCTTCCCACAAAAAAAGAAGCCACCTCGTGGGAGGTGGCTTCCGAATTGCCTTGAATCGTTACCTCAGCCGCTGATCAGCCCAGCAGCGGAATCAGCAGCAACGCCACGATGTTGATGATCTTGATCAGCGGATTGATGGCCGGGCCGGCGGTGTCCTTGTACGGGTCGCCCACGGTGTCGCCGGTGACCGCGGCCTTGTGCGCTTCCGAGCCCTTGCCGCCGTGGTGGCCTTCCTCGATGTACTTCTTGGCGTTGTCCCAGGCGCCGCCGCCGGTGCACATGGAGATGGCGACGAACAGGCCGGTGACGATGGTGCCCATCAGCAGGCCGCCGAGCGCCGCGGCGCCGAGGAACTTGCCGACGATGCACCGGGATGATCAACGGCAGCAGCGACGGCACGATCATTTCGCGGATCGCCGACTTGGTCAGCAGGTCCACGGCCTTGTCGTACTGCGGCTTGCCGGTGCCTTCCATGATGCCGGGGATTTCGCGGAACTGGCGGCGGACTTCCTCCACCACCGCGCCGGCTGCGCGACCCACCGCCTGCATGGCGAACGCGCCGAACAGGTAGGGAATCATGCCGCCGATCAGCAGGCCGATCACCACTTCCGGGTTGTTGATCGAGAAGTCGGCCGACGATGCCGGCGCTCGGCCAGCTTGTGCGAGTAATCGGCGAACAGCACCAGCGCGGCCAGGCCGGCCGAACCGATCGCGTAGCCCTTGGTCACCGCCTTGGTGGTGTTGCCGACCGCGTCCAGGGCGTCGGTGATCTTGCGGATCTCCGGGCCGAGGTGGCTCATTTCGGCGATGCCGCCGGCGTTGTCGGTGATCGGACCGTAGGCATCGAGCGCGACGATCATGCCGGCCATCGACAGCATCGAGGTCGCGGCGATCGCAATGCCGTACAGGCCGGCGATCGTCGTAGCAACCATAGATCGCGGCGGCGACGCACGAGCACCGGAGCGGCGGTCGACTTCATCGACACGGCGAGGCCGGCGATGACGTTGGTGCCGTGGCCGGTTTCGGAGGCCTTGGCGACCTGCTGCACCGGGCCGTATTCGGTCGCGGTGTAGTACTCGGTGATCACCACCAGCGCTGCGGTCAGGGCCAGGCCGATCATGGCGCACCAGAACAGCGGCATGCCCGAGCTCGGCCGGGAACATCTGCTCGGGTCACGAAGTAGAACGCGACCGCCGCCAGCACGCCGGCGACGATCAGGCCGCGATACAGCGCGTTCATGATCTTGCCGCCCTCGCGCACCTTCACGAAGAAGGTGCCGATGATCGAGGCGACGATCGACACCGCGCCCAGCACCAGCGGATAGATCGCGCCAGCCCAGCCGTAGGTGCCGTAGGCGATGCCGGCGACCAGCATCGCGGCGATGATCGTGACCGCATAGGTCTCGAACAGGTCGGCGGCCATGCCGGCGCAATCGCCGACGTTGTCGCCGACGTTGTCGGCGATCACGGCCGGGTTGCGCGGGTCATCCTCCGGGATGCCGGCTTCGACCTTGCCCACCAGGTCGGCGCCGACGTCGGCGCCCTTGGTGAAGATGCCGCCGCCCAGACGGGCGAAGATGGAGATCAGCGAACTGCCGAAGGCCAGGCCGATCATCGGCTGCAGCGCCGCGTTGAGCGATTCCTCGCTGGTGCCGGCGCTGCCGAGCACGTACATGAAGTAACCGGCGACGCCGAGCAGGCCCAGGCCCACCACCAGCATGCCGGTGATCGCGCCGCCCTTGAAGCTGACGTTCAGCGCGGCGTTCAGGCCCTGGGTGGCGGCCTGCGCGGTGCGCACGTTGGCGCGGACCGAGACGAACATGCCGATGAATCCGGCCAGGCCCGACAGGGTCGCGCCGATGGCGAAGCCGATGGCGGTCGGCCAGCTCTGCAGGCCGAAGCCGATGATGAAGAACAGGATCACGCCGACGATGGCGATGGTCTGGTACTGGCGGCGCAGGTAGGCGCCGGCGCCTTCCTGAATGGCCGCGGCGATCTGCTGCATCTTCTCGTTGCCGGTCGGCTGCGCTGACGATCCAGCAGGCCGTGAATACACCGTAGACGATGGCGAGGGCCGCACAGGCCAGCGCCAGCTGTAATCCGTATTGCTCGAACATTCCCTTTACTCCCCGAAGTCAACAAAAAGCGGCTGGAAGCCGCTAGCTCCTGAGTATCGCAGAGGGCCGCTGGCCTTGCCAGCGGGCCGCCGGGCGGGCGGCGCGGAAGGACCCGACGACTAGCCGAAACGGGGCAGTTTGCGGGGGACGGCGACGAATTCGGGCGTCACGTACCTGGGCAGTCCGTCGCGTCCGTAGGGCGGCGGCGCCTCGCCGCTGATCAGCGGTTCCAGGTAGCGACGGCAGGCGGCAGTGATGCCGTAGCCGTCGCGCGTGATGAAGCTGGCCGGCATCTTCTTCTCGTGGTTGGCGATGCGGGTCAGCGGCGCCGGCTCGATTTTCCAGCGATACGGCCGGTCGGACAGCCGCTTGATGATCGGCATGACCCCGTTGGTGCCGGCCAGGGCGTACTCGACGGCGGCCTTTCCAACCGCTTCGGCCTGCTCCAGGTCGGTCTTCGAGGCCAGGTGGCGGGCCGAGCGCTGCAGGTAATCGGGCACCGTCCAGTGCACCTTCACCCCCAGCTTGTCCTTCACCGTGGCCGCGATCGCCGGCCCGACGCCGCCCAGTTGGGAATGGCCGAAGGAGTCCACGCTGCCCGCGCTCTCGGCCAGGAACTTGCCGTCCGGGCTGCAGCAGCCCTTCGGAAACCACCACCACGCAGTAGCCGACCTTGGCCACGATGGCTTTGACCCGGTCGAGGAATTTCGGCCTCGTCGAAGGCGATCTCCGGGAACAGGATGATGTGCGGAGCCTGCGCGGCAGTCTTGCCCGCCAGCCCGGCGGCCGCCGCCAGCCAGCCGGCATGCCGGCCCATCACTTCGTAGACGAAGACCTTGGTCGAGGTGTCGGCCATCGCGGCGACATCGAGCGCGGCTTCGAGCACCGAGACCGCGGTGTATTTCGCCGCCGAGCCAAAACCCGGGCAGCAATCGGTGAGCGCCAGGTCGTTGTCCACGGTCTTCGGGACGCCGATGCAGGTCAGCTCATAGCCGCTGCTGGCGGCCAGTTGCGACACCTTCAGCGCGGTATCGGCCGAATCGTTGCCGCCGTTGTAGAGGAACCAGCGCACGTCGTGCGCCTTGAAGACTTCCAGCAGCCGCTGGTACTTGGCGCGGTCCGCTTCCAGCGACTTCAGCTTGAACCGGCAGGAGCCGAAGGCCCCGCCAGGCGTATGGGCCAGGGCCTTGACCTCGGCCAGGCTCAGCCGGGAGGTATCGATCAGCTCCTCGCGCAAGGCGCCGAGGATGCCGTTGCGGGCCGCAAGGACCTTGACCCGGTGTTTTCTGCGCGGTCTGGATGACCGCGCTGGCGGTGGCGTTGATGACCGCGGTGACGCCGCCGGACTGGGCGTAAAGTAGGGTTCCCTGGCTCATGGCATGACTTCTCGTTTGACTTAGCGGGCCCCGGCCGTTAGCTTTTGACTATCCGCACGGCCAGTCGGTGGCCCCACTATAGCCAAGACAGACGGCTTTCAGGGGCGATGACAGCGCCGTGCGTCATTGTTTGCAGGGGTCCTCATGCGATTGGTATTACTCGGTGCGCCCGGTTCGGGCAAAGGCACGCAAGCCACCCGGCTTCGCGAGCACTTGCAGGTGCCGCACATTTCCACCGGCGAGCTGCTTCGCGCCGCCGTTGCCGCCGGCACGGCCCTGGGCCTGCAGGCCAAGGCGGTCATGGAATCCGGCGGCCTGGTCTCCGATGACATCGTCCTGGGCATGCTCGAGGAACGCCTGCTGCAGCCCGACACCGGCAACGGCTTCATCCTCGACGGCTATCCGCGAAATCTCGCCCAGGCCCGCGCCCTCGACGGCCTGCTGGCCCGGATCAAGCAGCCGGTCGACATCGCGGTCCAGCTGGATGTGTCGAACGAGTTGCTGGTCGAGCGCCTGTCGGGCCGCGCCCATGTCGAAGGCCGGGCCGACGACAGCCCGGAAGCCGTGCGCAATCGCCTGGCCGTCTATGCCGAACAAACCGCGCCGGTGGTGGACTACTACCGCAACCAGGGCAAGCTGGCCTGCGTCCAGGGCGTCGGCACGGTGGACGAGGTCTTCATCCGGATCCTCGAAGCGATCAGCCCGACATCCGACGTGGGTTGAACGCGTCCGCCTCATTGTTCCCGCGCCCCTGAGCACTCGATGAAACTGCACATTCTGGGCATCTGCGGCACCTTCATGGGCGGCGTCGCCGCGCTCGCGCGCGAACTGGGCCACGCGGTCGACGGCAGCGACGCGAACGTCTATCCGCCGATGTCCACGCAGCTCGAGCAGCTGGGCATCACCCTGACCCAGGGCTATCGCGCCGAGGCCATCGCCGCCGACACCGATGTCGTCGTGGTCGGCAATGCGCTGTCGCGCGGCAATGCCGCGGTCGAGCACGTGCTGAACGCGCAACTGGATTACACCTCGGGCGCCGAATGGCTGCGCGAGAACGTGCTGCCGGGGCGCACCACGCTGGCGGTCGCCGGCACCCACGGCAAGACCACCACCACCTCCATCCTGGCCTTCCTGCTCGATGCGGCCGGTCGCGATCCCGGCTTCCTGGTCGGCGGCGTGCCGGAGAATTTCGGCGTCTCCGCCCGGCTCGGCTCCGGCAAGGAATTCGTGGTCGAGGCCGACGAGTACGACACCGCGTTTTTCGACAAGCGCTCGAAGTTCGTGCATTACCGGCCCGACGGTCGCGATCCTCAACAACCTCGAATACGACCACGCCGATATCTTTCCCGGACCTGGCCGCGATCCAGCGCCAGTTCCATCATCTGGTGCGGATCGTGCCCGGCAGCGGCCGGCTGATCGTCAACGGCGAGGACGCCGCGCTGCGGCGAAGTGCTGGCGATGGGTTGCTGGACGCCGGTCGAGCGTTTCGCGATCGATGGCGAGGCCGAGTGGCAGGCGCGGCTGGTGCGCGACGACGGCAGCGAATTCGTGCTGCTGCATCGTGGCGAGCGAAATCGGCGTCGGTGCGCTGGGAGATGCTCGGCCGGCACAACGTGATGAACGGGCTGGCCGCGCTGGCGGCCGCCCACGCGGTGGGCGTCGACGTCGGCCGCGGTGATTCCGAGCGCTGGTGGATTTCGTCAGCGTCAAGCGCCGCATGGAAAACATCGGCAGCGCGCGCGGCATCACCGTGTACGACGATTTCGCGCACCACCCGACCGCGATTCGCACCACGCTCGAAGGCTTGCGCGCGCGGGTCGGCGCCGCGCGCATCCTGGTGGCCATGGAGCCGCGCAGCAATTCGATGCGCCTGGGCGCGCACGCCGCGCAGATCGCGCCCTCACTCGATGGCGCCGACATCATGGTGTTCCTGCATCGCCCGGAATTGCCCTGGGATGCCGGCACGGTCGTCTCGGCGCTGCGAGGGCAGGGCGAGACAGTGGCCACGGTCGATGCCCTGATCGAGCGGCTGGCGCAGCTGGCGCGGCCCGGCGACCATATCGTGTTCATGTCCAACGGCGGCTTCGAAGGCGCGCCGCGGCGGGTGCTGGCGCTGTTGAAGTAATCCGCGCGGCCGCGGCTGACGTCTAGGCACTGCCCGTGGCAAGCGAATCACTGGCGGCCGGCGCCTGTTTCCGCCAATACCGTGCTCTTTCCGGGCGGGCATCTGGTCGTGAGATCTGCAAGCCGTTACCTCGACCTTAGGACCCGCGATTGTCGGCGCCCAGCAGCTGGCTTGGCGTCTGCCTGATCCTCGAGGGCGACGAAGTCGGCGCGCCGGCGCTGCCCGCGGCCATCGGCTGCGAGGCGCGCATCATGGATTTCTCGACCGGAAGCGACGGCTTGTTGCAGCTTTCGGTGCAGGGCGGACGACGGTTCCGCGTCGAGCGTTCGCGCGTTCGCGACAACGGGCAGGTGCATGGGGAAGTTTCCTGGCTGCCGCCGACCGGGCCGGGGCCGCTGCAGGCGGAACATTACTTGCTGGCATTGCTGTTGCGCCGAGTCCTCGAGCGGGCGGGTCCCCCGCATGACCAGGTGGACGAAGCCTGCTACGACGATGCCGACTGGGTCGCGTGGCGACTGGCGGAGTGGCTGCCGCTCTCGCCTGAAGAAAAGCAGGAACTGCTGCAGCATGACGACCCATACGAACGATTGCAGCGCCTGCTGGGCGCCGTCGCCCGGCTGCAGGCGCCTTGACGGCGCCGTCGCAACGGCGCCGCTGTCTCACATGACGGCTGGGCTGGCGCCATTTGGCGGCGTCTTCCGGCCGCTGCATCTGGTCGTAGAAGCGCCGCGAAGGCGGGCGCCGGCCTTGGCGGTGCGGGCATTGTCGACCCCCATCAGCCGGCCGAGCGCCGCCTGGGTTCGGAGCAGCAGCGGCTCGGCATCGGCGTAGCGATGCATCAGGGTCAGGCACTCGCCGTAGTTGTTGCTGAAGATCAGCACGTAGGGATGCCCGGCGCCGAGATTTTCGGTGGCCAGGCCGATCACCTGGACGAATTCGCGCTCGGCGCCGGCGAGGTCGCCTTCGCGCATCAACAGCATCGCCAGGTTGTTGCGCGTGCCGAATGTCTCCGGAGTGCGCGGATTTCGCCTCGATCTGGATGGCCAGCGTGTCGCGGTAGATCTGCTCGGCCTCGTCGAGGCGGCCAAGATCCTCGAGTGCGTAGGCCAGCGAATTCATGGCGACCAGCACGGCCGGGTGGTCGGTCTGCCGGGTCTGTTCGCAGCGTGGCCAACAGCTGTTGCAGTTGCGGTTCGGCTTCGGCGGCCTTGCCGGCCTGGATCAGCAGCGTGGCGCGGTTCTGCAGGACGTTCAGCGTGTCCGGATGATCGGGGCCAAGCACCCTGCTTCGGCCTTCGTAGGCGCGGTCGTACAGCGCAAGCGCCTTTTCGGCATCGCCGATATTCTGTTCGGCGATGGCCAGGTTGTTGACCACCGAGAGCGTGGATGGATGATCGGCGCCGTGGCGGGCCGACAGGTCCTTCTCGAGCGTACTCAGCACTTCCGCGGCGCCCTTGATATCCCCTGAGCCGCGCAGCGCGACCGCCATGTTGGACAGCGCGGTCTCGCGGGCCGGGTGGTCCGCGGGCAAGCAGGCCGACGGGCGCGGCCAGCACCCGATGGAATTGTTCGATCGCGTCCGCGAACTTGCTCTGGCGCATCAGGATTTCGCCGAGCAGGTTGCCTGCTTCGAACACGTGCGGGTCGCCGGCGCCCAGTTGCCGCTCCATGTCGGCGACCAGGTCGCGGGCGTCTTGTTCGGACTTCGTCGTCGCTCCGCGGGCGTTGCGCACCTTGATGTCGAGGATGGCCGCATCGATCCGCGCGGTGGCCGCTTCCGGGCCGAGCCCGGCAAGCGACAGTCCGGGCCTGGTCGACCAGTCGCTCGGCCTGCTCGAAACGTCCCAGCGCAAGATTGACGCTGGCCAGGGCGATGCGCGCTTTCGGCCGCGACCATGGGGTCCTTCGGCGGCGAGTGCTGCAGCAGCAGGCTGGCCTGGTCGACGACTTCGCGCACGCTCACTTCGCGGCCCAGCGCCGATTCGGGCATGGCCGCCAGGAACATGTCGTCCATGAATTGCCGGACGGACGCGCTGATGGCGGCGCTGCGCTCCGCCGACTGCCGGGCCTCGCGTTCCTCCAGGCGGCATTCAGTGCGAAGGCGGTGCTGCCCAGCATGGCCAATAGCCCGATCGCCGTCGCGGCGACCAGGGCGCGGTTTCGACGTGCGAATTTCCGCGCACGTACCAGGCGCTGGGGGCGCGCGCCAGGATAGGCTCGTCGCGCAGGTAGCGTTCGATGTCGGCGCCCAGTTCCGAGGCCGAGCCGTAGCGCTGCGCCGGTTCTTCGGCGAGCGCCTTCATGGTGATGGTGTCGAGCTCGCCCTTGCACGCCGGGTTGGCCTTGGCCAGCGGAACCTGTCGCAGATGCACGGTGCGGGTGATCGCCTGCGCCAGCGAAGTATTGGGTTCGAACTCGCGCGGCAGCCGGCCGCTCAGCAGTTCATAGAGCACGACCCCGAGCGCGTAGACATCGGCGCGGGTGTCGACCGCGGCGGATCTCCCGTGAGTTGTTCGGGGCTCATGTACGGCAAGGTTCCGACCAGCTCGCCCATCTGGGTCAGGCGCGTGCCGTCCTCGGCTTCGTCGATCAGGCGCGCGATGCCGAAGTCGAGCACCCGGGGCTGGCCTTCGCCATCGACCAGGATGTTCGCCGGCTTCAGGTCGCGATGGACGACGCCACGCTGGTGCGCGTGCTGTACCGCAGCTGCAGATCGCCACCATCAGGCGCAACCGCGCCGGCGTATCCAGGCTGCGGGCGTTCGCGTGCTCGAGCAGGCTGACGCCGTCAACGAATTCCATCGCGAAATAGGGCAGGTTGCCCAGCGGAGTATCCGCCACTCCCGCCGCATGGACCTTGGCGATGCCGGGATGGTCCAGGCGCGCGAGCGTTGCGCCCTCGCGGCAGAAACGCTGCGCGGACTCGGCGTCGTCGCCGCCAAGCCGCATCAGCTTGAGCGCCACCTTGCGGCCTGGGTTGTCCTGCTCGGCGAGGTAGACGCTGCCCATGCCGCCCTGGCCGATCAGGCTCAGCAGGCGGAAGTCGCCGAGCCGGTCGAGTTTCAATGCGGCGACATCGGAGTCCCGGAACTGGCTTCAGGCGCCTGGCGAGCTGTTCCGGGGAAAGCGGGATGGTGTCGTTCAGCGGGTCGTGCGGCGATGGGCCGGTCATCGGGCGATCCAGGCGAAATCATGCGGTCGATCAGACTATGTCATGCGGTCTGGCTTGCCGCCACCGTTCATGCTGGTTCCGGCGCGCAAACCCGATTGCGGCCCTCGGACTTGGCGCGAAACAGTTCGGCATCGGCCGCGCGCATGAAATCGGCGGGCGCCTGCAGGCCTGGCTGCCACTGGACGGCGCCGATGCTGGTGGTTATCGGGCGTGGCCCGGCGGGAACATCGACCCTCAGCGCCTCGATGGCGCGCGAAGCAGCTCGGCATAGTCGACTGCCTCGGGACAGCGGGACCCCGGGCAGGAAAACGGCGAATTCCTCGCCGCCGAGCCGGCCGGCGAGAATATCCGGGCGCAAGCGAGTCCCGGATTACCGCGGCGACCGACTTGAGCACCTCGTCTCCAGCCAAGTGGCCCAGTTCGTCGTTGATGCGCTTGAAATGGTCCAGGTCTATGAAGATCAGGCTCAGCACGGCGCCTTCGGTTGCCTGCGCCAGCGCGCGCTCGAGGCCGGCCCGCCAGATGCGGCGATTGGGCAACTGGGTAAGCGCATCGACCGTGGCCATCTCGACCATCACCTGGTGATAGCGGTCCTCCAGGCTTTCGCGTCGAAAGAACTTGAGCACGATTTCGCCGATCGCGATCGTGTCGCCATCCTTGAGTTCGCTGCTTTCGACGGCATGCCCGTTGAGCACGGTCTTGTTGGTGGAGCCGAGGTCGCGGATGTTGAACTGACCGGCTTCGACCGACACCGTGCAATGCCTGCGGGAGACGCTGCTGTGATCGATCTGCATCTCGCAACTGCCGACACGGCCGATGGTCACGGGCTTGTCGATCAGCTCCACGCACCGGCCCGGGCTGTCGCCATGGATCACCACCAGGCGCGCGCCCGTATTCGCCAGATCACCCATCGGCGAACGCAGTCGCCGCGTGGTTAGTCTGTCGCCGGGATTCTCGCTCATGGATGGACAGTCTACCCTCAGACCCCGGTGGCGAAAACCGTTTTCCGCCGGGTTTCGATAAACTCCAGCGATGGCCGCCGATTTGCTCCCGCTGTTCCCCCTGAGCACCGTATTGTTTCCCGGCGGGCAATTGACCCTGCGCATCTTTGAAGCGCGCTATCTGGACCTGGTGCGAGAGTGCAGCCGCAGTGGCGATGGATTCGGCGTCTGCACGGTTCTGGAAGGTTCGGAAGTCGGCAGTCCGGCGCTGCCTGCGGCCGTCGGCTGCGAGGCCCGGATCACCGACTTCTCGACCGGGCCGGACGGGTTGCTGATGTTGTCTGTGCAGGGCGGGAGCGACGATTCCAGGTTCGAAGGACCCAGGTTCGCGACAACGGACTGATCCTCGCCGAGGTCGACTGGTACCCGACGCCAACGCACCGGACCGTGCAACCCGAACATCAGCTGTTGGCCCTGCTCTTGCGCCGAATGGTCGAACGCGCCGGTCCACCGTTCGACCCGGTCGACAAGTCGCGCTTCGACGACGAGGACTGGGTGAGCTGGCGCCTTGCCGAATGGCTGCCCCTCTCCTTGCCGGAGCGGCAGTCCCTGCTGGAGGAATCGGATCCATACGCGCGGCTGCAGCGGCTGGTCGAGCTGATCCCGGACGTCCAGTCCCACTAGGGGCACGGAAATTTCACGCCGGGCCGCTTATCCTGTCTCGATCGGATCGGGAGAAGCACGATGACACCAGGCGACGACATGGCTTCACTTCGCGGCAAGACCCTGTTCATTACCGGCGCATCGCGCGGGATCGGCCTGGCCATCGCCAAGCGCGCCGCCCGGGATGGCGCCAATATCGTCATCGCGGCCAAGTCGACGGTGGCCAACCCGAAACTTGCCGGCACCATCCACAGCGCGGCGGCCGAGGTCGAGGCGGCCGGCGGCCAGGCGCTGGCGGTCAAGTGCGACATTCGCGAGGAATCCGAAGTGCAGGCGGCGGTCGACTCTGGCGGTGGCCCGCTTCGGCGGCATCGACATCCTGGTCAACAACGCCAGCGCGATCTGGTTGCGAGGCACGCTCGATACGCCGATGAAGCGCTTCGACCTGATGAACCAGGTCAATTCCCGCGGCACCTTCATGTGTTCGCAGATCTGCCTGCCGCACCTGCTCAAGTCCGCCAATCCGCATATCCTCACCCTCGCCCCGCCGCCGAATCTTTCCCCGCGCTGGTGGGCGCCGCATACCGGCTACACGCTGGCCAAGATGGGTATGAGCCTGGTCACCCTGGGACTGGCGGCCGAGTTCCGCAGGCAGGGCGTTGCGGTCAACGCCTTGTGGCCGCGCACGGTGATCGCCACCGATGCGATCAACATGATTCCGGGCGTCGAGCTTTCGCGCTGCCGCACGCCGGAGATCCTCGCCGATGCCGCGCACGCGATCCTCACCAGTCCGGCGGGTGAATTCACCGGGCAATTCGTCATCGACGAGCCCTTCCTGCGCGAGCGCGGCGTGACCGATTTCGATGCCTATGCGATCGACCCGACGCAAACGCCGCTGATCGACCTGTTTCTGGACGAAGCCTTCGCAGACAGGGAGCCGCCGCGATGAAGTACCTGCATGCCATGGTCCGCGTTCGTGATCTCGACGCTTCGCTCGCATTCTTTCGCGATGGGCTCGGTTTGCTCGAGACGCGGCGCAGGGACTATCCGCAGGGCCGGTTCACCTTGTTGTACCTGGCGGCGCCGGAGAACCCGGAAGTCGAAGTAGAGCTGACCTGGAACTACGATGTGGAAGACTACGGCAGCGCCCGGAACTTCGGCCATCTCGCGTTCGCGGTCGACGACATCTATGCCGTCTGCGCGCACCTGCAGTCCCTGGGCGTGACCATCAACCGGCCGCCGCGCGACGGGCACATGGCCTTCGTGCGCTCGCCGGACCTGATTTCGATCGAGTTGCTGCAGAAGGGAGCGCCGCTGGCGCCCCGCGAGCCTTGGGCTTCGATGGCGAACGTCGGCGCCTGGTGATCCGCCGGGCGTCGCGCCCGGCCGATTCAGTCGGCGAGGGCCTGGCGCAGGTCCGCGATCAGGTCTTCGGCGTTCTCCAGCCCGACTGAAAAGCGCAGCAGGTTCTGCGGCGATATCGGGTTGGGGCCTTCCACCGACGCCCGATGCTCGATCAGCGACTCGCAGCCACCCAGCGAAGTGGCGTTGATGATCAAACGCAACTTGCCGGCAACGCGCAGCGCCGCGTCGCGACCGCCGTGGAGGCGAAAGCTCAGCATGCCGCCGAAGTCGGACATCTGCTTCGCGGCCACCGCGTGCCCCGGGTGGGATGCCAGGCCGGGGTAGTGAACCGCTTCCACCGCGGGATGCGCCACCAGGAATTCCGCGATCGACCGGGCGTTGCGGCAATGCCATGCCATCCGCGCCGGAAGCGAGCGCGCGCCGCGCAGGATCAGCCAGGCGTTGAATGGCGAAATGATATTTCCGGTGATGTGACGCCGGTGCGCGACCGCGGCATGAAAATCGTCGCGCCGCCTGAACACCAGGGCGCCGCCCATGACATCGCTGTGCCCGCCGAAATACTTGGTGGTCGAATGCATGACCACGTCCGCACCCAGTTCCAGCGGCCGCTGCAGGATCGGAGTCGCAAACGTGTTGTCGCAGGCAAGCAGCGCGCCTGCCGACTTCGCGATCGCCGCCAGGGCGGCGATATCGGCCACCTTGAGTAGCGGATTGGACGGAGTCTCGGCCCAGATCAGTCGTGTCCGCGGCGTCAGCGCGGCGGAGACCGCGGGCAGGTCGCTCATGTCGACCGGGATCGCCGCGATATTCTTCTGTGGAAGGAATTCCGCGAACAGGACGCGCAAGCCGGTATAGCAATCATCCGGGATCAGTACCTCGGATCCCGCGGGCAGCGACTCAAGCAGCACGGTCATCGCCGCCATGCCGGAGGCCAGCGCCAGCGCCGCCTCGCCGCCCTCGAGCGCGGCGAGCACGGCCTCGAGACGGTCCTGGGTCGGGTTGCCCTCGCGCAGGTATTCATAGCCCGCGACGCGCTCGCCGGCCGGCCCATGCTGGAAGGTAGTGGCCAGGTGGATCGGCGGCGACACGGCGCCGGTGCCGGCATCGGGCTCGCCGCCTGCATGTACCGCGAGCGTTTCAAGGCGCATCAGTGGACTCCTGGTGGAATGTTCGGCTGGCCGCAGCGTCGAATCAGCCGCGCGCTTCGCGGAACGCTTCGTGCGCCGCGGCGATCGTATGGTTGATTTCAGCGTCGCCGTGCGCCGCGGAAATGAAGCCGGCCTCGTAGGCGGACGGTGCCAGGTAGACGCCGCGCTTGCGCATGCCGTGGAAGAACCGGTTGAAGGCCTGGGTGTCGCAGGCGATCGCGTCGGCGTAGCTCTCCACCTTCTTGTCGGTGAAGAACAGCCCGAACATGGCGCAGCTGCGGTTGGTGGTCACCGGCACGCCGGCGGCGCGCGCGGCCTGTTCGAGTCCGTCGCAAAGCTGGTTCGTTTTCTGTTCCAGCGACTGGTAGAAGCCTTCCGCCTGGATCAGTTCCAGCGTTGCCAGGCCTGCGGCCATCGCCACCGGATTGCCGCTGAGCGTGCCTGCCTGGTAGATCGGGCCGCTCGGCGCGATCTGCTGCATCAGGTCGGCGCGACCGCCATAGGCGCCCACCGGCATGCCGCCGCCGATGATCTTGCCGAACGTGGAAAGGTCCGGTGTCACGCCATAGCGTTGCTGGGCGCCGCCCAGCGCGACCCGGAAGCCGGTCATCACTTCGTCGAAGATGAGCACTGCGCCATGCTTGCTGCACAGCGATCGCAAGTGCTGAAGATAGCCGTCGCGCGGCAGGATGCAATTGGCATTGCCGACGATCGGCTCGATGATCAGGCCGGCGATCTCGCTGCCATGCGCGTCGAACATCCGCGTCGCCGCATCGAAATCGTTGTAGGGCAAGGTAAGGGTCAGGTCGGCCAGCGCCTTCGGGACGCCGGGGGAATCGGGCACGCCCAGCGTCAGCATGCCGGAGCCGGCCTTGACCAGGAAGGAATCGCCATGCCCGTGGTAGCAGCCTTCGAACTTGACGATGCGCTCGCGACCGGTGGCGCCGCGCGCCAGGCGAATCGCCGACAGCGTCGCCTCGGTGCCGGAGTTGACCATGCGCACCATCTCGCAACTGGGCACCAGCCGCGTGATGGTTTCGGCCATCGTCACTTCCAGCGGATTGGGAACGCCGAAGCTCAGCCCGTCGCGCATTACCCGCGCCACTGCGTCGAGCACCTGCGGATGCGCGTGGCCGGCGATCATCGGGCCCCAACTGCCGATGTAGTCGACATAGCGATTGCCATCCACGTCGGTCAGGTAGGCGCCTTGCGCGCTTTGCGCGAAGAACGGCTCGCCACCGACGGACTTGAAGGCGCGCACGGGCGAGTTCACCCCGCCTGGCATCAGCGCCTTCGCGCGAGTGAAGAGGTCGTGGCTGATTTCGTTTTTCATTCGTGGCTCATGGATAGAAGGATCGAAGCGCGCGTACGGCGGCCACAGGGTCGGGCGCGTCGAAAACCGCGCCGATGACAGCGATGAAGTCGGCGCCTGAAGCGACGACCTGCCCGGCATTGTCCGGGGTAATGCCGCCGATCGCCACCGTCGGCAGCCCAAGCCGGGCCGCGTCGCGAAACAGTGACAAGGGCGCCCGGCGGGCCAGCGGTTTGCTGCCCGAGTCGAAACAGGCGCCGAAGGCCAGATAGCTGGCGCCCGCGGCCTTGGCCCGCTCGGCGCGATCGAGGTCGGCGTAGCAGGAAGCCCCGAGTATCGCGTCGGCGCCCAGCGCAGCCCGGGCTTCCGCCAGTTCCCCGTCCAGTTCGCCCAGATGGGCGCCGGCCGCCCCGGTCTCCAGGGCCAGCCGCCAGTCGTCATTGATCAGCAGTGGCACCCGGTGCGCGCGGCATAGCGGCAGCAAGGCCAGGGCCTGCTCCCGGCGCAGCCCGGAGTCGGCGCCCTTGTTGCGTAACTGCAGCATGGCCACGCCCTCGGCCAGCAGTGGCTCCACTCTCGCCACCAGCCGACGCGTGTCGGGCTCGTCGGGAGTCAGCAGGTACAGGCCACGGGAGGGCCAAATCGTGCCTGCGTTCATGTCACGGCCGGCGCGGTGGTGAGACAATGGGTCATTCTGTTTTTCCCCGAGATGGCAATGACCGAGCTGGTGGCCTACCGCACCTGGATGTGCGTTGTGTGCGGATTCATCTATGACGAAGCGGACGGCCTGCCCGAAGAGGGCATCGCTCCCGGTACGCGCTGGGAAGACATCCCGGACGATTGGGTCTGCCCTGACTGCGGCGTGTCCAAGGCGGACTTCGAGATGATGCCGGGTTGAAGCCGGCTCAGTTCAAAAGCGAGCGGCTGCCGCTGACTTCGATCAGCGCGGCGCGCACGGCTTCCAGGTCGTCGGCATTGGGCAGTACCTGCAGATAGCGCGTCAGGTCCTCGCGCGCGCCCTTGGCATAGCCCAGCTCACGATAGGCCAGGCCGCGATCGCGAAGCGCCTCGGCGGCTTCCGGCGAAATCTTCAGCAGGCGGTCGGCGGTGCGGGCGACGCGCTCCCAGTCGGCGCGCTCCACGTACAGGCCGTTGAGGTTGCGCAGCATGCGCGCCAGGATCATCCGGTGCGTCGCCGGCGCCAGGATCTCTATCAACTGAAGGTCGTCGGGCGCCTGGCCGCCGAGATGCGGCGAAGCACGTTCCTTCAGTTCCTCGGCGCTGACCGGGCGGCCCTTGTTGTAGGGGTCCATGACCAGGATGCCGTCGTCCACCGGCAAGCGCACCAGGAAATGCCCGGGGAAGGAAATGCCGTCGAGCGGCAGCCCGAGCCGGCGCGTCAACTCGATCTGCACGACCGCCAGCGAGATCGGGATCCCCAGCTTGCGGTCGAAAACCTCGTTGAGATAGCTGTTGCGCGGGTCGTCGTACTGCGTGTTGTTGCCGGCGAAGCCGAGCTCGTCGAACAGGTAGCGGTTGATCGCGGTCAGCGTCGCCGGCAGGTCCGCGCCTGCCGGCAGCTTCGGCTTCAGGTCATCGGCATAGCCCTGGATCGTTGCCGCGTAGGACGCCGCGTCGAGCGATGGATATTCATCGCGCGCGATCAGCAGCGCCGTGTCCAGCAGCGGCAGTTCGTCGTCGCCATAGGCGGCGAGGGTGTTCCAGTCCGGGAGCGGGTAGTTCGTTTGCATGGGATGAAATGTGGGCGTGGCGCGGGCGCAAATCAAGCCCTACTTTTTCGAACTGATACCGGGGCCAAAGATCAGCTCATCTCCGGTCTTCACGCCCAGCGATTCCGCCGTGCCGGCGTTCAGTTCGAGCACATAAAGCGTGGGGGCCTCGCTGGCGAATGGCGGGCAGCCGTCGCCCAGGGAGCACGGAGGAACCCGCTGCTGGGCCGAGACAAGCTTTCGCGAATGGTCGAAGTACAGGATGTCGAGCGGGATCTTGGTGTTCTTCATCCAATAGGACTGCGGCGCTTCCTCGTCATGGATGAAGATCATGCCGTGGTCGGCGGCGAGTTCATCGCGGAACATGAGCCCGCGCGCGCGCTCGGCATCGTCGTCGGCCACCTCGACGATGAAACGCTTGCCCTTCAATTCGACCCAGGAATCCCCGCCAGCCGTGGCGCAGGCCGATATCAGGCAGAACGCGATGCTCAGGGAAAGTGTGCGGGCGGTTGCTTTCATCGGCTCGATTCGAAGGTTTTTGCGACGTTCGTGGACGCGGGGCTCCGTGTCAAGACAATTAGTTTTGCGATTGGGCTTTCAATGCGTGGTCCATCTGGCTATAGTTCGCGGCCCTTCGCTGCCGACGCCGCTTTTGCGCCGAGCCTGGGGGAAGAGACAGAAAGAATTTGCAGTTTGGGGTGTTGACCTTCTTGGAATTCACCCTATAATGTGCGGCTCGGTTGGGCGAAACGCCCCACCTCTACTGACGACAGCGCTGGCTGGCGTTGAGTGACGCAGAAGATCTTTGACAGTGTGCGCAGGAAATTTGTGCGGGCGTCTGTGGGATGGAGTAAGTCCAATCTTGCAGATGTCAGTCAAAAAGCTTTAAGTCACAAACGTTTTACCAGTAGAGATACAAGTAGTACGCAAGCGACATAAGGCCAGCTGGTCGATATTCTGCAGATAAAGCTAGACATTTAGATTTAACTGAAGAGTTTGATCCTGGCTCAGAGTGAACGCTGGCGGCAGGCCTAACACATGCAAGTCGAACGGCAGCGGGTCGTAGCAATACGATGCCGGCGAGTGGCGGACGGGTGAGGAATACATCGGAATCTACCTTGTCGTGGGGGATAACGTAGGGAAACTTACGCTAATACCGCATACGAACTATGGTTGAAAGCGGCGGACCGCAAGGCGTCGCGCGATTGGATGAGCCGATGTCCGATTAGCTAGTTGGCGGGGTAAAGGCCCACCAAGGCGACGATCGGTAGCTGGTCTGAGAGGATGATCAGCCACACTGGAACTGAGACACGGTCCAGACTCCTACGGGAGGCAGCAGTGGGGAATATTGGACAATGGGGGCAACCCTGATCCAGCCATGCCGCGTGTGTGAAGAAGGCCTTCGGGTTGTAAAGCACTTTTGTTGGGGAAGAAAAGCACTGGGCTAATACCTTGGTGTCATGACGGTACCCAAAGAATAAGCACCGGCTAACTTCGTGCCAGCAGCCGCGGTAATACGAAGGGTGCAAGCGTTACTCGGAATTACTGGGCGTAAAGCGTGCGTAGGCGGTTTGTTAAGTCTGTCGTGAAAGCCCCGGGCTCAACCTGGGAATGGCGATGGAAACTGGCGAGCTAGAGTACGGTAGAGGAGAGTGGAATTCCCGGTGTAGCAGTGAAATGCGTAGAGATCGGGAGGAACATCAGTTGCGAAGGCGGCTCTCTGGACCAGTACTGACGCTGAGGCACGAAAGCGTGGGGAGCAAACAGGATTAGATACCCTGGTAGTCCACGCCCTAAACGATGCGAACTGGACGTTGGGAGCAATTAGGCTCTCAGTGTCGAAGCTAACGCGTTAAGTTCGCCGCCTGGGGAGTACGGTCGCAAGACTGAAACTCAAAGGAATTGACGGGGGCCCGCACAAGCGGTGGAGTATGTGGTTTAATTCGATGCAACGCGAAGAACCTTACCTGGCCTTGACATCCACGGAATCCTTGAGAGATCAGGGAGTGCCTTCGGGAACCGTGAGACAGGTGCTGCATGGCTGTCGTCAGCTCGTGTCGTGAGATGTTGGGTTAAGTCCCGCAACGAGCGCAACCCTTGTCCTTAGTTGCCAGCGAGTAAAGTCGGGAACTCTAAGGAGACTGCCGGTGACAAACCGGAGGAAGGTGGGGATGACGTCAAGTCATCATGGCCCTTACGGCCAGGGCTACACACGTACTACAATGGTGGGGACAGAGGGTCGCGAAGCCGCGAGGTGGAGCCAATCCCAGAAACCCTATCTTAGTCCGGATCGGAGTCTGCAACTCGACTCCGTGAAGTCGGAATCGCTAGTAATCGCGGATCAGCATTGCCGCGGTGAATACGTTCCCGGGCCTTGTACACACCGCCCGTCACACCATGGGAGTTTGTTGCACCAGAAGCAGGTAGCTTAACCGCAAGGAGAGCGCTTGCCACGGTGTGGCCGATGACTGGGGTGAAGTCGTAACAAGGTAGCCGTATCGGAAGGTGCGGCTGGATCACCTCCTTTTGAGCAACGACGAACCTGTTTCACAGGCGTCCGCACAAGTTTCCTGCATTCAGAGAACGCGTCCATCACGCAAGTGGTGGATGTGTGTCCCGTATTGACGGGGCTTTAGCTCAGCTGGGAGAGCACCTGCTTTGCAAGCAGGGGGTCGTCGGTTCGATCCCGACAAGCTCCACCACGACAGCTTTTAGCAGGTCCATCTGCTAAAACCCGCAATCCATGTGCGGACTTCTCAAGGGTCTGTAGCTCAGGTGGTTAGAGCGCGCCCCTGATAAGGGCGAGGTCGGAGGTTCGAGTCCTCCTAGACCCACCAGAAGTGGTCGGCGAGAGAGGGTTGGTTGGAGGAGCGAGTCTGAATGTTCGAAGCGCACACTTTGGATCGGCCGGGCTCAACGCCGGGTCAGTTCTTTGAAAATATGGGACGTAGCGAGCGTTTTAGACGAGATAATGTCGAAATGTGTCGTAGAGGCTAAGGCGGGCCCGAGAGGGCCTAATCAAGTAATTGTTGTGAAGTGAGATCGCGCATATGACCGAGGCAACTTGAGGTTATATGGTCAAGCGAATAAGCGCACACGGTGGATGCCTTGGCGGTCAGAGGCGATGAAGGACGTGGCAGCCTGCGAAAAGCTCCGGTGAGTCGGCAACAGACATTGACCCGGAGATGTCCGAATGGGGAAACCCACTCCGCAAGGAGTACTGTGCACTGAATACATAGGTGTCCAGAGCGAACCCAGGGAACTGAAATATCTCAGTACCTGGAGGAAAAGAAATCAACCGAGATTCCCCTAGTAGTGACGAGCGAACGGGGAGCAGCCCAAAAGTCGGTATTGAGTTAGCAAAACGGTCCTGGAAAGACCGGCCATAGACGGTGATAGCCCGGTATGCGACAACTCTTTATCGATGAACAATGAGTAGGGCGGGGCACGTGAAACCCTGTCTGAATATGGGGGGACCATCCTCCAAGGCTAAATACTCCTGACCGACCGATAGTGAACCAGTACCGTGAGGGAAAGGCGAAAAGAACCCTGGTGAAGGGAGTGAAATAGACCCTGAAACCGTGTGCGTACAAGCAGTGGGAGCCCCTTCGTGGGGTGACTGCGTACCTTTTGTATAATGGGTCAGCGACTTACTGTGTGTGGCGAGCTTAACCGAATAGGGGAGGCGAAGGGAAACCGAGTCTGAATAGGGCGAATAGTCGCACGCAGTAGACCCGAAACCGGGTGATCTAGCCATGCCCAGGGTGAAGGTGCGGTAACACGCACTGGAGGCCCGAACCCACTCCTGTTGCAAAAGTAGGGGATGAGGTGTGGCTAGGAGTGAAAAGCTAATCGAACCCGGAGATAGCTGGTTCTCCTCGAAAGCTATTTAGGTAGCGCCTTGCACGAATCTTCTTGGGGGTAGAGCACTGTTATGGCTAGGGGAGCATTGCGCTTTACCAAACCATTGCAAACTCCGAATACCAAGACAGACTATGCAGGAGACACACGGCGGGTGCTAACGTCCGTCGTGAAAAGGGAAACAACCCAGACCCGCAGCTAAGGTCCCCAAATTATCGCTGAGTGGAAAACGATGTGGAAAGGCACAGACAGCCAGGAGGTTGGCTTAGAAGCAGCCATCCTTTAAAGAAAGCGTAATAGCTCACTGGTCGAGTCGGTCTGCGCGGAAGATTTAACGGGGCTAAGCGATATACCGAAGCTCGGGGTGTGCATCTTTGATGTACGCGGTAGAGGAGCGTTCCGTAAGCCTGCGAAGGTGGATTGAGAAGTCTGCTGGAGGTATCGGAAGTGCGAATGCTGACATGAGTAACGATAATGGGGGTGAAAAGCCTCCACGCCGAAAGCCCAAGGTTTCCTTGCGCAACGTTCATCGACGCAGGGTGAGTCGGCCCCTAAGGCGAGACCGAAAGGTGTAGTCGATGGGAAGCTGGTTAATATTCCAGCACCTCGCGTGACTGCGATGGGGGGACGGAGAAGGTTAGGTGTACCCGGCGTTGGTTGTCCGGGGGAAAGCAGGTAGGCATGTGGGGTAGGCAAATCCGCCTCACTTTATGCCGAGCAGCGAGACGAGCCCTATTAGGGCGAAGTCACCGATACCACGCTTCCAGGAAAAGCCTCTAAGCTTCAGGTCACGCAAGACCGTACCGTAAACCGACACAGGTGGGCAGGATGAGAATTCTAAGGCGCTTGAGAGAACTCGGGTGAAGGAACTAGGCAACATGGCACCGTAACTTCGGGAGAAGGTGCGCCGGCATTGGTGGCTGCATGCGCAGCTGAGCTGATGTCGGCCGCAGAAACCAGGCCGCTGCGACTGTTTATCAAAAACACAGCACTCTGCAAACACGAAAGTGGACGTATAGGGTGTGACGCCTGCCCGGTGCTGGAAGGTTAATTGATGGGGTTAGCCGCAAGGCGAAGCTCTTGATCGAAGCCCCAGTAAACGGCGGCCGTAACTATAACGGTCCTAAGGTAGCGAAATTCCTTGTCGGGTAAGTTCCGACCTGCACGAATGGCGTAACGACAGCGGCGCTGTCTCCACCCGAGACTCAGTGAAATTGAAATCGCTGTGAAGATGCAGCGTTCCCGCGGCAAGACGGAAAGACCCCGTGAACCTTTACTATAGCTTTACATTGAACGTTGAGTTCGTCTGTGTAGGATAGGTGGGAGGCTTTGAAGCATTGGCGCTAGCCAGTGTGGAGCCAACCTTGAAATACCACCCTGATGTGCTTGACGTTCTAACCTGGGCCCGTTATCCGGGCCGGGGACCATGTATGGTGGGTAGTTTGACTGGGGCGGTCTCCTCCCAAAGAGTAACGGAGGAGCACGAAGGTACGCTCAGCGCGGTCGGACATCGCGCACTGTGTGCAAAGGCATAAGCGTGCTTGACTGCGAGATCGACGGATCAAGCAGGTACGAAAGTAGGTCTTAGTGATCCGGTGGTTCTGTATGGAAGGGCCATCGCTCAACGGATAAAAGGTACTCCGGGGATAACAGGCTGATACCGCCCAAGAGTTCATATCGACGGCGGTGTTTGGCACCTCGATGTCGGCTCATCACATCCTGGGGCTGTAGTCGGTCCCAAGGGTATGGCTGTTCGCCATTTAAAGTGGTACGCGAGCTGGGTTCAGAACGTCGTGAGACAGTTCGGTCCCTATCTGTCGTGGGCGTTGGAGATTTGAGAGGGGCTGCTCCTAGTACGAGAGGACCGGAGTGGACGAACCTCTGGTGTTCCGGTTGTCACGCCAGTGGCATTGCCGGGTAGCTATGTTCGGAAGCGATAACTGCTGAAAGCATCTAAGCGGGAAGCGCGCCTCAAGATGAGATCTCCCGGGACACAAGTCCCCTAAAGGAACCATCAAGACTAGGTGGTTGATAGGTCAGGTGTGTAAGCACAGCAATGTGTTGAGCTAACTGATACTAATGATCCGTGTGGCTTGACCATATAACCTCAAGTGGCTTTGAGGACTATGGCGATCAACGAATCGACAAATACTTGAAGAACACCCTCGAGACACGTCTCGACACTGACCCTCTCTGAAACGCTCAACTACGTCCCTCTTATTACGCAACACCGAACGTGAGAGCGTGCGCGGCAACAACGGAAATCCGTTGCCAACGCGACCCTCCAACCGTCTCCCTGGTGACCATAGCGTTGTGGAACCACCCGATCCCTTCCCGAACTCGGAAGTGAAACGCAACCGCGCCGATGGTAGTGTGGCTCAAGCCATGCAAGAGTAGGTCATCGCCAGGGGCTTCAAACTGAAGGCCATCCCGAAAGGGGTGGCCTTCTTCTTTTGCGCGATCGACGCATGAAAAAAGCCGCCCATGGGCGGCTTCTTCGTTCCTGGAGAAAGCCAGGGTCAGCGCAACGCGTACCCGAACTGCTGGCGGAACTGCTCGGCAAATTCAGGGAAGGTGAAGCGCTGGTTCTGCGGACCCAGATTCTCGATCTTCAGCGCGCCCATCAACGAAGCGATCCGGCCGGCCGTGGCCAGGTCCATGTCGTTCATCAGGCCGTAGATCAGGCCGGCGCGATAGGCGTCGCCGCAGCCGGTCGGGTCGACCACCTGGGTCGCATGGGCCGCCGGAATCTGCACCATGCCCTCCCGGGTGTGGATTTCCGAGCCCTGCGGGCCTCGGGTTATCAGATAGCCCTGCACGCGCTCGGCGATCTGCTTCTCGTTCAAGCCGGTGCGCTCCTGCAGCAGGTTCGACTCGTAGTCGTTGACGGTCACGTAGGTCGCCTGCTCGATCATCGCCGTCAGCTCCTGGCCGTTGAACAGCGGCATTGCCTGCCCGGGGTCGAAGATGAACGGGATCTCGAGTTCGGCGAAATCGCGGGAATTCTGCAGCATGGCCTGGTAGCCATCGGGGCCGACGATGCCGAAACCGACATCGGCCACGTCGCCCACGTGGTTCTCGTGCGAACGCATCATCGCGCCCGGGTGGAAGGCGGTGATCTGGTTATCATCGAGGTCGGTGGTGATGAATGCCTGGGCAGTGAACAGGCCGTCCAATGCCTTGACGTGGCTCATATTGATGCCCCGGGCCTCGAAATGGGCCCGATAGGGCTCGAAATCCTGTCCGACCGTCGCCATCGGAATCGGATTGCCGCCCAGCAGCTTCAGGTTGTAGGCGATGTTGCCCGCGCAGCCGCCGAATTCCCGGCGCATGTTCGGCACCAGGAACGACACGTTCAGGATGTGCACCTTGTCGGGCAGGATGTGGTTCTTGAACTGATCCTGGAACACCATGATGGTGTCATAGGCAAGGGAGCCGCAGATCAAGGCAGCAGACATCGATGCATCCTGTAGAGAGGGGAGCGCCTGAAGCCGGGCGCGAAGGCCGACATGGTATCGCAAACTGCCGGATTCGCCGCGATGCGTCACGGAATCAGAGTGGATTTTCCTTGCTCGCACCGGATAGCGTTGCTAACCTACAAGACCTAGTAAATCCCCCCTATATTGCAGGCTCTCCCTGATGTTCAAGTACCTGCGCGGCCTTTTCTCGAACGACCTGTCGATCGACCTGGGCACTGCCAACACCCTTATATACGTCCGCGGCCAGGGCATCGTCCTGAACGAGCCTTCGGTGGTTGCCGTCCGGCACAGCAACGGCGTGCGCGAAGTGGCGGCCGTCGGCGCCGAAGCCAAGCGCATGCTTGGCCGTACGCCGGGCAACATCACCACGCATCGCCCGATGAAAGACGGCGTCATCGCCGACTTCACCCATACCGAGGAAATGCTCAAGCAGTTCATCCGCAAGGTGCATACCTCGCGCTTCCTGCGCCCGAGTCCGCGCGTGCTGATCTGCGTGCCCTGCGGCTCGACCCAGGTGGAGCGTCGCGCGATCAAGGAGTCGGCTGAAGAGGCCGGCGCCCGCGAGGTCTATCTGATCGAAGAGCCGATGGCGGCAGCGATCGGCGCCGGTATCCCGGTCGACGAGGCGCGCGGCTCGATGGTCATCGACATTGGCGGCGGCACCTCCGAAGTCGCGGTGATTTCGCTCAATGGCATCGTGTATTCGCAGTCGGTACGCATCGGTGGCGACCGCTTCGACGAGGCAATCATCAATTTCGTGCGCCGCAGCCACGGCACCCTGATCGGCGAAACCACCGCCGAGCGAATCAAGATCGAGATCGGCAATGCCTATCCGCAGGCCGAGGTGCGGGAGATGGAAGTTTCCGGCCGCAACCTCGCCGAGGGCGTGCCGCGCATGATCGCCATCAACACCACCGAAGTGCTCGAGGCGTTGCACGAGCCGCTGGCCGGCATCATCAGCGCGGTCAAGCATGCGCTGGAGCAAACCCCGCCGGAACTGTGCTCGGACGTTGCCGAACGCGGAATCGTACTCACTGGTGGCGGCGCGCTGCTCCGGGACCTGGACAAGCTGATTTCGGAAGAAACCGGCCTGCACGTGCACGTCGCCGACGACCCGCTGACCTGCGTGGCGCGAGGCGGCGGTCGCGCCCTCGAGTTGATCGACATGCACGGCAACGGAATGTTCTCTGCGGAGTGACAAGGGCCCCGGACAGAGCCGCGAGAGGTTCTTTCCGGGTGATCAGCGGGTTCCACCTTTCTCGCCGGCGCCTGATCTCCGGCTAACCGTTCAGCCGGAATCACTGCGTGGCCTACGCTGGCAAGAACCCATCCAGGACAAGTGACAGCGCGCTTTCGACGCTGCCGTTGCTCTTGTACCTGACCATGGCTTCGGCCCTGATGGTGGCGGACCATCGTGATGGCTACGGGCAGGTCGCACGGCAGAAGATGTCCCTGGTGACCGAGCCGTTCTGGTGGATTGCATCTTCGCCGGTGCGGGCCTTCCGCTGGTCGCAGGAGGCGCTGGCGCTCCGAAGTCAGTTGCAGGCAGACAACGAACAAAAGCGCCATGACCTGCAAATGGCTTCGGCAAGGATTCACCGGCTGAACGCCGTGGTCGAGGAAAACCTGCGACTGCGCCAGTTGCTTGGCGGCACCCGAGGCTACAACCTGAAGGTACGCATGGTCGGCATCGTCGATATCGACCTGGATCCATTCCGGCAACGCCTGGTGCTCGACGCGGGCAGCGATAGCGATGTGCAGGTTGGACAGGCCCTGATCGATTCCGGCGGCGTGTTGGGCCAGGTCGTGGAAGTCAGCAGGAACCGGGCAACCGCCTTGCTGGTCACCGATCCCGACCATGCCGTGCCGGTGCAGGTTGCTCGATCCGGACTTCGAACCATTGCCTACGGCACCGGACACAGCGATCGCCTGGTCCTGCCGAACATCCCGCAAAGCGCCGACATCCGCAAGGGCGACATCCTGATCACTTCGGGTATCGGCGGGCGCTTTCCCGCCGGGTTCCCGGTCGGCGTGATCACCGGACTGCGCGCCGACAAGTTGCGTCTGTTCGTCATTGCCGACGCCCGGCCAGCGGCGCATCTGGAACGTGGCAACGAAGTGCTGCTGATCAACAACCTGCCGCCGGCAATCGACGTCGGTCCGCCGGCGCCAGAGCGCCCGCCCACGGCCGAAGCCAAGACGCCGGTTGCCAGCGCGACGACGGGAGTCGAACATTGATTCGCACGCCTACTCCATGGCTGATCTACGGCAGTTTCTTCCTGGGGCTGGTGTTCGCCATCATCCCGCTGCCCGACCCGGTCGGGGCAGCACGCCCTTACCTGCTTGCCATGCTGCTGGCCTATTGGGCGATGGAGATTCCGCTCAAGGTCGGCCTGACTACCGCGTTCGTCCTCGGACTGCTTGCCGACCTGGTTTCCTCCACGCTGCTCGGTGAGCAGGCGTTGCGGATGGTGGTGCTGGTGTTCCTGGTGCAGCGCTTCCGCGCGCGCCTGCGCTTTTTTCCCTTGTGGCAGCAGGCGTTGGCCATCGGCCTGGTGTTGCTCAACGACCGTGTGGTCGTCGCGCTCATCCATCTGGTGGTCGGAGCCCCGCAGCCGTCCTGGATAAGTTGGCTGGCGCCGATTCTCGGCATGGTGCTGTGGCCGTGGTTGTTCGTCCTGCTGGACATGGCGCGCTTGCGCTCGCGCGAGCGCAGCTGAAGCAATGCGCATGGGCCGGCGCCACCTGATGAAGAATCCGCACGCCGAGGCGGATCAGTTCCAGCGGCGCGCGGCTATCGGATTCATCGGCATCGCGCTTGCACTGGCTGGACTGAGCTTCGGCTATTTCCGCCTGCAAGTCCTGCAGCACGAGGAATACCGGACACGCTCCGAGGCCAATCGCATCAAGCCGCGTCCGGTGGTGCCGGCACGCGGACTGATCTTCGATCGCAAGGGAAAGTTGCTGGCCGACAACGTGCCGGCCTATCGGCTCGAAGTCGTTCCGGAACAGACCGGTGACCTCAAGGCGACGCTGGCTGGCTTGAATGAGCTGATCGGCCTGAGCGCGGAGGAACTGCAGCAATTCGAGTCGACCCGACGCGCCATCCGGAGTTTCCGGCCGGTGGTGCTGAAGCTCCGCCTGAGCGAGGAGGAGCGGGCTCGGCTGGCGGTCAATCGCCATCGTTTCCCCGGCGTGGACGTCGTGCCTTACCTGACTCGCCGGTATCCCTACGGCGACCTGTTCGCGCACGTCGTCGGCTACGTCGGCCGGCTCGATGCCGATGACCTGGAAGCGCTGGGCGACAGCAAGTACTCGGCGCTCACCCATGTCGGGAAGTCCGGCCTGGAGCGCAAGTACGAAGACCGCCTGCGCGGCGAGATCGGTTACGAGAACGTGGAGCAGAACGTCGAGGGCCGCGTGCTGCGCGTCGTCAACAACGTGCCGTCGATGCCCGGCGCCGACCTGCAGCTGACCATCGACGCCGACCTGCAACTGGCCGCCGTGCAGGCATTCGGCGATCGCGACGGCGCCGCTATGGCGGTGGATCCGCGCACCGGCGAGGTACTGGCCATGGTCAGCCTGCCGCAGTTCAATCCGAACCTGTTCGTCAACGGGATCTCGCACGCCGACTACAACGCGCTGACCAGCAACATGTCGCGTCCGCTGTTCGATCGCAACTTGCATGGCGGCTCTCCTCCGGGGTCCACGCTCAAGCCCTTCATGGGACTGGCCGGCCTGGAATCGGGCTTGCGCAAACCCGGCGACCGGATCCTTTCCACTGGCGTGTTCCATATCCGTGGCGGCGGTCGCGGGTTTGGCGATGCCCATGCCGGCGGCCACGGCTGGGTGGACCTGAAGGAATCGATTGCCCAGTCGGTGAACACCTACTACTACCAGCTGGCGCTCGACATGGGCATCGCCCGCGTCGATGAATACATGAGTCGCTACGGATTCGGCAAGCCCACCGGCATCGACCTGATCGGCGAGAGCAGCGGAATCCTTCCGTCTCCGGAATACAAGCGCAATCGTTTCAAGCAGGACTGGTATCTCGGCGACAGCGTCAACGCGGGTATCGGCCAGGGACTGTGGAAGACGACCCTTCTGCAACTGGTGCAAGCCACCGCGGCGCTGGCCTCCGATGGCGTGCGTCACCCATTGCATCTGGTGAAGTCGACCCGCCAGGGGTTTTCGGCGCCCTGGTTGGGCGTGCCGCAACCGCAAGGCGTGGCTATCTCGACCAATCACAACAACCTCGAGGCGGTGAAGGCAGGCATGATCGCCGTCGTGCATGGCCCCACCGGAACCGCTCGCGCGATCGGCATCAACTCGCCCTATCTGATCGCAGGCAAGACCGGTACCGCGCAGGTGGTCAGCAACAAGAACAACCTGCGCCTGGATCCACACAACCTCCCGTTGAATCTTCGCCACCAGGCTTTGTTCATCGCCTACGCGCCGGCCGACAACCCGCGCATCGCTGTCGCCGTCATCGTCGAACACGGCGGCTTTGGTTCCAGTTCCGCTGCGCCGGTCGCGCGCGCGATCATGGATGCCTGGCTTCTGCCCAAGCCGACGACGGCGCCGATGCCGCACTCGACGTCCGTGCCCCATTCGACGCCCGCGCCAGTGCCCGGCGCCGCTCCCGAGCACGGTGAAACGCGATGATCGCCGCCGCACGCGAGTTCCTCCTGGATCTGTTCGACAAGGTCGACGTGCCGCTGCTGCTGGCCTTGGGCGCGGTGATGGTTGCCAGCCTGATCGTGCAATCGAGCGCCGGCGGCGGCGACAGCCACGTGGTGATCGCGCAGGGAGCCCGCTTCGCGGCTGGCCTCGGCGCGATGGTCCTGCTGTCGCGCGTATCGCCGGGGCGCCTGCGGATCTGGACCCCGATCGTCTTTGCGATGACCCTGGCCCTGCTACCGCTGGTGTTTGCTTTCGGGTCCGGTCGCAGCGCGCGCCTCTGGATCAATCTCGGCTTCTTCTATCTGCAGCCCGGCGAACTGCTCAAGCTCACGGTGCCGATGATGGTCGCCTGGTACCTGCATCGCGTGCCCTTGCCGCCGCGTTGGGGAACCCTGCTGGTCTGCGCGCTGATCATCGGCGCGCCGGTTGCATTGATCGTACTGCAGCCGGACCTGGGCACCGGCATGCTGGTGGCGGCATCCGGCGCTTTCACCTTGTTTCTTGCCGGCATTGCATGGTGGCGGATCGGCTTGTTCGCGGGGCTCGGCATCAGCGCGCTGCCGGTGGCCTGGATGTTCCTGATGCCGTATCAGAAAGATCGCATCCTGATGTTCGTCAATCCCGAGTCGGATCCGTTGGGCGCGGGCTGGAACATCATCCAGTCGAAGATCGCCATCGGTTCCGGCGGCTGGTTCGGCAAGGGCTGGGGACAGGGCAGCCAGGCACACCTGGACTTCCTGCCTGAGCACACCACCGACTTTGCCTTCTCGGTGCTTTCGGAAGAATGGGGTTGGATCGGCGTCAGCGTGCTGTTCGCGCTTTACCTGTTCATCGTCGGCCGCAGCCTGTGGATCGCCGCGAATGCGCGCGATGGCTATTCGAGATTGTTGGCGGGCGCGCTGGCGATGACCTTCTCGGTCTATGTGCTGGTCAATGGCGGCATGGTGGTCGGGCTGTTGCCGGTGGTCGGCGTGCCCATGCCATTGCTCAGTTACGGCGGCACGTCCGCGGTGTCGTTGTTGGCTGGATTCGGCATCATCATGTCGGTGCGCGCGCACCGGAAATTCATGTCCTGAGGTCGAACGGGCAAGCCTTCGATCGCGGTTTCACTCGGTGCCCCGACCGCGCAGGATACAGCCCATGCCGATGATCGATTACCCGGACCGCGCGTCCTGCATTGCAAATGCCGCGGCGCCCAGCAGGCCGGCCTGCGGGTGCGCGACGGCGACCGTGGGCACACGCAGCATCGCCTCGGAGAACCGGCCCTTGTCTTCAAAACGCTGACGGAAAGCCGGCCGCTGAAGATCAGTGAGCAACTTCGGAACCAGTCCGCCGGTGAGGAATACGCCGTCCCAGGCGCCGAGCGTCAGCACCAGGTTGCCCGCAATGGAGCCGAACACAGTGCAGAACACCTCCACGGTTTGACGGCAACGCTGATCGCCACGCGCCGCGCCGGCGGTGATGTCGTGCGGTCGCATGTCCGGTACTTCGTCGCCGGCGATCTCGCTGAGCGCACGATGGATGTTGACCAGGCCGCCGCCGCTGATCAGCCGCTCATTCGACACCGAGCCGTAATGACGGGACAGGCACTCAAGGATTGCTATTTCATCGGCCGAGCTCGCCGCAAAGCTGACGTGGCCGCCCTCGGTCTCCAGCGCGAGAGTCTGCCCGTTGCGCACGATCAGCGCGCTGACGCCCAGCCCCGTGCCCGGGCCGACGACGGCGTAGGTTCGTTCGCCCGACGAACGCGGCGCCAGGCTGGCACCGCCGATGGTCACCAGATCCTGGTCAGTCAGAAGTTGCACCGCCATCGCCTGCGCGGCGAAATCGTTGACCAGGCGCAGGCTGTCGAGGCCCAGTGATTCCCGGGTGTCGTTGCGCGAGATCACCCATGGATAATTGGTGATGCGCGCTTCGTCCCCCTCGATGCGACCGGCGATGGCGAATACCGCCGAGCCGGGAGCGTGGTGTTTGCCCGGAAGCGAATCAAGATAATGAAGAGCCGCATCGGCCAGCGACCGGAATCCCGCCACTTCGAACTGCCGCACGCTGTCGATGAGCAGCGGCGCCTGCAATTGGGTATCGGCCAGGGCGAAGCGGGCATTGGTGCCGCCGATGTCGGCGAGCAGGACGAGGGGTGTGGTCATGGGGTTTTCACTGGTCGCTTGGAGGCCGGCACGGTCACCGGCAGGAAATCTTCGGCCTGGGCCGGGCCCCAGGAGCCGGCCGGGTAGGCCTGGGCGGGAACCGCCGCGGCGCGCCAGGCATCGCTGATGCTGTCGATCCACGACCAGGCCGCCTCGACTTCCTCGCCGGTCACGAACAAGGCCTGGTTGCCGTGCAGCGCATCGAGCAGCAGGCGCTCATAGGCGATGCGCCGCTGCGGCGTGGCCATCGACAGGTTCAGCGACAGCGGCTGCAGTTCGGTGGCGCCCCACTCGGGCGCGGCCAGCGAGCCCATCAGGCCCAGGCCGATGTGTTCTTCCGGTTGCAGTTGCATGAGCAGGCGGTTGGGCATCGCCCCGCCATTGGGCGGGCGATCGAAGATCCAGTGCGAGACCGGCTTGAACGAGACCACCACCTCGGTGGTGCGTTGCGCCAGGCGCTTGCCGGTGACCAGCCGGAACGGCACGCCGGCCCAGCGCCAGTTGTCGATGTGGGCGCGCAAGGCCACGAAGGTCTCGCAGTCGCTGGCATGGGTGAAGCCGGGCACGGCGCGGCCCGCGACCACGCCGGGCTGGTAGCGGCCGCGCACGCTGTTGCGCTGCACGTCCTCGGCGCGCATCGGCCGTAGCGCGCGCAACACCTTGCGCTTCTCGTCGCGCAGGCTGTCGGCGTCGAGCGAACTGGGCGGCTCCATCGCGATCAGGGCCAGCAACTGCAGCATGTGGTTCTGGACCATGTCGCGCAACGCGCCGTACTGGGCGTAGTAGCCTTCGCGGCCGTCCACGCCGTCGGTCTCGGCGACCAGGATGTCGACCGACTCGATCCAGCGGTTGTGCCAGACCGCTTCCATCAGGGTGTTGCCAAAGCGCAGGGCCAGCAGGTTCTGCACCGGCGCCTTGCCCAGGTAGTGGTCGATGCGGAAGATCCGCGACTCGTCCAGGAAGCTGCGCAAGGTGGCGTTGATCTCGCGCGAGGAGGCCAGGTCGTGGCCGATCGGCTTTTCCAGTACCAGCCGCGAGGGCGTGGCCAGCAGGCCGGCGGCCTGCAGGCCCTCGCAGGTGGGCACGAACAAATGCGGCGGGATCGCCAGGTAGCTCACGCAGGGGCGGTCGGCGAAGCGGGCCAGCGCGGCCGCCATCGCCGCGCCGTCGGCCAGGTCGACCGCCACGTAGTGGGTGCGGGCGAGCAGGTCCTCGAAGGCGGCGTGGTTGCGCATGGCCTCCTCGCTCAGGCGCTCGCGCAGCCAGGCGCGGAAGCCGTCTTCGTCGTAGTCCTGGCGGCCGATGGCGACCAGGCGGAACTCGGCCGGCAGCAGCCGGTCGCGCAGCAAATGCACCAGCGAGGGAAACAGGTAGCGCAGCGACAGGTCGCCGGTCGCCCCGAACAGCAGCAAGGTGTCGTGGATCCGGGAAGTCATCGCGCGTTGGGCCTGCATGATCAGTTCACCACCAACACCAGCGCCGTTCGCGCCGGAACTGTGAAGCGGCCAGTGGCGGGTTCGCCGGAAGCGCAGAGTAGGCCTGAGAATTGACAACGCTGTCAACTTGAGAGCGATAATCCCGTCGCCCGGCCATGTGCCCTGCGGATGCGTAATGTATGGCGACGATTCGATTGGGTTCGATCATGCAAACCGTGACCTCCATTTCCATCGCGCGCTGCGACCGTCGGCGTGCGCACCGCCTGTTGCTGCTGGTCAGCATGGCCTGCTGCCTGCAAGTGGCCGAGGCGAGTGCGGGCACGACGGCGGCCGATCAAAGTGCCGGGCAAGCAGGAGCCACGGCGCATCCGGAACTCTGGCCTGCGCTCAGCTCGCCCATTCCGGTCGATAAGGCGCTCGAGGCGCGAATTCGCGCCCTGCTCAAGACGATGACGGTCGAGGAGAAGGTTGGCCAGATCGTGCAAGGCGATCTTGGCAGCCTGACTCCGGAGGATGTGCGTCGCTATCGGCTGGGCTCCGTGCTGGCCGGCGGGAACTCCGATCCAGGCGCCCGTTACAACGCCAAGCCCGCGGAATGGCTGGCCTTGGCGGACGCCCTGCACCTTGCTTCGATGGATACCAGCGCTGGTGGCAAGGCCATTCCAGTGATCCTGGGCATCGATGCGGTGCACGGCCACAACAATGTCGTCGGCGCGACCATCTTTCCGCACAACATCGCGCTGGGCGCCGCCAACAATCCGGAACTTGGTGCGACAGATCGCGCAAGCCACTGCCGTCGAACTGCGCGTGACCGGATTCGAATGGACTTTCGCGCCGACCCTGACGGTTCCGCGCGATGACCGCTGGGGCCGTACCTACGAGGGCTACTCGGAAGACCCGGGGCTGGTCGCGCGTTACGCCCCGGCCGTCGTGGAAGGGCTGCAAGGAAAGGTCGGTTCGCCCGGTTTCCTCGATGCGACCCACGTCGCGTCGTCGGCGAAGCACTTCGTTGGAGATGGCGGAACCGAAGGCGGCAGGGATACCGGCGACACGCGTATCAGCGAGGAGCAGCTGCGCGACATTCACGGCGCCGGCTACGGCCCGGCCCTGCAGGCCGGCACGCAGACGGTGATGGCCTCGTTCTCGAGCTGGAACGGGCAGAAGATGCACGGCAACAAGTCGTTGCTGACCGACGTCCTGAAGGGTCGGATGGGCTTCGACGGCTTCGTGGTCGGTGACTGGAATGCGCAAGGCAAGCTTCCCGGGTGCAGCAATGAAAGCTGTCCCGCGGCAGTGCTCGCCGGCGTGGACATGATCATGGCGCCTGATACCTGGCGCGGCTTTTATACCAACACCCTGGCCCAGGTCCGCTCGGGAGAGATTCCGATGCAGCGCCTGGACGACGCGGTGACGCGTATCCTGCGCGTCAAGTTCCGGCTTGGACTGTTCGATGCCGGCCTGCCGTCGAAACGCCTGCTCGGTGGCAAGTTCGATCAACTGGGAAGCGCGGACCATCGCGAGCTCGCACGATCGGCCGTGCGCCAATCGTTGGTGTTGTTGAAGAACAACGACCGATTGCTGCCGCTGAATCCGGGCGCCAATGTGCTGGTCGCCGGCGACGGCGCGAATGACATCGGCAAGCAGGCCGGTGGATGGACCCTCAGCTGGCAGGGCACCGGAAACAAGCGAGAGGATTTCCCGGGCGCGCAATCGATCTGGGAGGGCATCAAGGCAGCCAGTGTCGCGGCGGGCGGCAAGGCCACGCTGTCGATCGACGGCAAGCACCAGGGTCGCCCGGATGTAGCGATCGTCGTCTTTGGCGAGGACCCGTACGCCGAAACTCCAGGCGATCGCCCGAATCTCGCGTACAACCCGGGCAACGACAAGGACCTCGAGCTGCTGCGCCGGCTGAAGGCCGAGGGCATCCCGGTGGTCGCGGTATTCCTGTCGGGCCGGCCGCTGTCGGTGAATCGGGAAATCAATGTCTCCGACGCATTCGTGGCCGCCTGGTTGCCGGGCTCGGAAGGCGAGGGCATCGCCGACGTGCTGTTCAAATCGCCGAAGGGCGAGATCGCCTACGACTTCACCGGAAAGCTTTCCTATTCCTGGCCGCGGCGCGCGAACCAGTCGCCGCTGAACGCTGGCCAGGCCGAATACGATCCCCAGTTTCCGCTCGGCTACGGGCTGAGCTACAAGGATACGAGTCAGCTTGGTCCACTGCCCGAGGATTCGGCCCTCCCGCAATGGAGCGCGGAGCCAGGAGTGTTTTTTGCAAGGGGCATCCTTGCGCCTGGCTGGACGCTGGAGTTCGCCGATGGCAAGGAGCCTGGCGTTCCGGTCGGCAACCTGCCAAGCGCCACGCCATCCCGAGCCTTGGCCGTCAGCGCGACCGATCACGAAGCCCAGGAAGATGCGCGGCGCTTCGCGTGGCGCGGCGGTGGGCCCTCCAGGGTCTGGTTGCGCTCCGAGGCGCCCGTGGACCTGCGCCCGGAAAGCAAGCGCGATGCCATGCTGGTGGCGACCGTCAGGGTCGATGTGATGCCGTCGGCGGCGGTGGATATCGGCGTCGCGCTGCGGCCCGGGGTGCGCGGGGCTGGGTTCCCGCACAGGCCGTCCTGGGGTCCCTTGCCGCCCGGCCGCTGGACCCGGCTCGCGGTGCCCTTGAAGTGTTTCGCGCTGGCCGGCGCCGACCTCGGCAAGGTCACCGGAGCTGTTCGAACTGAGGGCGGCGTCGCCCTTTGAAGCTGTCTGTCTCGCGGATCGGACTCGGTACCGAGTACGACCACGCGCTGACTTGTCCAAAGCCCTGAGCCTTCCTGCTGCAGCGCAGCATCCCTTCACGGAAATGGCCGAGTTAAAAAGTCCTTAGTTTCAGTTGACAACGCTGTCATTTAGGCGTCATATGCCCAAACCGCGATCCGACGTCAGGGGCGTCCGACGTTAATCCAACAGTTGCCACCACTTGTATTCCCTGGGAGGGAGAGTCCATGAACCATCTGCACAACGTTCCGAAGCAGCGAATCCTGACGGCAGCTTTGTTGCTGGCCCTCGCGAGTCCGGTAAGCGCGCAAGTCGCTGCTACGGCTGCGAAGGACGCCCCTACAACCGACGCCACCACCGACGCGGCCAAGAAAGCCGAAGAGGCCAAGAAAGCCGAAGCTGACAAGGCCAAGGCTGAAGCGACCGTGAAAAAGGGCGACGAGATCTCGACGATCGATGCCGTCGTCGTAAAAGGCATCGCGTTCGGGATCGAAACCTCACTCGCGAAGAAGCGTGAATCGAATGAAATCGTCCAGGTGGTTTCGGCCGAAGACATCGGCAAGCTGCCCGACGTCAGCGTCGCCGAGTCCTTGGCCCGCCTGCCCGGCCTGACCGGCCAGCGCGGCCCCGATGGTCGAACCAGTGTAATTTCCATCCGCGGCCTGTCGCCGGCATTTGCGGGCAACTTGCTCAACGGCCGCGAGATCGTCAGCTCCAACGACGGTCGCGCTGTAGAGTACGACCAATTCCCGTCGGAGCTGATCGGCTCGGGAACCGTCTATATGACGCCGAATGCCGCGCTGATCGGGCAGGGGCTGTCAGGCACGGTCGACCTGCAGGCGCGCAAGCCGCTCGACACCCGCGGCCGCGTGATGGCGGTGAATCTGCGTCTTCAGGAAGGCTCGCTCGATACCCAGGTTCCCGGCGTGGGCAACCCCCTTGGCGAGCGCTTCAGCTTCTCGTACCTGAATCAGTTTGCCGACAACACGATCGGTGTCGCGGTCGGCTTCGCCTACCTGGATGGACCCAGAATGTCAGGGTCAGCGAGCTGGACCAGTATGGCGACTACACGCCCTACGGGATTCCGATTGGCGGCGTTCCAGCCTCGCTCTATAATGCCCCGACGCTAAGCTGGGACGGGGCACCTCAGAGCAAGGCAATGCTGCCCATGTTCTGGACCGGGTCGCAGTCCACCACGAAAGGTAGTCGCGGTGGCCTGATGGCGGTGATCGAGTACCAGCCTAACGCAGACTTTCACAGCGAGCTGGATCTGTATTACTCCAAATTCAAGACCCATCAGGTGGGCGGCAAGCTCACCTCCAACATGTTCGCGAGTTGGGGTGAGCTCTTTGGTCCTGCCGGAGTCCTGAACGAGCTGAGTGACGTGGGCACCACCCAGGTCGGCCAGAACACCTATGCCACCAGCGCCACGGCCAGTCACCTGCCGACCACCACGACTAACTGGGACACCAGGCGCGAGGACGAGATTTGGGCCATCGGCTGGAACACTTCCTTCAAGCTGAGCGACGAATGGACCGGCGTCGCCGACCTGAGCTACTCGCACGATGATCGCGATGAGGCATATCAAGAGGTCTATGCCGGGCCCTGGGACAACACCAAGAACACTTGGGCCTATGGCGCCTTCGACTGGAACATTCCAGTCAACGGCGACGCACAATCGATCACACCGCTGGATCCGAATTTCCTCACCAATCCCAACAATATTCACTTCGGCGACGTCATCGGCTTTGACTACGTGCCCGGCGAGCCGCGCTGGACCGGTGTGATCCGTACCCCGGTGGTCGAGGATGAAATCTGGTCGATACGCCTGTCGGCCAAGCGATCGTTCGACGGAGCCATCAGTTCCTTCACCGGTGGCATCAACTACACCGAACGCGACAAGAAGGTCCAGAAGAACGAGACCCGCCTGTTGTTTCCCGAGGGTGCCGACGGACGCAACATCCCCGCCGGGGCGGTGCTGTCGCCGTTCGATATGTCGTGGATGGGTGTGCCTGGCATGATCCGCCTGGACGTTCCGTATCTGGTCGAGTCCGGCGCGCTGACCCTCAAGCCAGCCGAGCTCGGCCTCAAGGCGAACGATTCCTTCGTCAATGAGAAGATAACCACGGCTTATGCGATGGCGACTCTCGACACCAACTGGGGCTCCGTCCCGATCCGCGGCAACTTCGGCATCCAGTACGTCTACTCGGACCAGAATTCCGGGGGCTGGGAATACCGGGGCGACAACAACAACGTCGACTTCGATCTGCTCTACCCGAAAACGGGTGGCGCAACCTACGGCGATTGGTTGCCAAGCATCAATTTGGTTGCGGAATTCATGCCTGACTTGCTCGGCCGATTCGGCGTGGGCATTGCCACTGCGCGTCCGCAGATCAACGACATGCGGGCCGGCACAAGTACGCCGCGGGTAATCCAGGACCCGGGTCCCGAACAGGGTCGCTGGACGCAGGCCTATGCCGGCAACCCGGAGCTCAAGCCCTGGAAGGCTATTGCGTGGGACCTGTCGCTCGAGAAGTATTTCAACGCCCGCAGTTACATCTCGGCCGCCGCCTACAGCAAGAACCTGACCAGTTACATTGCCTATGGCGGAGTGCCGTCGACAACTCCGATATCCCGCTGCCGCCCGGTTGCTGTGATTTTCCAGTCGATCAGTTCGGTCCGGTGTTCCAGCCGCTCAACGGCAGCGGCGGATTGGTCTATGGATTCGAGGTTGCGGCCTCGCTGGACGGTAGCCTGATCAGCGACGCGATGGAGGGCTTCGGCCTCCAGGTCAGCGCCCAAAAGGTCAAGAGCAGCATCAGCGACCTGAAGGTTGACCAGAACAGTGGCCTCGTGATCGCCGGAGCCAAGGGCCCCATCAACGGCTTGTCGGGCATTTCCAATCACGTGACTTTCTACTACGAGAAGCACGGGTTCTCGGCGCGACTGAGCCAGACTACCGCCAGCCGTTTACTGCGACCACGCGTGACATCTTCTTCCGGCCGACGACCCGGCAGCAGGGTTCCGACACGGTGATGGATTTCCAGATGGACTATAACTTCAGCGAATCCAGCAGCCTGACCGGGTTGTCGCTCTTGCTGCAGGTGAGCAACCTGACCAACGAGAAGACCACCAACTACAAGACGCCCGGTAACGTGGACGTGCCGGATCCGACCCAGTTGGTTCCGAACTACACCTACGAGTTCGGTCGTACGCTCCTGTTCGGGGCCGAACTACAAGTTCTGACCCTCGCGGCACGGTGATGCCCCGTCGAAAGACGGGGCATGACAACCACATTCCCGTGCTGTGATAGGTTTGACGTCATGACTCTCGAGCCGGTGCGCAATATCGTGATCGTCGGCGGCGGCACCGCCGGCTGGATGACCGCCGCCGCGCTGTCCAAGGTGCTGGCAGCGCGGCTACGCGATCCGGCTGGTCGAGTCCGACGAGATCGGCATCATCGGCGTCGGCGAGGCGACGATCCCGCAGATCAAGGAGTTCAACGCCGCGCTCGAGCATCGACGAGGACGAATTCCTGCGCGCGACGCAGGGCACGTTCAAGCTCGGCATCGAGTTCGTCGACTGGGGCGCGCTCGGCGACCGCTACATCCACGGCTTCGGCACGTCGGGCAGGACCACGCAGGCCGTGCCGTTCCACCAATACTGGCTGCGCATGCGCCAGCTGGGCAAGGCCGCGCCGCTCGGCGACTATTCGATCAACACCGGCCGCCGCGCGCAGGACAAGTTCATGCGCGCCGCGCCCGACATGGCCGGCTCGCCGCTGGCCGACATCGCCTACGCCTTCCATTTCGACGCCGGCCTGTATGCGCGCTTCCTGCGCGGCTACGCCGAAGCAGCGCGGCGTGCGTGCGCACCGAAGGCAAGATCGCGCAGGTGCGTGCAGCGCGAGCCCGACGGCTTCATCGATGCGGTGGTGCTGGAAAGCGGCGAGCGCATCGACGGCGACTTCTTCATCGACTGCTCGGGCATGCGCGGGCTGCTGATCGAGCAGGCGCTGAAGACCGGCTACGACGACTGGTCGCACTGGCTGCCGTGCGACCGCGCGCTCGCCGTGCCCTGCGAATCGGCCGGCGCCGCTGCTGCCGTATGACGCGCTCGACCGCGCCACGCGCCGGCTGGCAGTGGCGCATCCCGCTGCAGCACCGCACCGGCAACGGCCACGTCTACTGCAGCAGCTTCATGGAGCAGGACGAGGCCACCGACATCCTGCTGAAGCAATCTCGACGGCAAGCCGCTGGCCGAGCCGCGGCCGCTGCGTTCACCACCGGGCGGCGCAAGAAGTTCTGGAACCGGAACTGCGTGGCCGTCGGGCCTGTCCAGCGGCTTCCTCGAGCCGCTGGAATCGACCAGCATCCACCTGATCCAGACCGCCATCTCGCGCATGATCGCCTTCTTCCCGCACGCCGGCTTCGACGCGGCCGACATCGACGAGTACAACCGCCAGACGCATTGGGAATACGAACGCATCCGCGACTTCCTCATCCTGCACTACAAGGCCACCGAGCGCGACGATTCGCCGTTCTGGAACTACTGCCGCGACGATGCCGATTCCGGACACGCTGCAGCGCAAGATCGACCTGTTCCGCAGCAACGGCCGCGTGTTCCGCGACGGCATGGAGCTGTTCGCCGAACCGAGCTGGCTGCAGGTGATGGTCGGCCAGCGCATCATGCCCGCGGCCCACCACCCGTTCGCCGACTTGCGCCCCGAGGCCGAGGTCGAAGCCTACGTCAGCACGTCGAGCAGGTCATCGCCAAGTGCGTGCGGGTGATGCCCACGCACGCCGAGTACATCGCCAAGCATTGCGCGGCGAGCCGAGCGTAGCGCGGCGATACTGCGGACGATCGCGCATGAGGCAATGGTTGGCCCTTCTTTGCCTGCTCGGCACTGGTGATTTCGCCAGAGCCGCTTCGACAGGCCCTTCGCGCTGGCCGCACGGTGAGCAGGCGGCGGTGAGCCTGAGCTATGACGACGCCATCGACTCGCAGCTTGACCACGCCGTGCCGGCACTGGATCAGGTACGGGCTGAAGGCGAGTTTCTACCTGACCCTGGGCAGCCCGGCCTGGCCAGGCGCCTGCCTGAGTGGCGGGCGCTGGCCGCGCATGGCCATGAACTGGGTAACCACACGCTGTTCCACCAATGCCAGCGGGCGCTCCCGGGTCGCGAGTGGGTGACGCCCGAAAATGACCTTGACCACACACGGCTGGCGCAGATGACTCGCACAGGTCCGCCTGGGCAACGCGATGCTTCATGCGATTGACGGCAAGACCGAGCGGACCTTTACCGTGCCCTGTGGCGACCGTCTGGCGAAGCCGGCGGGGATTACGTGCAGCGATGCGGACGATTTCGTCGCGATCAAGGCGGGCGAAGGCGCGCGTGGTGCCGACATGGACACGCTGGATCCGTACTAGGTGGGCGTGATGGCGCCCGTCGGCATGTCAGCGGCGCAGCAGTTGATCGCAGGCGGTGAAGGCAGCGGTCGCCAAGGGCACGATGATCAATTTCACTTTTCACGGCATTGGCGGCGACTACCTCACCGTGTCCAACCAGGCCGCATGAGGAGTTGCTCGCCTACCTGGCGGCGCACCGGGACCAGGTCTGGACCGATACCTTCATCAACATCATGAGGCACGTCAAGCAAGAGCAACGGACACAGAGCAGCTCAACACAGCGCACTGAGGGGGGAACGGGCATGAAGCTGTCGCTGCTGGATACGTCGATCGTCGTCGTCTACCTCATCGGGATCTTCGCCCTCGCGCAGTGGGTGTCGCGCGAGAAAGAAGGCCACAAGAAGACCGCCGAGGACTACTTCCTGGCCGGCAAGGCCCTGCCCTGGTGGGCGGTCGGCGCTTCGCTGATCGCGGCCAACATTTCCGCCGAGCAGATCATCGGCATGTCCGGCTCGGGTTATGCGATCGGCCTGGCGATCGCCTCCTACGAGTGGATGGCGGCGTTCACGCTGCTGATCGTCGGCAAGTTCTTCCTGCCGATCTTCCTGAAGAACGGCATCTACACGATGCCGCAGTTCCTGGAGCAGCGTTACGGCACGCGCATCCGCACCCTGATGGCGGTGTTCTGGCTGGGGCTGTATGTCTTCGTCAACCTGACCTCCATCCTCTGGCTCGGCGCCATCGCGGTATCGCAGGTGACCGGCATGGGCCAGATGCCGGCGCTGGTGATGATCGCGGTGTTTGCCCTGCTGTATCAGCTGTATGGCGGTCTCAAGGCGGTGGCGCTGACGGACATCGTGCAGGTTTCGCTGCTGGTGCTGGGCGGCCTGGTGTTGTCGTGGGTGATGCTCAACCGCATCAGCGGCGAACCGGAATGGTCGCCGGTTTCATGCAGCTATGGCGCGAGCATCCGGAGCATTTCCAGATGATCCTCAAGCCGGACAATCCCTTCTACAAGGACCTGCCGGGGCTCAGCGTGCTGCTCGGCGGCATGTGGATCATGAACATCAGCTACTGGGGCTTCAACCAGTACATCATCCAGCGCGCGCTGGCGGCCAAGGACATCAACGAGGCGCAGAAGGGCATCGTGTTCGCGGCCTTCCTGAAGATGCTGATGCCGATCGTGGTGGTGTTGCCGGGTATCGCCGCCCTGGTGCTGGCGCCGGGCCTGGAGAGGCCGGACCAGGCCTATCCGACGATGATGGCGCTGCTGCCGACGGGCTTGCTCGGGCTGGTGTTTGCCGCGTTGATCGCCGCCATCGTCGCCTCGCTGGCATCCAAGATCAATTCGATCGCCACCATTTTCACGCTGGACGTTTACGCCAAGTTCGGCGGCGGCGCGCACCAGCCCACCGAGCAGAAGCTGGTGCGGGTGGGGCGCATTGCCGCGGGAACCGCGGTGGTGATCGCCGTACTGAGCGCGCAGCCGTTGCTGGGCAGCTTCGACCAGGCGTTCCAGTACATCCAGGAGTACACCGGCTTCTTCACGCCGGGAATCGTGGTCATCTTCGTGCTCGGCCTGTTCTGGAAGCGCGCGAACGAGGCCGGCGCGCTGGCCGGCGCATTGGGCTCGTTCGTGCTTTCGCTGGTGTTGAAGTTGGCCTGGCCCGAACTGCCGTTCATCGATCGCGTCGGCCTGGTGTTCCTGCTGGCGCTGGCGCTTTCGGTGATCGTGTCGCTGCTGTCCAAGCACAGTTTCGAGCGGGACCATGCGCATTCCCACGCGCATGGCGTGAGCTTCGCCACGTCGTCGGCCTTCAACATGGCGGCGCTGGGCGTGGTCGCCGCGCTGACGGCTTTGTACGCGATCTTCTGGTAAGCATCCCGGCGGCGACGCCGGGGCAGGGGCTACTTCTTCGGCGCCGGTCCAGTGGATCGGCGCACCTTGAGTGCGTAAGGGATGTGCAGCATCCGGCCCGACTCGGGCGTGCGGATCGAAGCCAGCAGTTCCAGCGTGGCAAGCCGGCCCATTTCGTGGCTGGGCTGGTGCACGGTGGTCAGCGCGGGAAAGATCTGGCTCGACATCGGCGTGTCGTCGAAGCCGCATACCGACACGTCTTCGGGAACGCGCAGGTTGCGTTCCAGCGCGACGCGGATGACGCCGGCGGCCATGTCGTCATTGGCCGCGAACACTGCGGTCGGGCGCTTGCGCAGGCTGAAAAGTTTCTCCGCGCCCAGTACGCCGGATTCGAACGAGAATTCGCCGGGCACCACCAGCTCGGGGTCGAAACGCAGTCCGGCTTTTTCCAAGCCCTGCCGGTAGCCGGTCAGGCGCCATCCGCTGGCGCCGTGCGCCGGATGCCCGACGATGTGCGCGATCCGGCGATGCCCCAGCGACACCAGATGCTCGACCATGTCCGTGGCCGCGCGGGTCTCGTTCATGTCGGCGCCCATGCGCGCCTGCTGCTTCGGCGAAATGCTCGCGTAGGGCATGTCGAGTTCGGCCAGTCGCCTGAGCAAGGCCGGGGAGTCCGTGATCGGCGGCGTCAGCACCACGCCGTCGGGTTGCGAGCGGGCAACCAGCGAGTCGAAGCTGGCGATCAACTTGTGCTCGTCGATATCCAGCGGGCAATTCAGCATGTTGTACTGCTCGACCTCGCAGGCAGCCAGGACGCCGCCCATGATCTCCATCAGGTAGTTGGCCGACGGATTGTTGTAGAGCAAGGCGATCAGGTAGGACTTGTTTCCGGCCAGGCTGCGCGCGGAGGAGCTTGGCGTGTACTTGAGCTTGTCCACCGCCGCCTGCACCCGGGCCCGCGTGTCCTCGCGGACGTTGGGCTCGCGATTGAGCACGCGTGAAACCGTCTTCATCGACACGCCCGCTGCGGCGGCGACATCCTCGATGCGCACTTTCAACGCCATGTCTTTCCCCCGGGGTGAAGCGTGTCGCCTGTCGCGGTGCGGCGACATCAATGAACTGACAACGCTGTCAACGCTCGCCGAAGTATAGACCTGGAATTCACCAAGATGAATCGGGGCCAGAAAAACAGGGTGGCCGGACCATCTGGGCCGGTTGAGCGCCTAAAACGAGACACGCCGCACGCAACATTTTATTAACAATTGACAGCGCTATCAATGTCTCGGGTTTTGTCCCAAACTGCGTCAGCCGCAATAGCTGAGCTTTTGATCTAAACAGGGTTCATGCATCCGACTGATGCCGGACGCAATTCGACAAACGAAAGACCAAGGAGCGCTCCACATGGCACAGATTCCACTGGCAGCATCGGCTGCGACTTCGTCTCCAGCGGAAACCGGCAGTTCCCGATCGCTGATCATCGTGACCATGCTGTTCTTCATGTGGGGCCTGCTGACGTCGTTGAACGACGTGCTGATCCCGCACCTGAAGTCGATCTACACGCTCGAACTACGTCCAGGCCATGCTGGTGCAGTTCTGCTTCTTCGGCGCCTACTTCATCGTCTCGATTCCGGCCGGCGCGCTGATCAAGCGCATCGGATACCAGAACGGCGCGGTGACCGGCCTGATCATCGCGGCCACTGGCTGCGCGCTGTTCTATCCGGCGGCGGACAGCGGCTACGCGCTTTTCCTGTTTGCCTTCTTCGTACTGGCCGCGGGCATCACGATCCTGCAGGTGGCGGCGAATCCCTACGTCACCGTGCTCGGCGATCCCAAGACCGCCTCCAGCCGCCTGACGCTGACGCAGGCCTTCAACTCGCTGGGCACGACAGTCGGGCCGCTGTTCGGCGGCATCCTGATCCTGTCGGGCGCAGCGCTGGCGACCGCCGACGTCAGCCTGCTGTCGGCGGCCGAACTGGCGGCGCATCGCGCCCAGGAAGCCGCCGCGGTGCAGGGTCCCTACCTGATCCTGGCCGGCGCATTGCTGCTGCTCGCCATCGTGTTCGCGCTCGCGCGCCTGCCGCAAGGTCACCCACGCCGACGACGCCTCCATGCCGCTCGACGACGCCAGATCCGGTCCATCTTTCACCACCGGAACCTGATACTCGGCGCCGTCGCGATTTTCCTCTACGTCGGCGCGGAGGTCAGCATCGGCAGCTTCCTGGTCAATTTCTTCGGCGAGAGCAACATCGCCGGCCTGCCGCCGGCGGACGCCGGCAAATTCGTCAGCTACTACTGGGGCGTGGCGATGGTGGGCCGCTTCATCGGCTTCGCCGTGATGCGCTACGTCAGTCCCGGGCAAGACCCTGGCCTTCAACGCGGCATGTTCGATGGCCCTGATCCTGACCGCCATCCTCGGCCATGGACAGGTCGCCATGTGGGCCATCCTCGGCGTCGGTCTGTTCAACTCCATCATGTTCCCGACGATCTTCAGCATGGCGCTGCACAAGCTCGGCAAGTTGACCGGCCAGGGCTCGGGCGTCCTGTGCATGGCGATCGTCGGCGGCGCGATCGTGCCGTTCATGCAGGGCTTCCTGGCCGATCACATCGGCATCCAGCTCTCGTTCTACCTGCCGATGAGCTGCTACGCCTTCATCCTGTTCTTCGGCATGAAGTACGCCAGTCTTTACAACACGCCGGCGGAAGCCGCGACGACCTGATCGCTGTTCGGCCGGCGCGCGGCGGCAATGGTGCTCGCGCCAGCCAGGGCGAGCGCCCAGTGATTCGTACCCCGCGCGGCAAGTCAGGCGGGGGACGTTCTACCTCGCGTCGATGATCGCCCTGGCGCGCGCAGCGGACTCGGTGACCTTGTCCCACTGCCCTTCGACCAGCCACGATTTGGGCACCATCCACGAGCCGCCGATGCAGGCGACGTTGGGCTGGGCCAGGTAACCCGCGGCGTCGTCCTCGCCGATCCCGCCGGTGGGACAGAACATCAGGTCGGGCAGCGGGCCGTTCAGGGCCTTGAGCATGGTGATGCCGCCGACGGCCGCGGCCGGAAAAAGTTTTGCGACCTTGAACCCGTGCTCGGCGAGCGTGAGCAGTTCGCTTGGCGTGGCCGCGCCGGGAACCACTGGCAGCGCGCACGCGGCCAGGGCGGCGATCATCGACGGCGAAGCGCCGGGAGTGACCAGGAAGTCGGCACCGGCCTGTTCGGCGGCGGCAATATGGGCAGGCGTGAGCACGGTGCCGGCGCCGATGACCAGGGCGGGATACTCGTGCTTGAGCATGGCCAGCGCGGCCAGCGCGATGGGCGTGCGCAAGGTCAGTTCGATGCTGTGCAGTCCGCCGCGTTGCAGGGCTTCGGTCACGGCGCGCGCCTGGTCGAGGCTGTCGACGGTGACGATCGGCAGGATGCCGGCATCACGCAGCAGGCGCAGGGCGGATTGCTGGCGTTTGCCGAGGGAGGAATCGTTGTTCATTCAAGCGTCCTTGGCTTCATGCGGCGCGTCGATGGCGTCGCGACCGAGTTCGTATTCGGCATCGTGGTTTATGTCGATGCGCGCATCGGACAGCACCGGCCCGCAGGAGATCGAAAGTGCGCCCTCATCCGCGCGCGTCACCACCTGGCGATTGATGGCGAACAGGTTGCGGCCCAGATCATGCACGGGCGGCGTGCTGTCGGTGTCGTTGCGGCGCGCGGCCCACTCGTCGGCATCGACGAGCACTTCGAGCACGCCGGCCTCGCCATCGAGACGTATCAGGTCGCCTTGGCGCAGCTTGCCCAGCGGACCGCCGTGGGCGGCTTCCGGGGTGACGTGGATGGCCGAGGGGATCTTGCCCGAGGCGCCGGACAGGCGGCCGTCGGTGACCAGCGCGACGCGGCGGCCCTGGTTCTGCAGCATGCCAAGCAGCGGCGTGAGGCTGTGCATCTCCGGCATGCCGTTGGCGCGCGGCCCCTGGAAGCGGACCACGGCGATGAAGTCGCGCGGCAGCGCGCCGGCGGCATGGAGTTTGTTGAGCGCCTGCGGATTGTCGACGACCACCGCGGGAGCTTCGACGATCCGCTGCTCCGGCGCGATCGCCGAGAGCTTGATCATGGCGCGTCCGAGGTTGCCGGTGAGCAGGCGCAGCCCGCCGTTGGCCTCGAATGGACGCGATGCCGGCCGAACGACCTCTTCATCCGCGCTGGCAGCGACGCCCGCGACCTGCGTGAGCGCGCCATCGATCAGGCGCGGCTCCGTCGTGTAGGCCTGCAGGCCGTCACCGACGATGGTGGCGACATCGCCATGCAGCCAGCCGGCGGCGAGCAGTTCGCCGAACACGAATGGCGTACCGCCGGCGGCGGCGAAGCGGTTCACGTCGGCCGCGCCGTTGGGATAGATGCGCGCGAGCAGCGGCACGCCTTGGGCGAGCTGGTCGATGTCGTCCCAGGTCAGCAGTATGCCGGCGGCGCGGGCCACGGCGAGCCAGTGGATGGTGTGGTTGGTCGAGCCGCCCGTGGCGATCAGGGCGACGATCGCGTTGACGATCGCGCGTTCGTCCACGAGTCTGCCGATCGGCCGGTAGTCGTCGCCAAGCGCGGTGATCTCCAGCGCTCGCGCCGTGGCGGCTTCGGTCAGCGCAGCGCGCAGCGGCGTGCCGGGATTGACGAAGGAGCCACCCGGCAGCTGCAAGCCCATCGCCTCGAGCAACACCTGGTTGGAGTTGGCGGTGCCGTAGAAGGTGCAGGTTCCGGCGGAGTGATACGAGGCGGATTCGGCCTCGAGCAATTCATCGCGGCTGGCCAGCCCGGCGGCGAAGCGCTCGCGCACGGCCGCCTTTTCGCGATTGGACAGCCCGGGCGTCATCGGGCCCGCGGGCGCGAAAACGACCGGCAGGTGGCCGAAGGCCAGTGCGCCAATCAGCAAGCCGGGAACGATCTTGTCGCACACGCCCAGGCAGATCGCGGCGTCGAACATGTCGTGGCTGAGCCCGATCGCCGTCGCCTGCGCAATGACGTCGCGCGAGAACAGCGAAAGGTCCATGCCGGCGCGACCCTGGGTGACGCCGTCGCACATGGCGGGAACGCCGCCGGCGACCTGGGCGCTGGCACCGCGCGCGCGCGCGGCGATGCGGATCAGCTCCGGATAGTCCTCGAACGGCTGGTGCGCCGAGAGCATGTCGTTGTAGGCGCTGATGATGCCGAGGTTGGCGGTGACATTGCCTTTCAGCTGGGTTTGTCGCTGCCGGAAGCGGCGAAGCCGTGGGCGAGGTTGCCGCAGCTCAGGCGATTGCGCAGCGGGCCGTCGCGATGGGCGGCGGCGATGCTTTCCAGATAGGCGGCCCGGTGGCGCCGGCTGCGCTCGCGGATGCGTTCGGTCACTTCGATCAGGCGAGCTTGCAGTTTCATTTGCGTCATGGGCACCAGTGGATTTGCAGCGGCGCGCCGGGTAACGAGAAAACGGCGCGAATCGGAAGTTCATGTGGGATCGTTGCCGGCCAGCGCGCGCTGGATGACATCGCGTTTCTGTTCGCCGCGGATCAGCAACAGGCGCGTGGCGGCTTTCGCCAGCCCGGCGGGCGTCAGGCTGACTCGCTGCCGCCAGGGGCCGGCGCCGGGACAGCCGCTTGCATCCACGCCGACATAATACGCCAGGCTATGCAGCGCCTGATCCAGTTCGCGCATATTCGGGAACAGGGACGCGGTGTGGCCGTCGGGCCCCATGCCAAGCAGGGCGACGGTGGCCGGCAATGACGACTGGTTGGCTGCAAGCACGGCTTCGGAAAACTCCTGGCCGGGCCTTCGAAGCGGCGTGAATTTCGCGGCCGAGGCGTGTGCGGTCAGCAGCGTTTCCTGGATAAGGCGCGCATTGCTGTCGGGATCGCCGATCGGCAACCAACGCTCATCGACCAGGCCTACCTCGACCTGGGCCCAATCGAGCGATTGCCTGGCCAGCGCCAGATAGACCGGGGCCGGAGTGCTTCCGCCGGAGACCAGCAAGCGTGCGCGGCCTTGCCCTGCCAACTCGCCCCGGAGCGAAGCAGTCGTTTCGGCGACGATGGCTGCAATCCATTGCCCCTGATCCGCGTGCGCATGAAAAACCGGCGGTTGTACCGCCGCTGATGCATCAATGTTCGACATCAAGCAAATTTAGCAGCAGAACGCGGCGACGGCGAATCCTGCATCGCGAACGCCGCGGCGCCCAGCAGGCCGGCCTGCGGATGCATGACCGCCATGGTGGGCACCCGCGCCATCGCGGCGGCGAAGCGACCCTTCGCCTCGAAGCGCTCGCGGAACTGGGACTGCTGCAGGTCTGCCAGCAACTTCGGCACCAGGCCGCCGGTGAGGAATACGCCATCCCAGGCGCCCAGGGTGAGCGCGAGGTCTCCGGCGATGGAGCCGAACACGGCGCAAAACACCTTGATCGTGCGCATGCAGCGTTCGTCGCCACGCGCCGCGCCGGCGGTGACGTCATGCGGCCGCATGTCCGGCGCCTCGTCGCCGGCGATCTCGCAGAGCGCCCGGTGGATGTTGACCAGGCCGCCGCCGCTGACCAGGCGTTCGTCGGAGACGCGGCCATACGTGTACGACAAGCGCTCGAGGATGGCTGCCTCCTCCGGCGTGCCGGCAGAAAATCCCACGTGGCCGCCCTCGGTCTCCAGCGCGATGCCTCGCCCGTCGCGAACGATCAATGCGCTGACCCCAAGGCCGGTGCCCGGACCGAGCACGGCATAGGTGCGCGACTCGCCGGTGGGCGGCACCCACGGCACGTCGCCGATGGCGACCAGGTCGTCGCCGGTCAGCAACTCGACGGCCATCGCCTGCGCGGCGAAGTCGTTGACCAGGCGCACGCTATCGAGCCCGAGTGCCTCCTGGGTGGCGGTGCGTGAGATCACCCAGTGATGGTTGGTGATGCGCGCATGGTCGCCGGTGACGCGGCCGGCGATGGCGAAGACGGCGGAGCGGACCCAGTCCCTGTGGACAGTCGAGACCTCCAGGTAGTGGGCGGCGGCATGCGCCAGCGACGGGAAGTCCACCACCTGGAACTGCCGCACGCTGTCGATGAGCAGCGGCGCCTGCAATTGGGTATCGGCCAGGGCGAAGCGGGCATTGGTGCCGCCGATGTCGGCGAGCAGGACGAGGGGTGTGGTCATGGGCTTTTCACTGGTCGCTTGGAGGCCGGCACGGTCACCGGCAGGAAATCTTCGGCCTGGGCCGGGCCCCAGGAGCCGGCCGGGTAGGCCTGGGCGGGAACCGCCGCGGCGCGCCAGGCATCGCTGATGCTGTCGATCCACGACCAGGCCGCCTCGACTTCCTCGCCGGTCACGAACAAGGCCTGGTTGCCGTGCAGCGCATCGAGCAGCAGGCGCTCGTAGGCGATGCGCCGCTGCGGCGTGGCCATCGACAGGTTCAGCGACAACGGCTGCAGTTCGGTGGCGCCCCACTCGGGCGCGGCCAGCGAGCCCATCAGGCCCAGGCCGATGTGTTCTTCCGGTTGCAGTTGCATGAGCAGGCGGTTGGGCATCGCCCCGCCATTGGGCGGGCGATCGAAGATCCAGTGCGAGACCGGCTTGAACGAGACCACCACCTCGGTGGTGCGTTGCGCCAGGCGCTTGCCGGTGACCAGCCGGAACGGCACGCCGGCCCAGCGCCAGTTGTCGATGTGGGCGCGCAGGGCCACGAAGGTCTCGCAGTCGCTGGCATGGGTGAAGCCGGGCACGGCGCGGCCCGCGACCACGCCGGGCTGGTAGCGGCCGCGCACGCTGTTGCGCTGCACGTCCTCGGCGCGCATCGGCCGTAGCGCGCGCAACACCTTGCGCTTCTCGTCGCGCAGGCTGTCGGCGTCGAGCGAACTGGGCGGCTCCATCGCGATCAAGGCCAGCAACTGCAGCATGTGGTTCTGGACCATGTCGCGCAACGCGCCGTACTGGGCGTAGTAGCCTTCGCGGCCGTCCACGCCGTCGGTCTCGGCGACCAGGATGTCGACCGACTCGATCCAGCGGTTGTGCCAGACCGCTTCCATCAGGGTGTTGCCAAAACGCAGGGCGAGCAGGTTCTGCACCGGCGCCTTGCCCAGGTAGTGGTCGATGCGGAAGATCCGCGACTCGTCCAGGAAGCTGCGCAAGGTGGCGTTGATCTCGCGCGAGGAGGCCAGGTCGTGGCCGATGGGTTTTTCCAGCACCAGCCGCGAGGGCGTGGCCAGCAGGCCGGCGGCCTGCAGGCCCTCGCAGGTGGGCACGAACAAATGCGGCGGGATCGCCAGGTAGCTCACGCAGGGGCGGTCGGCGAAGCGGGCCAGCGCGGCCGCCATTGCCGCGCCGTCGGTCAGGTCCACGGCCACGTAATGGGTGCGGGCGAGCAGGTCCTCGAAGGCGGCGCGGTTGCGGCATGGCCTCCTCGCTCAGGCGCTCGCGCAGCCAGGCGCGGAAGCCGTCCTCGTCGTAGTCCTGGCGGCCGATGGCGACCAGGCGGAACTCGGCCGGCAGCAGCCGGTCGCGCAGCAAATGCACCAGCGAGGGAAACAGGTAGCGCAGCGACAGGTCGCCGGTCGCCCCGAACAGCAGCAGGGTGTCGTGGATCCGGGAAGTCATCGCGCGTTGGGCCTGCATGATCAGTTCACCACCAACACCAGCGCCGTTCGCGCCGGAACTGTGAAGCGGCCAGTGGCGGGTTCGTAGCGGGATTGCATTGGGCGCTTGTCGGCGGCCGACGGCGCAAGGTGCACGGGATGCAATACATAGGCTTTGTTCTTCTCGTCAGGCACCACGATGGATTGCGGCTCGGTGCCGACGTTGACGAGGTAGAGCAGTTCCTTGAAACCAGCGCCGTCCAGGTTGGCCCCGTCCAGGTGCCCGGCCAGGACCACTGGATTCTGCTGCGAACCCGTGTTGTAGAAGTGCAGGCGCGATTCTATTTCCTTCGCGCTGCGCAGACGGAACAGGCTGGAGCTGGCGCGGATGCGCAGCAGGTCGCCGAACGCGTCGCGTGCGAAGGCGATGTCGGTCGGGGACGGCTTGATGCCGGCATCCCGCAACAGCGGCCGCATCAGGTCGTAGTTCTTGCCATTGTCCTGCTTTGGCGGCAGGCCGACGGCGAAGTTGTTGTCGGCATACGTCCAGTCCAGCCGGTTGAACCAGTCGCCGGAGTCGAAGCTGTTGCCATCCAGTGATTTCGAACGCAAGGTTTCGATACCGGCATGGAAATAGGCGACCCCCTGGCTGAAGGCATTGATGGCCGCGCCCAGTATCTGCACCCGGGCGCGATCCGCGCCAGTGGTGGTCAGCGGCAGCTTGTAGACATTGGCGTCGAACAGCGTCTGGTTGTCGTGGTTGTCGACGTAGTTCACTACCTCGGATGGCTGGCTGGCATAGCCGGCCGGATGCTCGTTGTAGGCGATTTGAGCCAGCGTCCTGCGTCTCGTCGCTGGCCGTGGTCATCGGGTAATCGCGGATCGAACCGGCCAGTCCGACCCGCACCATGTCGGCGGCCTGCAGCAGATCGGTCATCGGTCGGACGGGCGCCTTGGCATTGGGCGCGTAGACCAGGCCATTGATGTAGCCCTGCTGGCTGATCAGCGCCTCGCCGCTGTCGCCGGCACGGCCGCCGCGAACGGCATCGCGTGCGCGATCGCTGAAGGTGCCGATGCCCGAGCCGCCGAGCGACAGTTGCGAGGCCTGCACGAAGCGGGCGCCATCGGCCACTTCGCCGAAATTCCAGCCCTCGCCGATCAGGTTCACGTTGCGGCCGGTGGCCTGGTTGACGCGATCGCGCAGCGCTTCCATCACCGCGCGCGGCTGGTGCCCCATCAGGTCGAAGCGGAACGAATCGATCTTGTACTGCGTGGCCCACAGCACGGCCGAATCGACCATGAGCTTGCCCATCATCAGGTTCTCGGTGGCCGTGTTGGCGCAACAGGTCGAATGCTCGACGGCGCCCTTGGCGTCCAGGCGCTGGTAATAGCCGGGCACGATCCGATCGAGTACCGAGTGCTCGTCCTGTCCCGATGCGCTGGTGTGGTTGTAGACCACGTCCATCCCCACCCGAAGTCCGGCGCGGTGCAAGGCCATCACCATCTGGCGAAACTCGCGCACGCGGACGCCGCCATCGGCGGCATCGCTGGCGTAGCTGCCCTCGGGCGCATTGAAGTGGCAGGGGTCATAGCCCCAGTTGAAGCAGTCGTTCGCCGCGCTGGCCATCACCTTCGCCTGCTGCGATTCGCTGTCCGGGCCGCCGCTGACTTTCGGCGTTACGCAGCCCGATTCGGGCACGCTGGCGAAGTCGAAAACCGGGAGCAGGTGCACGTCGGTCATGCCGGCATCGGACAGCGCCTGCAGGTGGCGCATTCCCTGCGAGCCGCCATCGGTGAAGGCGAGGTACTTGCCGCGGTGCGCCGACGGAACCGAGTCGTCGTTGATGGAGAAGTCACGCACGTGCAACTCGTAGATCACCATGTCGGTTTGCGCCGCGACCCTGGCGGGAGCCGCGGCGGTATCCCAACCCGGCGGCTTCAGGTTCGCGTCGCCTAGGTCTGCGATGTAGCTGCGCTTCGAGTCGAGGCCCAGGCTGATCGAGTACGGATCGGACACGCGATTGCGGACCATGCCCACGCCGGGCACGAACACATCGACCAGGTATTGGTAATACTTCCCGGAGAGGTCTCCTGCCCGGATGGCGGACCACGTGCCGGTGGCGGTATCCCTTTGCATCGGTTCCAGCGCGGTCGACGTGCCGGCGCTGGAATCGTAAAGGCAGAGCGCGACGTTGGTTGCCGTCGGCGCCCAGAGTTTGAATTGGCTGTGCGCGCGATCCGTGGTCGCGCCGAGGTCCGGGACATTGCCCGCTTCGGCGAATTGGTCGTCGAGCGCACCGGCGACTTGCAGCGCGGTCAGCGCTTCGAGCCTGCCCTGGCCGTCTTCCTGCGCCAGCATGATCTGGCCGCGATGAAGGTCGGCAAGCTTGTCGATGTCGCCGGCTGCGACTTCCAGCACGACGCCATCGCCGATGTACTTGAAGCGTTGGGCTACGGCAGTGGGGATGCTGCCCGTGCTGGCCGCAAGCGGCAGCCAGCCATCCGCGCCCGACAGCTTGCGGTCGTGGATCGCGAGCTGGCCGTTTGCGGAGTGGTAGAGCTTGAAGCTGGCGCCGGCCTTGGCGCCCGGCCATTTGATGAGTCTGCGCGTCAGCCAGAACGCCTTTGCCTCGGCCAGGTTCCTGGTCCCCTCGATGGACGGAATGGATCGCTGCAAGCTGGAGAAGGCTTCCGAATCGCAATCGGCCTGCGATGGAGCGCGTGACAAGGTGGACCCGCTGGCCATCATCGGCTGCGAGAATAGCGCCACGACTGAGCAGGCAAGTCCGAGCAGCCGTCGACGGCTGGCCCGGGCGCTGCCATGGTCAATGAAATTTGGGTCCATCCTGAGTACGCTTCCCTTTCGTTGCGCCGGCCGACTGGCGCGCCCCATTGTGCCGTAACTTTACTACATTTAAATTATGGAAAACGATTACATTCCTGCGAAGGTGTGTGAAAGTTCGGTAGGGTATGGTTGGATCGTGCGTAGTTTGTCTACATTATTGACCGTGCGGGTCCAGCCCGGGAGCGAACCGGGGGCAAGTTTCCGGCTCCGGTCGCGTCGCCAGAAGGGGGCGACAGCCGGATCCCTCAGACGGCCTTCCGGCTGCAGGTGAAAAACCCGTTGAGGGTCAGGCGACCGGTCATGGGATCGCCGTTCAGGGCCTGCGCCGAGCCGATTTCGCCGCTGTGGAAGATCCGGCCGTCGTAGAAGATCATCCGGTTCCACTTCGCCGGCACCTGTGCCGATCCGTTCGAAGATAGTCGTTCGATCCGGCCATGTATCCCGGCGCATCCCGTACTTGCTCGGCGAAAGCCTCGCTGTCCATCGTGCTGGCGTCATGGACCAGCAGATCCGCCTCGCGCTGCGAAATCTTCGGCGCATAGAAATTGGTGCCGCCGAGGGACGGGTCCTCGAACAGGTAGAGCACACGAGGCGGCGATGGTCTGTCCGTGGCGTGATCCAGGCGCCGTCGCGGTGACAGATGCGACTGCCGCGCCAGCAACTTCTCCGGCGGCGTGGTGACCATCGCCAGTCGGCTGTACATGCGCAAGGTCCGGCGTGCGCCGAGCAGCGAGCGGACATGCTGCATGAAGAACGCATCCAGCTTTGCGTTGAAATCGTCAGGCATCGGCAACTCGATGCCCGGGTAGGCGGCGAGTCCGGCATAGAAAAAGTCGGCGCGGTGTGTCGGCAGCGTATTGCCGGAGCACGATCCGGCTGCAGCAGCGCGTCATCGATGATCAGGCAGAACTGCCCGTTGGGGAAATCCTGCCGCAGGATGCGCGGTCTCGGATTGAACAGGGAGACGATATCGGTCATGACGGAATGCGGGTGTCCTTACCTGATTCGCAGCTTGGCCTGGACCGGATAGTGGTCGGAAGGATAGCGTCCCTGGTACAGGTCCGTAACTATCCTGTGCGAGATGACCTCGAAACCATCGTTGACGAAGATGAAGTCGATCTTGTTGCCGGGCTCGATGGACTTGCCAAAACCATTGAAGCTGATGTCTCCGCCCTGCGCCGGACTGATCGAGGCCTGTTCGGCATCGCGGAGCCCATCGGCGACGATCGCGTATCCGGGGAAATTCCGGGTGTAGTTGAAGTCCCCGGTGAGGATCACCGGCAGCGTGCCGGCCCGCGACCTTGCGAGCTCGACGATGAGTCTGCTGCTCTCCATCCTCGCCTGCTGGCCGAAGTGGTCGAAATGGGTGTTGAGCAGGAAGAATTCCCGCGCGTTCTTCCGATCCATCAGGCGGACGATGCTTACGGTGCGGTTGAGCGCGCCGTCCCAGCCCTTGCCGATCTGCGTCGGCGTCGCGGAAAGCCAGAGCGTCTCCTGCGACTGGAGCGTGAAGCGTCGCTTGCGGAACAGAACCGCGTTCGCCTCGCCCTTTTCCTTGCCGTCATCGCGCCCGACGCCGATCCAGTCGTAGTCGCCGAGCATGGCGGCCAGGTCGCGGACCTGGAACAGCTCGGCCTCCTGCAAGCCGATCAGGTCCGGCCGCTGCCGCCTGATCAAGTCGGCGACCAGGTACTTGCGCCTGCTCCAGTGATTGACGTCGTCGGGCTTCTCGCAGGAGCCGCAGCGAATGTTGAAGCTCATCACCTCCAGCCGCTTGGCCTGCGCCTGCGGACTGGAAAGTGAGAACAACAGGCAGGCGATCAGGAACAGGCGAATCATTGGATATCCGCTCTCGACGGTGCTCAGGGCTTGCCGAAAAGATAGCGGATCGCACTGGGAAACTCAGCTCTCCAGAACGTCTCGTTGTGCTCGGCTCCGGCCCGGACCGCGCTGTACAGCGCCACGTCAGGATCGCCGGTAGCTTGCAGCTGCGCCACCATCTTCCAGACGTTCGCCACATTGAACAGCGGCTCGCGGCCCTCCTTGCCGCCGATCACCAGATACAGCCGGGTTCCGGCCGGCAGGTGCCTGGCGGCGACGAAGGGATAGACCTCGTCCGAAAAATCGTACGCCGGCGAAAACAGCCCCGCCTTGCCGAACACTTCCGGATACTCGTACAGCGCGTACTGCGAACTCAGCGCGCCCAGCGAAGCGCCCATGATGCCGGTGTCATCGCGCCCCGGCAGCGTACGGAATTTCCCGTCGATGAATGGCTTGACCGTGTGGACGATGAAGTCCAGGTACTGCTTGCCCTCGGTCGCGCCAAAGCGCGGATTGGTCCATGGACCCTCTTCGGCAATGCGTGTGTCGCCGCCATGGTCGATGCCGACCACGATCAGCTCGATGCCATCGGATTTCGCCAGCGCATCCATGTTCTCGTCCACGCCCCATTCGCCGATGTAGGAAGTGGCGTCGTCGAACAGGTTCTGGCCGTCGTGCATGTACAGCACCGGATAGCGACGCTTGCCGGTCTGGTAGCTGGGCGGCAGGTACACGCGGATCGTGCGCTGGCGATCGAGCCCGGGCATGGCCAGCGGAGGTGACAGCACCTGCACGCCGGCAGTGGCGGTTGACGGGCGTGCGTCAGCCAGGGCCAGGGTGCTGGCCAGCGAGCAGAGAATTCCAAGCGCAAGACGCATTCCCATCAACTGATTCTGCCTGTTCCGGAGCGTCTGTTGTTGGAACTGCCGGGCGCTGTCATAGCGCGGCGTCCACGAAGGGTTCGGGCGCGGTCATCGCCATGCGTTGCCGCAGCACGCGCCGACGCGTGGCCTTCGCGGCCGGCACCCAGCCATGGCCGAACCAGCGCGCCGCCATGATCAATCCGCGTACCCACTCGTCCGCTGCGTAGGCGATCCACACGCCGACCAGGCCCAGCTTGAAATGCACGCCGAGCAACCACGAGCCGCCGGCCATCACCAGCAGCATCGAGAAGGCGCCGACCACCACCGGGAAGCGGGCATCGCCGGTGGCGCGCAAGGCATTGATGATCACGATGTTGCAGGTTCGGCCCGGCTCCAGCAGCACGGTGATCCAGAGCAGGGTGGTGGCGGCGGCGATGATCTCCGGATCCTGGGTGAACAGGCGCAGCGTCCATGGCGCGGTCGCCGCGGCGCCGATGGCGACCAGGAAGGAGACGACCAGTCCGAGCAACAGGCTCCGACGCACCATCCGGTTGGCCCGATGCAACTGCCCGGCGCCGATCAGGTGGCCGACCAGGATTTCGCCCGCGAATCCGATCGAGACGGTAAACAGCACGATGATGTTCATCACCTGCGAGGCATAGGTGTGCGTGGCCAGCTGCGCGGTGCCCATGCCGGCGACCGCCGTCAGCGAGGCCAGCATCGCCAGTCGATAGGCGATGTTCTCGGCCGCGCCGGGCAGGCCGATGTGCAGCACCGGTCCGAGCCGCGCCGTGCGCAAGACCCACCAGTCGCGCGCCGACGGAACCAGGCCCAGGCGCCAGCGCCACAGCATCAGGTGCATGGCGACGCCGACCGCGCGGCTGATCGCCATCGCCAGCGCGAAACCTGGCAGCCCGAAAGCCGGGATCGGCCCGAATCCACGCATCAGCGGCAGGCACAACAGCAGGTGCAGCGCATGCATCGAGAGAATGTTCAGCATGGCGTCGCGGGTGCGAAGGTGCGCGCGCATCACCGAGGCCATGCTGGCGTTGTAGGCGTCGAACAGCAGCGCGAGCGCGAGCATCTGCAGGTAGGGCTCGCCAATGGCAAGGACCGGCGCCGGCGAATTGAGCAGGCCGAGCAAGGGTCCGGCGCCAAGGAACACGAACAGCGCCGCGCCAATTCCGAGCCAGGTGCTGGCGCCCAGCGAAGCGCGTGCGACCTCGTTGGCGCCGGTGAGGTTGGACGCGCCGAGATTCTGCGTGATCACCACGCTCACGCCCATGCTGACGATGCGAAACAGCAGGAAGAACGTACCCAGCACCTGGTTCGACAGGGCGAACGCAGCCGTCGCCGTGTCGGATTCGCGTGAGGCCAGCCAGACCCCGAGCATGCCGACGCCGAAGCCGAGCACCAGCTCGGCCATCAGCGGCCAGGCGATCATCACCAGCCGCGGTCTTGCCGTCTGCTTACTCAAAGGGATACTTGACGCCGATGATGGCGCGGATCCGGTCCATCCAGGCCACGACCGTCTTGGTGTCGGCATGTGGCATGACCTGGCTTTCGAACTCGCCACGGGCGATGCAGCGCATCGCTTCCTGGATCTGTCCTTCGAAGCCGTTGATGCGGAACGGACGATCGGCTGTCTCGAGCGGCCGGCCCGTGCGCTGCAGCGTGGCCGTGGTGCCTTCCCAGAAACGCGCCTGGACCGTGACCACGCCATGCTCGCCGAAGATGCGCAGGGAGTTGTCCGCCGTGCCGTCGAATCCGCACTGGAATTGCGAGACCACGCCGCCCGGGAATTGCAGCGATGCCGCGACACGATGGTCCACGCCGGTGGGACCGAGCAGGCCGGTCGCGGTGATCGAATCCGGTTCCGGGCAGGCGCCCAGCGCAGACTGCAGGACCCATTGGGTCATCGCCAGGTTGTAGATGCCAAGGTCGAGCAGCGAGCCGCCGGCCTGGGCGGGATCGAACAGGCGCGAGTCCGGATTGAATGGCGGGTTGAAGCAGAAGCTCGACTGCAGGCCGCGAACTTCGCCGATTGAATTCGAGGCGAGCCATTCGGCCACCGTGGCATAGATCGGGAGGAAACGCGTCCACAGCGCCTCCATCAGGAATACGCCGCGTTGCCTGGACAAGCCCAGCAACTCGTCCGCGAGCTTGCCATTGGCGACCATCGGCTTCTCGCACAGCACAGGCTTGTCGGCCAACAGGCACTGGCGAATGGTTGCTGCGTGGAACGCGTGCGGCGTTGCGACATAGACGCCGTCGACCGCCTCGCTCGCGAGCATCGCTTCAAGGTCAACGAAGACTGCGACGCCCGGACCTCCGGGTTCGGACCAGGCTTGGGCAAACGCTTCGGCGCGGCCGGCGTCGCGACCCTGCACGCCCACCAGGCGGGCGCCCGGCAGTTGCTTCACCGCATCGGCGAAGCGATGAGCGATCTTGCCCGGCCCTACGATCCCCCAGCCGAAGTCGTCCATTGTTGTTACCCGCCCAGTCGATTGAAGCGCGAGCCGATCAGCGAACCCGCCAGAACGGGCCGCGGCCACTTGCCGCCGCGATCTGTCCCAGCCTGCGCGCCGGACTCGCGTCGATCATCGACCAGTCGAAGCGCCAGGCCCAGTTGCCCTCGCCGGTGCCGGGCAGGTTCATGCGGTGGCTGCCGTCGAGGCCGAGTACATCCTGCATCTGGTAGATCGCCATGTTGGCCACCGAATTGCAGGCAGCCTGGATCAGGCGCCAATGGAAATCCTCGGAGCTTGCGTCCAGATAGATGGCGGCGAAGTGGCGCTCGTGGCCGGGCGCGTTGTCCCACCAGCCGCGCGCGGTTTCGTTGTCGTGGGTGCCGGTGTAGGCCACCGTCTCGCGCGGGTAGTTATGCGGCAGGAATTCGTGGCCGCCATCGCCGCCGAAGGCGAACTGCAGGATGCGCATGCCCGGGAAGCCGCAGCCATCGCGCAGCTCGATCACGTCGGGCGTGATCAGGCCCAGGTCCTCGGCGACGATCGGCAACTCGCCCAGCTCGCTGGCGATCGCGGCGAACAATGCCTTGCCCGGCGCGGGCACCCAGCGGCCTTCGATCGCGGTCGGGCAACTGGCGGGAATTTCCCAGTAGCCGGCGAAGCCGCGGAAGTGGTCGATGCGCAGGACGTCGGCCGAGTCCAGCGCGCGGCGCACGCGCGCCGTCCACCAGGCGAAGTTCTCGGCCGCCATGCGATCCCAGCGATACAGCGGATTGCCCCAGCGCTGGCCGAGCGGGCCGATGTCGTCGGGCGGCACGCCGGCGACCACGGTGGTCTGGAAATTCTCGTCGAGCCAGTACAGGTCCGGTCGCGACCAGCAATCGGCGCTGTCGTGGGCGACGAAGATCGGCATGTCGCCCATGATCGCCACCTCCTTGCTGCGCGCGTAGTCCTTGAGCGCGGCGCACTGGCTGTCGAAGCACCACTGCACGAAATTCCAGAAACGGATTTCGTCGGCGTAGTCCTCGCGCGCTTTCGACAGGGCCGCCTCGTCGCGACGGGCCAGCGGCGCCGGCCACTCCCACCAGGGCTGGCCGTTGAGCGGCGAACGGATCGCCATGAACAGCGTGTAGTCGGCAAGCCAACCCGCCTGCGCCTCGGACCAGGCCGCGAAGTGCGCGCGGTCGTCGGCGGAAGCGTTGGCGAAGAAGCCCCGCGCCGCGGCGCGCAGTTGCTGCTCGCGCCATGGCACCACCCGTCCGTAAGTCGACCCGGCCAGGGTCGAAGCCACCCTGCGGCGGAACCGGCGCATCCAGCCAGCCCTTCGCCACCAGCGGCTCCAGCGCGACCATCCACTGATTGCCGGCGAAAGCGGAAACACTCTGGTAGGGCGAGTTGCCCGGACCGATCGGCGTGGTCGGCAACCATTGCCAGATGCGCTGTCCGGCTTCGGCCAGCCAGTCGACGAAGCGGAATGCGTCGGGACCGAAATCGCCGATGCCGTTCGGGCCGGGCAGGGAGGTGATGTGCAGGAGCACGCCTGCGCTGCGCTGGTTGAGGTTCATGGCGATCGTCGGCTCAAGGTGGGTGGGCGGTGCTACGCAGGACGAGTACGGCCTGCGCTGGCATCAGCAGATTGGAGGTGAGCAATCGGGACGAGGCGGACGCATCGCGACGCGGCAACTCGCCGCTGCTGTCGAGCGCGAGCCGCCAGTCGCCCTTTGGCAAGTTGAAGATCAGCGACTGCGGCTCGGGATTGAACAGCACCATCAGCCGCGTCCTGCCCTCGGTCGGCACAGGGGCGTCGTTGGCCGGCGAGATGACGCAGGCCAGCGCGTGCGCCGCGATATCGTGCCAGTCCTGGATGCGCATGGGCGTACCCGCCGGCAGGCACCAGGTCAGACTGGCCCGGCTGTCTTCCTCGGCGTTCGAATTGAACCAGCGGTCATGGCGCAACAGGGGCTCGGCCTTTCGCAACGCCAGCACGTCGGCGACGAATTCGCGGAAGTCGTGCTCCGCGCCGGCCCAGTCCAGCCAGGTGGTCGCGTTGTCCTGGCAGTAGGCATTGTTGTTGCCCAGTTGCGTGTTGCCGATCTCGTCGCCCGCGCACAGCATCGGCGTGCCTTGCGCCAGCAGCAAGGTGCTGACGATGGCGCGGCGCACCCGCTGCCGCAGCGCATTGATCGCCGGATCGTCGGTGGGGCCTTCGACGCCGAAGTTGGCGCTCAACTCCTCGTCGCGCCCGTCGCGGTTGTCCTCGCCGTTGGCATGGTTGTGCTTGTGGCTGTAGCTGACGAAGTCGGCCAGCGTGAAGCCGTCGTGCACCGACACGAAATTCACCGACGCGGTCGGGCGGCGCTGGTCGTGGTGGAACAGGTCGTCGGAGGCGGTGAAGCGGCGGGCGAACTCGCCGCGATCCACGCCGAGCCGCAGCCAGTAGCCGCGCACGGCATCGCGGAACTTGTCGTTCCAGTCGAGGAAGCGGCCCGGAAAGCGACCCACCTGGTAGCCGTGCGGACCCGCATCCCAGGGCTCGGCGATCATGCGCGCGCCGGCGAGGATGGGGTCCTGTCGCAGCGCGGTGAAGAACGCCGCGCAGGGATCGAAGCCGTGGCCGGTGCGTCCGAGCACCGGCGCCAGGTCGAAGCGGAAACCGTCCACGCCCATTTCGTGAACCCAGTAGCGCAGCGAATCGAGCACGAACTGGGTGACTTGCGGGTGCGCCGCGTTAAGCGTGTTGCCGCAGCCGGTCAGGTTCTCGCAACGGCTGCGGTCCTCATGCGACAGGCGGTACCAGCCGGCATGGTCCAGGCCGCGAAAACTCAGCGTGGGCCCGTATTCGTTGCCTTCGGGCGTGTGGTTGTAGACGACATCGAGCACGACCTCCAGGCCGTGGCGATGCAGCGTGTCCACCATCTGCCGGAATTCGGCGGCGACCGCCGCCGGGTCGCTGCGCTGTTGCGCCAGGCGCGGATCCGGGCAGAAGAAGCCGAGCGTGTTGTAGCCCCAGTAATTGACCAGCCCGCGTCGACCAGCGGGCCCTCGTCCACGCAGTACTGCACCGGCAGCAGCGACAGCGTGGTCACGCCCGAGCGATTTGAAGTAGTCGATGGCCACCGGGTGTGCGAGCGCTGCATAGGTGCCGCGCAGCGATTCCGGAATGCCCGGGTGCACTTTCGAGAAGCCCTTGACGTGCACTTCGTACAACACGACATCGGCATCGCCGATGCGCGGCGCGTTGAACCAGCCGGGCGCCGGCGTCGCGGCTGCCGGCACCCGCGCCTTCAGCGCGATGCCGGCGTTGTCGCGCTCGTCGAGCGAACGGATTCCCTGCTCGTGGCCGATCGTGTAGCCGTGGTTGGCCGGATCCCAGTTGAAACGGCCGACGATCTCGCGCGCGCAGGGATCGAGCAGCAGCTTGTGCGGGTTGAACAGGTGGCCGGCTTCCGGGCGGTGCGGACCGTGTGCGCGCAAGCCATAGACCAGGCCCGGGCCTGCGCCGGGCAGGAAGCCCTGGAACACGGCGTCGTGCGGACCATGCAGCCGGTAGCGCCGCAGTTCGTGCTTGCCGCTCGCGTCGAACACGCAGACGTCGATGCGCTCGGCGTGCTGCGAGAACACCGCGAAATTGACTCCGCCATCGCGCGCGTGCGCGCCCATCGGCTGGTGGCGGCCATCCTCCAGGAAATCCACGGCCTCGATCATGCCGGCACCAGGAAAATCGTGGCCAGCGGCGGCAGGTCCAGCCGCAGCGAAGTCACCCGGCCATGGGCACGGACGGCTTCGGCTGGAATGACTGCGTCGTGTTGGCCGACGCCGCTGCCGCCATAGGCGAGGCCATCGGTGTTGAGCACTTCCTTCCAGCCCGCGACGCCGTCCGGCACGCCCAGGCGATAGCCCTTGCGCGGCATCGGCGTGAAGTTGCTGACCACGATCACCATGCCGCCGTGCGCATCGCGGCGCAGCCAGGCGAAGACCGACTGCGCGGCGTCGTCGGCGACCAGCCATTCGAAACCCTGCGGCTCGCAGTCGAGCCATGCAGCGCCGGTTGCGCGGCGGTAAAGGCGATTCAGGTCGCGGACCAGGCGTCTGCACGCCGGCATGCCGTGGGTCGTCGAGCAGGTTCCAGGGCAAGCTCGTCGTCATGGCTCCACTCGCCGGGCTGGGCGAATTCCTGGCCCATGAACAGCAGCTTCTTGCCCGGGTGGCCCCACATGAAGCCGTAGTAGGCGCGCAGGTTGGCGAAGCGCTGCCAGTCGTCGCCCGGCATCTTGCCCAGCAGCGAGCCCTTGCCGTGCACGACCTCGTCGTGCGACAGCGGCAGCACGAAATTCTCGCTGTAGGCGTAGACCATGCCGAAGCTCATCTTGTCGTGGTGCCAGCGCCGATGCACCGGATCTTCGTGCATGTACTTCAGCGTGTCGTTCATCCAGCCCATGTTCCACTTGTAGTGGAAGCCCAGGCCGCCGACGCTGGTCGGCGCCGACACGCCGGGAAAGGCGGTCGACTCTTCGGCCAGCGTGATCGCGCCCGGCGCGTCGGCGCCCACCGTTTCATTGATCCGGCGCAGCAGGGAAATCGCTTCGAGGTTTTCCCGGCCGCCGGCTGCATTGGGAATCCATTCGCCGGCCGTTCGCGAATAATCGCGGTAGATCATCGAGGCCACGGCATCGACCCGCAGGCCGTCGACGCCATGGCGCTCGAGCCAGTACAGGCGCATTGCCGGCCAGGAAGTTGCGCACTTCGTTGCGGCCGAAGTTGTAGATCAGCGTGTTCCAGTCGCGATGGAAGCCTTCGCGCGGATCGGCGTATTCGTACAGGGCGGTGCCGTCGAACTGCGCGAGGCCATGCGCGTCGGACGGGAAAGTGCGCCGGCACCCAGTCGAGCAGCATGCCCAGTCCCGCGGCATGGCAGGCCTGCACGAAACGGGCGAAGCCTTCCGGCGAGCCGAAGCGCGCGCTGGGCGCATACAGCCCCAGCGTCTGGTAGCCCCAGGAGCCATCGAACGGGTGTTCGCTGATCGGCATCAATTCGACATGGGTGAAGCCCAGGTCCGCGGCATAGGCCGGCAGCGTCGCCGCCAGTTCGTCCCAGCTCGGGAAGTTGCCGTCGGCCGCGTGGCGCCAGGACGGCGCATGCACTTCGTAGATCGATATCGGCGCGCCGCGGGCATTGGCCGGGCCACGCTGCGGCGGCAGTGCCTGCGGGGCGGGCAGCGCGGCGACGCGGCTGGCGGTGTCGGGCCGCAGTTCGGCGGCAAGGGCATAGGGATCGGCCTTGAGCGGCAGCAGTTCGCCCTGCCGGTCAAGCAGCTCGAACTTGTAGCGCTCGCCGATCGCCACGTGCGGGATGAAAATTTCCCAGATGCCGGCGGCGTGGCGCAGGCGCATCGGGTGGCGACGGCCATCCCAGCTGTTGAAGTCGCCGACCACGCTGACCCGTCGCGCGTTCGGCGCCCACAGCGCGAAGCGCACGCCGGCCACGCCCCGTTGCTGCTGGAGGTGCGCGCCAAGCACGGTGTAAGGGCGAGGATGCCGCCGTCACGGAGCGCGTACAGTTCCTCGTCGTGCAGCTGCGGCCCGAACGAGTAGGCATCCGCCATCCGCTGGAGGTTGCCGTCGGCCCAGCGCACTTCCAGCCGGTAGTCGAAGACGCTTGCGCCGCCTGCGGCACCGCGCCTTCGAAGAAGCCGCTCGGGTGGCGCCGCGACAGCTCGCACAACTGGCGGCCGCTCTGCGCATCGAGCAGTCGAACCTCGTGGCGCCGGGCAGCAGCGCGCGAACCCAGAGCCGGCCGTCGCTGTCGGCATGCAGGCCCAGCACGGCGAACGGGTCGCCGTGCCGGCCGGCGAGCAGCGCCCGGATGTCGTTGTCGTCGATCATGCGATCTGCCCGGGGGGAAGGCCCGACGACATCGGCTCCAGTCGCTCTCTCACCGTCCGGCCGGAACCGACCAGACCCGTTCCCTGTATTCGGCGATCGTGCGGTCGGCCGAGAACTCGCCCATGCCGGCGATATTGAGCAACGCGCGCTCGGCCCAGTCGGCCGGCCTGGCGAACAAGTTCGTCGACCCGGGCCTGGGCCTGGAGGTAGCTGGCGAAATCGGCGAGCAACATATAGCTGTCCTGGTTGAGCAGATCGTCGGTCAGCACACGATAGCGCTTGTCGTCGCTGCGGCGAAAACTCGCCGCCGGCGATCGCCGCGATCACCCGCTTCAGCTGGCGGTTCTCCTCCGCGATGCAGGCGCGGGTCGTAGCCCAGCGCCTTGATCTGGCGACGTCCTCGGCGCGCAGGCCGAACACGAACATGTTCTCCTCGCCCATCGCCTGCGCCATCTCGATGTTGGCGCCGTCCCAGGTGCCGATGGTCAGCGCGCCGTTGAGGCGCGAACTTCATGTTGCCGGTGCCCGAGGCCTCGGTGCCGGCGGTGGAGATCTGCTCGGACAGGTCGGCGGCCGGGATGATCGTTTCGGCCAGGCTGACGCCGTAATTGGGCAGGAACACCAGCTTCAGCCGGCCGGCCACGCGCGGATCGGCGTTGACCACGCGGGCGATGTCGTGGGCCAGCTGGATGATCAGCTTGGCCGAGTGGTAGGCCGAGGCCGCCTTGCCGGCGATGATCACCGTGCGCGGCGTGCAGCTGCCCTGCGGGTTGTCGATGATCGCGCTGGTAGCGCGCGACCACGTGCAGCAGGTTCAGCAGCTGCCGCTTGTACTCGTGGATGCGCTTGATCTGCACGTCGAACAGGCTGTCCGGATCGACGACGATGCCCAGTTCGCGGCGGATCAGCTCGGCCAGGCGCACCTTGTTGTCGCGCTTGTGCTGGCCAGGAACTGGGCGCCCAGCGCCGGATCGGCGGCCAATGGCTTGAGCGCCGACAGGCCGTCGAGGTCGCGGCGCCAGCCGGTGCCGATTCGCGAATCGATCAGCGTCGACAGGTCCGGGTTGGCCTGCATCAGCCAGCGACGCGGCGTGACGCCGTTGGTGACGTTGATGAAGCGTTCCGGGAACAGCTTCGCGTAGTCGGCGAAGATGGTTTGCACCATCAAGTCCGAATGCAGGGCGGAAACGCCGTTGACCTTGTGCGAGGCGACGATCGCCAGCGCCGCCATGCGCACGCGGCGTTCGCCGGTCTCGTCGATCAGGGACACCCGCGCAAGCAGGTCCTCGTCGCTCCGGGAAGCGCGCCTGCGCTTCGGCCAGGAAGCGATGGTTGATCTCATAGATGATTTCCAGATGGCGCGGCAGCAGATTCTTCGAACAGGCGCACCGGCCAGGTTTCCAGCGCCTCGGGCATCAGCGTGTGGTTGGTGTAGGACACCGCCTGGCGGGTGATCGTCCAGGCCTCGTTCCAGGGCAGGCCGTGCTCGTCGATCAGCAGCCGCATCAGTTCGGCCGGCGCCAGCGCCGGATGGGTATCGTTCAGGTGGATGGCGTTGCGCCGGCCGAGTTCGTGCAGGCTGCCGTGTTCGTGCAGGTGCCGGGCAATGACGTCCTGCAGCGAGGCGCTGACCAGGAAGGCTTCCTGCTTCAGTCGCAGTTCGCGGCCCGGCGGCGTGCTGTCGTCGGGATAGAGCACCCAGTTCAGCGAGTCGGCTTCCACCAGGTGACTCGCGGCGCTGGACATGGTCGCCGCGGCAGAAGGTGGCGAAATCGATCGGCTCCTCGGCGGTCGCCTGCCACTGGCGCAGCGTCGAGACGCGTTCGCCGTGGTGGGCCGGAACGATGAAGTCGAAGGCTTCGGCCTGCATGCGCTCGGCGGGTATCCAGCGCCGCGCGCCGCCTTCGTTGACGACCCGGCCGCCGAAGCCGACCGAGTAGGTCACGTCGGGACGCGGCCACGTCCCAGGCATTGCCGTAGTGCAGCCAGTCGTCGGGAACCTCGACCTGCCGGCCGTCCTGGATGCGCTGGGCGAACATGCCGTAGCGATAGCGCAGGCCGTAGCCGAACGAGGGCAGGCCGAGCTCGGCGAAGGAATCCAGGAAGCAGGCCGCCAGGCGGCCGAGTCCGCCATTGCCCAGCGCGGCGTCGTTCTCGCGCTCGAGCACGGCGCCCAGGTTCTGGCCGGTGCGCGTCGAGCGCCCGCTGGACATCGGCTTCAAGCCCCAGCGCTGCCAGCGCATTGCCGAGCGCGCGGCCCATCAGGAATTCCATGGAAAGGTAGTGCACGCGTCGGCCGGTGCCGCTGGCGACCGTGCGCCGGTCGCTGGCCTGGGTGGCCGCCCAGCGCAGGGCCAGGGCTTCGCGGCAGGCTACTGCGGCCGCCTGCAGGCAGGCCTCCCGGGTCGCTCCATGGCTCGACTGGGCCAGCTCGCGCGCGAAGGCGTTGGCGAAGGTGGCGGACAGGCCGTTGTCGGCGGCGGGCGGAGCGGGCTGGCTGGTCTTGGCATTCACGGGCTGGGCAATCTACTCTGGTGTGTGGCCGACATCCCGCCCGGACTACCATGGCCCGGCGGCATGCGTATGGCGAATTATCCTCGATTGACTCGAGGCGTGTAGTTTAATTACGTGGCATGCTCCCCAGATCCTGATCTTATCCTTTAAAGCTAGGCCTGTTCAATTGTGCGCTCGCAGCACTTGGACGAGACCAGATGTTGTTAAACTACATGACGCCGTAGCGGGGAGGACTTAAATGGCAGATGTGAAGCTCGCCGGGATCGTCAAGGATTTCGGGGATACCAGGATCCTGCACGGCATCGACCTGGAAATCCGCGACGGCGAGTTCATGGTCTTCGTCGGCCCGTCCGGCTGCGGCAAGTCGACCCTGCTGCGGGTCATCGCCGGGCTGGAGGACATCACCGCCGGCGAGCTGACCATCGGCGGGCGCGCGCGTCAACGACGTGCCGCCGGCCGAGCGCGGCATCGCGATGGTGTTCCAGTCCTACGCGCTCTACCCGCACATGAACCTGTACGACAACATGGCCTTCGGCCTGAAGCTGGCCAAGGTGCCGAAGGCCGAAATCGACCGCGCGGTGCAGCAGGCGGCGAAGATCCTGCACATCGAGCACCTGCTGGAGCGCAAGCCGAAGGATCTGTCCGGCGGCCAGCGCCAGCGCGTGGCGATCGGCCGCGCCATCGTGCGCAAGCCCGAGGTCTTCCTGTTCGACGAACCGCTGTCCAACCTCGACGCCGCGCTGCGCGTGCGCATGCGCTACGAATTCGCCAAGCTGCACGAGGACCTGAAGACGACGATGGTCTACGTCACCCACGACCAGGTCGAGGCGATGACGCTGGCCGACCGCATCGTCGTGCTGTCATGCCGGCCGCATCGAGCAGGTCGGCGCGCCGCTGGAGCTCTACGAGCACCCGGACAATCTGTTCGTCGCCGGCTTCATCGGCTCGCCGCGCATGAATTTCATCCCGGCGCAGTTGATCGAAGGCCATCGCGCAGGGCGCGCGTGGTCCGGCTGCGCGTCGGGCGAACTGATCCGCTGCGCCGTCGATGCCAGCAGCGCCGAACCCGGCGACGACGTGACGCTGGGCGTGCGCCCTGAGCACCTCAGCCTCGGCGCGGGCGACAACCCGATCGACGCTGACCGTCACCTTCGTCGAATCGCTCGGCAGCTCAACCCACGCCTACTGCGTCCTGCCCGGCGTCGAAGAGGCGCTGACCTGCGACGCTGAGCGGGCAATCGCAAGTGCGCGACGGCCAGACCCTGGCGCTGAGCATCGCCGGCCGGCGATTGCTACCTGTTCGACGCCTCGGGCAAGGCGTTTTCCCGACGCGCTGGCGAACGCCGGCCCTGGCCGCTTCGGCCACGCGTGAAGGCAGCTGCCGGCGAAAAGCAGGTCTGCCTGGCGCGGCATTCCCGCTGGCCGGCGCGCTGGTGCTGTCATCGCCTGCTGCTGGCCGCAGCGCCGCGCAGGCCGCGCGGCGACCTGCAAGCTGCTGGTCTGGATCAACGGCGACAAGGGCTACAACGGCCTGCAGAAGGTGGGCGACGCCTTCGCCAAGGAGTCCGGCGTCAAGGTGACCGTGGAGCATCCGGAAGGCGCGCCCGGACAAGTTCCAGTCCGCCAGCGGCGCCGGCAAGGGCCCGGACATCTTCTGCTGGCCGCACGACCGCGTCGGCGAATGGGCCAGGTCGGGCTTGATCGTGCCGGTGCGGCCCGACGCAGAAGGTTCGCGACGACGATCGACGAGTCGGCCTGGAAGGCCTTCAGCTACCAGGGCAAGACCTGGGGCTATCCGATCTGGCCATCGAGGCGATCGGGCTGATCTACAACAAGGCGCTGGTGCCGACGCCGCCGGAGAGCTTCGAGGAAGTGATCGAGCTCGACAAGGAGCTGTCGGCCCAGGGCAAGAAGGCCATCCTCTGGGACTACAACAAGACCTTCTTCACCTGGCCGCTGCTGGCCGGCCCGCGGCGGCTATATCTTCGGCCGCGACGCCAAGGGCGAACTGGACATCCGATGACGGTCGGCGTCAACACGCCCGGCGCGGTGAAGGGCGGCCGAGGTGCTGGCCGGCCTGATCAAGAACGGCCAGATGCCCAAGGGCGCGCGGTTACGCCGAAATGGAGGGCGCCTTCAGCCAGCGGCGAGGTCGCGATGATGATCACCGGCCCCTGGGCCTGGGACAACGCCGAAGAAGCAGCAACATCGACTTCGGCGTGGCGCCGATCCCGAGCGTCGACGGCAAGCCGTCCAAGCCGTTCGTCGGCGTGCTCGGCTGCATGATCGCCGCGCCGAGCAAGGTCAAGGACATCGCCCGGGAGTTCATCGAGAACCACCTGCTGCGCCTCGAAGGCCTGAAGATCATCAATGCCGACGTGCCGCTGGGCACGCCGGCGAACAAGGCCTTCTATCAGGAGCTGGCCGCCGACCCGAACATCCGCGCCACGATGGAGAACGCCCGGCGCGGCGAGCCGATGCCGAACATCCCGGAGATGGGCAAGTTCTGCACTGCCATGGACGCCGCGCTGGAGGCCATCACCAACGGCCGGCAGTCGCCCAAGGAGGCCCTCGACGCCGCCGCGCGCGCATGGATGCAACCGCAGTACCAAACCTGAGCTGGCGTCAAGTGGCCTGCAGTCGCCGCTGGCGCTGGCAACGGCCTTGCCTGTTCCTGGTGTTCAGCATCTACGTGGCCGGCCAGCCGGTCTGGGCGCTGGGCGTGCTGGCGCTGGTTTCGGCCGGCTTCTTCGTCTACCTGTCGAACGTGGCCTTCGCCTACCGCTACCTGTTCCCGGGCCTGGCGGGCATGGCCGTGTTCGTCGCCTTCCCGCTGCTTTACACGGTGCAGATCGGCTTCACCAACTACTCCTCGAGCAACCTGCTCAGCCAGGAGCGCGCCGCCGAGTACCTGCTCGAGCAGGCGGCGCCCGGACGAAACAAAGTCGCTACGGCTACACCCTGCATCCGATGGCGACGAGTTCCGCATCGTGCTCACGCCGCTGCACGAGGAGGAGGACGAACTCGATCCGGCCAAGCTCGCCGCCCTGCAAGCCGCCAGCCTGGTTTCCAGCCCGCTGGCGCTGCGTCGGCGCGAGCCGCCCGAGCAGACCGAGATGCTGCCGCTGGACCAGGCCAGCTTCCATATCAACGAGCGCTGTCGCTGAAGGAGTGTTGAAGCACCGCGACGTGCTGATGCAGCTCAAGCTCAAGCTTCCCGACGGTCGCCTGCTGCAGCTACGCCGGCGTGCGCGAGTTCGGGCCGCTGAAGCCGCTGTGGAAGGCCAATCGCCGACGGCTCGCTGACGCTGGTCGAGACCGGCGAGGTCTACCGGCCGAACCTCGAGACCGGCTTCTTCGAGAACGCCGCCGGCGAGCGCATGCAGCCCGGCTTCAAGGTCGGCATCGGCTTCGGCAACTACGTGCCGGATGTTCTCCGATCCCGATTTCCGCGGCCCGTTCCTGGCGATCTTCGTCTGGACGCGTGGTGTTCGCCGGCCTGACCGTGCTGTTCTCGCTGATCGTCGGCATGACGCTCGCGGTGCGTGCTGAACTGGGAAGTCGCTGCGCTTCCGCACCTTCTACCGCACGCTTGCTGTTCCTGCCCTACGCGGTGCCGGGCTTCATCTCCATCCTGGTGTTCAAGGGCCTGTTCAACCAGAACTTCGGCGAGATCAACGCCATCCTCGATGCGCTGTTCGGCGTCAAGCCGGCCTGGTTCGCCGATCCGCTGCTGGCCAAGGTGATGATCCTGATCGTCAACACCTGGCTGGGCTACCCGTACATCATGGTGCTGTGCAGCGGGCTGATCAAGGCGATTCCCGCCGACCTGTACGAAGCCTCGGCGATCGCCGGCGCCAAGCCGCTGACCAACTTCTTCAAGATCACCGCGCCGCTGATCGTCAAGCCGCTGACGCCGCTGCTGATCTCGGCCTTCGCCTTCAACTTCAACAATTTCGTGCTGATCGCGCTGCTGACCGACGGCCGGCCCGGACTTCCTGAATACCAAGATGCCGGCGGGCACCACCGACATCCTGGTGTCCTACACCTATCGCATCGCGTTCCAGGATTCCGGGCCAGAACTTCGGCCTGGCCGCGGCCATTTCGACCGTGATCTTCTTCATGGTGGCGCTTGCTGTCGCTGGCCCACCTGAAGATCGCCAAGGTCAACCGGGACAGCAAGTGAGGAAGGACTAACGCCATGGCCATCGTCACCGGCAAAACGCCAGCGCTGGCGCGTGTTCGCCGCGCACGCCGTGCTGATCGCGCTGATCGCGATCACGATCTTTCCCCTGCTGGCGATCGTCTCGATCTCGCTGCGGCCGGGCAATTTCTCCACCGGCTCGCTGATTCCCCCGACCATCAGCCTGGAGCACTGGAAGCTGGCGCTGGGCATTTCCTACCAGGCCGCCGACGGCAGCCTGGTGCTAGCCGCCGTTCCCGGTGCTGCGCTGGCTGTGGAACTCGATCAAGATCGCCGGCATTTCGGCCATCCTGATCGTCGCCATCTCGACCACCGCGGCCTATGCCTTCGCGCGGCTGCAGCTTCCGCTTCAAGAGCGCGATCCTCAACAGCATGCTGCTGCTGCAGATGTTCCCGGCGGTGCTGGCGCTGGTGGCGATCTACGCGATCTTCGACGCGCATCGGCATCGTACGTGCCGTGGCTGGGCATCGAAACCCACGCCGGCCTGATCCTTGCCTACATGGGCGGCGTGGCGATGCACATCTGGACCATCCGCGGCTACTTCGAAACCATCCCGGTGGAGATCGAGGAATGCGCCAAGGTCGACGGCGCCACCCACTGGCAGGCGTTCCGCCACGTGCTGCTGCCGATGGCCGTGCCGATCCTGATGGTGGTGTTCCTGCTCGCCTTCATCGGCACGATCATCGAGTACCCGGTGGCCTCGGTCCTGCTGCGCGAGGAGGACAACCTGACGCTCGCGGTCGGCTCGAAGTACTTCCTCTACGAGCAGAAGTACCTGTGGGGCGATTTCGCCGCCGCGGCCGTGCTCTCCGGACTGCCGATCACCCTGGTGTTCCTGGCCGCGCAACGCTGGATCGTTTCCGGCCTGACGGCGGGCGGCGTCAAGGGCTAGCAGGCGACATCGATTGCTCGCAGCGCAACGACTTCGACGCGTAAATTGAAGGAGTAACCCGGATGTCCCGGATCCACAGCCTTGCAGGAAAATTCTGCCTTGCCGCGGCCGTGGCCGCGTTGTCGCCAGGCTTCGCATCGGGCGCCGAGCCAACCGATGCCACGCCCGGCCGTTTCGCGAACGAGACCGACCTGGCCTACGGAAGCCTGTTCAGCGATCGGGAGAAAGACTGGCGCAACGGCGCCATCGTCTACCAGGTCCTGGTGGATCGTTTCGCGCCCTCGGCGGACCTGGAGAAACGGCGCGCCCTGTATCCGCCGCCGAAGATGCTTCGCCGCTGGGACGAAGTGCCGACCCGCGGCACCTATCTGCCCGAGGCCAAGGTCTGGAGCCACGAGATCGATTTCTGGGGCGGCGACCTGCAGAGCGTCCGCGGCAAGGTCGACTACATCCAGCAAGCTGGGCGCCGATGTCGTTTACCTGAATCCGATCCATCTTGCCTGGACCAACCATAAATACGACGCGCTGGACTACAAGGAAATTTCGCCCGAGTTCGGTACGCGCAAGGACCTGGATGCGCTGATCGACGACGTCCACAAGCAGGGCATGAAGTTCGTGCTCGACGGCGTGTTCAACCACATGGGTCGCAACTCCCCGCTGTTCCAGAAGGCGGCCGCCGATCCGGCCAGCCCCTATCGGGACTGGTTCTATTTCGGCCCGCAGTATCCGGGCGGGGCGCGCATCTGGCGCGATGCGGCGAACCTGCTCGAGCTGAACCTGGAAAACGAGGCGGTTCGCGATTACGTGTATGCCAGCCCCGACTCGGTCGTGCAGAGCTTCCTGGCCGAAGGCATCGATGGCTGGCGGCTGGACGTCGCCTACGATATCGGCTTCAGCTTCCTTGGCGGGCTCACGCGCGCGGCGCACCAGCGCAAGCCGGGCTCGCTGGTGATCGGCGAGCTGTCCAATTATCCGAGGGAGTGGTTCCCTTCGGTGGATGGCGCGATCGGATTCACCTTGCGCCAGATCCTGATCAAGACCGCGCAGGGTGAAATCGCGCCGGATGTCAGCGCGCGCATGGTCGACCGGATGATCGCCGAGGCGGGCATCGAGCCGATGCTCAAGTCATGGCTGATGATCGACAACCACGACACCAAGCGGATCGCCACCGAGTTGCCGGTGGAGAGCCAGCGACGGCTGGTGCAGACATTGCAGTTCACGCTGCCTGGTTCGCCGAACGTCTATTACGGCACCGAGCTTGGCATGACCGGCGGCGGCGATCCGGAGATGCGGGCGCCGATGCGCTGGGACCTGGTCAACGACCAGAACCGGTCGCTGGCGTGGATGAAGCAACTGATCGCGTTGCGCAAGCAGCATCGGGCCTTGCGCATCGGCAATTTCCGCCTGCTCGGCTCGGGAAAGCTGTTTGCCTTCGAGCGCTACACCGACCGGATCCGGGATGCCGTCGTAGTCATCGCCAATCCCACGAAAGAGGCGATCACCGAGGTGGTGCTGGTCCCGGATTCGAAATTGATGAGCGACGTGGTGACCCTGGTCAACCTGCTGGACGCTTCAGCCAAGCCGGTCCCGATCAATGCGGCACTGCTGACCGTCTCGGTCCCGGCCGAGTCCGTGCTCGTGCTCGCGCCGGACATGCGGATGAAGGACGGCTACACTCCCTACAAGCGCATCCAGTAAGCCGGGCGGGAAGAAATCATGTTCGGAAAGGCGTCCACACCCGGCGCTGTCGCCGCAAGACCCATGAGCCTTTCCTTCCACCATCCGGTGGCGGTGTGGCTGGGCTGCGCTGCCATCGTCGGCGGCGTGCTGGCGCATATCCCGATGTTCATGATGGGCGCGGCGACCGGTTACCAGATGGTCGGCATGCCGATGACCAACACCATGCTGATCGGCATGGCGCTGATTCCGCTGGGCTTGCTGCTGGCCGCCTTCGGCCTGGTGCCTCGCCTGGAGCAGATGCGCTCGCTGCGCCAGGGCGGACATGAACTGCACTTCCACATCGCCGACGGCGTGCCGCTCAACCGGGAACACTGGAAGCTGGTGAGCGTGCTGGTAGTCGCGCTGGCGGTGGATGTCCTGAAGCCGGCCAGCCTGGGCTTCGTCATGCCGGGCATGACCCGCGAATACGGGATCACCAAGGAGACGGCCGGCATCCTGGCGCTGGTGGCCCTGACCGGAACCACCGTCGGATCGATCGTCTGGGGACGAATGGCCGATACGATGGGGCGGCGCGCGGCGATCCTGCTGTCGGCCCTGATGTTCATCGGCACCGCCATCTGCGGGGCGATGCCTTCGTTCGGGTGGAACCTGGCGATGTGTTTCCTGATGGGCGCCTCCGCCGGTGGGCTGCTGCCGATTACCTTCACGCTCATGGCGGAAATGATTCCGGCGGCGCATCGCGGCTGGCTGCTGGTCGCGCTCGGTGGCGTCGGTACGTCGGCGGGCTACCTGCTGGCGGCGGGGTCGGCTGCCGTGCTCGAGCCGATGTTCAGTTGGCGGGCCTTGTGGCTGCTTGGCCTGCCGACCGGCCTGCTGATCGTGTTCCTCGATCGCTTCATCCCGGAGTCGCCGCGGTTCCTGGCCAATGCCGGCCTGGAAGGCGAGGCGAAGGCGGTGCTGGTGCGTTACGCCGGCGCGTACGAGGGTGTGGTGGATGACGGCGAAAAGGCGCCTGCCCAGATTGCCGACGGGAAGACCTCGGCGTGGGAATTGCTGCGCGGCCCGCACGCCAACATCACCTTCGGACTGATGGTCTGTGGCGTCGCCTGGGGCTTGGCCAACTTCGGTTTCCTGCTCTGGCTGCCAACCAACCTGAGGGGCATGGGTCTCGACGCCGGCACGGCTACGGCCCTGCTGGCCCGTTCGGCCTTCCTGGCGATGCCCGGCATCGCCGTCGTCATCTGGCTGTATCACAGCTGGAGCAGCATCAAGGCCCTCGTCCTGTTCATCGCCCTGACCAGCCTTTCCCTGGCGGCTTTCTTTGTCATGGGCATCATGGGAATCCACTCCCAGTCCGCCATGGTCGCCGCTACCGTCGCCCTGCTGGTCAGCTCCAGTGGCGTCATTGCGATGCTGATTCCCTATGCCGCCGAGATCTATCCGGTGCACCTGCGTGGCACCGGGTCCGGGGCGATTGCCGCCTGCTCGAAGTTCGGCGGAATCCTGGGTGCGCTGCTCGGGGTGTTCGGCCTGTTCGGCAACCTGGCCTGGTCGGCCCTGCTGATCGCGCTGCCCATGGCCGTTTCGGCGGTGCTGCTGCTCAGGAGCGGCATCGATACCCGCGGCCGCCGGCTGGAGGACATCCAGGCGGCGATGACTGGCAACGTCGGCCGGTTGACAGGCCTTCCGTGAACGCTGGCTCTCCGGCACGGCCGCGACTTGATCCTCGTCAACGTCCCCATTTCCCAATCATGCAAACTGGCTTAGGCTGGGGTCACGAGCGCCCTCCGACATTTCGCTGGCGAATTCGATGGGGCTAGTTCAGGGACCCCGAATTCAAGCATCTCTCTCAAGACCGATAAAGAGGAAAGCATGAACACTCCAACAAGAAGAAAACTGACGCGCACACTGTTGCTGTCCGCGCTGCTGCTGTCCTTGGCTGCGCCGCTGGCGGCGCAGGAAGCGTCCAACAGCGACTCGCCGCCGCCGGGAACCGAGCGAACCACTGTCTCGCCCGAAGCGCAGGCGGTGATCGACCGCATGACCGCCTACCTGAAGGGCCTGAAGACCTATTCGATCGAAAGCTGGTCGACTCGCGATGAGGTGGTCTCGTTCGGCTACAAGCTTCAGCACAACGAGCACGCGGTCACGACGGCGCAGTTGCCCACCAAGTTGCGCGCCGACGTCGACGGCGATGTCCGCAATCGCAGCTTCATCTATGACGGCTCGAAACTGGTCATGTATTCGCCTGACGATGCGGTCTTCGTGAAGATCGATGCGCCCGATACCGTGGGCAAGCTGGTTGACGGCATTCTCGACGCCGGCATCGAAATGCCGATGCTCGACATGCTCTACCAGACCTACAACGGCGGCATCACCGGCGACGCCCGCGGCGGCGTGCTGGTTGGCCAGACGAAAATCGACGGAGTCGAGTGCGATCACCTCGCGTTCCGGGCACCGAGCTTCGATTGGCAGATATGGGTGGAAAGCGGAGCTCGTCCCCTTCCGCGCAAGCTTGTCATCACCACCCGCTTCGAGGTCGGCGACCCGCAGTACCAGCTGCTCATGCGCTGGAACCTGCAGCCGAAGATCGAAAAGTCGACGTTCGAGTTCACCCCGCCCGCGGGCGTGACTCAAATCCCATTCGTTGAGGCGGCGGCATTCAAGCCCGCCGCGCAGTAACCGGAGATCGAGCATGAAAATCACACACGGAACCTCAATTTCCCCTAGCAAGTTGCGCTCACTCGGCATGGCGTCGGTGGCAGTTGTCGCGGTGCTGGCCCTGGGCATCGCCGATGCCGAAGCAGGTCGCGGCGGTGGCGGTGGCGGCCGCGGCGGTGGTGGCGGCGGCGGATTCAGCGGCGGTGGCGGCGGCGGACGCATGGCCTCGAGTTCGATGTCGGGCGGCGGTCGCGGGGGTGGTGGGGGTGGCTACAGCGGCGGTGGCAGCAGCCGTCCCAGCGGCGGCGGTGGTGGCGGCTACGCCGGAGCCAGCAGACCCAGCGGCGGCAGTGGCGGAGGCTACGCGGGCGCCGGCAGCGGCAATCGCCCGAGCACGGGCGCCGGCAGCGGCAACCGTCCCAGCACCGGCACTGGCAGCAACCGTCCCGGTGGCGGTGGCAACAACAATGTCGGCGGCGGAAACAACAACATCGGCAGTGGCAACAACAACAACATCAACAACGGCAATATCAATGTCGGCGGCAACAACAACGTCAACGTTGATATCGACGGCGGCTACGGCAACGGCTGGGGTGGCGGCTACTACAACCATCCGATCGCCGCTGGCGTCGCCATCGGCGCAGTTGCCGTCACTACCGCTGCGGTGATGGGTTCCTACTACTACACGCTCCCGCCAAGCTGCTCGTCGGTCTACATGAGCGGCAGCCCTACTACTACTGCGGCAGCGTCTACTACCAGCAGACCTGGTCTGGCAACGACGTCGTCTACGTAGTCGTCAATCCCTGATCGGGTCGCGCAACAGGCTCGGCTCGAAGCATCGGCCGGGCCGCAACTGTCGCTTTGACAGGTGCGGCCCGGCTTTACTTTCAGGAGTAGTCCCATGTGCAAGTTCCCGCTTCTCGCGTCGGTCCTGTTCGTTGCGCTGATCGCGCCTTGCGCTTCTGCCTCGGCACAGGCCACCGCGCCCGCCACCAGCAAGGCAACGCAGGCGCCGCCGGCAATCCTGGCGCCCGCGCCCGACCAACTGCCCCTGGTAAACGCCTACGCGGCCAAGGGCCAGACCCCCGAGCAGCAAAAGACCGATACCGCCCAGTGCAATGAATCGGCCGTGGCCAGCAGCGGCTACAACCCGGGTGTCTATCAGGCGGCCGGCGAGCCGCAGCAGGCCGGCGTGAGCAAGTTCCAGAAGGCGATGCGAGCCTGCATGAAGGCGCGCGGTTACACCGTGCAGTAGTCGTCAGCTCCAACCAGAATCGAGGTTTCCGCATGCGCCAGATCCCGCTTACGAGCGTCGCGAGTTGCAGCGGCCGCATCTGTCGATGGAGTGCGGCCCGGCTTTCCGATCGCGGTGCAGCTTCGTGGCCGTAGCTGGCGCGCTCACCGGCGGCTGCCCCGATATCAGTCCATCTCGACGAGCTTCGGTCCTATTTCCTGCAGGAGAGCGATGACTGCTTCCGCCATCGGGGAGTGGCTGCGCCCGCGCAAGGAAACAATTCCCATTTCAGCGAACAGGGTTGGCGCGCCCGCGTACCTGACAAGACGGACAAGCCGGCCCGCGGCGACTGCTTCGGCTACCGCGGCGTGAACGACGACCAACACCGTGTCCGTCCCGATAACCGTCTGCACGAGCGTCGGCACGTCGTCGCACTCCACGCTCATGGGCAGGGGGGCTCCCTCCTCCAGCGCCATCAGCTGCGCCAGAGAGTCCCGAGCGAACTTTGGCAGCTTCACCGAGCCCAGCCCAAAGCGGAGAAATTCCGTCGGATCGACCGGGCTTCTGGCCGAGCAGCGGATGTCCGGCGCGAACGTAGAGGCCTGCCGGCGACCGCGCCAAGGGAATGATGCTCCAGGTCGTCGTTCGCCAGCAGGATGCGAGTGTCGGCCACGAAGAAATCAAGCTCCTCGGCCCGCAAGTGCTGTAACAGATAGGCCGGGGTGCTGACTTCCGTTCGCACCCGGATACCCGGGTAGGTGAGCCGCAGTTCGGGCAGCACTACCTTCAGCAGGATGGCGGCAGCGAATGGTCCGACGCCAAAAGCCAGGTCGCCGACCAACTTCTCGCTGTACATGTCGACGTCACGGGCCAGCGTCCGCGCTGCCAGCACCACTTTCCTCGCTCGCTCGATCACGAACATCCCGGCGGAGGTGGGCATCACCTCGGTCGCGCCGCGGTCGAACAGGCGCATGCCAAGTTCAGTCTCGGCGGCCTGGATGCTTCGACTCAGGGCGGGCTGCGACAGGTGGACCGCTCGGCGGCGCTGGCGAAGTTACGCTCATCGGCGAGAGCCACCAGGTGCTTGAGTCTCTTGATATCCACCTGCAAAGCCCCGGCCCCTGAGCGATGCAGCCAGTGCATCGAATTCGCAGAAGTTTGCATTGGTTCACGCTTTCCTGTCCATCTAACCTGAGCAGGCCAGTGACCGGCAAATGGGACGAAGCCCTCCGGCCGTCCAAACTTGGGAACAGGAATACGCCATGAAGAAGAAATTTCGCATCCATCGGTGGCCGAAGAAGCTCTTGCTTCTGCTCATGGCCGCCGTTTCACTGCTACCCGCCAGCGCGCTCGCCCAGGCCGGTGGCAAGAAGCCAAACATCGTCGTCATCATGGGCGACGACGTCGGTATGTGGAATATCGGTGCCTATGGCCGTGGCCTGATGGCCGGGTCGACGCCCAGCCTGGACAAGCTCGCCAGCGAAGGCATGATGTTCACGGACTAGTACGCGGAATCGAGTTGTACGGCGGGGCGCGCGGCCTTTGTGACGGGCCAGTTGCCGATCCGGACCGGGCTCACCACGGTGGGCCAGGCCGGCGCAACCGTGGGCATGCCGGCGACCGCAATGACAATTGCAACTGCGCTGAAGGAACAGGGCTACGCCACCGGTCAGTTCGGCAAGAACCACCTCGGCGATCTCAACCAGTTCCTGCCGACGGTCCACGGCTTCGACGAGTTCTTTGGCTATCTCTATCACCTGGATGCGATGGAGGACCCGGCTCATCCCACCTATCCGCAAAATCTCCTGGACAAGGTCGGACCGCGCAACATGGTCCACTCCTGGGCGACCAATACCGATGACCCGACCGTGATGCCGCGCTGGGGCAAGATCGGCAAACAGCGGATCGAAGACGCCGGCACGCTCTATCCGAAGCGGATGGAAACGATCGACGACGAAATCCGCGACCTCGCGCTGCAATTCATCGAGAGGGCCAAGGCCAACGGCAAGCCATTCTTCCTGTGGCTGAACCCGACCCGCATGCACATCGTTACGCATCTGGCGCCCAAGTACGTGGCCATGCAAAACGCTGAAAATGGCTGGTCGCTGCAGGAAGCGGGCATGTACCAGCTCGACGAAATCGTCGGCCAGGTCATGGAAAAGCTGCAGGCAATGGGCGAGGCCGACAACACCATCGTGATGTTCACCACCGACAATGGCACGGAGACATTCACCTGGCCGGATGGTGGCAATACGCCGTTCAAGGGCCAAAAGGGCACTACCTATGAGGGTGGTTACCGCGTGCCCGCGATTGTCCGCTGGCCCGGCCACATCCCCGCCGGCAAGGTCCAGAACGGACTGATGTCGGGACTCGACTGGTTTCCGACCTTCGTGGCCGCCGCGGGCAACCCGAACATCAAGGAAGAGTTGCTGAAGGGCAAGACCGTGGGCGGCACCACCTACAAGAACCATCTCGACAGCTACAACCAGCTGGCCATGCTCACCGGCAAGGGTCCGTCGGCGCGCCATGAGATCTTCTATTTCGGTGAGAGCACCCTCGGCGCGGTACGCATCGATGACTGGAAATACGGATTCATCGACCAGCCCCAGGGCTGGGTTGGGCCGAAGGTCCAGCTGAATGCGCCACGCCTGACCAACCTGCGTCTTGATCCGTTCGAGCGACTGGGGTGGCCGAACAATGGAACGCTTGACGGGGCCCAGGAGTACTTCGGCGAATTCTTCGTCTACAACTTCTGGCGCTTCGTGTTCGTACAACAGGAAGTTGCCAAGTTGGCCATGACGGCAATCGAATATCCGCCGTTGCAGAAGGGTGCGAGCTTCAACCTCGATGCCGTCAAGGCGCAGATCGAAGCTGCACAGAGGTCCCACGGCCAGTAATCGACCGATCGGGATTGTGGGTGGCTCAAGTGGGCCACCCGATCACTGAAGAGGTTCCGGCCGGGCCGCATCCGTTGCAATGACGGGTGCGGCCCGGCTATTTTCCGGACTGGCTCTCCAGCGTGCGAACGGGTGTGCTTCCCTGCCGCTAAACTCTCAATTGAGGAGTCACGTCATGAAACGACTACTACACTCCGCTGCCTGCCTGGCCATGGCCTTTGCCAGCGCTGCGCCCGCCAGGTCGCTCGATCCGCTTCCATCCTGGAACGAAGGGGCATCCAAGAAAGCCATCGTGGAATTTGTCGGAAGGGCGACCCGGGCTGGGTCGGCTGACTTCGTTCCGGAAGCGGAACGGATCGCGACCTTCGACAACGACGGAACGCTCTGGGCTGAGCAACCGATGTATTTCCAGTTGTTCTTCGCCCTGGATCGCGTCAAGGAACTGGCGCCGGCGCACCCGGAATGGAAGGAAAAGCAGCCATTCAAGGCGGTGCTGGAGGGTGACATCAAGGCCGTCATGGCCGGAGGCGAGCCGGTCCTGCTCGAACTCATCGCAGCGACGCACACGGGCATGAGCACCGAGGAATTCCAGCGCATCGTCAAGGAATGGATTGCGACGGCCAGACACCCGGTGACCAAGCGGCATTACACGGACATGGTTTACCAGCCGATGCTCGAGTTGCTCGCCTACCTGCGCGCAAATCATTTCAAGACCTACATCGCCTCTGGTGGCGGCATCGAGTTCATGCGGCCATGGACCGAAGCGGTCTATGGCATCCCGCCGGAGCAGGTGATCGGCAGCAGCGCCAAAGTGGAATACAAATTGTTCGAAGCCGGGCCGGCGCTCATGCGCCTGCCGGCGGTCAACTTCATCGACGACAAGGAGGGCAAGCCGATCGCGATCAACCAGCACATCGGCCGGCGCCCGGTCGCCGCGTTTGGCAATTCCGATGGCGACCTGCAGATGTTGCAGTGGGCAAGCGCGGGCCCGGGAGCGCGTCTTGCGCTGATCGTCCACCACACCGACGCCGAACGCGAATGGGCCTACGACCGCAAGTCTTCAATCGGCCATCTCGACGCGGCGCTCGACGAGGCCCGGAGCAAGGGCTGGACCGTGGTGGACATGAAGAATGACTGGAAAACCATCTATCCCGAGGGGAGTCGCTGATCACTCCCCAGGCGGATGGAGAAGTCCGTGCAGCCGGGGGGGCCGTGGGTTTTTTTGATCGTCGTCATGGTTGCCGCATGGTCGTATGATGACAATGTACACAGGCACCATCCCGGAGACCGATCCATGCGTCAGATCCATTGGACAGCCGCTTTCCTGCTTGCCGCCCTGATCGCCCCCTGCGCCTATGCGCAGCAAATGGCTGTCTATCCAGCCAAGGGCCAGACGCCCGCGCAACAGCAAGCCGACCAGTCGCAGTGCCATAGCTGGGCGGTTGGCAACAGCGGCTACGATCCGGCGCATCCGCCGGTGACCCCGGTCGCGCAGCCCGCACCGGTAACGGGGAGTGGAGCGCGCGTTCGCGGCGCGACGGCGGGAGCCGCCGTCGGCGCCATCGGCGGCAACGACGTCGGCAACGCCGCGGTGAAAGGCGCGGTCGTTGGCGGAGTGGTCAGGCGCAACAAGAATCGCGCGGCAGCAGCAGGCGCGAACGAGGCAGCAGCCCAGCAGCAGCAAGCCGGGATGGCGGCCTACCAGAACGCGTTGCGGGCCTGCATGGAAGGACGCGGCTACACAGTGAAGTGAGTCAAGGACTAGCGGAGCCCCTGACGTATCCTTGATGGGCCGCTTCGATCGGATCAGCACTCGGATCTCAGACAAGATGCAGAAGCCAAAAGCATTCCTGGAACCGCACACCGACTTCTCGCTGGTGCAGGGCGGCCCGTTGTTCCAGTTGCTGGTGCGTACCCATCTGTCGCAGCCTTCGATGGAGCTCCTGCTCCGCCGCATCCTGTTCGCCGTGGCGATCACCTGGTTGCCTTTGCTCGTGCTCAGTGCGCTGTCCGGTGACGCGATCGGTGGCAGCAACCTGCCGTTCCTGTACGACGTCGGAGCCCACGCCCGCTTCCTGCTGGCCTTGCCGTTGCTGCTGGTGGCCGAGGTAGTGGTCCACAAGCGGCTGAAGGTGACGATGACCAGCTTCCTTGACCAGGGCCTGATCACGCCGGAAGACAGGCCGCGATTCGAGGAGCTGATCGCCTCGGCGATGCGGCTGCGCAATTCGGTCGTCGCGGAGATCCTGATTATCGGCGTGACCCTGATGGCCGGCCATTTCCTCAACGCGCGCTATGTCGCGCTGCAGACGGTCACCTGGTATGCGACGCCGGTGGGAGACCAGTTCCAGCTCAATCCCGCCGGCTACTGGTATGTGTTCGTCAGCCTGATGCTCGCCCGCTTCATGATCTTCCGCTGGTACTTTCGCATCTTCATCTGGTGGCGCCTGCTCTGGCAGATATCGCGCCGCATCAAGCTCAACCTCAATGCACTGCATCCGGACCAGGCTGGCGGCCTTGGCATACTCACGGGCAGCGCGCACGCGATGATGCCGATACTGGTCGCGCACACCGTGGCCATTTCCGGCGCCTTGTGCGGAAAGATCCTGCACGAGGGCGCGACGCTGCCGCAGTACAAGCTGGAGATCGTGGCCTGGGTGCTCTACCTGATGCTGCTGGTGTTGGCGCCGATGTTTTTCTTCGCGCCTCAGCTGGCGCAGGCCAGGCGGAGCCAGACCCGCGAATTTTCCCAGCTGGCCGGGAGATACGTAGCTGATTTTCGCCGGAAGTGGATCGACGGTCCCGCGCCGAAGGACCAAGCCCTGCTCGGCAGCGCGGACATCCAGTCGCTGGGCGACTTGTCCAACAGCTTTTCGGTGGCGAAGGGAATGGGGGTCGTGCCGTTCGGCAGGTCGATGCTCATGCAGATGGCGATCGTGATCGCCTTGCCGTTCGCGCCACTGCTGCTGACCATGATTTCGCTCGAGCAACTGGTCGACCGCGCGCTGTCGATATTCGTCTAGCGGGCGACCGCTGGGAAATGCCGGGCCGGGAGGAGAGACTGATGATTGACGCCGCCGTTCCCGACGGAATCGAAAGGGCCACCATACTGGTTGTCGACGACACGCCGGACAACCTGACCCTGATGTCGGGCTTGCTCAAGGATTTCTACCGCGTCAAGGTCGCCCTCAATGGCCGCAGCGCGCTCGAAATCGCCAAGGGCGATGACAAGCCGGACCTGATCCTGCTCGACATCATGATGCCCGGCCTGTCGGGATATGACGTCCTGCGCGAGCTCAAGACCAGCCCGGCGACGCGCGGGATTCCGGTCATCTTCCTGACCGCCCTGAGCGCGGCCGAGGACGAAAAGAAGGGCCTGGACCTGGGCGCCGCGGACTACATCACCAAGCCGATCTCGCCGCCGATCGTGCTGGCCCGGGTCAAGACGCAATTGCAGAACAAGGCGGTGGCCGATTTCCTCCGCGACCAGAACGCCTATCTCGAGGCCGAGGTGGGCCGCCGCACCAGCGAGATCTCGGCGATCCAGGACGTGACCATCCTGGCGATGGCCTCGCTGGCCGAGACCCGCGATTCGGATACCGGCAACCACATCCGGCGAACCCAGCTTTACGTCAGGGTGCTCGCCGAGAAGCTAAAGACGCATCCGCGGTTCGGCTATTACCTTTCCGACTCGATGATAGAGCTGCTGTACAAGTCGGCTCCCCTGCACGACATCGGCAAGGTCGGCATTCCCGACCGCATCCTGCTCAAGCCTGGCCGGTTGACCGAAGATGAGTTCGAGGTCATGAAGTCGCACACCAGGCTCGGTCGCGATGCGATCGCCCACGCCGAGTGGAAGCTCGGCATGCAGGTGGACTTCCTCAAGTGCGCCAAGGAGATCGCCTATGGCCACCAGGAAAAATGGGATGGCAGCGGCTACCCGGAGGGGCTGTCGGGCGAGGACATACCGATCGCCGCGCGGCTGATGGCATTGGCCGACGTCTACGACGCGCTGATCAGCCGTCGCGTGTACAAGGACGGCATGCCGCACGAGCAGGCGGTGGACGATCATCGGCGAGGGCAGGGGCAAGCACTTCGATCCCGATATGGTGGATGCCTTCATGGAACTGCACGAGGAGTTCCACGCCATTGCCACGCGCTTTGGCGACACGGAACTGGACCTGGCGGAAAAGGTGCGACAGCTGGCGCTCTACAGTGGCGAATCCATCGACTGAAGGGTTGATGGATCGCGCGCTTTCTGTAATCTTGCGGGCATGGGAAAGAACAAGCAGGGGCCGCGGCAATCCGACGCGCAGCGGCGCCCGGCGACGGCCGCGACGCAGGCCGGAAAGACAGGGACCTCCCGATTGAACCCGCGTCACTGGCTGGCCCTGGTTGCGCTCGTCGTGCTGGCAGCTGCAGCCGGCGGATATTACTGGTGGGCAAACCATCCCTCCACGCCATCGGGCGCTTCGACGATCCCGCCGATCACAGGCGATGCATCCGCAGCGAGCTTCGTCGGCGCCAAGGCCTGCGCCGGTTGCCATGCCCGCGAAGCCGCCGAATGGCAGGGTTCGCAGCACGCCAAAGCCATGCAGCACGCGACCGAAGCGACGGTGCTGGGCGATTTCAAGGACGCCAGGTTCAAGTATGGCGACATCACCTCGACCTTCTTCCGGCGCGCCGGCAAGTTCTACGTCAACACCGATGGCGCCGACGGCAAGCTCGCCGACTTCGAAATCAGCTACGTGTTCGGGTTGTATCCGCTGCAGCAATACCTGATCGCCTTTCCGGATGGGCGCCTGCAGACGCTGTCGATCGCCTGGGACTCCCGCCCGAGGGCGCAGGGCGGCGAGCGCTGGTATCACCTCTACCCCGACGAACGCATCACCCATGGCGACCCGCTGCACTGGACCCGGTTGAGCCAGAACTGGAACTGGATGTGCGCCGATTGCCATACCACCAACCTGGATCGCAATTACGATGCGGCCAGCAACACCTACGCGACCACCTGGTCGGAAATGAACGTGGCCTGCGAGGCTTGCCACGGGCCGGGCCGGGACCATCTTGCCTGGGCCAAACACGAGCCAGGCTCGGAGCAATTCGCCGAGAAACACGGCCTGGTGGTCGCGCTCGATGAGCGCAAGGGCGTCAACTGGATACCCGTGCCGGCGACCGGCAACGCGGCGCGCAGCGTGCAATTGGCTTCCCACCGGGAACTCGGTGTCTGCGCCCAATGCCATTCCCGCCGCGCGCCGTTCGCCAAGGGCATGGATCACGACGGCCGGCTGCTCGAGACGCACGATATTTCGCTGCTGAGCGACGGACTTTATTTCGCCGACGGCCAGCAGCTCGACGAGGTGTACAACGTCGGCTCGTTCCTGCAAAGCAAGATGCACGCGGCCGGCGTGACCTGCAGCGACTGCCACAATCCGCACACGGGCAAGCCGCGCGCGCCCGGCAACGCGGTCTGTGCCCAGTGCCATCTGCCGGGCAAGTACGACGCGCCGACGCACACCTTGCACCCGGCCGGCTCGGTCGGCGCGCAATGCGCGGCCTGCCACATGCCGACCCGCAACTACATGGGCATCGATGCGCGGCACGACCATTCCTTCCGGATCCCGCGGCCGGACCTGAGCGTCCAGCTCGATTCGCCGAATGCGTGCAACGCCTGCCACAAGGACCGCGACGCCGCCTGGGCGGCCGCCGCCATCGAGAAGGCCTTCGGCCCACAGCGAAAGGGATTCCAGACCTTCGGGGCGGCGCTGCACGCGGGTCGAACCGGGGCGCCCGGGGCCAGTGAAAAACTGATGGCGCTCGCCAATGATCCGCAGGCGCCCGCGATCGCCAGGGCGACGGCGTTGGCGGGCTCGAGCCCTACCTGAGTGCCGCCGTGATGCCGGCCATCGAAGCCGGACTGGCCGACTCCGATCCGATGGTCCGTGGCGCGGCGCTGGATGCCCTGCAGTCGGCGCCACCGACCGAGCGCACACGCCTGGCAATCGGCCTGATCGACGATCCTTCGCGCATCGTGCGCATCAAGGCCGCGCGCGTACTGGCCATCGTGCAGAACCAGAATGTCGGCGCGGGACTGCTTGCCGCGCCTGGAGGCGCTGTTCGCCGAGTATGTCGACTCGCAGCGCGCCAACGCCGATCGGCCGGAGGCCCATATCAATCTCGGGCTGTTCTTCACCGAGCGGCGCGAGCCGGTCCAGGCCGAGGGTGAATATCGCGCAGCGCTGGTGCTGGATCCGGAATTCGTCCCGGCCTACGTGAACCTGGCCGATCTGTATCGGACCTACAAGCGCGAAGCCGAAGCGGAGGCGGCATTGAACGAGGGATTGCGGAAGTCTCCGGGCAACGCCGACCTGTTCGCATTCGCTCGGGCTGTCGCGCGTACGCCAGGGACGCACGGCCGAAGCATTGCCCTTGCTTGCGCAGGCGGCGAGCCGGCGCCGGACAATTCCGCTACGCGTACGTGTATGGCGTCGCCCTGCACGAAGCGGCCAGGCCCAGGAGGGATGGCGGTGCTCGAGCGGGCCTTGAAGCGATTCCCGAACAATCCGGAGTTGCTCTACGCACTATCGGAATACTCACGCGAATGCAGGCGATTCCCGGCAGGGCCGACGCCTACAGGAAGCGCCTGGAGGCCGTCGCGCCGGTCTGCCGCCGGGCAGCGGCCGATGACGACAGGAGTCCCATTGCGCGGCCGTCGACAGGTAACTATCATGGCTGGGCGGGCAATGCATCTGGCGGTCCCGAACGGCTTCCGACCCAAGAGGAAATCGACATGAAGTCCACTGGAAGATTCTCCACGCTGGCGCGACTTGCCTTGCTGGCGTTGTTATTCGGCGCATCGACCATCGCTGTTGCGGCCGACTCCCCGGACGAGGCTCGCGCCAAGGTTCGCAAAGTATCGGGAGAGGTGCTGGAGCGCCTGTACAAGGCGCAGCCCTCCGCCAGGAAAGCCATCGCCGATTCCAAGGGCTATGCCACATTCAGCAAGTGGGGCCTGACCCTCGGCGCGGTCGGCGGCGGCATCGGCAAGGGCCTGGCCGTGGCCAAGCCATCCGGCAAGGAAACCTTCATGCGCTACGTCGAAGGCTCGGCCGGCTTCGGCCTGGGCATCAAGAAGTACGACCTGGTGTTCGTGTTCCTGACCGACAAGGCGCGCTCGGACTTCATCGACAAGGGGTGGGAATACAGCGGCCAGGCGACTGCGGCCGCCAAGAGCGGCAGTAGCCGGCAGCGGCCATCGAAGGCGCCGTCGCGGTGTCGCCGGGCGTCTGGTTGTTCCAGAACACCTCCAGCGGCCTGGTGGCCGAGATCGGCATCAAGGGCACCAAGTACTACAAGGACAGGACGCTCAACTGAGCATCTTTCGCCGGCTTCACGGCCGGTCTTCGCGAATTTCACACAACCAAAGGAACAACAAGCGAATGAGCAGGATTGCAAAACTGGGTTTGATTGCCGCGATGATCGCCAGCCCGGCATTCGCGCAAACGGCGCCGGCGGCGCCCTGAAGCGGCTGCGCCAGCAGCCGCCGCGGCGAGCCGACCCGGGACGAGGTCATGGCGGAAATGAAAGCGCTGCAGGACGAGATCAGGGAGGGCAAGCGCGAGGTTGGTCAACAGCAGATGCAGCTGACGGACGCCGAGGCCGCGAAGTTCTGGCCGGTTTATCGACGCCCATCAGGAAGCGCTCGCCGGCTTCAACAAGCGTCGGATCGAAAACATCTACAGCCTATGCCAAGGCGTGGAATGCCGGTCCGATCGATGACGCCACCGCAGAACCGCTGGCGAAAGCAGCGCTGGCAATCGAGAAAGACGAAGTCGCGCAGATGGAGAAGACTTCGACAAGGCCAGGAAGGCCGTCGGCGCGAGCAAGGCGGCTCGCTACCTGCAGATCGAATCCAAGATTCGTGCTCTCGTGCGTTTCGAACAGGCTGCCCAAGTTCCGTTGGCCCAGTAATCGGTCAACCGGCGGCAGCAAGAAAAAACCCGGCCTAGGCCGGGTTTTTTTCACGCTCAAGTCCCATCAGGATCAGAAGCTGGCGCGGACGCCAACACTCCAGGTATTGATGGTCTCGTTGATGTCAACGCCGCCGAAGGAGATGGAGTTACGCGGAGTGTAATCGTAGTTGGCGGTGATGCCCCACATGTCGTTGACGTGGTAGATGCCGCCAACGCCGGCGCCGACGCCGTTACCGGCATCGCCAACATCCTGGTAGTTCACGTTGGCGGTAGCTTCGAAATGGTCGGCCAGCATGGCGCGCACGCCAGCCGCGACACGGTAGCCGTTGCCGCTGTTGCTCTCGTCGCCATAGCCGCTGACATCGACGCCCAGGGCGCTGCGCGAGTAGCCGAGCTCGGCGAAGAAATCGACTTTGTCGGAGAGCGGGGCGATGGTAGCCCAAGTTCACGTTGGTGCTCGACAGATCGAAGTCGGCATTCAGCGGGACGTGTTGACCATGAAGCCGGTATCGATGTCGTTCTTGTTGACCTGGCCGTAGGTGAAGTTGCCGTAGCAATGATCGCCAAAGGCGATCGAGCCCTTGACGTTGTAGCCGTCGGCCGTGGTGCCGGACAGGTGGCTGCTGGCGTAGTCGGCTTCCAGGTAGTTGTAGCTGATATCGGCGGCATTGGCCGACAGCGGGAGAACGGTCAAGCAATGCGAGGGCAAGTAGGGAGCGTTTCATTATTTGAATCCTGATTGAGGGTGGGGGATGACCGGCTTCAGGGCGTCGAGTCGGCTGAAGGATACTACCAGTGGCTGGGACGTCCAGCCAAAAAGCCGCGGAAAACACTGACTGAACGGAACGTGGTCAGTGCCCGTTCATGCTGTTAACAATCGCGAATTCTCGTAGCATTCAGCGAATTGAACGATTTCCTGCTAATGCCGCTAACGAGTTCGACGTAGCGAACAGTCTGTCCCACGATTCGCGCTGCACTTGCCGACCGTTCGCCGTTCGGCGCGGTGAAAGCTGGGACGCGAGTGGACTTCGCCATCGAATCGCGCATCCGGGTATCACGCGGCTCGACGCTGGTTGTCGAAAGGCGCGCCTGGAGGGAAACCAGGAGTCCTGGAGTACGAAAATGGCGTGCGCGTGCCCATGCGGGAAGGGCGCCGCGGAACCGCATGGCGCGCACCGCTGGACCGCCAGCCATGCCTTCGCGGAGATCGGTGTGCTACGGCTATTACTTCGAGGCCGAGATCGACGGCAGGACATTACGTCTACCAGAACAATCTCGACGTGGTGGCGTGGACCACGGAGGCGGGTTCGAATGGCCTGGGACGTGGTCGGCGAGAAGCCTGATCCGCCGCAGGCCATCCGTCGCTATCGGCTGACGGTCCACCGTCCCGATTACACGGTGCCGGAATGGGCCGCCGATGCGATCTATTACTACATCTTCCCCGAGCGCTTCCGCAACGGCGATCCGGCCAACGATCCGCAGGCCCGGCGTCGATCGCTACCACGAACTGCCGATCGAGCTCCACGACAACTGGCTCGGACAAGCCCTACCGGCCCGGCAGCGGCGACGGCTCCGACGCGCACTACAACAACGATTTCTTCGGCGGCGACATCGCGGGCATCATCGAGAAACTCGACTACATCGCCGAGCTCGGCGCCAATACCCTGTACATCACGCCCCTGTTCACCGCCTCGAGCAACCACAAGTACGACACCGCCGATTACCGCAATATCGATCCGCATTTCGGCAGCAACGACGACTTCGAGCCGATTGACGCGCGGAGGCGGCGCAAGCGCGGCATCCGGGTGATTCCCGATGCCTCGCTCAACCACACCGGCAGCGACTCGATCTACTTCGACCGATATGCGCAAGTACGACGGCCTGGGCGCCTTCGATGGCGGCCGGATCCGCGCCGACTCGCCCTATGCCGACTGGTACCGCTTCGACACCAGCCAGACCGATCCGGAGCGGCAGTACCAGGGCTGGGTCGGCGTGCTCGACTTGCCGGAGTTGAACAAGTCCTCGCCCGAGCTTCCGCGAATTCGCCTACGGCGCGGACGATTCGGTGATGAAGCTCTGGCTGGACCGCGGCGCGGCGGGCTGGCGGATGGACGTGGCGCCCTGGGTGCCGGACGACTTCTGGCGCGAGTGGCGCACCGCGATCAAGCAGCATCGGCCCGATGCGTTGACCATCGCCGAAACCTGGTTCGACGCCTCGCAAGTTCTTCCTGGGCGACACCTTCGACTCGACCATGAACTACATCTTCCGCAATGCGGTGCTCGATTACGCCAATGGCGGCGACGCGCGGGTGGCATACCAGAACATCGAATACATCCGCGAGGTCTATCCGCCGCAGGCCTTCCACGCGCTGATGAACCTGCTGTCCATCGCACGACGTGGCGCGCAGCCTGCACGTCTTCGGCTACGCAGGACGAACAGCGACCCGCCGGAACAGATCGCGCGGGCCAAGCAGCGCCTGCGCCTGGCGGTGTTTTTCCAGATGATGTTTCCCGGCGCGCCGGCGGTCTATTACGGCGACGAGGTCGGCGTGACCGGCGGCGAGGATCCCTACAACCGGGCGCAGCTATCCCTGGGCCGACCGCGGTGGCAAGCCGGACCTGGAGCTGCTGGCCGAGTTCAAGCGGCTGATCGCGATGCGCAAGGAACATCCGGTGCTGCGCCGCGGTTCGCTGTCGGCGCCCGTGCACCTGGATCAGCATGTGATCGTGCTCGCGCGGCGGGATGGCGAAACCTGGGCCATCACCGCCACCAACAACGCGTCAGCGCCGGTCACGGTGAACGTGGAGCTTCCGGAGGAGCCTCACGGCGCAGGGAGTTCGAGGATGCACTTGTCCGCGAGACGTCCGGTCGAATGCCGGCAGCCTCACCTCACCGTGCCGGCAGAGTTTGGGCCGGTGTTGCTGAGCCGTTGACCGACGCGCGGGGCGGCTAGATCTGCCCCGTCCAGCCGCTGTCGTGCTTGCGAAAAGCCGCGCGCAGCTCGGCCACGATCGCCGGCTCCAGTTCGCCCTCAGCCGCCCATTCAGGTTCTGCAGCAGGTGAATCAGGCTGCCGGTGCCGACGATGGCGCTGGCCACGCCGGGAATCGACAGCGCGAAGCGGATCGCAAGCTCGCCCCAGTCCAGCCCGTGGTTCGACAGGCCCATCGCCTTCCAGCGATGCCAATAGGTTTCGCAGTAGTCGCCGACCGGCGCCTGGTCGAATCGCCAGGGATGGTTGGCCGACGGTCGCTTGGCGATGAAACCCTTGCCATGCAGCGCAGGCAGCGTGGCGTCGATGACGCGCTGGTCGCAGATATTGAGCGAAGCCATGAAGCCGTCGAAGCGCTGCATCGCGATCGCGAACGCGAGGTCGTCGTTCTCGCCCGAGTAGGCGATCGCGCGAATCTTGCCGTCGCGCTTGGCCCGCTCCAGCGCATCGATGACGTCCCCGCGCGCCAAGGTCGTGCTGGGCAGGAGTGCAGGTGGGCGATGTCGATGCAATCGGTGCTTAGTATCGCGCAGTGCCTGTTCGACGCCCGCGGTGATGCACGGTCCCGTCCAGTCTTCGACGCCGTCGACGCCATAGCCGAGCTTGGTGGAGATGACCACCCGCTTCTGCGCGCGGCCAGGTGCCGGCCGATGCGCTGTTCGGACAAGCCATAGCTCGGCGCGGTGTCGATCAGGGTGATGCCGGCGTCGAGCGCTGGCGGAGAGCAGCGAGGCGGCTTCCGTTCGGAAAGCCGCGTGTCGCCGACCTGCGCGGCGCCGAGGCCAAGCGCGGAAACCATCATGCCGGTGTGGCCATAGGAACGTTGCGCGATCAGATGAAATCGCGGTCGGAGCCGCGCCTGCAGGAGGTGCCAATGGTACGATTGAAAAAGGCATTTCGCAAGCACATGGTGTAGTCGAGATGAGATTACGGAAGCATCAAGCAAGGTAATGATCGTCGGCGGCGGCACCGCCGGCTGGATGACCGCGGCGTTCCTGTCGCAGGCGCTGGGCAGGAACATCCAGATCCAGCTGATCGAATCGGACGAGATCTCCACCATCGGCGTCGGCGAGGCGACCATTCCGCCGATCAACAATTTCAATACCGCGCTGGGCATCGACGAGAACGAGTTCGTCAAGGCGACCCAGGCCACCTTCAAGCTCGGCATCCAGTTCAGGAACTGGGGCGCGCTGGGCGATACCTACATCCACGGCTTCGGCAGCATGGGCCACAACACCGGCCTGGTCGACTTCCACCATTTCTGGCTGAAGATGTTCCAGGCCGGCAAGGTCGACCGCCTGGAGGACTACTCGATCAACCTGCTGGCCTGCGAAAAGAACAAGTTCATGCGCGCCACCGACGAGATCAAGAACTCGCCGCTGAAGGACATCGGCCACGCCTTCCATTTCGACGCCGGCCTGTATGCGCAGTTCCTGCGCGGCTATGCCGAGAAAGCACGGCGTGGTGCGCACCGAGGGCAAGATCACCAGCGTGCAGCAGCACCCGGAGACGGGCTTCGTCACTTCGGTGACGATGGAGAACGGCGACGTGCACGCGGCCGACCTGTTCGTCGACTGCTCGGGCTTCCGCGGCCTGTTGATCGAACAGACCCTGCAGACCGGTTACGACGACTGGAGCCACTGGCTGCCCTGCGATCGCGCCATGGCGGTGCCTTGCGAGTCGGTGTCGCCGCTGACGCCCTACACCCGCTCGACCGCGCACTCGCGCCGGCTGGCAGTGGCGCATCCCGCTGCAGCACCGGATCGGCAACGGCCACGTCTACTGCAGCGAGTACATCAGCGATGACGAGGCCGCCGCCATCCTGCTGGGCAACCTCGACGGCAAGCCGCTGGCCGACCCGCGCCCGCTCAAGTTCGTCACCGGCAAGCGCAAGCAGTTCTGGAACAAGAACGTGGTCGCCATCGGCCTGTCCAGCGGCTTCATGGAGCCGCTGGAATCGACCTCGCATCCACCTGATCCAGAAGGGCGTCTCGCGCCTGGTCTCGTTCTTCCCGGACCAGGGCTTCAGCCAGGCCGACATCGACGAGTTCAACCGCCAGTCGGTGCTGGAGTTCGAGCAGATCCGCGATTTCATCATCCTGCACTACAACGCCACCACGCGCAGCGATTCCGAGTTCTGGAACTACTGCCGGACGATGGCGATTCCCGATTCGCTCAAGCAGAAGATCGACCTGTTCCGCAGCCAACGGCCGGATCTTCCGCAACAACAACGAACTGTTCGCCGAGGTCAGCTGGTTCCAGGTGATGTTCGGCCAGGGCATCCGGCCGCAGGGCTATCACGCCCTGGTCGACGTGAAGTCGGATGAACTGGTGGCCAAGATGATCGCCGACGTGAAGCAGGTGATGCACGGCGTGGTCGAGCTGATGCCGACCCACGAGGCGTTCATCGCGGCCAATGCAAGGCCGCTGCAGCGATGAGCTTCACGGGCACCTGCTGCGGGGAGGTAAAATCCAGAGGCAAAAAAAACCCCTGCCGACCGGAAGTCGGCAAGGGCCAGTGTTCAACTGTTGCTTACTTGAACTTGTAGCTGAAGCCCAGCAGCGTGGTGCGGCCGTATTCGAAGTACGCTCTCGGACGCGCGCTCGAGTCGGCCGATTCGGCCGAGGTGGGAACGGCTCGTCGCCGATGTTGCTCATCTTCAGGTACAACCCGAGGCCTTTCAGGCGGCCATCGCCGAAGTTGTAATTGATCTGGGCGTCCTGCACGTTTCGCCGTTGATGGAGATGAAGTCAGTTGTCGCCGCCAAAGCCGCGGGTTTCGCCGGTGAACTTGGAACGGGTACGGCTGCTGTAGCGGATCGAGAAGCCGGCCTTCTCGTAGTACAGGGTCGTATTGGACACGTACTGCGACAGGCCCGGCAACGGCTGGGACGATCCGGGACCAAGGGCTCGATGATTGGAGTCGGTATCGGAGTAGCGTGGCCTGGATGCCGAAGCCCTCAAGCGGAGCCCACAGGATTTCAAACGGAACCGAGATCGTCAGCTCCAGGCCCCTGAGCAGGCCGCCCTCGCCGTTGTACGGCTGCTTGAGATAACCCTGGGTAGTTGCCGGATAGGTCGGTCCCGGATCTGGCCGGGTGCGATCGGCGGCAGCGGGCTCGCCAGCGAAGTCGTGCGGGATGGTTGCCTCGTACACGTAGCTGGTCAGTTGCTTGAAGAAGTAGGCAGCCGACAGGTATCCCTTGGCGCCGCTGGCGGCGGTGAAATACTATCTCGTAGCTCAAGTCGTAGGCATTCGCCAGCCAGGGCTTCAGCTGCGGATTGCCGCCGCCGCCGCACCACTGGGCAGTGTTGGGTGGGGGCGGCACGTCCTGGCCATTGCAACCGTTGGTCGAAATGCCGACATCGTAGCTGGCGCGCATCCAGTCCATGCGCGGACGCGCCATCTGCTTGGCGGCCGCGAAGCGAAGATACTGCTCGTGAGCCATGCCCAGGCTGAGGTTGAGGCTTGGCAGGAATTCACCGTAGCTGTCGCCGCCGGAGGTCGGCGTACCGGCCGGATTGCCCGCGTACGAGCTGTAGCCGGTCGAACTCTGGTCCGTGTTGACGTACTGGAAGCCGAAGTTGCCGCGCAACGAATTGTCCCCGACCTCGGTGTCGATGTTGACCTGTGCGTACCAGGTCGAAACGTCCTCGCTGATGGTCCAGTTCTTGTTGGCGATGTCCTTGTCGAACTTCTGCTGCAGGACGTAGGTGCCGTCCTTCAGCAGATCCTCGGCATTGTAGGTAGCCAGGCCGGAAAGGCCGCCGAAGTCGAACGAGGAGGGCGAACCCGGGTACGGGGCGGAATCGCCGACGCCCGCGCAGGAAACGAAGCAGAGCCTGCTTTCCACTGAGCTCTTGTCCTTGTCGCGGGTGGTGTAGTTGTAGCCGAACTGGATGTCGCTGATCCAGCCATCGGCGAAGCTGCGGGTGGCGTCCACGCGGTAGGCCATGAGCTTGTCGTTGACCTCGAAGTTCTTGATATAGCCGTCCTGGCCCCAGCCGCCGGCGTCGATCAGCTTGAGGTTGTTCGGATCATTCATGTCCTCGCTGAAGAGTGAAATCGTAGTAGCTGCCGCTGGAATTCAAGGTGGCTTGGAGATCGGTGGTGCCGGCGCCGGTTCCGGTTCCCTTCAGGCCGGCATAGGTTTCCAGGAAGTCGAAGTCGCGGTTCGTCTTCGAATAGGAGACGTCGGTATCGATCCTCCAATCCTCGTTGACCGTGAAGATCTGGTGCCAGCCGAAGGAGTTCAGCTGGTCGTTGATCGGATTGCTGTCGTTGCGGATCACCGGCTTCACATTCTTCCATGTGCTGTCGGTGATGGTGCCCTGGTCGTTGACCGTGTATCCGGGCTGCAGAATGCCCGGCCCCAGGCCGTACCGAATTCGACGCCGGCCTTGATCTCGGTCTTGTCGTACTGCGAGTAGAACAGGTCGACGGAGGTTTCATAGAAGTCGCTGGGGCGGTACTGCAGGGTCGCCATGACGCCGTCGCGCTTGAGGTTGTCATCGAACTTGTACAGCTTGCCGCCGCCGATGACCTTGGTGCCGGCGGGGCCGTCCGCATAGCCCCAGGCTTCGTTCTGGAAGCCCGGCTGCGGGCTGTCCAGATGGGCGTAACCGAACGCGATGCCGAACGTGTTGTCCAGGAACTGGTCGATATAGGAAAAGCCGTAGCGGTTGCCGTACTCGTTGGAGCCGTTCACGGTGTTCTGGTCAGCGCGGTAGCCGACGGTGAACACCCGCTCCTTCCATTCCAGCGGACGCGCGGTGCGCATGTCGACCGTGCCGGACAGGCCTTGGCCAAGCAGCGTCGCATCTGGCGTCTTGTAGACGACCACCGAGCTGAGCAGTTCGGACGGGTACTGGTCGAACTCCACGCCGCGGTTGTCACCGGTGCTGGTCTGTTCGCGGCCGTTCAAGGTGGTGCCGGCGAAATCGCCGGAAAGGCCGCGGATGTTGATCTGGGTGGCGCGGCCGCGCTCGCGCTGCGCGGTCAGGCCGGGCAGGCGCGCGATCGATTCGGCGATCGAGGAGTCCGGCAGCTTGCCGATGTCTTCGGCCGAGATCACTTCGACGATCTGCGTGTTGCGTCCTGCTTGGTGTCGATCGAGTTGTTCGATGCCGGCGCGGATGCCGACCACTTCACCGAATCGAGTTCTTTGATGTCGTTGGTTGGCGCCTTCTGTCGGCCTCGGCCTTCGCCGCGTCCGCGCTTTCTTGGCGGCTTCGGCGTCGGTCTGCGTGGCGTCCGCGGTCTTGGTGGCCGCTGCGTCCTGCGCATGGCCGACGTTGGTGGCGAGCAGGAATGCGGCGGCGCAGGCGACGGCCAGGGGATGCTGCTTGAGTGCGAATCGGTTGCCTGCGGCGCCGCTGATACGCCGGTTGTTTGTGTTGGACACGAATCCTCTCCCGTTATTCGAATGTTGCAGAACTGTCCCGCGCCGAGCCGAGGGTCGGCGGCCGGGAGATTTAGAGCGATAGCTCGGCAGTGATCCTGTACCAAAACTAGATATGTTGTCAAATCGTTTTTTGGGGGGTGGAATAGGCTAAGCGTGAGGATTTGCAGGGGTATTGCTAACTGGCAGAACCGTGACAGACTGCGCTTGTTGGGTTCCTTGTAGTCAAACTACGATGGAAAACGACTCCTTTGGAGGCTGGCATGGTTCAGGAATATAGGGTCCGCGGGTGCTGCATCGAGCCGGAAACCGCCCCGGAAGGCCGGCCCATGTCGCCGCGAGAGCCTGCAGGCAGGCCGGGCCGGGCCGGAGACCGTGGTTTGCGCGCCCTTGCCCTTGTGGGGCTGTGCCTGGCGAGCGGTCTCCCGGGAGGTGTCGCGCTAGCCGCTGAGACGCCGGGCGCCCAGCCCTCGGGCCGGGGCGAGGCGGTGCTGCACGTGCCCTCGCCGGACTGGCGCGACCAGATCATCTATTTCCTGATGACCGACCGCTTCGACAACGGCGACCCGGGCAACAACGACCAGCACGCCGGCGAGTTCGACCCGTCCGATGGCTCCAAGTACAACGGCGGCGACCTGCGCGGCGTCGAGCGGCGGCTGGACTACATCCGGGGGCTGGGCGCGACCGCGGTCTGGATCACGCCGCCGGTCGCCAACACCTGGTGGAGTCCGGCGCTGCGTTATGGCGGTTACCACGGCTACTGGGCCACGGATTTCATGGCCGTCGACCCGCACCTGGGCAACCTGGGCGACTACCAGCACGCTGTCGAAGGCGATCCACGGCGCCGGCATGTACCTGGTCCAGGACATCGTGCTCAACCACACCAGCAATTACTTCTACTACGACGGCCCGTGGAGCGCCGACGACCCGGTCGCCGAGCTTCAAGCTGACTCCCGACAGCCTGGGCCGGACCGCGCCCACCCAGTGGCCGTTCAGCATGGACGACGTGCGCGATCCCGCGCATCGCGCGGCCGGCAATCTACCACTGGACGCCGAACATCACGCGACTACAAGCGACCCGAGCGCAGCTCGGCACCTACCAGATGGGCGGCCTGGACGACCTGACCAGCGAGAATCCGCGTGGTGCGCGAGGCGCTGCGCAAGAGCTACGGCTACTGGATCCGCGAGGTGGGCGTCGATGCCTTCCGGATCGACACCGCTGTTCTACGTCCGAACCGACGCGGTCGACGATTTCCTCTATTCGGAGCGACAGACGTACCCCGGCATGCTGAAGGTCGCGCAGCGCCACCGGCCGCTCGAGCCTTCCACGTGTTCGGCGAAGGATTCGGCATCGACAAGCCCTACGAGGAACGTCAAGGCGCAAGCGGATCGACGGCCTACATGCGCGGCGCCGACGGCTCGACGCTGATGCCGGGCATGATCAATTTTCCGCTGTACGGCACCATCGGCCGAGGTGTTCGCGCGCGGCCGCGCCGACCGCGGAGACTGGCGTATCGGATCCGCAGCATGATGCGCGCTGCACGCGCGGCCGCGAATTGATGCCGACCTTCGTCGACAACCACGACGTCGACCGCTTCCTGGCCGGCGGCGGCGCACGCCGGGCTGCGGCAGGCGCTGCTGCTGATGATGACCCTGCCCGGCATCCCGACCATCTATTACGGCACCGAGCAGGCGTTCACCAGCCGCGCGCGGCGATGTTCAAGGCCGGCAGCTGGGGCGCCGGCGGCGTCGATCATTTCGATACGTCGGCGCCGCTGTACCGTTTCATCCAGCGCGCCACCGCGTTGCGCCGGGAGCACCGGGTGTTTTCGCCGCGGGCAGCGCCGACCGTGCTGCAGGGAGTCGCCGCCGGTCCCGGCGCCCTGGCCTACCGGATGAGCACCGACGATGCTTCGGCGATCGTGGTGTTCAACACTTCGGATGGCGAGGTGCTGCTGGACAGTCTCGACACCGGCCTCGACGAGGGCGTGCGTGTTGTCGTGGCCTGTTCGATATCGAGGGCGATGCGCACGATATCGTGACCGGCGCGGACGGCCTGGTGACGATGACGCTGCCGCCGCGCAGCGGAAAGGTGTGGCTGGTCACCGATCGCGACCGCCGACGTGGCGCGGCCCGGGGCCGTGCGTCACCATCGATGCCATGGCGAAGCCGCAGGTGCCCGGGGATTTCCAGGTTTCCGGCAGCGCCGTCGGAGCCGGTTCTGTTGAACTGGTGGTCGATGGCGACCTGTCGTCGGCGCAGCAAGGTCAGCGTCGGCCCCGACGGCCGCTGGAGCGCCACGGTCGACACCGGCGCGATGATCGATCCGGCAGGTCGGCGCATCGGCTGGTCGCGTGGTCAGGGACGTCGATGGCGGTCTCGTCGAGCGAAGGTTTCAGCGTGTCGCGCGATTGGAGCGCAACTGGTCGACATCGCCGATCCGGCGGGCGACGACGCCGGCCCGGAACGGTCGCTATCAGTACCCGGTCGGACCCGAGTCTGGGTCGGCGGTCGACCGATGGACATGCAGAAGGTGCGAGTGCCGGCGCCGGCGGCGCGATGAAGATCTCGCTGCGGATGAATTCGATCAGCACGGCTGGAATCCGCCGAACGAGTTCGACCATGTCGCCTTCACGATCTTCGTGCAAGTTCCCGGGCCGGAGCCGGCGGTGCGACGGTGATGCCGCTTCCAGAACGCGCAGCGTGCCGCGCGGGATGGCCTGGGACTATCGACTGCGTGTGTATGGCTGGAGCCGAACGCGCTGTTCACCTCGACCGGCGCGACGGCGACCAGCGACGGCGCCTCGACTCGCCAGCGCCGAGCATCGAGGTGGACGCCGCCAACAAGACCGTCACCTTCACCTTTCCGGGCGCCGCGCTTGGCGGCCTCAAGTCGCTGTCGGGCACCAAGCTCTACATCACCACCTGGGACTACGACGGCGGTTACCGGACGATCAAGCCGATGCCGGCGAATTCGATCTTCGGTGGTGGCGATGGCGCGACCGATCCCTTGATCATGGACGATACCGCGGTAATCATCCTGCCCTGAGCGATCAATCGACTTAGCGTAGACTCGCCGCACTTGTCCGGAGCCCTGGATGCCGCAGAAGAATTTCGAGAGCCCGCGCCTGCTGATCGACGTCGGCGGCACCTATGCGCGATTTGCGCTGGAGGTCGCGGCCGGCAAGTTCGAGCACAAGGCCTCGCTGCGCTGCGCCGACTATGCCGACTTCCAGTCGACGGTCACCGCCTACCTGGCGCGGCTGCCGGTGAACAGGATCAGGAATTCGCGCCGTCGCCATCGCCAACCCGGTGGAGGGCGACCAGGTGCGGATGACCAACTACCACTGGCAGTTCTCGATCGAGGAAATGCGCGAGCGCCTGCGCTTCGACAACCTGGTGGTGGTCAACGATTTCACCGCGCTGGCGATGTCCCTGCCGAGCCTGTTGCCGCACCAGCGACGGCAGGTCGGGGGCGGCGCGCCGCGTGGCCCGCAGCGTGCACGGACTGATCGGCGCGGGCAGCGGCCTCGGCGTCTCCGGGCTGATTCCCGCCGGCGCAGGGCTGGATCGCGCTGGGAACCGAAGGCGGCCACACCAGCTTCTCGCCCTGCGACGAGCGCGAAGTGCAGATCCTGCAGTACGCCTGGCGGCAGCATTCGCATGTGTCGTTCGAGCGGCTGCTGTCGGGTCCGGGCATCGAGCTGATCCACCGCGCGCTCGCCGACCGCGCCGGCGTCGCCGACGGGCGCCTGAGCGCGCCCGAGATCACCCGGCGCGCGCTGGAGGCAGCGACGCGCTGTGCGTGGAAGTCCTCGAGGTGTTCTGCGCGATGCTGGGCACCGCCGCCGCCAACCTGGCGGTGACGCTGGGCGCCTTCGGCGGCATCTATATCGGCGGCGGCATCGTGCCGCGCCTGGGCGAGTTCTTCGACCGCTCGCGGCTTCCGCCGGCGCTTCGAGGACAAGGGCCGCTTCAGCGACTACATGCAGCGGCATCCCGACCTACGTGATCACCGCCGAGGACGCCACCTTCATCGGCGCGTCGGCCATCCTGTCCGCGCAGTTGCGGCGGCCTGGAGTCGGCCGAGGGCTCCACCATCCTCGACCAGATCCGCCGGGCGCGGAGCAGCCTGTCGCCGGCCGAGCAGCGCGTGGCCGACCATGTGCTCCCGCACCCGCGCTCGGCGCTCAACGATCCGATCGCGGAGATCGCGCGGGCCGCCGACGTCAGCCAGCCGACGGTGATCCGCTTCTGCCGCTCGCTCGGCTGCAAGGGCCTGTCCGACTTCAAGCTGCGGCTGGCCTCGGGCCTGACCGGCACGATGCCGATCACCCACACGCAGGTGACCGGGCGAGGACACCAGCCTGGAGCTCGGCGACAAGGTGCTGGGCAATACCGCCTCGGCGATCCTGCAGGTGCGCGACCACCTCAATCGCGAAACCATCGACCGCGCGATCGACCTGATCAGCGAAGCCGACCGGGTCGAGTTCTATGCGGTCGGGACACTTCGGCAGCGTGGCCGACGATGCGCAGTTCAAGTTCCTGCGCTTGGGCGTTTCCTCGGCCGCCTACACCGTGCCGCGCCTGCAGGCCCTGGCGGCGAACATGCTGCGCCCCGGCGTCGTGGCCGTGGTGATCAGCGGCAGCGGCCGCATCGACGAGCTGCTCGATGTGGTCGATGCCGCCCATGAGCGCGGCGCGGTGGTGATCGCGATCACCGCCAGCCAGTCGCCGCTGGCGCGCAAGGCCGATGTGGCCCTGATCGTCGACCACGTGGAGGACATCGCCACCCAGGTGCCGATGATCAGCCGCATCCTGCACCTGCTGATGATCGACATCCTGGTGGTCGGCGCATCCCTGCGCCGGGGCGAGAGCAAGCTGCCCCAACTGGGCAGCGCCGCGTCCATGGCCCTGGACGAAGGGCGGCCGGAGCAACCGCGTCGCGCCGCGCGCCTGACCGGCCCGGGCGTCAGCTCGGCGGGCGACCTGGCTGACATAACCTCGCATAGCCGTTCTAGCGACTGAAAAGCCCGGATAACGTCTGCTTTACATTCTGCCGTGAAAACGGTTACATTCCGGCGACACGGCCTACCGGAGGGGGGCAGGATCGCTTGAACGTGACCATCAAAGACGTCGCTCGCGTGGCCAAAGTATCGGTCGCCACCGTGTCGCGCGTGCTCAATGGCCACGACAACGTGACCGAGCCGGTGCGCAAGGAGGTCCTGAAGGTCGCCAAGGAACTGCGCTACAGCCCGCATGCGGCGGCCCGGAGCCTGAGCAGCCGGCGTACCAATACGGTCGGCGTGGTGTTGCCAGACCTGCACGGCGAGTTCTTCTCGGAACTGGTTCGCGGCATCGACCAGGTGGCGCGCGAGCGCGGCCAATACCTTCTGGTCTCCAGCTACCACGGTCATCCCGAAGAGCAGGGCGCGGCCTTGCGCGCGATGCGCGGGCGGGTCGACGGCCTGCTGGTGATGTCGCCCTATGTGAATGACTCCGGCTTCCTGACCGAGAATCTGTCTCCATCGCTGCCGGTGGTGCTGTTGAACACCCACCTGCCGAACGCGGGCTTCGCTTCCATCGCCATCGACAACTACGGCGGCGCGGTGGAGATGGTCCGCCACCTGGTCGAATGCGGGCACCGGCGAATCGCCTTCATCACCGGTCCGGACGACAATTTCGATGCGCGCGAACGCCTGCGCGGCTATCGCGATTCGATGGCCCGGCTGCTGCCCGCTGCGAAGCTGTGGGTGCTTGCCGGCGATTTCAGCGAAGCTTCCGGGCATGCGGCTGGTAGCGCGATCGCGGCTTCGGCCGAGCGGCCTGACGCGGTATTCGCCGCCAACGACATGATGGCGCTCGGCTGCCTGTTCGCCTTCAACCAGGCAGGCATCGCCGTGCCCGGCAAGATCGCGCTGGTCGGCTTCGACGACATTCCGCTGGCGCGTTACGTGTATCCGCCGCTGACCACCATGCGGGTGGATATTGCCGAACTCGGCGCCCGCGCGCTGAGCGCATTGCTCGATGCGGGCGGGGATACTCCGAAGGAAGACAACTCATTCATGCCCAAGCTGATGGTGCGTGCTTCGAGTGGCGCCGGAACCGGCAGCGGGCGCCGCGTGCGCTCCGACAGTTCCTGAGGGCCCGATCAAGCACGAGTTTTTTTGTATTGCGATGTAACCGATTTCAAGCGCACTGACCACCCCTGGGAGGGGAGCCTCATGAACCAGCAAAACCGCAAATCACGTCGACCGATACCAACCTTGCTCAGCTGCGCCCTGGCCAGTTGCCTGGCGCTGGCTGCACCGGCGGTGCTCGCACAGAGCACGGCCTCCACCCTGCGCGGCGTGGTGACCGCCGATACCGCGCCCGTCGCCAATGCCGAGATCGTCGCCACCAACCTGGCCAACGGTTACACCTCGCGCGCGACCGCCAAGGCCGACGGCAGCTACGCCCTGTTCGGCCTGCAGCCTGGCACCTACCGCGTCGATGTGACGGCGAACGGCAAGACCGCTTCGCAAACCGTCAGCCTCTCGGTTGGCGAGACCGCCAGCCTGAACCTGCCGGTGGGCGCCTCGGCGGCCACGACCCTGGCCACGGTGACCGTGACCGGCGCGGCTTCGCTGATCGAGACCCGGACTTCGGAAATCGCCACCTATATCTCGCAGGAGCAGATCGATGCGCTGCCGCAGGGCAGCCGCAACTTCCTGTCGTTTGCGGACATCGTGCCGGGCGTGCAGTGGTCTCGACCGGAGACGATGGCTCGGTGCCAGCTGCGCGGCGGCGCCCAGAACTCGAACGGCATCAACGTCTTCATCGACGGCGTCGGCCAGAAGAACTACGTGGTCAAGGGCGGCATCACCGGCCAGGACTCGAGCCGGGGCAATCCCGTTCCCGCAATCGGCGATCGGCGAATACAAGGTGATCACCTCCAACTACAAGGCCGAGTTCGACCAGGTCAGCAGTGCCGCGATCGTCGCGGTCACCAAGTCGGGCAGCAACGAGTTCACTGGCAACGTGTTCTACGATTTCACGGATGAAAACCTGCGCGAGCCAACGCTGCGCGAAGAAAACAACGACTTGAAGGTCCCGTCCTCCGACAAGCAGTTCGGCCTCACGGTCGGCGGCCCGATCATCAAGGACCGCGCGCACTTCTTCTTCAGCTACGAGGGCAAGCGGGTCGACTCGCCGCGCGAGCTGCGCCTTGGCCAGAGCTACGCGGTGGACGATCTGCCTGCGGACCTGCAGCCGCTCGCCAACGAGACCAATGGCGCACCGTTCGAGGAAAACCTGTACTTCGGCAAGGTCGACTGGCTGATCAACGATGACCAGCTGCTCGAACTGACCGCCAAGTACCGCACCGAGGACGAGCTGACCAACATCGGCAATGGCCCCAATACCGCCTCCTACGGAACCGTGAAAAAGGGCGACGAGACGCGCATCGACCTGCACCATCAGTTCACCGGCGATACCTGGCTCAACGACGCCCACCTGACCTGGGAAGACGCATCCTTCGGTCCGCGCCCGGCAACGATCGGTCCCGGCGCCGTCTACACCTCGGATTTCAACGGCAACGTGGTCATCAACACCGGCGGCGGCCGCGATTACCAGGACAAGGGCCAGAACGGCTGGAGCATCCAGGACGACCTGACCTTCTACGACCTGGAATGGTCCGGCAACCACACCATCAAGACCGGCTTCAAGTACAAGGCGATCACCATCAACGCCTTTGAACAGCAGCCCTACAACGCGCAGTATTCCTACAACCTCAACAGCAACCTGACGGTTCCCTACCAGGTCCAGTTCGGCGCGGTGACCGGCGGCGGCAGCCGCGACATCACCTCGGACAACTCGCAGTTCGGCATCTACATCCAGGACGACTGGGAGGTCAACCAGCACCTGATGTTCAACCTCGGTCTGCGCTGGGATTACGAGCAGACTCCGGGCTACTACGACTACGAGACGCCGGCGGCATTGGCGAGCGCGTTGCGCGGCTGGTCGAATATCCACGCGGCTGGCGTGGATTACGACATCGAGGACTACATCAGCGACGGCAACAACCGCAGCGCGTTCAAGGGCGCGTGGGCGCCCCGGTTCGGCTTCTCCTATGACCTCGATGCCGACCAGCGGCACGTGATCTTCGGCGGCGCCGGTCGTTCCTACGACCGCAACCTGTTCGACTACCTGGCGCTGGAGCAATCCAAGAGCACCTTCCCGACCTACGGCTTCCAGTTCAACGTGCCCGGTCGTCCGTGCACGGTCGGCGTGAACAACTGCCTGGCCTGGGATCCCAAGTACTACGACCCGGCGAATCTGTCCGCGCTGGTCGCCGCCAACCCGAACCTCGGCGCGGAGGTCAACCTGATGAACAACGACCTCAAGACGCCGTACTCCGACCAGTTCAGCCTCGGCATGCGCAACGTGTTCGAAGCCTGGGGCAACGACTGGAACAGCTCGGTCACGCTGTCCCATATCGTCAGCAAGGACGGGCTGGTGTTCACGCTGGGCAATCGCTACCCGGGCGGCACCTTCCGCGACCCGAACTGCGTTGGCGCCACCTGGGGCTGCCAGCCCTGGGGCTACCCGATCCCCGGCTACGGCACCTTGATCAAGGCCGACAACGGCATTGAAACCAAGCTCGACAGCTTGCTGATCTCGCTCGACAAGCAGTACACGGAAGACTCGAAGTGGGGCTTCACGTTCGCCTACACCTACAGTGACGCCAGCGAGAACCGCGGCAACGCCTACCAGTCCGACGAACACTACCTGTTCGACTACCCGAACCTGGACGGCGCCGAGTTCATGAATTCCCTCGGCTTGTCGCGCCATCGCCTGGTCATGACCGGCATCATCGGCACCGACAGCAACTGGACCTTCAGTACCAAGCTCGCAGTGGCCAGCCCGACCCCGAAGGAAGCAGTGAACTGCCACGACGCAGCCAGCTGGAACAATTGCTTCTTCGATCCGTTCACCCCCGGCTACGACGTTGGCGTCAAGCAATGGGACATCGCGGTGCAGAAGGAGTGGAACACTCCTGGCGACACGACCTTCAGGGTTCGCGCCGACGTGCTGAACGTGATGAACTGGTACAACTTCACCGACTACGACACCTGGCGCGGTGGCCCGGCCCCGGACTACAACCCGAACTTCGGCATGCGCAACGGCGATGGCACCCTCGTGCCGCCGCGTACGCTCAAGCTGAGCGCGGGTTTCACCTGGTAAACAAAGGCGTCCACCCGCCCGCCTGGCGGGCGGGTGGACGATCTTCCTTCAGGAACAGCATTTGATGTCTGACCGAATTTCCTGGTCGATCAGGCCATTGCTCCTCGTCGCAGCGCTTGTTGCCTGCGCAGGATGCACCGGTCCCTCGGCCACGCTCGAGCATGCGCCCGAGGCGAGCACTCACAGCGCGGCGCCTGCCCCGGCGCCGACCGCCTTGCCGGCATTGTTCGATGACCTCGAGCAGCGCAGCTTCAATTATTTCTGGGAACTGGGTAACCCGGCTCAACGGCCTGGTGCCGGATCGCTGGCCCAGCAAATCATTCTCCAGCATCGCGGCGGTGGGCTTCGGCCTGACCGCCTACGGCGTCGGCGTGGAACGCGGCTGGATCGATCGCGACCAGGCGATCGAGCGCACCCTGGCGACGCTTCGCTTCTTCGCCACGCGCCGCAGGGCGCCGCCGCGCAGGGCATGGCCGGCTACAAGGGCTTCTTCTACCACTTCGTCAAGATGGACACCGGCGCCCGCGATGCGAACTGCGAGTTGTCCACGGTGGATACCACGCTGCTGCTGGGCGGCATATTGTTTTCGCAATCGTATTTCGACCGGGATACGGCCGAGGAGCGCGAGATCCGCGCGCTGGCCGAGAGCCATCTACCGACCGCGTGGAGTGGGATTGGGCGCAAGTGCGCGCGCCGCGCATCGGCATGGGCTGGTCGCCCGAGTCGGGCATGCTCGACCATGACTGGAACGGTTACAACGAGGCGATGCTGGTCTACATCCTGGCGCTCGCTTCGCCGACCCACCCGGTCGGCGTGGACGCCTACAGGGCGTGGACTTCGACCTACGACCAGAGCTGGGGCACGTTCCATGGCCAGGAGCACCTGAGCTTTCCGCCGCTGTTCGGCCACCAGTACTCGCAGGTCTGGCTGGACCTTCGCGGCGTGCAGGACGACTACATGCGCAGCCGCGGCATCGACTATTTCGAGAACAGCCGGCGTGCCGTGTACTCGCAGCGCGCCTACGCCATCGCCAACCCGCAGAAGTGGGCCGGCTACGGCCAGGACGTGTGGGGCCTGACCGCCAGCGACGGCCCGATCGACGCGACCTACTCCTACCAGGGGCAGCCGCGCGTGTTCCGCACCTACGCGCCGCGCGGCGCCGGCTCGAATACGTGCTCGACGACGGCACCATCGCGCCGACCGCGGCGGCGGCTTCGCTGCCGTTCGCGCCGGAGATCGTGGTTCCGGCGGTGACCGAGATGCATCGATCGCTACGGCCAGCACATCTACCGCCAGTACGGATTCATCGACGCCTTCAATCCCAGCTTCCACTACGATGTCAGCTTGAACCAGGGCAAGGTGGTGGCCGGCATGGGCTGGGTGGACGACGACTACATCGGCATCGACCAGGGTCCGATCGTGCTGATGATCGAGAACCATCGCAGCGAACTTCGTCTGGAAGGTGATGCGCGGCAATCCGCATATCCGCCGCGGCCTGGAGCGGGCCGGCTTCACCGGCGGCTGGCTCGACGCGAAGCCAGCTGCGCCTGCCGTTTCGACTACGGTTTTGCACTGAGCCCGGCCGGACCCGCCGCCGTGAGACTTTCGCGCCTGCTGGTCCTGCTCATCCTGGTGACCAGCGGCTGCGCCCGCACCGAAGACAGCCGCGAGGTCGTGCAGGTTCTGGGCGATGGGCTACGAGGGCGAAGTGGTCGCGCAGCTGATACCGGAATTCGAACGACAGCATCCCGACATCCGGGTGGAACTCCAGCAACTGCCATGGACTGCGGCGCACGAGAAACTGCTGACCGCTTTCGCCGGCAATGCGCTGCCGGACATCTGCCAGCTCGGCAACACCTGGATTCCGGAATTCGCCGCGCTCGACGCGCTGGAGCCGCTGGACGCGCGCATCGCCGGCTCGAAGGCGATCGACGTCGCCGATTATTTCCCGGGCATCTGGGATACCAACGTCGTCGACGGCCGCGTCTACGGCGTGCCCTGGTACGTCGATACGCGCTTGCCCTATTACCGCCGCGACCTGTTGCTCGCCGCCGGCTTCGCCACGCCGCCGCGCAGACTGGGACGAGTGGCGCACGCGCGATGGCGGCGATCAAGGCGCAAGGCCGGGCCGAACAGATACGCCGATCCTGCTGCCGCTCAACGAGTTCGAACCCTTGCTGGCGCTCGCGCTGCAGCAGGCCGAGCCGCTGTTGCGCGACGGCGGCCGCTTCGGCAATTTCCGCAGCGCCGGCTTCAGGCGCGCGCTGGCGTTCTACAAGGAAATGTTCGACCTGCAGTGGGCGCCGCGCGGTCAGCAACAACCAGATCTCCAATGTCTGGGACGAATTCGGCCGCGGGTTACTACTGCGTTCTACATCTCCGGCCCCTGGAACATCGCCGAATTCAAGAAGCGCATTCCGGCGCAGCGGCAGGACGAGCTGGATGACCATGCCTCTGCCGGGCCCGAACGGCCCGGGCGCCTCGATCGCCGGCGGCTCGAGCCTGGTGTTGTTTCGCGCCAGCCGGCAAAAGCAGGCGGCCTGGCATCCTGCTCGAATACCTGTCGGACGCACGGACGCAGAGCCGCTTCCAGGCGCTGACCGGCGACCTGCCGCCGCGGCGAACGGTCTGGAGCGAGCCGCGGCTGGCCAATGATCCGTATGCGCGCGCCTATCGCGACCAGCTGGAGCGGGTGAAGCCGACGCCGAAGGTGCCCGAATGGGAACGCATCGCCACCGAGATGCGACTGGTGGCCGAGCAGTTGGTCAACGGCAAGCGTCGATGTGGACGGCGCCGCCGCCGAGACTGGATCGGCGCGCCGACGCCATCCTCGAGAAGCGCCGCTGGATGCTCGATCGGGAGGCCGCGAAATGAGCGCGGTGCGGCCGCGACTTGCCGGATGGCTGTTCGCCGGCGCCGGCGCTGCTGGTGATCGCGCTGTTCTTCGCGCTGCCGGTGCTGGCGGCGCTGGCGCTGAGCGTGACCGATTTCGATATCTACGCGCTGGCCGACCTGCGACAACCTGCGCTTCGTCGGCTTCGACAACTACCTGGCGCTGTTGCACAACCCGCTGTTCTGGAAGGCGCTGGGCAACACGATGTACTTCGTGATCGTCGGCGTGCCGCTGTCGATCGCGATGTCGCTGGGCGCCGCGTTGCTGCTGCATTCGAAGCTCGGGCGCTTCAAGCCGTTCTTCCGCACCGCGTTCTTCGCGCCGGTGGTGACCACGGTGGTCGCGGTCGCGGTGATCTGGCGCTACCTGTTCCACACCCGCTACGGCCTGGTGAACTGGGCGCTGTCGGGCGTCGGCATCGACCCGATCGACTGGCTGGGCGATCCGCACTGGGCGATGCCGACCATCATCCTGTTCGCGGTGTGGAAGAACTTCGGCTACAACATGATCATCTTCCTGGCCGGGCTGCAGAGCATTCCGGAAGACCTGTACGAGGCCGCGCGCATCGACGGCGCCTCGCCGTGGCGGCAGTTCCGTCCACGTCACCTTGCCCATGCTCGGGCCGGTGCTGCTGCTGGTCGGCATCCTGACCATGGCCGGCTACTTCCAGCTGTTCGCCGAGCCCTACGTGATGACCCAGGGCGGGCCGCTGGAGAGCACGGTGAGCGTGCTCTACCTGATGTACGAGAAGGCTTCAAGTGGTGGAACCTGGGCAACGCCTCGGCGGTGGCCTTCATGCTGTTCGTGCTGATGGGCGCGCATCACCAGCGGCCTGCTGTGGCTCGCGCGCAAGCGCGGGTGCGGAATGAAGCCGCATCGCCTCGCCTCGGCCATGCGGTGATCAACGGCCTGCTGGTCGGGCTGGCGGTGCTCAGCCTCGCGCCGTTGCTGTGGATGCTGTCGGTATCGTTCATGCAGCCGGGCGAGGCCAGCGCCTTCCCGCCGCCGCTGCTGCCGACGGCGCCGACGCTGGCACAACTACCACGAACTGTTCGCCAAGGCCGGCATGGGCCGCTACCTGGCCAACAGCTTGCTGCATCGCCAGCGCGACCACGCTGCTGTCGCTGCTGTTCAACGTGCTCGGCCGGCTACGCCTTCGCCAAGCTGCGATTTCGCCGGCCGCGAACGAGTGTTCCGCGATGCTGCTGGCGGCGCTGGTGATCCCGGGGCAGGTGGCGATGATGCCGCTGTTCCTGATGCTCAAGCAGATGGGCCTGGTCAACACCTACGGCGGCGCGATCGTGCCGGGCATGGCCGGCATCTTCGGCATCTTCCTGGTGCGCCAGTACGCGCGCACGATTCCCGACGAACTGCTCGAAGCGGCGCGCATCGACGGCGCCGGCGAATTCCGCATCTTCTGCCAGATCGTGCTTGCCGGCGCTGAAGCCGATCCTGGTGACGCTGGCGATCTTCAGCTTCCTCGGCGGCTGGAACGATTTCATGTGGCCGCTGATCGTGCTCACCGACGGCCACCTGCACACGCTGCCCGTGGCGCTGGCCTCGCTGTCGCGCGAGCACGTGCAGGACAACGAGTTGATGATGGCCGGCTCGGTGGTGACCGTGCTGCCGGTGCTGTTGCTGTTCCTGTCCATGCAGCGCTATTACCTGCAGGGCCTGCTGATGGGCAGCGTGAAGGGATGAGCGGAAGTCGCATCGCGCTGCTCGCGCTGTTGCTGGGCCTCGCGATGCTGCCCGCGCCGCATGCCGCGCCATCGCCGCCGAAGCGCCGACGGGTCTGCTGGACGATTTCGAGAACGTCGACGCATGGAGCGCAGTCGCCTCCGACCAGGTCATCGGCCAGCGCTGCGCCAGGTCGACGGCGTGACCGGCAAGGCGCTCTGCCTGGACTACGACTTCAACGGCGTGTCCGGCTATGCGGTGGCCCGGCGCAAGCTGCCGATGGACTATCCGGCCAACTACGAATACGCGCTCGAGCTGCGCGGCGAGGCGCCGGCCAACAACCTCGAGTTCAAGCTCGGCGACGCCTCGCGGCGAGAACGTCTGGTGGGTGACGCGCCCGAACTACGCGCTGCCGTCCGCATGGACGCCGATCAAGCTCAAGCAGCGGCAGATTTCCTTCGCCTGGGGACCGACGGCCGACAAGACGCTGCGGCACAGCGAGAAATTCGAGATCACCGTCAGCGCCGGCAAGGGCGGCGGCCGCGGCGAGGTCTGTTTCGACGAGCTGAGCTTTCGCGAATTGCCCAGGGACGACGCCGCGCCGCCGCAGCCGATGGCGACGCATCCGCGGCCATGCCCGGCGGCGAGGCGAGCCGTGCGGTCGATGGCGATCCGGCGAGCGCCTGGCGCGCACCGGCCGGTGCGCAGTCGGCTGACGCTCGACCTGGGCCGCGTGCGCGAATTCGGCGGACTCACGCTGCACTGGAATGCGCGACGAGTTCGCCTCGCGCTATCGCATCGAGTTGTCGCACGATGGCCATGACTGGCGCGCACGTGCGCACGGTGCGCGACGGCAACGGCGGCGACGATCCGATTGCCTTGCCGGAATCGGAGGCGCGCTGGATCCGGCTCTCGTTCGACGGCGGCCGGGCGACGAACTACGGCTTGGCCGAAATCACCGTCGAGGACCTGGCCTTCGCCGCCACGCCCAACGATTTCCTCAAGGCGGTGGCCAGGCAGGCGCCTCGCGGCCGCTTTCCCGCGCGGATTTTCCGGCGAGCAGCCGTACTGGACGATCGTCGGCATCGACGGCGGCAGCGAGCAGGGCCTGCATCGGCGAGGACGGAGCCATCGAGGTCGCCAAGGGCGGCTTCAGCATCGAGCCATTCCTGCTCAGCGACGGCAAGCTGGTGACCTGGGCCGATGTGAAGTCCACGCAGTCGCTCGCCGAGGGCTATCTGCCGATCCCGAGCGTCACTGGGCGCACGCCGACGTCGCGCTGCGACATCACGGCCTTCGCGCAAGGCAGCCCGGCCAGTTCGCAGCTGGTGGCGCGCTATCGATTGCGCAATACCACGCGCGAAGGCCCGCGACTACACGCTGGCGCTGGCGTTGCGGCCGTTGCAGGTCAATCCGCCGAGCCAGTTCCTGAACACGGCCGGCGGCGTCAGCCCGATTCGGCAGATCTGGAGTTTCCGGTGAAGCGTCGCGACGGTCAACGGCAAGCCGCGCGTGTTCGCGCTGCAGGCGCCGGATCTCGGCTTCGCCACGTCGTTCGACGCCGGCATGGTCGAGGAGCATCTGGCCGCCGGCGATTTCCCGCAACGGCGACGCGCGTCGAGGACGAAACCGGCCTGGCCTCGGGCGCGATGCTGTACCGGATCCGATCTGGCGCCCGGCGAGAGCCGCGAAATCGACCTGGTTGCGCCATTGACCGGCGAACGCCGAAGCGGCGGCGGGCATCGACGCCACGGCAAGCCGAGGAGGCGGTGGCGCGGCAGTGGCGCGAGAAGCTGGGCGCAGGTGACCGCTGCGCGTGCCGGCGCAAGGACAGGGCTCGTCGACACCCTGCGCACCGGCGCTGGCGAACATGCTGATCAGTCGCGTCGGCCCGCGCCTGCAGCCGGGAACGCGTTCCTATGCGCGCGCGCTGGATCCGCGATGGCGCGATGATCTCGCGAGGCGCTGCTGCGGACTGGGGCAGGGCGACGTCGCCGACGGAGTTCCTGCGTTGGTACGCGCCCTACCAGTTCGCCAGCGGCAAGGTGCCTTGCTGCGTCGACGATCGTGGCAGCGATCCGGTGCCGGAGAACGACAGCCAGGGCGAGCTGATCTACGCCATCGCCGAGCTCTATCGCTACGGCGGCGACCGCGCCCTGCTGGCGACGATGTGGCCGCGCGTCGACGCGGCCGTGCGCTACATGGACGAGCTGCGCCTGAGCGAGCGCACCGAGGCCAATCGGGCCGTGAATCCGGCGTTCTACGGACTGATGCCGGCGTCGATCAGCCACGAGGGCTATTCGGCCAAGCCGATGCATTCGTACTGGGACGATTTCTGGGCGCTGCGCGGTTACAAGGACGCGGTCGAGATCGCGCAATGGCTCGGCCGCGAGGACGATGCCAAGCGGATTCGCCGCGTCGCGCGACCAGTTCGGCGACGACCTGTACGCGTCGCTGCGCAGCGCCATCGAGCGCGCACGGCATCGATTTCCTGCCTGGCGCGGCCGAGCTGGGCGATTTCGACGCCACCTCCACCACCATCGCGCTTGCACCCGGCGGCGAGCAGGGACGCCTGCCGCGAGGCGCTGTTGCGCAACACGTTCGAGCGCTACTGGCACGAATTTCGTCGCGCGTCGCGACGGCAAGCGCAGCTGGGAGGACTACACGCCCTACGAACTGCGCACGGTCGGCGCCTTCGTGCGGCTCGGCTGGCGCGATCGCGCTCCAGCAGGCGCTGCAGTTCTTCTTCGCCGACCGCCAGCCGCGCGGCTGGAACCAGTGGGCCGAAGTGGTGGCGCGCGAGCCGCGCAAGCCGTTCTTCCTCGGCGACCTGCCGCATGCCTGGGTCGCGCTCCGACTACGTGCGCTCGGCGCTCGACATGTTCGCCTACGACCCGCGACAGCGACGATGCGCTGGTGATCGCCGCCGGCATTCCCGGACGACTGGCTGGACGGCGAGGGCATCGCCGTCGAAAACCTGCGCACGCCCTACGGCAAGCTGGCTTACACACTCCGCCGCGACAAGGGCGAACTGCGGCTGAGCATCGGCGAGGGCATGCGAATGCCTGCAGGCGGCGTGGTATTGCCGTGGCCTGCGACGGGAAAGCCCGGCAAGACCAGCATCAACGGCAAATCAGCCGCATGGCAAAACGGCGAACTGCGCATCACTGCGCTTCCCGCCGAAGTCCTGATAGCGCCGGCCAATCAATAGGTAAGCAAAATTTGCAACGCCATTGATTCTGCTTCTGCAGAGCAGATTGCCTCGCTGATTGGAGGCGGGCGCCGGCGTTCATTTTTACCAAGCCGGTATCGGGCGGCGACTAAAAATGAACGCCGGCGCCCGCCTGCTCGGAAAAGACTCTCAACCCGGAAGCGGATCGCCAGCGACGCCCCATGCGTAGCGATCACGTTGCTATACCAGCGCGCGCTGTCCTTCGGCGTCCGCTGCTGCGTGCCGTAGTTCACGTGCACGATGCCGAAGCGCTTGGAATAGCCCAGCGACCATTCCAGGTTGTCGAGCAGCGACCAGACCATGTAGCCGCGGATATCGCAGCCGGCGTCGATCGCCGTCTTCACCGCGCCGATGTGCTTTTGCAGGTAGTCGATGCGCAGCGGATCGCGCACGCGATCGTTTTCGGCGACCGGCGGATCGAAGAAAGCCGCGCCGTTCTCGGTGATGTACATCGGGATGTCGCCGTAGCGCTCCTTCACCCAGGTCAGCGTGTCGGTCAGGCCCTGCGGGAAAACTTCCCAGCCGGTTTCGGTGTAGGTGCCCAGCGGCTGCCGCACGGCGCCGGCGCGCAGCGGATAACTGTTGTTGGCGTGGGTGACGCTGCGCGTGTAGTAGTTGACGCCGAGGAAGTCGAACTTGGTCTTGATCAGGTCGTAATCGGCCTGCGGCCATTCGGGCCAGGCATCGCCGAAGATTTCCTGCAGTTCCTCGGGATAGCTGCCGAGGAACACCGGATCCAGGTACTGGCGATTCATGTAGGCGTCGCGCGCGCTCGACGGCCGCGGCGTCCTCGACCGATTCCGAGGCCGGAGTACTTCGGCTCGAGGTTCACCACCAGGCCGATCTCGTGCTTGCCTTCGGCGCGATAGGCCTGCACCGCGGCGCCGTGCGCGCGCAGCAGGTTGATGCGTGGCGATCGGCGCCTCGAAGCGGCTGCGATGGCCGGGCGCGAGCGCGCCATGCAGATAGCCGCCGTCGGTGACCACCCAGGGCTCGTTGAGCGTGACCCAGCGCTTCACGCGACCATCGAGCGCGCGATACATGAGCTTGCCGTAGTCGGCGAACCAGTCGGCGATGTCGGGATTGAGCCAGCCGCCGCGATCGTCGAGCGCCGCCGGCAGGTCCCAGTGGAAGAGGGTGGCCAGCGGAGCGATGTCGTTTTCGAGCAGTTCGTCGACCAGTCGCGAATAGAAATCCAGGCCGGCCTGGTTGACCCGGCCCTTGCCCTCGGGAAGCACCCGCGACCAGCTGATGCTGAAGCGGTAGGCCTTCAGGCCGAGCTTGCGCATCAGCGCGACGTCGTCCTTGAAGCGATTGTAGTGGTCGCAGGCGACGTCGCCGGTATCGCCGTTGTGGGTCATGCCCGGGGTGTGGGCGAACCGGGTCCAGATGCTCGGCCCGGCGCCGTCGGCCAGCGGCGAGCCCTCGATCTGGTGCGCGGCCGTGGCGGCGCCCCACAGAAAATCCGTCGGGAAAGACCGGCGAATGACTCATTTTTCTTCCCCTGAGGTGCCTGGGCCACGCTAGTATGTAACCGATTACATGCCCAGAATAGCTCAGAGCTCAGGCAGTTGCATAGAGCGGGTCCAACCATATCGGGAGCGCAAATGGCCACAGTGGGACTGGATCACCTGCGCAAGGTCTATCCGAACGGGCATATCGCCGTGGCCGACGCCAGTTTCGAGGTGGCCGACGGCGAATTGCTGGTGCTGGTCGGCCCGTCCGGTTGCGGCAAGTCGACGCTGCTGCGGATGATCGCCGGGCTGGAATCGATCAGCTCCGGTTCGCTGACCATCGGCGGCCGGGTGGTCAACGACGTGTCGCCGAAGGACCGCGACATCGCGATGGTGTTCCAGAACTACGCGCTCTATCCGCACATGACCGTGGCCGAAAACCTGTCGTTCGGCCTGAAGCTGCGCGGCGAGCCCAGCGAAAGCATCGACGCGCGGGTCCGCGAGGCGGCCGCCATGCTCGAACTCGGCGCCTTGCTCGACCGCCGCCCCGCGGTGCTGTCGGGCGGACAGCGGCAACGCGTGGCGCTCGGCCGCGCGCTGGTCCGGCAACCGCAGGTGTTCCTGCTCGACGAGCCGCTGTCCAACCTCGATGCCAAGCTGCGCATGTCGATGCGGGTCGAGATCTCGCGACTGCATCGCAGGCTGGGCGCCACCATGATCTACGTCACCCACGACCAGATCGAGGCGATGACGCTGGGCCAGCGGATCGTGGTGCTGAAGGACGGCCAGATCCAGCAGATCGACACGCCGATGAACCTGTATTCGAAGCCGGCCAACCTGTTCGTGGCGACGTTCCTGGGCAGTCCGGGCATGAACGTCATGCGCGGCCATCTGCGCCACGGACAACGGACTGGTGCTCGACCTCGGCGGCGGCGCCCGGGTTCCGCTCACCGACGCCGGGTGCCGGACGACTGGCTCGATCGTGAATTCGATGTCGGCGTGCGGCCCGAGCACCTGCTTCCGGTCCAGCAGTCGAGTGAATTTTCGTTCGCGCCCGAGGTCGAGGTGGTCGAGCCGGTCGGCAACGAAGTATTCCTGTACCTGCGCCACGGTCCGACGTGCGCTGGTGATGCGATCGAGCCCGCAACTGCATGTGGTGTCGCCAGGCGATCGCCTGCCGTTGCAGTTGTCGGCGCAGCACCTGCACTTCTTCGACGTCCAATCGGGGTCGCGGCTGCCGTCGGCGGCATGACTGGTTGATCCGGCCTCGCGTGATACATTGTGGCCAGGTCCTGAAAGTCATCCCCCCAATGCGCCATTCGTTCCGCTTCTTGGTTTTTTCCCTGCCGATCCTCTTCGCAGGATGCGCGCAACCGGTAAAACCGACACCGCCGCCTGCTCCGCCGCCGCCCCCGGTCGTGGCCGCGCCCGCGCCGGCTCCGATCGCGCCGCCACCGCCCGCGCCCGCGCCATCCGCGCCTCCGATACTTTCCGCGGAAAAGAAAGACGCATTCATCGTCGAGGCGGCAAAGACCAGCGGCATGGCGCCGGCGGAGATTCGCGCCTGGCTGGACCAGGCCCGCTACCAGCAGAGCATCATCAACGCCATCACCAAGCCGGCCGAAGGCAAGCCGTGGAAGGACTACCGCCCGATCTTCCTGACCGAGACGCGCATCCGCCAGGGACGCGAGTTCTATGCCGAGCATCGCGACGAGCTGGACAGGGTTTCGGCCCAGACCGGCGTCCCGGCCGAGATCATCGTCTCGATCATCGGCGTGGAAACCAGCTACGGGCGGATCAAGGGCACCTATCGCGTGCTCGATGCCTTGTACACGCTCGGATTCTTCTATCCGCGGCGGGAGGAATTCTTTCGCGGCGAACTGATCAACCTGTTCGCCCTGGCCAAGGAAGAAAACCTGGACCTGGCCACGCTCAAGGGCAGCTATGCCGGGGCGATGGGCTGGGGCCAGTTCATGCCCTCCAGCTACCGTGATTTCGCCCGCGACGGCGATGGCGACGGCAAGCGCGACCTGCTCGGTTCGCCGAAGGATGCCTTCGCATCGATCGCCAATTACTTCATCGGCCACGGCTGGCAGACCGGGCAGCCGGCCTTCGTGCCGGCGGTCGCCGATGCAGGCGCCGCGGCTTTCGTGCCCGAGGATTTCGTGGCGCGCTATTCGTTGGCCGACCTGGCGGCGCGTGGTTATCGGCCGCGTGACGCCGGCGCGCCGAACCTGCCGGCGACGCTGCTCACGCTGGAAGGCGTGAACGGCCCCGAGTACTGGATCGGCTACCAGAATTTCTATGTGATCACCCGTTACAACCGGTCGCCGCTGTATGCGATGGCGGTGTTCCAGCTTTCGCAGGAAATTGCCGCCGGTGCGAGTAGCGCGCCCTGATGAGGCTGCTGTTTTCGGCGCTCATCATCCTGACTCGTGACCGCCTGCGGCACCACGCCGACCCGACCACCGCCAGCCACCGGGGCGCCTGCGTCGCAGCCGGGCGGCCAAGGCGCAGCCGCGGCGAAATCCGCCCCCGTCAACCCGTGCGCCCCGACCAGGCAGCACCTCGATAGCGATTACACACCGGGCGGGCTGTACGCGCCCGGCGTCGCCGACAGCGGGCCGGCGACGCGCCATCGACGTCAGCGGGGTGCAGGAACCGGTGCCGCGCGACGAACCGCGCTCGCGCTACGGCAATCGCTCGCCCTACACGGTGCTCGGGCAAGAGCTATCACGTGCGCGACAGCGCCCGCGGCTACCACGAACGCGGCGTGGCCTCCTGGTATGGCGCCAAGTTCAACGGACGCGCCACTTCCAGCGGCGAGCTGTACGACATGTGCCTGTTCTCCGCCGCGCACCGGACCTTGCCCTTGCCCAGCTTCGTGCGCGTGACCAACCTGGACAACGGTCGCAGCCTGATCGTGCGGGTCAACGATCGCGGGCCGTTCCATTCCGAGCGGATCATGGATCTGAGTTATGCCGCGGCGGTCCGCCTCGGCGTGGATCGCAAGGGCACGGCAAGGGTGGAGTTGCAGGCGGTTGTCGAAGGCGAGGATTCCGGGCCAGCTCCGGTTCAGGTAGCGCGCGAGTCCGCCGTGGCCGCCGAAGGCGCCGAAAGGATCGTCCAGGTCGGCAGTTTCGGCGACAAGGCCAATGCCCGGCGACTGGCCGATCGCCTGCAGAATTCAGGTGTCGACGCCGTGGAAGTGGACCAGGCCGAGGTCGCCGGCCAGCATGTCTGGCGGGTCCGGATCGGCCCGGTGGACGTGGACAAGCTGGCCGGCCTGCTCGAGCATCTGCAGCGGCTCGATGTGCCCCAGCCGCGAGTTTTTGCCGAATAGTCCGTAGAATTGCCGCAATTATCCGGGCCGTCCCCAGGCCCCAGTTTCCGGAGTTCCCCCACGATGCGTTTCCCCCGAATTCTCCTGGCAGCCTTCAGCGCCGCCGTCGTTGCCGTTGCCGCTGCGCAGACTCCCACCCCGCAACTTGATACCGCCACTCCCGGCGTCATGCCGGTTCCGCCGGCGCCGGTGCCGACCGGCGCGAGAGCCTGGTTGCTGATGGACTACGACACCGGCCAGATCCTGGCCGGCGAAAATATCGACCAGCGCATGGAGCCGGCCAGCATCACCAAGGTGATGACTTCCTATGTGGCCGCCGCGGAAACCAAGGCCGGCAAGATCAAGCCCGACGACCTGGTCACGATCAGCGAACGCGCCTGGCGCGAGGGCGGCGCCGGCACCGAAGGCAGCTTCAGCGGCTTCGAGCTCAACAGCCGGGTCAAGCTCAGCGACATCGAGAAAGGCATGTCCATCCAGTCGGGCAACGATGCCGCGATCGCGATCGCCGAGCACGTCGCCGGCAGCGAGGAGGCGTTCGTCTCCCTGATGAACAGCTACGCCAAGCGCATCGGCATGAAGAACAGCAACTTCACCAATGCCCACGGCCTGACCGACGCGAACCAGTATTCGACCGCACGCGACCTGGCCCTGCTCGGCCGCGCGATGATCCGCCAGTTCCCGGAGACTTACGCCTACAACAGCCTCAAGGAATACACGGTCGGCACCATCACCCAGCACAACCGCAACGGCCTGCTGTGGCGCGAGGGCAGCGGTGTGGACGGGATCAAGACCGGGCATACCTCGACGGCCGGCTACTGCCTGTTGGCTTCGGCCAAGCGCGGCGACCAGCGCTTCATCTCGATCGTGATGGGCATCGACAGCGAGAAGCAGAGCGAAGGCTTCCGCCTGCGCGAGAACGGCAATTTGAACCTGCTCGAGTGGGGCTTCCGCTTCTTCGAATCGCACACGCTGTATGGCGCGAACGCCAGGATCGCAACGCACAAGGTCTGGAAAGGCAAGGTCAACGAAGTTGCCCTGGGCATCTCCGCGCCCCTGGTCATCTCGGTGGAGCGCGGCCGCTATGCGCAGCTCAAGCCGGCGATGGATGTGCCGAAGACCTTGATCGCGCCGATCAAGAAGGGACAGGTCATCGGCAAGCTGCGCGTTTCGCTCGACGGAAAGTTGATCGCCGAGCGGCCGCTGGTGGCGCTGAACGAAGTGCCGGAAGCCAACTTCTTCAAGCGGCTGTGGCATGAGCTGCTGATGTGGTGGGAGTCTTAAGAGCGGGATTCGAGCGGGCGGGCACCGGCATTCATTTTCAGTCGCCGCCCGATACCGGCTTGGTAAAAATGAATACCGGTGCCCGCCCCCCATCCTGGGGCGAGCTTGCGAATCCAGGGCAACTGCGTGTGCCCTTCAGTCTTTGCCTCCGTTTCGCCTTAGCCAACAGCCTCTGCCGAACAGGGATGGGGTGCGATGCAGAGCGGGCCGTGCAGGACGGCCACTCGAAGACAGGATGTCACCGTGGATCGGACATGGTCCCCACCCGGCGGCCGCTCGTAATCTCGTCAGTCCGGCAACACGACAAGCGCCTGCGCGTGATGCCGCAGGTGGTCTTCGATGAATGTGCTGATGAACCAGTAGCTGTGGTCATAGCCTTCCTGCGTTCGTAGCAGTAGCTTCTGACCGCTGCTCTCGCAGGCGCGCTCGAACAGTTCCGGGCGCAGTTGCTCGGCGAGGAATTTGTCGGCGCTGCCCTGGTCGATCAGGATCGGGCCCGGGAAGCGGTTGTCGGCGCACCAGTTCGCAGGCGTCGTAGGCGGCCCAGGATTCGCGGTCCGGACCCAGATAGCCGGTGAAGGCCTTCTGGCCCCACGGCACCTGGCTCGGCGCCACGATCGGCGCGAAGGCCGAGACCGAGCGATAGCGGTCCGGATTGCTGAGCGCGAGGGTCAGCGCGCCGTGGCCGCCCATCGAATGCCCGCAGATGCCCGTGCGGGAAACATCCGCCGGAAAATGCGCTCGATCATCGCCGGCAGTTCGCGGGTGACGTAGCTGTCCATGCGGAAGTTGCCTGCGAACGGCGCTTGCGTGGCGTCCAGGTAGAAGCCGGCGCCCTCGCCGAAATCCCAGGCGTCGGTGGCGCCGGCGATGCCGGTGTCGCGCGGGCTGGTGTCGGGCGTGACCAGCATCAGGCCAAGTTCGGCGGCCACGCGTTGCGCGCCGGCCTTGATGCATGAAGGTTTCTTCGGTGCAGGTCAGTCCGGCCAGGAAATACAGCACCGGCACGGCGCCGTGCGCCGCTTGCGGCGGCGGAACACGGAGAAGCGCATCGGGCCGCCGCAGGCTCGGCGGACGCATGCCGGTAGAAACCCTGCACGCCGCCGAAGCAGCGTTGCTCGGAAATTGTCTCAAGGGCCATCGCAAGCTCCTGCGAATGCCCGCGGCAATTCCTCAGTAGATCACCACGCTGCGGATCGATTCGCCGCGATGCATCAGGTCGAAGCCTTCGTTGATCTTTTCCAGCGGCATGGTGTGGGTGATCAGCGAATCGATATTGATCTTGCCGTCCATGTACCAGTCGACGATCTTCGGCACATCGGTGCGGCCGCGCGCGCCGCCGAAGGCGCTGCCGCGCCAGTTGCGGCCGGTGACCAGCTGGAACGGCCGCGTGGAAATTTCCTGCGCCGGCCTCGGCCACGCCGATGATGACGCTGGTGCCCCAGCCCTTGTGGCAGCACTCCAGCGCCTGGCGCATCACCTTGGTGTTGCCGATGCACTCGAAGCTGTAGTCGGCGCCGCCCTTGGTCAGCGTTGACCAGGTATGCCACCAGGTCGCCCTCGACTTCGTTCGGATTGACGAAATGGGTCATGCCGAATTTCTCGGCCATCGCCCGTCGCGCAGGATTGATGTCGACGCCGACGATCATGCTCGGCGCCGGCCATGCGCGCGCCCTGGATCACATTCAGGCCGATGCCGCCGAGCCCGAACACCACCACCTTCGAGCCCGACTTCCACCTTCGCGGTGTAGATCACCGCGCCGATGCCGGTGGTGACGCCGCAGCCGATGTAGCAGACCTTGTCGAACGGCGCGTCTTCGCGGATCTTCGCCAGCGCGATCTCCGGCACCACCGTGTATTGCGCGAAGGTCGAGGTGCCCATGTAGTGATGGAGCTTCTTGCCGCCGATGGAAAAGCGGCTGGCTGCCGTCCGGCATCAGGCCCTGGCCCTGCGTGCTGCGGATGGCCTGGCACAGATTGGTCTTCGGGTTCAGGCAGTACTCGCACTCGCGGCATTCGGGCGTGTACAGCGGGATCACGTGGTCGCCCTTTCTCAGCGACTTCACGCCCGGCGCCGACATCGACCACGATGCCGGCGCCTTCATGGCCGAGGATGGCCGGGAAAAGGCCTTCCGGATCGGCGCCGGACAGCGTGTAGTCGTCGGTGTGGCAGATGCCGGTGGCCTTCGATCTCCACCAGCACCTCGCCGGCTCGCGGGCCTTCCAGATCCACGGTCTCGATGACCAGCGGATCTCCGGCCCGATAGGCGACAGCGGCGCGAACCTGCATGGCGATTCCTCTTACTGGGCGGTACCGGTGTCCAGGCCGCGACGCTTGAGCAACGGCGCGACGCCGGCTCGCCGCCGCTGAAGTTCCTGAACAGGTCGATCGCGTCCTCGCTGCCGCCGCGCGAGAGCAGAGTCTCGCGGAAGTGGTCGCCGTTCTCGCGGGTCAGGCCGCCGTTGTTCTTGAACCACTCCACGCTGTCGGCATCGAGCACTTCGCTCCAGAAGTAGGCGTAGTAGCCGGCGGAATAGCCGCCGCCGAAGATGTGCGAGAAGTAGGTGCTGCGGTAGCGCGGCGGCACCGGAGCGAAGTCGACGCCCGCCTGCTTCGAGCGAGCTGGCTTCGAAGGCCAGCACGCCGTCCGCGTCGGGCACTTCGCTCGGGCTCAGCTGGTGCCAGCGCCTGGTCGAGCAGGGCGGCCGCGAGGTACTCGGTGGTGGCGAAGCCCTGGTTGAACTTCGCGGCGGCCATCACCTTGTCGAGCAGTTCCTGCGGCATCGGCGCGCCGGTCTGGTAGTGCTTGGCGTAGTTCGCCAGCACCTCCGGCCAGGTCGGCCCACATCTCGTTGACCTGCGACGGGAACTCGACGAAGTCGCGCGGCACGTTGGTGCCGGCGAAGCGCGGGTACTTCACGTTCGAGAACATGCCGTGCAGGGCGTGGCCGAACTCGTGGAACACGGTGGTGACTTCGTCGTAGGTGAGCAGGGTCGGCTCGCCCGGCGGCGGCTTGGGGATGTTGAGGTGGTTGGCGACCACGGGCTTGGTGCCGAACAGGCCGGACTGGGCCACGTAGGCGTTCATCCAGGCGCCGCCGTGCTTGTTGCGTGCGCGCGTAGTAGTCGGCGAAGAAGAGCGCGAGCGGCGAGCCGTCCTGGTCGAACACCTCGAACACGCGCACGTCCGGGTCGTAGACCGGCAGGTCGTGGCGCTCCTTGAAGGTGATGCCGTACAGCTGGTCGGCGGCGTAGAACACGCCGTTCTGCAGGACGTGGTTCAGCTCGAAGTAGGGCTTGAGCTGCGGTCTCGTCGAAGGCGTAGCGCGCCTTGCGCACCTTCTCGGCGTAGAAGTCCCAGTCCCAGCGCTGCGAGCGTGAAGCCGCCCTTCTCGGCGTCGATGATGGCCTGCATGTCGGCCGCTTCGCTGCGCGCATTGGCCACGGCGGGCGGCGCGAGCTGCGGCGAGCAGCTTGTTCACGGCGTCGGCGTCTGCCGCGGTCTGCGTCTTCGAGCCTGTAGGCGGCGTGGTTCGGGTAGCCGAGCAGGGCGGCGCGCTCGGCGCGCAGCTTGGCGATGAGGGCGGCGGTCCGCGGTTGTCGAACTCGCCGCCGCGGCTGCCGCGGGCGAGCGAGGCCTCCATACATGCGCTGGCGCAGCGCGCGGTTCGTCAGCGAGGCTCCGGCGGCTGGCCGGTGGTGTTGGTCAGGCGCGAGGACGTACTTGCCGTCCATGCCTGCTGGCCTTGGCGCGTCGGCTGCGGCGGCGATCTGGCCTCGGTCAGGCCGGCGAGCTCCTCGCGCTTGTCGACGACGACGGCCGAGGCGTCGCCTCTTTCAGGACGTTCTGGCTGAAGGTGGCTGGAAGGGTGGCGAGCTCCGCGTTCATGGCCTTGAGCTTCTGCCTTGTCCGCATCGGAGAGCTTCGCGCCGGCGCGGACGAAGTCGCGGTGGTAGCGCCAGAGCAGGCGCTCGACTCGGGTCCAGGCCAGAGTGTTTCGCGCTGGTCGTAGAGCGGCTTCACGCGCGCGAACAGCGCCGGATCGAGGGTGATCGCGTCGCTGTGCGCGGCGAGCGTCGGCGCAGATCGCGCGCTGGAGCTTCTGCATCGCGGCGTTGGTGTTGCAGCTGGTGAGGTTGAAGAAGACCGCGGCGGTCCGGGCCAGCAGCTGGCCCGCTGCTCTCCATCGCGACGATGGTGTTCTCGAAGGTGGGCGGCGCCGGGTTGTTGGCGATGGCCTCGATCTCCGCGTGCTGCTGGCCATGCCCGCGTCGAAGGCGGGCAGGTAGCTTTCATTGGTGATCTTGTCGAACGCCGGCGCGTGCATGAACAGCGAACTCGGCTTGTAGAACGGGTTGCTGCTGAACGCGGGCGTGGCGGCCGCGGCGGCGCCTTTGGTCGCGGTCTCGGCGGAGTACGCCGGGGCGGGGGCAATGGCAGCGACGGAGAAGCTGGCGGCGATGAGCAGGGCAAGCGGTTTGGTCTGCATGAAGTTTCCGTTCAGGTTATGGGACGTGCTGATGGCACCGGATCGCGGATGTTAGCGGACCGGGACGCTTCCGGCACGTGCCGAAAGGTCGGGTGGCTTGGGAAAGAAGGGCCGAGCCCCGATAATGGGCCCATGAACGAAGAAACAGCTGGCAAGGGCTTCCAGTTCCCGGGCGTGTTCGAGATCACGGCCATGGGTCCGGTGGCCGCCGGCCTCGAAGTGGTGATCCCCCGCGAACTGGCACTGCCGCGGGTTTGACCGTACTCCACGAAACCGTCCGCTCCCGGGCCTCCAGCGCCGGCCGTTTCGTCTCGGTCACGATCAGCTTCCAGGCCGGATCGCGCGAGGACTACGATGCGGCGCATGTGGCGCTACGCGCCCACCCCGAAGTGAAGTGGACGCTGTAGCTCAGAACTCGATGCGGATGCCGATCGCGAAGTTCTCCTGCGACTGACCGTCGCGGCCGACCATGTAGTCGTAGAGGAAGAAGCCCGAACGGCCGTGCGCCAGCACCATCGACAGGCCGACGCCGACCCGGAAGTACTGCGTGTCCATCGGATCGCCGTCCACGCTGATGACGGTCTGGGTCGGGTCGTGGATGAAACGCGCCGAGATCGCATGCTCGTCATCCTTGAACTCGTGGTTCCATTCCAGCGAGGCCGTCGGCACCAGCACGCCCCAGTCGGTGCTGTGGGTATAGGAGAACCGGCTGCCCAGGATGCCGGTCAGGGCGGTGACGGTGCGCGCATCCACCGCCAGTCCCAGGCCGCTGCCGGGGCCGGACAACATCGTTTCCTCGTAGCTGTCGAAACCCACGCGGGTGTACAGCATCTGCCCGTAGGGACTGAAGCTGAAAGCGTCCTTGTGGAAATCGCCGCCGAAGGTCAACGCGCCCGAGAACAGGTCGCCATCCGGATTGCCGCTGGCCACCTGGTTGACGCTGACGGTGCCGCCGTCGGCGGTCGGCAGCGTGTAGGCCAGGCGCCGGGTCATGTCGTAGGCGTTCCAGCCGTAGGTGATCACGCCATCGAGGTACCAGACTTCCTTGAAGGAATAGGTGCCGTAGGCCGACAGGCTGGTGCCGCTCATCTCGACCGTGCCCTGGTTGTCCGACAGATCGGTGTCCTGCCGGGTGTAGCCCAGCGCGGCGCCGATGATGAAGTCGTCGCTTTGGCGGTAGTCGATGCCGGCGGTGATGCCGTCGATGTCGTAGTCGTAGGCGGGCGTGGATCGTCCGGCATCGGCTTCACCGCGCCCGACATTGCCGGCCGCGAAGAAACCCCAGCGGCTGTAGATCGGCGTCTGCGCCTGCGCCGGCACCTCGTCCGCCGCCAATGCGTTCATCAGCGAACCCAGCGAGATGGTGCCGCCCGGGCCGGTGAGGGTCAGGTTGCTCAGGCTGTCGGTCTTCGATCCGCTGCGCAGCGCCATCTGCCGCAACTTGATGTTCTGGAACTGGGCGCCGGCGGCGACCACGGCGGCGCTGGATTGCGCCTGGGCGGTGTCGGTGATCAGTTCATCGAGCGCCTCGGTGGTGGCGGCCGCATCGATGCCGGCGGCGGTGGTGATCTCCTGGCAGCGCGCCAGGAAGTCGGCTTCCTCCGGCGTCAGCGTGGCCTGGTTGGTCAGCGCGACACAGGAGTTGTCGACCGCCACCGCGACCGATTCCTGTAACGGCGTCAGGTTGGGCAGGGTGGCGACGACGCTGGAGTTCAGGGTGAAGACGAAGGGCGCGGCGACCAGCGGCGTACTGGCCTCGACCGTGATGGCGCCGCTACTGGTTACCGTCACCGTGTTGCTGGTCTGGCCGTTGGCATCGGTCACGGTGGACGCGGCCGCGAGGGTGCCGCTGGAGGTCGTCCAGTCGACGGTGGCGCCGACGACGGGGCGTTGGCGAAGTCGCGCAGTTCCACCACCATCGGCGCCGAGGGCGTGTCGACGGCCAGGATCTGGTCGTTGCCGCTGACCTCGACCACTGTCTGGTTGTTGCCCAGCGCAGTTACCGCGGCCTGGACCAGTTGCCCGGTTGCTGAGTCTCTGGCCTGAATCAGGCTGGTGCCGGGCGTCGGCCCGAAGTTGAAGGCGGCGCTGGCTTGCCCGTTCGCATCGGTCACAGTCGTCACCGCGCCGAGCGTCGCCGGACCGGAGATCACAGCCCAGGTCAGGCCTTGTCCCGCTAGCGGGACGTTGCTGCCATCGCGTACCTCGAACACGATCGGCTGCGGTCCGGCCGTGCCGGGCAGGCCGCTTTGGTCGCCTCCGGAAACAATTCGGGCGATCCGCACCGCTTGCGCGGCTGTAACAGTGAACTGCACCTGCTGGCCGCTCACCGAGTCGAGGGCGCCGATCGTCGATGTGGTGCTGGAGCCATACGTGAAGCTCATGCTGGCCCTGCCAGCGGCATCGGTGAGGCTGGAAGTCGCGCCGAGCACTGCGTCACCGCCAAGGGTGGTCCAGTCGATGCTGCGCCCGGCTACGGGCAAGCCGGCGGCGTCTCGCACCTCGACCACGAGTGGCTGGGCGCCTGCGCTGCCCTGTGTTCCTGTCTGTCCCGTGCCGGAAATCAGGCTGATCGCGTTTGAGCCCACCGCAGTGGTCAGGAACCCGATATGGACACCGGTGCTTGCATCCCGAGCCTCCATGCCGTTGATCGACGCGGTCGGACCATAGGTAAAGCCCATGCTGGCCCGGCCGATGGCATCGGTAACACTGCTCGGCGCATCAAAAGTGGCATTGCCGCCATTGACGATCCAACTTATGTTGCGGCCAACCACCGGCTGGCCGCTGGCATCGCGCAATTCGGCGACCAGGGGCTGAGAGCTGTGGCTGCCGACCAGGCCGCTTTGACCATCTCCGGAAATTGCGACAATCGTATCGATGCCAGTTGCGGTAACGAACGCCTGCACGTAACCGACCGTCCCGTTCGCGGCTTGAATCATCGTCTGGCCGGGCCCGGCGTAGGTGAAGTTCATGCTGGCCCGGCCGCTGGCATCAGTCAGGCTGGTGGTCGAGGCCAGTAGCGCAGATCCGCTTTTACCCCAGATGATACCGAGACCAACGATCGGAGCCCCGGCACCATCGAGCGCCTCCACCACGATCGGTTGCGCGCGCGGTGTACCGGCCAGGCCTGTTTGTCCGGAGCCAGAGACCAGTCGGATGCTGTTGCCGGAGGCGGTTGGTTCCGCGTAGGTATCGGCCGTGCCAGCAAAGTTGGGGGCCGATGGGTTGGCGTTGAGTGTCAGGGGGTCCGTGGCAGTGATGATGCTGGACACGGTGCCATGGGTGAAACCCATCGAAGCGCGGCCGAGTGCATCGGTCACACTTGTTGCGGCATTGACTGCGGCATTGCCCAGGGTAACTGTCCAGTTGATGCTGCGGTTCGCGATCGGCTGATTGTTCATATCGCGCATTTCGATCGTGACCGGCACCGGCGCCGGAGCTGTTGGGCGACCCGTAGAGAGTCTGGACACTCACCAGGGTCATCTGGTCGCTACCCACCGAAACGAAACGCATATCGACTTCCGAGGGCCCGTACTGCGCGGTGATTTCGCCGGTCCCAGGCTGCGCGTACTGGAAACCGATGGTGGCCTTGCCACTGGCATCGGTGACTGTGCTGGTTGCGCTGAGCGTGACCAGGCCCGAACTCAAGCGCTCGTACCACGTCACTGTCGCTCCCGCGACGGGAGTCGTTCCGGTCCAGTCGCGCAGCTCCACAGTGATGGGGGCGCCTGCGGATCCAGCCAGTCCGCTTTGGCTGGCTGCCGACACAAGGCGCAGGACGTCGAAACCGAGCACGGTAACCGAGGCGGTTATGAACTGGGAGTCGCCGGAATTGGTGGCACGAATCGTTCCGACCGCTCCGCCAACAGCAGCCGGGCCCTGGAGATAGGTGAAACCCATACTGGCCCGGCCGCTGCCGTCCGTCACGCTGGTGGCGGCGTTGACCTGGGTTGCACTGGTCTGATCAGACCAGTTGACCGTGCGGCCGACGATCGGGTTGCCGGCGGCATTGCGCAGTTCGACGACCAGCGGCTGGGCCGAAGCCGAGCCGGCCTTGCCCGCTTGTCCGCCTCCGGAAATCAGCACGATGCTGTCCCCGCCGCTGGAAGTTTCCAACGCGCTGGCGGTGGCCGTGCTGACTGCATCGGAGGCGTGGATGACCGTGGTGCCCGGGTTGCCATAGGTAAAATTGACGCTGGCTCGGCCGTTGGCGTCGCTGACGCTCGAGGCGGCGCTCAGGGTAAAGCCATCGCTGGCCGTCCAGTTGATGCTGCGTCCGGCCACTGCGACGCCGTTGACGTTGCGAACCTGGACCACGATGGGCTGGGCGCTGGCGCTGCCACTCAGTCCGGTCTGTCCGCCGCCCGACATCAGCGTCAGCGTGTCGGCGGTAGCGTCGCCAGGGCCAGCCAGCGCCGTCACCGTGGCTTGGATCAACGATCCTCCGCTGACCTTCTTCATCTGGATGATGCTGGTACCCGATGTTGCGCCGAAGTTGAATGCAGCGCTGACCCGGCCATTGGCATCGGTCACTGTTGTCACTGCGCCAAGCGTAGCCGGGCCCGAGACCACGGACCAGACCACGGCATCACCGACAGAAGGTTGGTTGCTGGAGTTGCGTATCTCCACAATGATGGGCTGCGGGCCCGCCGTTCCCGGCTGGCCAGACTGGCCGTTGCCGGAGATGAACTGGAGCGTCCCTCCCGTGGATGTGCCGGTCACAGTGAAGAACACCTGCTGACCGGTGACAGCATCTGCCGCCCGGATGGTCGAGGTCGAAGCCAGGCCGTAGTTGAATCCCACGCTGGCCTGGCCAGAAGCATCGGTCAGGCTCGACGCCGCAGCGGGCGTGGCATTGCCTGATATCGTGGCCCAGTTGATGGTTCGTCCGACCACCGGCGAGCCGGTATTGTCGAGCACCCTTACCGTCAACGGCAGGGCCCCAGCCGTGCTCTGGGCGCCAGTTTGGCCGTTGCCGGAAATCAGGCTCAGGGCGTTGGTGCCCAAGGCAGTCACGGGGAAATCGATTTCAAGCTGCTGGTTTGGGTAGAGGCTGACTTTGGCGAACACCGCGCCGATCGAGGCCGTGGCAGCGTAGGTGAAGCCCATGCTGGCCCGGCCGCTGCCATCGGTGACGCTGCTCGGCGCGTCGGGGGTCATGCCGTACTCGGTTCCCCACGCGATGGTCCGGCCAGGCACGACCAGGCCGTTCGCATCGCGCAACTCAACCACCAGCGGCTGTGCGCTGTGGGTGCCGATCAGGCCGCTTTGGCCGCTACCTGAAATCATGTTCAGCGTGCCCGTGCCAGTGGCCGAGACGGTCACCTGCGTAGTACGACCGTTGACGCCGTCGGTGGCGTTGATTCGCGTCCGGCCAGCACTGAGATAACTGAAGCTCAGGCTTGCCTGCCCGTTGACGTCGGTAATTGCCGAGGTCGCGCCCAGGCTGACGCCCGCGCCTTCCGCAGGCGTCTGTGACCAATTGATGGTGCGCCCTGCTATTGGAGCGCCGGTCGAAGTCAGCACTTCCACCACCAGCGGCTGCGCTGCCGGGTTGCCGGCGATGCCGATCTGGCCTGCGCCGGATACCACGCGCAAAGTGTCAGCGGCGCTGACGAACAAGGACTGTCCAATGGCTCGACCGGACGCCGTGTCCGTGGCGAGGACATTCGAGTTCACCGTTCCGAAGGTGAACCCGACACTGGCGCGGCCGTTGCTGTCAGTGAGGGTCGAGGGGGCATCGAGGACGGCATCGCCGCTGGTCAATGTCCAGGTAACCGTTCGCCCGGCATCCAGCGAGCCGCTGTTGCTGCGCACTTCAACCACTATCGGGTCCGGCGAGACGCTGCTCGGTGCCCCACTCATCCCTTTTGGGGAAATCAACACGACGCTGCCGGCGTTGACGCTGGAATAGGACAGCGAGTCCTCGACATCGGTACCGCCGAACAAACTGGCCGTGATTTCGCCATCTCCCCAGTTCACGTACTGGAAGGTGATACTGGTCTGGCCGTTGGCATCGGTGACGGTGCTGGCGGCGCTCAATGACACCTTGCCGCCTTGGTCAGCCCACTGAACGCTGGCTCCGGCGACCGGAACGCCTGCCCAATTGGTGACTTGCGCGGTGACCGGCGCGCTGGTTGATCCGACCAGCCCGCTTTGGGAACGGGCCGAGATGATGCGGATGAAATCGACACCCAGTACCCGCACCGTGGCATCGACCGACTCGAGTGATGGCGAAGCCGAATTGGTGGCTCGGATTACTGCCGGCGTGCCGTCGATGTTGACGACCGGCGGACTGGCCACGTAGCTGAAGCTCATGCTGGCTCGGCCACTGGCGTTGGTAAGGCTGTAGGGCGCCGCTACTGCGGTATAGCCGGTCTGACTGGTCCAGCCGACAGTACGTCCCACGATCGGATTGCCGGCGGCGTTGCGAATCTCCACCACCAGGGGCTGGGTTGCGCTGGTGCCAACCTTGCCGGCCTGCCCGCCGCCTGAAATCAGGGTGATGCTGTCACTGCCGATCGAGGTCTCCTGGGCCCGGGCTGAGGTCGAACCGACTGGATCGACCGCATCGATGCCCGTGGTGCCGTAGTTGCCGTAGGTGAAGGAGACGCTCGCCAGGCCATTCGCGTCGGTGACGCTGGAGGCGGCGCTGAGGACAAATCCGTTGCTGGTCGTCCAGTAGATGGTGCGCCCGCTGACCACGGCACCGCTCGCGTTGCGGGCCTGGACTACGACTGGCTGGGCGCTGGAGCTGCCGCCGAGGCCAGACTGTCCGGCACCGGAGATGAGCGAGAGGCTATCGGCCACGGGCAGCGCCCGATGCCGCGAATGCAACGAAGGCAAGGCAGATACGGAATAGACTTTTCACGGCGCCGCGCTCCTGGTAACCGGTAGCGCAGGGCCGCCAATGGGTCTACTCGAGCATTGCCTGGTAACAGCCGATCTGGATTTGAACTTGCTTGCTGGTGTCGGTGCGCCGATCCGATGGCCCGTGTCGACACCAGCAGAGCACATCGACGCTCCCCAGCGGATGACTCTGGTATGACTTTGCAGCCAGCCACCGAACGCCGTCAAGTCGGGGGCCGGGGCCCCGCTCACATTTTCGATGCACGGATCGGAACCAGTCGCGCTACGCGCCCACCCCGAAGTGAAGTGGACGCTGTAGCTCAGAACTCGATGCGGATGCCGATCGCGAAGTTCTCCTGCGACTGACCGTCGCGGCCGACCATGTAGTCGTAGAGGAAGAAGCCCGAACGGCCGTGCGCCAGCACCATCGACAGGCCGACGCCGACCCGGAAGTACTGCGTGTCCATCGGATCGCCGTCGACGCTGATCACGGTCTGGGTCGGGTCGTGGATGAAACGCGCCGAGATCGCCTGCTCGTCATCCTTGAACTCGTGGTTCCATTCCAGCGAGGCCGTCGGCACCAGCACGCCCCAGTCGGTGCTGTGGGTATAGGAGAACCGGCTGCCCAGGATGCCGGTCAGGGCAGTGACCGTGCGCGCATCCACCGCCAGTCCCAGGCCGCTGCCGGGGCCGGACAACATCGTTTCCTCGTAGCTGTCGAAACCCACGCGGGTGTACAGCATCTGCCCGTAGGGACTGAAGCTGAAAGCGTCCTTGTGGAAATCGCCGCCGAAGGTCAACGCGCCCGAGAACAAGTCGCCATCGGGGTTGCCGCTGGCCACCTGGTTGACGCTGACGGTACCGCCGTCGGCGGTGGGCAGCGTGTAGGCCAGGCGCCGGGTCATGTCGTAGGCGTTCCAGCCGTAGGTGATCACGCCATCGAGGTACCAGACTTCCTTGAAGGAATAAGTGCCATAGGCCGACAGGCTGGTGCCGCTCATCTCGACCGTGCCCTGGTTGTCCGACAGATCGGTGTCCTGCCGGGTGTAGCCCAGCGCGGCGCCGAAGATGAAGTCGTCGCTTTGGCGGTAGTCGATGCCGGCGGTGATGCCGTCGATGTCGTAGTCGTAGGCGGGCGTGGATCGTCCGGCATCGGCTTCACCGCGCCCGACATTGCCGGCCGCGAAGAAACCCCAGCGGCTGTAGATCGGCGTCTGCGCCTGCGCCGGCACCTCGTCCGCCGCCAATGCGTTCATCAGCGAACCGAGCGAAATGGTGCCGCCCGGGCCGGTGAGGGTCAGGTTGCTCAGGCTCTCGGTCTTCGATCCGCTGCGCAACGCCATCTGCCGCAACTTGATGTTCTGGAACTGGGCGCCGGCGGCGACCACGGCGGCGCTGGATTGCGCCTGGGCGGTGTCGGTGATCAGTTCGTCGAGCGCCTCGGTGGTGGCCGCCGCGTCGATGCCGGCGGCGGTGGTGATCTCCTGGCAGCGCGCCAGGAAGTCGGCTTCTTCCGGCGTCAGCGTGGCCTGGTTGGTCAGCGCGACGCAGGAGTTGTCGACCGCCACCGCCACCGATTCCTGTAGCGGCGTCAGGTTGGGCAGGGTGGCGACGACGCTGGAGTTCAACGTGAACACGAACGGCGCGGCGACCAGCGGCGTACTCGCCTCGACCGTGATCGTACCGCTACTGCTCACCGTCACTGTATTGCTGGTCTGGCCGTTGGCGTCGGTCACAGTGGACGCGGCCGCGAGGGTGCCGCTGGAGGTTGTCCAGTCGACGGTGGCGCCCACGACCGGGACGTTGGCGAAGTTGCGCAGTTCCACCACCATCGGCGCCGAGGGCGCGTCGATGGCCAGGATCTGGTCATTGCCACTGACCTCGACCACGGTCTGGTTGTTGCCGAGCGCGGTCACCGTGGCCTGGACCAGTTGTCCGTTCGGATTGGACGGATCCTTGGCCTGGATGATGCTGGTGCCAGGCGTTGGTCCGAAGTTGAAGGCGGCGCTGACCTGGCCGCTGGCATTGGTAACGGTGGTGACCGCACCGAGCGTCGCCGGACCGGAGACCACGCTCCAGGCAACGTTTTGTCCGGGTGCCGGCAGGTTGCCGGCATCACGTATCTCGACCACGATCGGCTGCGGCCCGGCGGTTCCGGGCAAGCCGCTCTGGCCGTTGCCGGAAATGATCGTGGCGATGTTCGATGGACTCGAGGGCCGTCATGTTGAACAGCACTTGCTGACCGGTCACGCCGTCATTGGCGACGATGACTGACGAGATTCCTCCCGAGCCATAGGTGAAGGTCATGCTGGCCCGGCCGGCGGCGTCGGTGATGCTCGATGGCGCATCGGCAATGGCGGCGCCCGGCGGCACGCTGACGCTCCACTGGACGGTGCGACCAGCCACCGGCAACCCGGCGGCATCGCGGATCTCCACGACCATCGGTTGTGCACCGGGGGCGTTCTTGGGCCCGGTCTGGCCGTTGCCGGAAATCATGCTCATCGAATCGGCGCCGACGCCGGTAACGGTGAAAAAGACCTCCGGGTGCGCGCCGGTACCGTTGTTGTCCTGGGCGTTGACTCCGTTGATGGCAGCGGTGGGCCCGTAAGTGAAGCCCATGCTGGCGCGGCCATTGGCATCGGTGACGCTGGTCGGGGCATCGATGATGGCGTTGCCGTCACCGGTGTTCCAAGTGATGGTGCGGCCAGACTATGACCGCGCCGTTGGCGTCGCGCACCTCACACACCAAATCCTGGGTGCTGTGCGTGTTGACCAGGCCGCTTTGGTCGCTGCCGGATATCACCGTGATGGTACTCATGCCTACGGCCGACACCCGGACCACTACACCCCTGCCGGAGACGGCATCATCGGCGAAGATCTGTGTTCTACCGGCGCCAAGATAACTGAATGTCACGCTGGCCTGCCCGCTGGCGTTGGTAACGCTGGACGCGGCACTGAGGCTGACGCCGTTGCCCTCGAGCGGCACCTGCGACCAATTGATGGTGCGCCCCACGACCGGCGTGCTGGTCGAATCCAGCACTTCCACCACGATCGGCTGCGCGGCCGGATTGTCGGCATTGCCGCTCTGGCCTTCGCCGGAGACGATCCGCAGGCTGTCTGTCACGAACACATCCGAGCGCGACCCCACGACTCGACCGCTGGCCACGTCGGTGGCGCGAATGACCGAGCCGGTGGTGCCGAAGGTGAAGCCCACGCTGGCGCGGCCGGTGCCATCGGTGATGCTCGATGGCGCGGCGGGGAACGGTAGTCGCCGTTCTGCACGGTCCAGGTAACCGTGTTGCCGACTGCGAGCGTGCCGTCATTGTTGCGAACTTCGACTACGATCGGAGTTGGCGACACGCTGCTTGGTGCCCCGCTCATGCCCTGCGGCGACATCAGCGTGATGCTGCCCTGGCAATGACGCTGGTGTAATAGATGTCGAGTATGGGGTTCGATCTGCTGAACAAGCTGGACGATGATTTCGGCTTTCTGGGCGCCATCTCAACGTACTGGAAGGTGATGCTGGTGTTGCCGTTGGCATCGGTGACGGTGCTGGCACTGCTGAGCGTTATCGGGCTGGGAAAGAAGCCACTGTCATCGGCCCAATCGACGGTGGCGCCGGCGACGGGGTTGCCGGCCCAGTCCCTCACATTGCACCACGACTGGCGCACTGGTTGTTCCCACGATTCCGCTTTGGCTCTGCCCGGATACCACTACGCATGTAGTTCGACGCCCAGCACAGTCACCGTCGCGTCGACCTGCTGGGACGGCGAGGCCGAGTTGCTGGCCCGGATAGCCGCTGGGGTGCCGTTGATGTTGATGACCGGCGGACTGCTCACGTAGTTGAAATTCATGCTGGCGCGACCGTTTGCATCGGTGACGCTCGTTGCCGCGGAAACTTGCGTGTAAGTGGTCTGGTCCGCCCAGTTCACGATCCGGCCGGCGATTGGAGTGCCGGCCGCATTGCGGATCTCGACCACCAGCGGCTGGGTGGACGTGGTGCCGACCGCGCCAGTCTGGCGATCGCCGGAAATCAGCGTCAGGCTATCGCCGCCGATCGAGGTCTCCAGCGCCTGCGCGGTTATCGCCGTGGTGGGATCGCTGGCGGTCGATGGCGGTGGTGCCGTAATTGCCATAGGTGAAAGTGACACTGGCCACGCCATTGGCGTCGGTGACGCTGGACGCGGCGCCGAGGGATAAAGCCGTTGCTGGTGGTCCAGTTGATCGTGCGTCCGGCAACCACGACGCCGTCGACATTGCGGACCTGGACCTATGACGGGAAGGGCGCCTGTGGTGCCGATGAGTCCGCTCTGTCCGGCGCCCGATACCAGCGCCAGGCTGTCGGCCCAGGCGGCGGCCGGCAGGGCCAGGGCGAGGAGGGCCAGGACGCCTGCCCGCAGCCGTCGCAGCAGGCCATCGCGTCGGTGATCGTTCCGGAATGCGCCATGCGCGGTGATAGCGGCGGTCGAAAGCAAGGCCATGTCGGCGTTCCCCCAAGTCTGACGATCATCAAACGCCATGCCGACGAACCGGTTTGGACACGATCGGCAGGCAACCAGCACGCTCCCCAGCGGCGGTTTGCCCGAGTCTATAGCAGGCTGTGGCGATTGCGCCTGATAATAAGCGCATGGGCGAAAACGACTATTCGGGCGTTGAAACGAGCTGAGAACGGCGTCGCGGTTTTCCGTGCTGGCCAGTTGCTGGTCCGCGAACTCGGCCGTCAGCCCTACGACCGGGTCTGGCAAGCCATGGAGAACTACACCGACACGCGCGGCGAAACCGGCGGTGACGAACTGTGGCTGGTCGAGCACGACCCGGTCTTCACCCTGGGCCAGGCCGGCAAGCCCGAGCACGTGCTGGCGGCCGGCGACATCCCGGTGGTGCGCACCAATCGTGGCGGCCAGGTGACTTATCACGGCCCCGGCCAGGTGGTCGCCTACCCGCTGGTCGACCTGCGCCGGCTGAACATCGGCGTCCGCGAGTTCGTCTGCCGGATCGAGCAGGCCTTGATCGACACGCTGGCCCAGTGGCGGATCGTCGCCGTGCGCAAGGAAGGGGCGCCGGGCGTCTACGTCGGATGGCGCCAAGATCGGCGCGCTGGGCCTGCGGGTCCGTCGCGGTTGCACCTTCCACGGCCTGGCCTTCAACGTGGCCATGGACCTGGAGCCGTTTTCCCGGATAAATCCCTGCGGTTATCAGGGTTTGCAGGTGACCTCGGTGGTAAAATGCGGCGGCCCAGCCGAGCTGGCCGAGGTCAAATCGGCGCTCGTGGCGCAACTGTCCAGCCAACTCGGCTTGCGGCCGGAATTCTCCCCGGACCTGCCGGCCTCCCTGAATGCTTCCCTTTCCGCCGCCTGAGCCTTCCATGTCCGAGCCCGTAAGCAAGATCATCCCCATCGTGGTGCTGGCGCCGTTGCAGGAGGGCGTCAAGCAGATGGGCGAGGACAAGATCGCGCGCAGCCCGGTCAAGTTCGACGAATCCGCGCCGGTGCTGCGCAAGCCCAGCTGGATCCGGGTGCGCATCCCGGCCGGCAACGCGGTCGCCAAGCTCAAGAGCAAGCTCAGGGAAAATCGCCTGGTCACCGTCTGCGAGGAGGCCAGCTGCCCGAACATCCACGAATGCTTCAACCACGGCACCGCCACCTTCATGATCCTGGGCGAGGTCTGCACCCGTCGCTGCTCCTTCTGCGACGTGGCGCACGGCCGCCCGAAGCCGCCGGACGCCAGCGAGCCGGCCAGCCTGGCGCGCACCATCGCCGACATGTCGCTGCGTTACGTCGTCGTCACCTCGGTTGATCGCGACGACCTGCGCGACGGCGGCGCCCAGCATTTCGCCGACTGCATCCGCGAGACCCGCGCGCTGTCGCCCAACATCAAGATCGAGATCCTGACCCCGGATTTCCGCGGCAAGGGCCGCATGGAGCGGGCGCTGGAGATGCTGGCGACCGCGCCGCCGGATGTGTTCAACCACAACCTGGAGACCGTGCGCGAGCTGTACCCGAACGTCCGCCCGGGCGCCGATTACGACTGGTCGCTGCAGCTGCTGCAGCAATTCAAGGCCCGCCACCCGGAGCTGCCGACCAAGTCCGGCATCATGCTCGGCCTGGGCGAGACCCGTGAACAGGTCGAAGGGGCGCTGCGGGATTTACGCGCCCATAACGTCGACATGATCACTATCGGACAGTACCTGCAGCCGACGCCGCACCATCATCCGGTGATCCGTTACTGGACGCCCGAGGAATTCAAGGAACTTGAAGACCTCGGCTACGGTCTAGGGCTTTACCCACGTGGCTTCCGGCCCGATGGTTCGCTCTTCCTACCATGCCGACCGAATGGCGGCTGAAGCGGGATTCGTCGAAGCCTTGGCTTGAGTGTCGCAACCGGTACCATCGGCACACGCCTTTCCCTGTCGCATCAGCGCAAGCTGAATCATGATTTACGGTCTCGAGGACCGACGAATGCTCAACCGCAACCTGCTTGTCTTCTCCGCCCTGCTGCCGCTGACCCTGGCGATCGCCGCCGCGAGCACGCCCGCGCCCTCCGCGAAGGCCGCCACGGCGACGCTTGCGCCGACCGATGCGCAAGCCGCCGCGACCACGCTGGTCTACGGGCTGCTCTCGGACAGCCGCTACGCCTATCGGCCGATGGAGCTGAACGACAAGCTGTCGGCGGACATCTTCCGGCGCTACATCGAAGGGCTGGACGGCGACAAGCTGTTCTTCACCCAGGCCGACATGGACCGCTTCGCGCCTTACCGCACCACGCTCGACGATGCGATCAAGAGCCAGGACCTGAAGCCGGCCTACGACATCTTCACCACCTACGTGCGCCGCGTCGATGAGCGCGCCACCTACGCGCGCAGCCTGCTGGTCAAGCCCTTCGATTTTTCCGCCAAGGAAACCTGGGCCTACGATCGCGAGAAGGCCAACTGGGCGCCCAACCAGGCCGCGCTGAACGACATCTGGCGCAAGTACGTCAAGAACGATGCGCTGCGCCTGAAGCTGGCCGGCCGCTCCCAGGACGAGATCCGCAAGACGCTGGACAAGCGCTATTCCACGCTGGATTCGCGCGTGCACGAATTGCGCGGCGACGACGTGTTCGAGAATTTCATGAACGCGTACGCGATGTCCATCGACCCGCACACCAGCTACATGAGTCCGCGCAGCGCGGAAAACTTCAACATGCAGATGCGCCTGTCGCTGGAAGGCATCGGCGCGGTGCTGCAGCGGCAGGACGAATTCGTGGTCATCCGCACGCTGGTGCCGGGCGGCCCGGCGGCATCGACCGGCAAGATCAAGGTCGGCGACCGCGTGGTCGCGGTCGGCCAGGGCGACAAGGGTCCGATGGTGGACGTGGTCGGCTGGCGCATCGACGACGTGGTCGACCAGATCCGCGGCAAGAAAGGCACCCAGGTCCGTCTCGACGTGTTGCCGGCCGATGCCGGCATCGACGGCAAGCACAATCTGGTGACGATCGTGCGCGACAAGGTCAAGCTCGAGGAGCAGGCCGCCAGCAAGTCGGTCATCGACGTGCAGGGCAAGCGCATCGGCGTGATCACGCTGCCCGGCTTCTACCTGGACTTCGAAGCTGCGCGCCGCGGCGATCCCGATGCCCGCTCCGCGACTTCGGACGTGGCCAAGCTGTTGGCCCAACTCAAGGCGCAGAACGTGGACGGCGTGGTCATGGACCTGCGCGAGAACGGTGGCGGCTCGCTGGTGGAGGCGGTCGAGTTGACCGGCCTGTTCATCGACCGTGGTCCGATCGTGCAGGTGCGCGAGTCCGGCGGCCGCGTGAGCGTGGAAAACGATGAAGACGGTGGCGTGGCCTGGGATGGTCCGCTGGCCGTGCTGGTCAACCGCTCCTCGGCTTCGGCTACCGAAATCTTCGCCGCGGCGATCCAGGATTACGGTCGCGGCCTGATCGTCGGCGAGCCGACCTTCGGCAAGGGCACCGTGCAGAACCTGATCGATCTGGATCGCTGGCCGACCAAGGCGGGCGCGCAGTTCGGCCAGGTCAAGCTGACCATCGCCCAGTTCTTCCGCGTCGACGGCGACACCACCCAGCATGCCGGCGTCATCCCGGAAATCCAGTTCCCGGTCACGGTGGACGCCACCGAGTTCGGCGAGAGCACCTACGACAACGCGCTGCCGGCGACCCGCATCGCGGTTGCCCCGCACAGCAACCTCGGCAACTTCGCGCCGATCACGCCGACCCTGCTGGCCAAGCATGACGCGCGCGTGGCCAAGGATCGCGAGTTCATCTGGTGGTCGCAGGACGTCGCCCAGTTCCGTGCCGAGCGCGACCGGAAGGTGATTTCGCTCAACGAGAACGAGCGCCGGATCGAGCGCGACCGCGACGAAGCCAAGCGCAAGCAGCGCGAGGCCGAGCGCAAGGCGTCGGGCCTGGCCACCGCCAAGGCCAACGACGACGACGGCCTGCAGGCCGACGAGCGCAACGTCGCCCAGCAGGTTGCCGCCGAGGCTGCCGCAAAGGCCCGTCCGGACCCGTTGCTGCGCGAGACCGCGGCGATACTGGCCGATGCCGTCACTTTGCTCAGCGGCAGCGCCAAGCTGACCGCGCAGGTGATGCCATTGACCCACCAGGCGACCGTCTGGAGTCAGTAGGGTCGCAGGCGTTCCGCCTGCGCCAATGCCCATCGGGTCGGCTGCGCCGATGCATGGCACTCCACTCCATGGTCGCAAGATGCGGATAGCCGGTGCATGGCGCACCGGCTAATCTGGCGTCATGGAAACGAACTCCCCCGACGCGCGGCTGCAACGCGCCCGCCATCTTCTCGATGAGTCGGACTACACACTCGCCGGCGCTCGGCGCCGCAGTCGGGTTGAGCCCGACCCATCTTCAGCGCCGGTTTCGGGCCGAATTCGGCCTGAGCCCGGCCGAGTATCGCGCGCAGAAAAAGTTGGCCATCGCTCAAGCGCGAGCTGCGGACCAGCGGCGATATCACCCGCGCGGTGTACGAGGCCGGCTACGGATCGAGCAGTCGAGTGTACGAAGACGGCGCCGCTCGCCTGGGTATGTTGCCTGGCGCCTATCGCCGCGGCGGCGAGGGCATGAGGATCCATTGGACGATTCTTGAAACCGAGCTCGGACTGGCGCTGGTGGCAGCGACCGAACGCGGACTGTGCTCGATCGCGCTCGGCGAGGACCCAGCACATCTGGAAGCCGAATTGCGCGGCGAATTTCCCAAGGCCGAAATCGTCTCGCGTGCAGGACGGGCGCGACGAATTCCTGGCGCCGCGCGTACAGCAGGTGGCACGCTTGCTGCATGGACAAACGGGCAAGCTCGACATCGAACTGATCGGCACTGCATTCCAGCAGCGTGTCTGGGAAGCACTGATGAAGATTCCGCGTGGGCTGACGCTGAGTTATGCGCAGTTGGCGCAGTCACTGGGTCGTCCCAGCGCCGCGCGCGCCGTGGCCCGCGCCTGCGCCCAGAACCGATTGGCTGTGATCGTGCCTTGCCATCGAATCATCCGGGGCGACGGTTCCCTGGGCGGCTATCGCTGGGGATTGCCCTTGAAGGACGAGCTACTGCAGCGCGAACGCGCCGCCTGATGCGCGGGCTATTTGCGCCGGCGCGGCGAAGATTGCCGCGTGGGCAACGCCAGGCCCAATTTCACCGGCTCGAACACCATGTGCGTCTCGTAGCGACGGATAGCGCCTTCGTCGATGAACAGGCGCTCGGCAATTTCGCGATAGTGGGCCAGGCTGCCGCTGGTCAGCAGCACCAGGTAATCCCATTCGCCGGCCAGGACGTAGCACTGCTGCACTTCCGGTGCGGCGCGCATGCGCGCGCAGAAAGCCGCGTGCTGCTTGGCCGAATCGCGCTCCATCGTCACCAGCACCGCGGCGAACGTGGTGTTGCCGAGCATTTTCGGGTCGAGCACGGCCACCTGTCGCATCAGGCCGGCCTTGCGGTAGCGGGTCAGCCTTCGTTGCACGGCACTGGCCGACAAGCCGATCGCGTCGCCGAGCGCAGTCAGGGTGACATCGGCGTCGCGCTGTACCAGCGCCAGCAGCCGGTGGTCGATTTCGTCGAGTGCAAGCGGATTTTTCGGCACGCAATAATTTTGCGTCCAGGCGTGGTTTTTTTCAATCGCTATTCTTGCAGTGTCGTTAGGCTTTGCTGCTTGCGCCGCCAGATGGCGCCGCCCACCCACGAGTCCTGATCCATCATGAGCAGAATTCCCCCGACCGCCGTCCCCAGGGCGCGGCAACCACGCCCTTGCAGGTGGTGCTTGCACTGGCCTCGGTCTACCTGATTTGGGGCTCGACCTACTGGGCATCCGCATCGCGCTGGAGGTTATCCACCGTTCCTGATGGGCGGACTGCGCTTCGTCGCGGCTGGCGCGCTGCTCTACGCCTTCCTGCGCTGGCGCGGTCATGCCGCCACCGACGCGCGCGCAGTGGCGCAACGCGATGGTGTTGGGCCTGCTGCTGGTGATGCTGGGGAACGGCTTGGTGAACTTCGCCGAGAGACGGTCAGCAGCGGCCTGGCAGCGGTCGCGATCGCGTCGATGCCGCTTTGGGTGGGCATGTTCAGCGCCTTCCGGGCAGGCATCCGAGCCGGCTCGAATGGCTGGGCCTGGGCGTCGGCTTCGCCGGCGTGGTCTGGCTCAATTTCGGCAGCGCGATGCGCGCCAGCCTGCCGGGCAGCTCGCCCTGCTGGCCGCGACCGTTGCGTGGGCCTACGGTTCGGTCTGGAGCCGCGGCCAGGACCTGGCAGCGCCTTTCATGACACAGCCGCGCAGATGCTGTGCGGCGGCGTGATGTGCGGCGGCTCGGCCTGGCGCTCGGCGAACGCATGCATGAAGTGCCTGCGCTGCAACCGACCCTGGCGCTGCTGTACCTGATTGCCTTCGGTTCGATCATCGCTACTCGGCGTACATCTGGTTGCTGTGCACGTGCGGCCGGCGCTGGCCACCAGCTACGCCTACGTCAATCCGCCGATCGCGGTGCTACTGGGTATGCTGATGCTGGGCGAGCACGTCGACTCGCGCATGGTCGGCGCGATGGCGGTGATCCTGTTCGGCGTCTTGATCATCACCCGCGCCAAGGCGCGGGCATGAGCCCGGCCAGCCGCGAGGCGCGCCAAGGCCTGTGGTTCGCCATCGCTTCGTTCGTGTTGTGGGGGCTGATGCCCTTGTATTGGCATCTGCTGAAGGTGGTGCCGTCGCTGCAGATCGTGGCCCATCGGGTTATCTGGAGCACCTTGCTGGTGGTGGCCTGGCTGCTGTGGACGCAGGGCCACGGCTGGTTGCGCGCCGCGCTCGCGCGGCCGCGCGCGGCGTGGATGCTGGCGCTGAGCGGCCTGTTGATCTGCTTCAACTGGAGCCTGTATATCTGGGCGGTGAATGCCGGCCACGTGGTCGAGTCAAGCCTGGGCTATTTCATCAACCCGTTGCTTAACGTATTGCTCGGCGTGGTGCTGCTGCACGAGCGTCTCGGTCGCGCCCAGTGGATTTCGGTGGCATTGGCGGCAGCGGGCGTCGCCTGGCTGACCTTTCAATTCGGACAGCCGCCATGGATAGCGATCTGCCTGGCCCTGTCATTCGCCCTGTATGGGCTGCTGCGCAAGTTGCTGGCCATTGACGCCGTCGCCGGCCTGGGCGTGGAAAGCGTCTATCTGTTCGTGCCGGCCCTGGTTGCGCTGCTGTGGTTCGAAAGCCAGGGGCAGGGCGGCTTCTTCAATGCCTGGGGCACGGGCGTCGATGCCTTGTTGATCTTCGGCGGCGCGCTGACCGCCTTGCCCTTGATCGGCTTTTCCTATGCCGTCCGGCGCGTCAAGCTGTCGACCGTGGGTCTGATCCAGTACATCGCGCCGACGCTGCAATTCCTGACCGGCGTTTTCGTCTTTCATGAGGCCTTCGACTGGAACCGCCTGATCGGCTTCGCATTCATCTGGGCTGCGTTGGCGATCTATGCCGGCGAAGGGCTGTGGCGTGCGCGGCGTCGATCCGGGCTCGCCACTGCCTAGCAACTGCGCCGTTCGACCCTAGCCGCGAAGCGCCTCCGTAACCGGCAGCCGCGCGGCGCGCACGGCGGGAAACAATCCGCCGAGAAATCCAATCGCCAGCGCCCAGACCAGGCCCTGCATCACCAGCGCCGGCGTGACCGCGAAATTGAACGCGACCTGGGTGAAGTTGCCGCCCAGCGTCGACACCGAATAGCCGTTGAACAGCAGCATAGGCGATGCCTGCGCCGAGCGAGCCGCCGAGCAGGGAAAGCGCCATCGCCTCGGCCATCACCGAGGCCACCACCGGCGCACTGCCGAAGCCGAGCGCGCGCAGCGTGCCGATTTCCGCGGTGCGCGCCGATACCGCCGAGTACATCGTGTTCAGCGCGCCGAACAAGGCGCCGATCGCCATGATGATGGTCACCACCGTGGTGATGATGCCGATGACGCGGGTGGTGCCGGCCGATTGCGCGCTGAAGAAATCCTGCTCGGTCTGCACGTCGACGTTGAGCTGCGGGTCTGTCGGTCAGCCGGCGCTTGAGCGAATCGAAGGCGTCGCGCGAGGTCAGCCGGACCAGCACCGAGCGAGACGCCGGAACGGCCGAACGCGCTCTGCGCGGTTTCCAGATCGGCCCACAACTCGGAGTCGTGCGCATCGCCCGACTTGAAATGCCCGACCACGGTCCAGTACGAGCCGCGAAATTTCAGCCTGGATCCGAGCTCGAGGCCGTCGAACTGCTGGTGCGCGCCGCTCGCCGACGATCAGTTCGCGCAGGCCGGGCTTGAACGGCCGGCCTTCGGCAATGCGCAACTCCGGCCGCAGCAGGAAGCCCTTCGGCTCGACGCCGCGCAGCGTGACGTTGGCGCCGCTGGTGTCGCCCTTGCGCGGCACTTCGGTGATCACGATCAGTTCGCCGGAGGCCAGTGGCAGGCCGTCGTCGGCGCGGGCGATCGCCGGATCCTGCTTGATCAGCGTGCCCGACGCGCGGTCGAGGAAACTGGCCAGTTCGCCGTTGGAGCCGCCGCGCAGGATGATCGCGCGATCGGGGTTGCCGGTGGCGGTCAGCGTCTTGCTCAAGCCCGCCGACATCGACAGCATCGCCACCAGCACGCCGACCACGCCGGCGATGCCGATGACGATCACCAACGACGCGCCCAGCCGCTGCGGGATGCTGCGCAGGTTCATCAGGACGATCTCGCGGATTTGGGTGAGGGTGCTCATGGCTCAGCGTCCTGCCAGTGCATCGACGATCTTCAGTCGCATGGCGCGCAAGCGCCGGCGGCAGGCCGACCGCCGCGGCCGAGCACCAGTACTGCGACCGCGGCGAACAGCCAGACGCTGTGCATCTGGCTGCGGATCGGGTATTCGGGCGGCAGCACCAGCGGCGGTGATCACGGTGGCCATCGCCATGCCGAGCCAGCGCGCCGATCGCGCACAGCAGGCCAGCGACTCGGCCAGCACCAAGTCCGAGCACGGTGCGATCGGTGAAGCCCAGGCACTTGAGCACCGCCAGCTCCGGAATGCGTTCGCGCACCGCCTGGCTCATGGTGTAGCCGGTCAGGATCAGGATGGTGAAGAACACCGCGCCGGAAATGGCGTTGACGATGAATCCGATGTCGCCCAACTGCTTGAGGAAGCCGAGCTGGAATTCCTGCTCGCTCTGGGTCTTGGTCTCGTCCGGGGAATTCTCGAACTTGCGGTCGATCGCGGCGGCGATCCGTCCGATTGCATCGGGTCCGCCACGCGCACCACGAACACGCCGGCCAGGCCCTTGGCGCCAGTCACGCGCGCCTCGTCGAACTGGCCGTAGTTGAGATACATCAGGTTGGCGCGCTCGGACCATTCCTTGTCGCGGCCGTCGAAGATGCCGACCAGCCGCCACTCCCAGACCCGCGTGCCGTCGGTCTTGGTCCAGATGAAGGAATTCAGCGGAATGATGTCGCCGACCTTCCAGCCGTACTTGTCGGCCAGCACCTTGCCGGCGATGGCGCCGTCGCGGGTGGAGATGAAGGCGCGCCGTTGCGCGTCGGGCAGCACCCATTCCGGGTAGGTGTCGAACAGGCGCTGCGGATTGACGGCGAATTGCGGGAAGAAATTGCGCGCGTCCTGGTAGACGCCGCCGAAGAACTGCGAGTGCGACACGAAATCCACGCCGGGCACGGCCTCGATCTGCGGCAGCAGGCGCATCGGCAACGGTTGCGTGAAGCTGGTCTTGGCCTGGGTGATCAGCCGATTGGCGCCCAGGAAATCGGCGCCGCCGGAGAGCACCGAGTTGACCGCCTGCAACAGGCCGATCAGCAGGAAGGCCATCGCCAGCGAGGCGAGCGTGAAGGCCGTGCGCGTCTTCTTGCGCAACAGGGCGCCCAGGACCAGATGGCAGGTACTTGCCACCAAGCATCAGTGCGCCGCCTCGTCCACCAGCGTGCCCTTGTCCAGGTGCACGATGCGCTTGGCGTACTTCGCGGCCGCCGGGTCGTGGGTGACCATCACGATGGTCTTGCCGAATTCTCGTTGAGCCGGCGCAACAGGCCGAGGATTTCATCGGCGGTCTTGCGGTCCAGGTCGCCGGTCGGCTCGTCGCAGATCAGGATGCGCGGATCGGACACCAGCGCGCGCGCAATCGCCACGCGTTGCTGCTGGCCGCCGGAGAGCTCATTCGGCTTGTGGCTGGCGCGGTCGGACAAGCCGACCAGCTCCAGCGCGACGCTTGCGCGTCGTGCCGCTCGCTGCGCGACATGTCGGTCAGCAGCAGCGGCAGTTCCACGTTCTTCTGCGCGCTCAGCACCGGCATCAGGTTGTAGCTTTGGAAAATGAAGCCGACCGTGGCCGCGCGCCAGGCCGCCAGTTCGTCGCCGCGAGTGCTCCTCGATGCGGTCGCCGTCGATCTTGAGCACGCCGCCCGTGGGTGAATCCAGGCCGCCGATCAGGTTGAGCAGGGTGGTCTTGCCGGAGCCGGACGGCCCCATCAAGGCGACGAAATCGCCCTCGGGGATATCCAGGTCGATGCCGTGCAGCACTTCCACGCTTCTGCTTGCCGCGCACGTAGGTCTTGGTCAGCGCGCGGATTTCCACCAGCGCGAACAGAGTCTTCGATTCGGACGACGAGCCCATGGCTCAGTCCTTCTTGACGGTGACGCGGCTGCCGTCCTTCAGTTTTTCCGGCGGCGAGAGCACCAGGGTTTCGCCGCCCTTGAGGCCCTTGGAGATCATCTGGTCGACATCGCGGACTTCGCCAGCGGTCACCTCGACGCGCGAAACCTTGTCGCCTTCGACCACGAACACCGCGCTCTTGCCATCCTCGGCCTGCACCGCGCGGGTCGGCACCCAGCACGCCGGTCGGCTTGGGCGCGCCCGGTTTTTCGGCTTCCAGGAAGCTCACGCGCACGCCCATGTCGGGCACGATCCGCGCATCCTTCGTGTTGAGCGCGATGCGCACCTTCACCGTGGCCTTGCTGCGGTCGGCGGTCGGAATGATGGCGATCACTTCGCCGGGGATCTTCCAGTCCGGATAGGCATTGAGCACCGCCTCGACCGGCATGCGCGGCTGCACGCGGCCGATGTAGGCCTCGTTGACGTCCACCTGCACTTCCAGCGAATCCATGTCCACCAGCGTGCCGATGCCGGTGCGGATCGAGCCGCCGCCGCCGGAGATCGGCGAAATCATTTCGCCCGGCTGCGCGGCCTTGGTCGACGATGACGCCGGCGAAGGGCGCGCGGATGATGGTGTTGTCGACGCCGAGCTGGGCGATCTTCAGCTGATCCTGCGCGACGTTGACCGCGCGCTGCAGGCTGATCAGCCGGGCGGCGCGCGAATCGCGCTCGGCGATGGCGCTGTCGAGGGAGGCGGTGGCGACCAGTTTGCTTCGCCGCCAGTTCGCGGGTGCGGACCAGGTTGCTCTCGGCCAGCTTCAGCTGCGCCTGCGCCTCGGCCAGTTGCGATTGCGAGGACGCCACCTGCGCCTGCGCCAGGTCGCGTTGCGCGTCGGCGTCGTCGGCGTCCAGGCGCGCCAGCACTTCGCCTTCGGCGACGCGCTGGCCTTCCTCGATCAGCACTTCGCTGACCTTGCCGGTGATCTTGGAAGAGACCGTTGCGATCCGCCGCGCCGTGACATAGCCGGAGGCGTCGAGCACCGAGGCCGCGCCGCCCTCGGCCGCGGAACGCGCCTTGGCGGTTTCGACTTCGATCGGGCGGGCGCCGCCGAGCCACCACAGCGCGCCGAGAATCACCACGGCGATGGCCAGGTACATCGGCCAGCGTCGTTTCTTCTTCAGGGCGCCGGGACGGCGATCAATTCGCAATTCCTTGAGCAGATCGGGGGAAGCAGTCATGGATCACCAGGCAAGGAATCAGTGTAGGGGAAAGCGTTTTTTCAACAGGCCGAAACCAGCGCGCAAACCCTGCGCTTCGCCGCCGGCCGGCTTGCCTGGGCGGTCGCTGTCGTTCCACGCGTACAGATCCAGGTGCGCCCAGGCCTGCGCTTCGGGTATGAAGCGTTCCAGATAAAGCGCGGCGGTGATCGGCCCGGCCATGCGCGAGGAGCCGGAATTGCCCAGGTCGGCAATCGAACTCTTCAGGTAGCTCAGGTAGGGACGCCACAGCGGCATCCGCCAGACGCGGTCGCGCGCCTGTTCGCCGGCGGCGAGGAAATCGGCCGCCAGCGCTTCGTCATTGGCGAACATCGCCGGCACGTCCGGGCCCAGCGCAACCCGCGCCGAACCGGTGAGCGTGGCGAAGTCCAGGATCAGCGCCGGCTTCTTTTCCGCCGCGTAGGCGAGGGCGTCGCAAAGCACCAGGCGCCCTTCGGCGTCGGTGTTGTCGATTTCCACGCTCAGGCCCTGGCGGGTAACGATGACTTCGCCGGGGCGGAAGGCGTTGCCGGCGATCGAATTCTCCACGGCCGGCACCAGCAGCGTCAGCCGGATCGGCAGGCCGCGCGACATCACCAGCTGCGCCAGCGCCAGCGCATGGGCCGCGCCGCCCATGTCCTTTTTCATGTTGCGCATTCCGTCCGCGGGCTTGATGTCCAGGCCGCCGGAATCGAAGCACACGCCCTTGCCGATGATGGCCACGTGCGGATGCGCTTCATTGCCCCAGTTCAATTCGATCAGGCGCGGCGCGCGATGGCTGGCGCGGCCGACGGCGTGGATGGTCGGGAAATTCTGCGCCAGCAGCTCATCGCCGGTGACGACGTCGAGCCGCGCGCCGTGCGCCGCGGCCATCGCGCGGGCAACCGCTTCCAGATCGGCGGGACCCATGTGCTCGGTCGGCGTGTTGACCAGGTCGCGCACCAGCTGGCTGGCGGTCAGCAGGGCGAGGGCTTCCGAAGCCTCGGCTTCGGCGGCATCGACCGCCAGCCGCGCCATGGCGCGGGCCGGGCTGCGATAGCGCTCGAAGCGATAGGCGCCCATGCCCCAGCCGAACAGCGCCGAGGAAAAATCCACCGGCGCCGGCGAGTCGGCCTGCAACCGATAATCGCCCGCCGGCAACAGGCTCGGCAGGTGCGAAAGGGCCAGCGGATCGGCGGCATCGGCGATGGCCGCGATGACGAACTGCGGAGCGCCCTGGGCATTGGGCACCAGCAGGAAACTGCCGGCGCCCGGCGTGAAGGAATTCGCATCCAGCCAGGCAATCGTCGGCGCCGACTGGGCTTCGCGCCAGGCTGGAAAGCTGGCGCGATCGACAGTGATCACCGGGCAGGCGCCGGCGGCTTCGCCGGCTGCAACGAAACACGCGGGAAGACTCATGCTTTCTCCGTGGCGGGATGCTTCGCATCGAGCCAATCGGCCAATGCATCCAGAGTGTTGAATTGTAGGTCAGGCGCCGGCAGTCCGTCCGGCCAGGACTCGTCGCGCCGATTGATCCAGCAGGTGCGCAGGCCGGCCCACGAGGCGCCGGCGACATCGAGCAGCGGATCGTCGCCGACGTGCAGCACTTCGTGCGGCGCCAGGCCCAGGCGCTCGCAGGTGGCGTGGAAGATCGGCGCGTCCGGCTTGGCATGGCCGGCCTCGCGCGCGGCGACGAACACCGTGAAGCGGTCGGCGATGCCGATCCTGCCCAGGTCGGCATTGCCATTGGTCAACGCGGCGATCGGCCAGCGCGCGGCCAGGCGATCCAGCGCGGCCAGCGCGTCGGGATAGAACTCGATGTCGTTGCGCGCCGAATAAAACGCGCTGAAGGCGTCCTCGACATGCTTTTCGTCGTCGCCGGACGTACGCAGGGCATGCGCCAGCGAAAGCTTGCGCTGCTTGGTGAAATCATGGGCGTGCTGCGGATGCTCGGCGGCGATGCGCTCGCGCAGGTCGCGCATCAACTCGATCGGATAGCGCTCGGCGGTGCGCGGGCAACGCTCGCGCAGGAAGGCGTGGAGCGCGGCTTCCGCGCGCTCGATGACCGGCCAGATCGGCCACAGGGTGTCATCCAGGTCAAGGCTCAGGGCTTTGGGTGCAACAGTCATCCGGGTAGGTTAACGCGGGCGGGGGAAGAGAGCGTGAATCCCTGCGGGCCTACTCGATGACCTTGGCCCAGCCGCGCCATCCCTCGATCCGTTCGGCGACGATTTTCAGGCTGGCCAGCATCGGTACCGCCAGCAACAGTCCGGCGATGCCCCACAGGAAGCCCCAGAGCATCAGCCACAGCAGCATCACCAGCGGCGAGATCGCCATGCGCCGGCCCAGGATCACCGGCGTCAGGAATTGCGACTCGAGTACGTGCAGGCCCAGGTACAGCGCTGGCGGCACCAGCATCTGCGCCGGCTTGTCGAAGGCGACCACGCCGACCAGGGCCAGCAGGATCACGCCAGCTAAGCGGCCCGACGTAGGGTACGAAATTCAGCAGCGCAGCCAGCGTGCCCCAGAGCAGGGCGTCCGCGATATCCAGGCCCAGCCAGTAAAGGCCGCCGGTCAGGACCAGCCCGAGCGCCACGTTGATGAAACTGATGGTCTGCACATAGCGCGACAGGTCCGACTCGATCGTGCGCAGGATGTCGATCGTCAGCAGCTTCTTCTCGGGCCCGGTCAGGCGGGCGATGGCGTGTCGCTGCAGTCCTTCGCCATAGACCAGGAAGAAATAGGACAGCAACACCACCGCCAGCACCGAGGCCAGCGCGGCCGGCGCACCGGAAATCAGCGTCCACAGATTGGGTGGGCGCGGCTTGTCGACATCGGCTGCCACCGAGTTGGCGGTCGGCGCGGCGCCGGCGGCGCTGACGATCGAGGCGGCGGCCTTGTTGGCCTGTTCCACCTGTCTGGTCAGCTTCTTGAGCTTCGGAGCCAGCTGGCGCAGTTCGGTCGGGGCTTGCTTGACCCAATCGCTGGCAGGCCCGACCAGCAGGCTGGCCAGCGAGACCGCCAGCGCCAGGCCGCCCAGCACCACCACCAGCGCGCCGAGCCAGCGCGGTATCCAGATGCGCGTCAATCGCGTGACCATCGGATTGGCCAGCAACGCCAGCAACATTCCCAGCATGATCGGCACCAGCAGGTCGCGGGCCAGCCAGCAGGCGGCCAGGCTGAAGAGCAGCGCGATCAGCCGCACCGCGCCCATGCCGGCCACGGCCGAGGGCTCGGCCTCGACGACGACGGCGGTTTCGGCTGGTTGCTCGCTATGCATCGCATCGTTCATCGGGGCACCTTACAGTGCAACGGCTTAATGCGCTGTTTATGCGCCCCGGCGTTGTGCGATCGACAGGCCGATGGGAAGATCGCCGTTCGTCCCGGAGTCGCCTATCCCATGAAGTCTTTCGCCGCCGCCGTACTGGCCCTGTCCGTTCTTGCACCGGTTGCCGGCTTCGCCCAGGCAACGGATTCGGATCGAGCCACCTATTGCTGGGTCAAGAATACGGACAAGCACGAAATCTGGCTCTCGCAGCCTTTCTCCACGCCGCCGGGAACCGATGCCGCAGGCACGGCCCTGGCCACGGAATTCCTCGCCTACGTGGGCACGCTGGGTGGCGGCGGCGAGAAGAGCTGCGTGACTTCCGCAACGCGTGAAGCGGCAGACACGAGCCGCCGCGCCGAGGTCGCCGCCATCCTGCGCAAACGCAGTTTCGGCATCCGCATCTACGACCTGCATGAAGTGAACTGGACGCCGAGCGCTGCAAAGTCTGCCGACGCCGCGCCTGCGCCCAAGGCTGCGCCCGCCGTCGCGCCTGCAGTCGCAGTCGAGCCTCCGACCGCAGTCGAGCCTCCCGCCGCCGTAGCGCCGGCCGCGGTTCCCGCCACCGCGCCTGCTGCCGCCTCGCCGCCGCCGGTCGCCGTCGCGCCGCCAGCGCCTCGCACCGCAGCGCACCGCGCGCGCCTGTCGCCGCGAAGCCCGCCAGCGCGGATCTCGACAGCCGGATCGCCAGCGACGCGTTCTTCCGGCTGCCCAAGGGCAAGGCGGCGCCGCTGCATCGCGCCGGATCGCGCGTGGTCAACAAGACGCTGCCGGTGTCCTCCGACACCACGCTGCGGCGCGTGCCCGGCAGCAACCAGTGCCATCTCGAGCAGACGGTGCTGGCGGGCGAGGGCGGCATGTACAAGACCGTCGCCAGCGGCGAGACCTGGGCGGGTTTCATTCCGCTGAACATGAGCTCGCAGATGTCCAGCAAGCGCGGCGTCATCGACAGCGTGCTCAAGGCAGTGGCCATCGAGAAGACGGTCGGCAAGCCGTTTCCGCTGGTCGCCGGCAACACCTTTGGCTGGAGCGTCAGCTACGAAAGCCTCAACAATTCCACCGACATCGCCCGTTACGGCCAGGACTGGAGCTGCACCGTCGGCGCCAGCGCGCCGGCGAGCACGACCATCCCGGGCATGGCCGGCAAGCAGACGGAAGTGCAGTGCCACCTGAGTTTCATTTCGGTGCCGGCGCCGCCGCAGGATCAGGTTTACTTCTGGTACGACGCGGCCGGCTGCTTCATGCAGGATCCGACGCGCTGACCTTTTCACCGGCTTCGTCGGTCGATCGCTGTCGGTCGCTTCGGTCGCGGGATCGGTCGCGGCCTCCGCCGCGAAGCCGGCCGTGACCGCGGCGCCCATCGAGCTGAGCACCGCCTGGGAAAGCGTGGCGAACAATTTTCCACCCAGCCCGCTGCCGCCCTCCGCGCCGCCACCGCCACCGCTGCGGCCGGCAATGAAGCCGGCGATCACGCCCACGGTGACGATCCGCCAGGGCGTGGCCGCTTCGCGGAATTTTTCCTTCATCGAGTCCAGCGCCCGGCGGGCGTTGCCCGAATGCCGGTTGCAGTCGTTCTCGGCCTGCAGCACCGTCTTGAGACGGTCTTCGATGCTCATGGCGCGGTCGGCTTGATCGGCTCGACCGGGCCGTCCGGATCGGGCGGACCTGGATTGGCCGCGCCGTCAGGCGCTTCGGTTGAAATCGGCTGGGTGGGCGGGAACCAGATGGCCAGTTGCCGTCGCGTGGCGTCGAGGTCGGCATACGCCAGCGCCCGTCGCGCGCCGCGCCAGGCGAACCAGGCCACGGCGCAGCTGATCACCAGCGGCAGCAACAGCGCCATCAGCCAGGACAGGCCGACTTCCCGCAGCGCGACCACGATCATCGCCATGGTCACCACCCAGGCGGTGCCGGCGGCCAGCGCGCACAACAGCAGGAACACCAGGCCGCGCACCAGCGCCACGCGCGCCAGCGAAATATCGGAAAGCACCAGGCGCCGGAACGCCGCGCCAACACCGCCGTACTCGCGTGCGACCTCGCGGCCCGCCTCGAGCAGCGAGCCGACGTCCTGCTTCAGGCGTTCGGCCGCATCGAGCACCGGCATGGATCAGTCTTTGTGCGAGCGGGTGAGCTTGGCGACCAGGTAGCCGGCGGCGAACGCGGCGCCAAAGCTGACCCACGGACGCGAGCGGATGAGGTCTTCGGCCTGGTCGATGACATCCTTGCCGGAGTCGATCAAGCCTTCCAGTTTTTCGTCGAGCATGGCCTTGGCTTTCTGCGCCGCCTCGACGCCGCTGTTCACCGCATCGGCGACACCGACGGTCGCCTTGTCGCGGGCCAGCGCGGCCTTGTCCAGGATTTCGCGGGCAGACTCGGTGTGGCCTTCAGACCCATTGTTTTCCTTGACCATGGCAAGCACTCCTTCGTGAAACTGTGATTGAAACGTTCGCGCAGACTATGCCTTGCTCACTGAGCCTGCCTTAAATTCATTTCATCGGCAACTCGCCGCGCGCGCTGCCACGCTGCAGCATCAGCACCAGCGAACCCGGCGCCGGCGAAAGCTGCGCGCGGAAATCATTCATGTCCGCCACCTGGCGACGATTGATCGCCAGCACCAGGTCGCCGCCGTCGAGTTCGTTGCGGCTCGCGCGGCTGCCCGCGGCCACCTTGCTCACGATCACGCCGCGCAGGCCCTGCTGGCGATAGCGTTCGGGCAATTCGGTGAAGGTGGCGCCGCTCAATCGCGGATCCAGTTTCTGGCCATCGATTTCCTTGGGCTGCGCCTTGAGCGTGGCCGACATCGCCAGCCGCTGGCCGTCGCGCTGCACGTCCAGGCGGACCGCTTGCCCGACCGGAAGCAGGCCCTCGAGGTTGTGCAGGTCCTGCGCGCTCTTGATCTGCTGTCCGTTGGCCGCGACGATCAGGTCGCCGGGCTTCACGCCGGCCACTTCCGCCGGCGAGCCGCGATACACGCGCGCGACCAGCGCGCCGCGCGAACCGTTGACCAGGTCGAATTGCTTGGCCAACTCCGGCGTGACATCAACGCTGGAAAGGCCGAGCGAGCCGCGGCGCACTTCGCCGTAGGCCATCAGCTGGCGCATCACCTCGCGCGCCAGGTTGGCCGGAATCGCGAAGCCCAGGCCGATGTTGCCGGCCGCGCTGCCCTGCGGGTTGTAGCTGGCCGAATTGATGCCGACCAGCTCGCCGCGCAGGTTGACCAGCGCGCCGCCGGAGTTGCCCGGATTGATCGAGGCATCGGTCTGGATGAAGCTCTGGTAGCCAAGCCCGGTCAGGCCGCTGCGGCCGACCGCGGAGACGATGCCCGAGGTAACCGTCTGGCCGAGGCCGAAGGGGTTGCCGACCGCCACCACGTAGTCGCCCACGCGCAGCGCCGCCGAGTCGGCCAGCGGCATCGAGCGCAGCCCGGTCGCGGTGATCCGGATCACCGCCAGGTCGGTATCGGCATCCGAGCCGATCGGCTGCGCTTCGAAGGTGCGGCCGTCGCCCAGGGTCACCGATACCGCGTCGGCGCCCTCGATCACGTGGTTGTTGGTCAGGATCAGGCCGCGGGTGGCGTCCACGATCACGCCCGAGCCCAGCGACTGCTGGACCCGCTCCTGCGGGATACGGCTGCCGCCGAAGAACTCCGCCAGCGGGTTCCTCGACCCGCACCACCTGCTTGGTATAGATGTTCACCACCGCCGGGGTGACCCGCTCCAGCATCGGCGCCAGCGAGGGCATGGGCGCGGCGGAGGTGGGCGCCGGGGTGCGCGGCGAAGGCGCTCGCCGGCAGGGCGGCGCTGGCGGCCGACTCCATGAGGTCCGCGGCAGGGGTCGGGTCGGCAGGGGTCGGGGTCAGCAGGCGTGCCGTCACGCCGCCGCCCAGGGCGGCCAGCAACAGGCAGGAAACAGCGGTAATAGGGCGCATGGAGTGATTCCTGAGCCGTGTCGGCCGGGTTGGGACAAGACTAACAAATGAGGCTGACCGGCCGATAAGCAAGAAGTTCAGGAAAAAAACTTTCTCCGGGGGTGCTGTCCAAGTCCTTGCCGTCCATGGCTTTTTTCCCCTGGAGTGCTTTGTTGCAGGCGGTTGACAGGTCCGGTGCCCGGGCGTACTTTTGATCCCCGGCTGGCACACAACATGTTGGGTGAGCAGCAGGGGAGGGCCCCAAGCGATGGGGTCTGGTGAGGGCCTGTACTACGCGACGAGCGATACAGAATGGGGTGTATCCGAGGACTTACCGATGCGTTTCGGGGTTTTGGCCCCGCGCCTGCGCTTCATCTGCGTTTGCGTTTGCCAGTGAGAAGTGCGTCACACCGTTAAAACAATCGAGCTTCCGCACAACGGGGCCAGCATGAGGATTCGAGAACAATGAGTACTGTTCGCCTGGAGGCGGTCAAGCAGGGCGCAATCACGGAAGCGGCGCAAGGCATCGCCATGCAGCCAGCTTCGGTTGACATCTGGGACAAGAAATACCGCCTGAAGAGCAAGAAGGGCGAGCCGGTCGATGTGACCATCGACGACACCTACAAGCGCGTGGCCAAGGCGCTGTCGGACGCCGAGACCAGCACCGAGAAGCAGAAATACTGGTACGAGCGATTCCTGTGGGCCCTGCGCCGCGGAGCGATCCCCGCCGGCCGCATCACCTCCAATGCCGGCGCGCTCGAGCACAAGCCGAGCCACCAGCACGATCAACTGCACGGTCTCGGGCACCATCACCGATTCCATGGACGGCATCCTGGACAAGGTCCACGAGGCCGGCCTGACCCTGAAGGCCGGTTGCGGCATCGGCTACGAATTCTCGACGCTGCGTCCGCGCGGCGCCTATGTCAGCGGCGCCGGCGCCTACACCTCCGGCCCGCTGAGCTTCATGGATATCTACGACAAGATGTGTTTCACCGTGTCCTCGGCCGGTGGCCGCCGCGGCGCGCAGATGGGTACCTTCGACGTCTCGCATCCGGACGTGAAGGAATTCATCGGCGCCAAGCGCGAAGACGGCCGCCTGCGCCAGTTCAATTTGTCCCTGCTCATCACCGACGAATTCATGGACGCGGTCGAGAAAGACGCCGACTGGCCGCTGGTGTTCCCGGTGAACCTGAAAGAAAAAGACGAGGTCGATCTCAACGACCCGACGCAGGTGGTGTGGCGCGACTGGCCGCACACCGAACTGTACGTGACCCGCGAAGACGGCCTGGTGGCCTGCAAGATCTTCAGCCATATCCGCGCCCGGCAGCTGTGGAACCGGATCATGGCCTCCACCTACGACTTCGCCGAGCCGGGTTTCATTCTGATCGACCGGGTCAACGAGATGAACAACAACTGGTGGTGCGAGAACATCCGCGCGACCAATCCCTGCGGCGAGCAGCCGCTGCCGCCCTACGGCGCCTGCCTGCTCGGCTCGATCAACCTGACCAACTTCGTGCGCGACCCGTTCACCGACAAGGCCACTTCGACTGGGAGGAATACAAGGAAGTCGTGCGCGTGTTCACCCGCATGCTCGACAACGTGGTCGAGGTCAACGGCCTGCCGCTGGAACAGCAGCGCGACGAGATCATGCGCAAGCGCCGCCACGGCATGGGCTTCCTGGGCCTGGGCAGCACCGTGACCATGCTCAAGATGAAGTACGGCTCGCCGGAAAGCTGCGCCTTCACCGAAGCGGTGTCGCGCGACATGGCGCTGGCCGGTTGGGAAGTCGGCTCTGGCACTGGCCAAGGAAAAAGGCCCGGCGCCGATCATGGACGAAGAGTTCACGGTCACCGCCGAGATGCTGCGCAAGCGCCCGGAGATGAAGAAGGACGGCTACAAGCTGGGCCAGAAGATCAACGGCCGCGTGCTGCTGGCCAAGTACTCGCGCTACATGCAGCGGGTGGCGACGGTTGCGCCCGAGCTGGTCAAGCAGACTCGCCGAAACCGGCGGCCGCTTCACCCACCACAGCTCGATCGCGCCGACCGGCACCATTTCGCTGAGCCTGGCCAACAACGCCTCCAACGGCATCGAGCCGAGCTTCGCCCACCACTACAGCCGCAACGTGATCCGCGAAGGCAAGAAGTCCAAGGAAAAGGTCGAGGTTTTCAGCTTCGAGCTGCTGGCCTACCGCAACCTGGTCAACGCCGAGGCCATGCCGTATTCGGACGGATGAGGCAACCAGGCTGCCCGATTACTTCATCGTCCGCCGACGACATCACGCCCAAGGCGCACGTGGATATCCAGGCCGCCTCGCAGAAGTGGATCGACTCGTCCATTTCCAAGACCGCCAACGTCCCGACGGATTATCCCTACGAGGATTTCAAGGACATCTACATGTACGCCCACAAGCAGGGCTTGAAGGGCTGCACCACCTTCCGCTTCAACCCGGCCGCCTTCCAGGGCGTGCTGGTCAAGGAAGCGGACCTGGAGAACACCACCTACCGATTCGAGCTGGAAGACGGCACCGTGGTCGAAGCCAAGGGCAACGAGGAAATCGAATACGACGGCGAAATGCACAGCGCCGCCAATCTGTTCGATGCCCTCAAAGAGGGTTACTACGGCAAGTTCTGATTTGCTTGCCGGCTGACGATTTCACGTTGTACCCGCTGCACGCTTCATCCAATAACTAGATGTTCCGATTGCAACAGGCCCAGCCCCTCCCCGAAACGGGAGGGGCGACGGTTTCAAGAAGAACACACCCAGCAAAGATCCAGGAGCAACACGTTCCATGACCATCAAGATCAACAAGAAGATCAAGTCCTACAGCGTCCAGAAGCCGGAAGACCGCGAGCGCGAAGCTGCCGCCGCGAGCGCCGCTGCCGAGGCCGCCGCCATGCTGGCCGCCGATCCGGTTTCCAACATCATCCAGATGCACGAGAAGATCGAGCGCCCCGAGGCGCTGGTCGGCTCCACCTACAAGATCAAGTCGCCGCTGGTCGAGCACGCGATGTACGTGACCATCAACGACATCGTCCTGAACCAGGGCACCGAGCACGAACTGCGCCGCCCGTTCGAGGTGTTCATCAACTCCAAGAACATGGACCACTTCCAGTGGATCGTGGCGCTGACCCGCATCATGTCCGCCGTGTTCCGCAAGGGCGGCGACGTGACCTTCCTGGTGGACGAGATGAAGGCCGTGTTCGATCCGCGCGGTGGCTACTTCAAGGCCGGCGGCGTATACATGCCGTCCATCGTCGCCGAGATCGGCAGCGTGGTGGAGGAGCACCTGAAGTCGATCGGCATGATCATCGACCCCGAGCTGAGCGAAGCCCAGCGCGCGCTGATCGCCGAAAAGCGTTCGGCCTACGAGAACCGCGCAAAAAAAAAGTCCCCTGACGCCCCCAGTGCCAACGTGTTAACCGGCGACCTCGCCGGAGCCGGAGCCGACAGCGCACGCGCTGACGAGGCGGTTTCCGATTCCGGTGAGGGCGCTTCTTTTCCGGCTACTGCGACGCTTTGTCATAAGTGCAGTACGAAGGCGCTTGTTTTGATGGACGGGTGCCAGACTTGTTTGAATTGTGGGTATTCGAAGTGCGGGTGATCGGCCTCGCTTAAGTTCAACAAGAGAAAGCGGCCTTTGGGCCGCTTTCTTTTTCCTGGGGTGTTTGGCTTGTGGGATCGCCGCCGAAATCAGCCCTCGGCGTGGAACGGCGAACGACTCGGCTTTGCAGGCGAGACACCAAGTCGTTGATTTTCCTCCGGCTAGGTCATTCGCCTTATGGCCCCGATGGGGTGGCGTGTAGAGAATCCGGACACCGCCCCCCGAGGAATCGCCCATGCGCCAGGTACTCGTCTACGATTCTCCAACCCGTGTCTTCCACTGGCTGTTCGCCGGCTTCTTCGTCACGGCGTTCGCCATCTCCAACCTGGTCGATGACGAATCGGCCCGATTCTCGCTGCACATGCTGGCGGGCCTGGGCATGGTGTTCGTGGTCGTGCTGCGGCTGATCTGGTCACTGGTCGGGACCCGTCATGCGCGGCTCACCGACCTGGTCCTGAACCCGGCGCAACTGATCGCCTACTTCAAGGGCATGTTCTCCGGCGACAGCCGGCGCTGGATCGGCCACAACCCGGCCTCGAGCTGGGCGGCGGTGGCGATGATTGGCCTGGCGATCGGGCTGGGCATCACCGGCTACCTGATGGCCACCGGCGGCGAGAACGACTCGATCAAGGAAGTGCACGAACTCATGGCCAATGCCTTCCTGGTCGTCGTGCTGCTGCACATCGCGGGCGTGGCGGTGCACGTGCTCAAGCACCGCGATCATCTGCAAGCCAGCATGGTCACCGGCAGGAAGCAGGCGCTGACCGGCGATCAGGAAGCGGTGCGCTCCGTGCCTGTCGCCGGATGGGCATTCGTCCTCCTCACCGGCCTGTTCATGGGTTACCTGGTGCAGCACTATGATGCGCAGGCACGCACGCTGGACTTGTTCGGCACCACCCTGCAACTGGGTGAGAACGAGTCGGGCGAAAACGAATCGGGCGAAGGCGGGGACGATGACTGATAGCGACGAAGGCGCAGGGTCGAGTGGCAGCGCGCTGCTGACCAGCGAGCGCGCCGTCATTGCCGGCGTGCTCGCACTGATCGCGCTGCTGGCGGCCATCGATGTGGCTGTCGACCTGCGCCAGGGCGTGACCCTGTGGCACGTATTGGCCGAGGCATCGGTGGCCGTGGCCGCATGCTTCGGCGCGTTCCACCTGCTGCGTGGCGCGTGGCAATTGCGCCGGCGCCTGGATGCCCAGGGCCGGGATTTCTCGGCATTCCGGCAACAGGCCGAGGCCTGGCGCACGGGTTCGAAGAAGTACCTGGACGGCCTGTCGCAATCGATCAGCCTGCAACTGGACCAATGGCAATTGTCGGCGGCCGAAAAGGAAGTCGCCTTCCTCTTGCTGAAAGGCCTGAGCCTGAAGGAAATAGCCATCGCGCGCCGCACCACCGAAAAGACCGCGCGGGTGCAATCGAGCGCGGTCTATACGAAATCCGGTCTCGCCGGCCGTTCGGAGCTGTCTGCTTTCTTCCTGGAGGACTTGCTGCCGCCCGGTTCCGAAAACATCATTCCCCGCCGTCAGGATTCGCTGCCAACACCGCCGTCAGCAGGTTGATCCCCTCGGCCGTATCCGTGCGCGTGGCCGTGTTCGTGGCCACGCACGGATTGTCGCCGCTGCTGGTCACGCCCACCAGGTAGTCGGTTTCGCCCAGGCGCAACAGGCTCGGGCCGCCGGAGTCGCCGTTGCAGGCGCCGTCTTCGCCCTGGGAGATGCGCTGGCTTTGGTGGATGAAGTTCTTGTCCAGCGCGTCGTAGCCGAGCGCGCCGACGCGGCGCTCGCCGCTGAAGGGGTGGGTGGGGCCGGTGTTGCCGGGCAGGGCTTTTTCCTGCGTGCCGTAGCCGAGCACGGTGAAGGTCGCGGTCTGCAGGTACTTGCTGGTACGCAGCTGGTCCAGGATGCCGATGGGCGGCAGGGTCGGCAGCGCCGACGGGTCGAGCACGATCGGGCTCTCGAGCACCGCCGCGGAAACGTCGTTCGCGAAGCCGTTTTTCAGCTTGGGGTTGTAGGCCGGGTTGAGCACGATCTGGCTGACGACGCGCTTCGTGGCCAGGTCATCAGCCACCAACCAGCCGTTCGCGTCTTGTTGCAGGGTCGGGTCGTTGGTCACCAGGATCTGCCAGCCGCCCTGCTGCCAGGCCAGCGCAGGCGACATGCAGTGGCTCGCGGTCGCCACCACCTTGCCCGAGATCAGCATGCCCGAACAGAACGGACGCGCCCAATAGCCATCCGAGCGCAGCATCGCCACCGCCGCCGGATGGCCGGTGCCGTCGGCTGGCGTGCCCGAGGTCATCGCCACGGCGGGACCGGCGGAGCTGGCAAGGCCAGCGAGCAGCGCGCAGAGCAGGAGGGTGGTGCGGGTGCTCGGGGTCATGATCTTCCTTGGAGTGGGTGTGGGTTATTTGGGATACCTCGAGGCAGCATACGCGCTAACTCGCTGCCACCGGCCATGGGAAGATAGGGCATGGCTGCACGAACCCCTCAACGCTGCGCAAAATGATCGCGACCAGCATCATGCGCACGCTCGACGTCAGCGCCGCCAGTGGACTGGTGCTGCGCGAAGGGTCCTTCCATGTCGTGGCCGACGACGAGAACTCCCTGTATGTGTTCGGCCCGGACGGCGCCACGCGTTGCATCGCGTTGCTGCCTGGCGAACTGCCAAGCAAGAAGTCCGAGCGCAAGAAGCACAAAGCGGATTTCGAGATCCTCGTGGATCTGCCCGACCATGGCTTGCTGGCCATGGGATCGGGTTCCCGCGCCACGCGTGAGCGGGCGGTACTGGTCGATCGCCGCGAGCGCACCACCGTCATCGACACCTCGGCGCTTTGCGCCTGTCTGCGCGAGACGTTTCCCGAGCTCAACCTCGAAGGTGCTGCACTGGTCGGGGACGAATTGGTTCTATTGCAGCGCGGCAACCGCAGCGACCAGCGCACCGCGCTGATCTTCCTCGCGATGCACGACCTGCAGCACGCTCTGGAGTCGCAGCGGTTCGCAGTAACGCGCGCCCCGCGCATCGTGGACCTGGACCTTGGCATGCACGGCGAGGTTCCCTGGTCCTGCACCGACCTCACCGTATGCGACGATGGCGACCTGCTTGCGTCCGCCGTGCTCGAAGACACCAGCGATGCCTATCAGGACGGCCCCTGCCTTGGCTCGGCCCTGGTGCGCATGGCGCCGGACGGCGCGCTGCGCTGGCACCGACGTCTCGACACATCATCGAAGGTGGAAGGCGTCGCGGTGGATGGCGAAGTCGTGTGGCTGGTCAGCGATGCCGACGATCGCGCCGTGCCCTCGCGGTTGCTGCGCGCTACCCTGTCCTGACGGCAAGTACGCGCCGACGGGTGTCTCGTCGCGCCAGTTTTCGTTTAGGCTTGGTCCTCGAGGAGTACCTCAAGATCGCCAAGGAAGCACCATGATCCTGCGTCGCCTCGCCCATGCCCTGAAGGAGCAGAACTGGACGGCAATCACCGTCGAGTTCGCGCTGATCGCGCTCGGCGTGTTCCTGGGAATCCAGGCCGCCAATTGGAACGAGCAGCGCGTCGAGGACGCCAAGGCGCACGCCTACCTGGCCCGCATCCGCGGCAACCTGGCTACCGACCTGCTGTCGATCCAGCGCCGCGAGGACTTCTGGCGCAAGGTGATCGACGACGGCAAGGCGGCCATCCACTACGCCGAATCCGGCGAACTCGTGCAAGGCTCCGCCTGGAAAACGGTGCTGGCGTTCTACCAGGCCAGCCAGCTCTGGCAGTGGGTGCCCTTCGGACGCGACCTACCAGGAGATGCGCAGTGGCGGCGAACTGGGCCTGATCCGTGACGAAACGCTGCGCGAAGGCTTGTCCCAGTACTACCTGGAAAGTGGATCCGGCGTCGCTTACATCTTTTACCTGCAACCGGAATACCGAAAGATCGTGCGCGGGCTGACGCCATCGGTCGCCGCCGACCATATCTGGGCGAAGTGCTGGGCTCAGCCCAGCCCGACCGAACAGCGCCTGATCGATTGCGACTCGCCGATCCCCGAGGCGCAGGCTCAAGCGATACTCGATGCCTACGTGAAAGACCCGAAACTCCTGCCGGAGCTCCGGTTCTGGGTGGCCAACCAGGGCGTGGCCATCAACGTGATCGCGAACTACCGGACGTCGCTGAATGCAATGCTGGCGCGCGGGAAGAAGAACGCGCCGTGATCCTGCGCCGCGATCGGCGCTTTACACCGACAAGCCCGCATCGCCTTCCACGACAGTCTGCCGCATTTGTGGCTGTTCGCCTGCGCGCCAGAGCGGCACGTCGAGGCGGACCCGGTAGCGCAGAGGCCCGCCGTCCGCGCTCGGCACTGCGCTCGACCGGCCGCGGGATGCAGACGAACTCGGTCACCATCGTGCTGGCGTCGACGCGCACGGTGGCATAGCCATGCCCGCCCATGTCCACGAAACTCAGGTGCGGGGCCAGCTCCGGATTACTCACTGCGTGCGCCTTCTGCAGGTTGCCGCTGCTTGCGTATTCCAGCGCGGAGCGCACGCCGTGGTGCAGCAACAGATTCATCGGTGGGCTGCAGCAGGCCCGTCACCCGGATTGGCGACGTACAGCGGTCGCAAGGGATTGTCCTTTTTCAGGTCGTGCTCGTTGGCTTCGACCATCCCGGGTGAAGTGATCGAACCGCCCACGAAAGTCACGCCCACGGGCTCGAACGCGGCGGGCGGCAAGGTCTTCGCCGCGTAGCCCGCCCAGAAGCTGTGGCGATCGCCGGAGACAATCGCGAATCCGGTGATGCCGGCATCACGCACGGCATCGAATATTTCGGCGCGTTCGTGGTACATGCCACCCCAGTCATAGGTGGCCATCAGGCCAAAGCCGGCGCCATTCCACTTGCCCAGCTCGGCCGGAAGATTATTGCGGATCGACGCGCCAGTCCGGGGTTCCCAGCGAATTCCCCCAGATTTTCCAGGTGGCGGTCGCGCCGCGCAGCCGCTCAAGGAACCAGGCTTTCTGCTTCGCACCCAGCATCGTCTGCGCGGCTTCGCCGGCGCGGTAATTGGCAACGCTTTTGTCGCCGAAGCTCAGCTTCGCCGGCGGATGGCCGTCGGCGTAGTCGCGGCCGGCGTCGAGCTGCGCCCACAATTCCTCGGGGACGAAGCCCAGGGAGTCGTTTTCGAACAGCGGATTGATTTCGTCGTGGTTGCCGGGGTCGCGCGAGCGGAAGCTGCGCTGGTCGGTGAGGATCAGGTCGATGTGCCGGCCCCAGCGCAAGGCGCGATAGATGACCAGGCTGTTGATCGCGGCCAGGTTGTTGGCTTCGGTGCCCAGGCCGGTATCGTCGAATTCCGTTGACCGGCGTGTCGACCACGTGCGGCGCGTTGAAGGTCTCCAGCTTCGAGCCCGGCGGCAGCACCCGCGCCGGCTGGTATTCGAACCAGGCCTGGTTACCGGCGACCTTGAGCGTCTGTGCGGGAACCCAACCCTCGTCCTCGAACTCCTGGATCGATTGCCAGCCTTGCCAGGAAATTTCGTGGTTGTCCCAAATGTACACGAACGGAAATCGCGCGCGTGCGGCCTGCAGATCTGGGTCCTGCAGGTACGCGTGATAGAGCGCACGATAGTCCTCCAGCGAGGCCGGCACCCAGAAGCGGTTCTTGGCGACCGTCTTGCCCTGCGGGAACTTGATCGGGAACGTGATGCATGCGGTCGTAGCGATGTCCGTCCTTGACCTGGTCGGGGTATTGCACGACTTCGTAGACGAAATCGCCGAGGTGCAGCACGAAGCCAAGCCGCTCCTCGGGCGCGGCACGCTCGTCTTCCCAGATCATCCGCCGATAGGCATTCATCGCGCCCTCGGGGAGGCTCTGGCAGCTGACGAAAGCGAAACGCGAAGGCCGCGGATCGTCGTGTCCGGGTGCCGTCACGTGCGACCGATCCGGCTGCCATTGCCTTCCTCGTCCACGAAGCGGTACCAGTATTCGCGTGCCGGTTGCAGGTCGGCGACCAGCACGCGGCAGGTCCAGTCGGACTGCGCCTGCACCCGCGCCGCCGTCGTCGCGATCACCCGCATGAACGCCGGATCGTCCGCCACTTCGACCAGCAGGGTGGCGCTCTCACGCCCGTCCGCATACGGACGTCGCGTCCAGAGCAGGACGCTTTGTTCATCGGGATCGCCCGACGCGACACCCTGCGGATACAGCTCGCGACGTTCCCGCCAGCCACTCGACGAAGGGCGCACCGTCGCGCAGGCCGAGGCCAGGGTTGCGCCCAGCGCGGCGGAGAGTTTCAGGAACGCGCGGCGGTCCATGGTTGGCATCTCGGCCCTCCCGGCTGCGGATCGCAATGATCGCTACGCCGCAACGCTAGACCTGTTCACGGGCCGGGGAGCGTGCCGAAAGTACTGCGGGGCGAACGTCAGCTATCGACCCGCGTCGCGAAGCGGCTTCGGCTTGAATGAATTGTTGGTCCTCAGCTGTGGCAGCCAGGAAATCCAGAACTCAACCACAAGCAGCGGGATCACCCAAGACGCCCACTCCCGAGTTGCGTCTCTCATCTCCTCGTCTTGCACGTAGAAGAACAAGTGGTCCTGAAAGTCGTACATCACCCGAAGCCAGACAAGCACCAGGGCCAAGGTATAGCTGCGAATCATGAAGGCCCGATGAGCCACGAAGTTTCTGGCGACGGCGGCTCGCCAGGCGGCGAGTGTGAAAAACAGCCAAAGCACTCCGGTCAGGACTATGGATAGGCGTGAACCTTCGTACTCGATCGTGGCGCCTAGATAGATGGCAAGAGTGGCCGCGCCGCTGGCCCCGACAACATAGATGCGTCCTATCCACCGATGAACGCTAGGTGCTGACTGGCGGAGCTTGGGGAGAAATTGCAGCGGGGCTCCGAATACCACAGGGAGCGCAAGTAGCGCATGGCTGAAATACCAGAGTTGCTTGTTGAACAAGCTCGGTCCAAGCCTGTTTGCGTGGAGGAAACGATAGTCGACTGCCCTGTAAAGGTAATACGCGCTGAGCATGGCAAGCGCCGCGAGCCATAGGTAGAGCAGAAGGTTTCTACGATTGATCATCGGGTGCTCGCGAGAAACTTCATGTGAGACCTAATGCTGGTTCGCGAATGTTCGCCGCTGGTCGAAAGCAGGCGCCTGGAGATTAATCACAGTCCCTGGTTCGGCTTGGACTCGTCTGCGAGCCGCACTCGAAGTTTCTCCGCCGCCACCGCCGCATACTCGCGGCAACCCGCGGAGTCCACGAATGGATTTTTCGCCGCCGTCCTCGCCGCCTGCTTTTCCAGGGTCCCGGTCGCCCCCGGATGCGTCGACAACACGATGTCGCAGTCCAGCGCCGCCAGCTTGGCGATGCTGGCGGCGAAGCTCTTTGAAATATCCGGTCGTCCGTTGCCGCCGCTGAAGCGGAAGTCGCCCTCGGACACCGGGTTCAGGCTGTCGGCGTAAACCACCGCGCGGCACTGGCCGGCCTCGCAGGAGGCCCAGCTCCAGGTAGTGGCGCCGGGTGTATGGCCCGGCGTGGCGTGCGCGGTCACGGCGATGGAGCCGACCCGCAGCACCTGCCCGTCGGCGACTTCGCTGACCTTGGCCACCTTCGGAATGTGCACCGGCGCCTTGGCGTCGAACAGCGGATCGTCGCTGCCCAGCGTGCCCTGGCGCAGCACGCGCGCGCCGGCCGCGCTCGCGGCGACGGTGGCGCCGCTGGCGCGCTGCAGCGCGGCGATGCCGCCGGCGTGGTCGAAGTGTTCGTGGGAATTGACGATCAGCTTGACGTCGCCGATGCGGAAGCCCAGCGCCTCGATATTGGCCTGGATCTGCGCCGCCGACTGCGGCAGCGCGCCGTCGAGCAGCACATGGCCCTCGGGTCCGGTCACCAGGATCGCCGACAGCCCGCTGGTGCCCACGTACCAGGTGTTGCCGTAGATGTTGAATGGCGCCTGCGGCTCGTTCCAGTCATCGCAGTTGTCGCAGTGCACGTGGTTCTCGTCGCCGGCCGCAGGTCTTGTCGACCGCAACAGCCAGCGTCGGCGTCATCAGCAGGGCGGCGCACAGGGCGAGGGAGGGCAGGGACAGGCGCGCGCCTGCTGCGGGAGTCGGGAGGGCTTCAGCCACGCCGGGCAGCCTCGATCGCGGCGATGTCGATCTTCCCCATTTCCATCATCGCTTCGAACGCGCGCTTGGCTGCCGCGGGATCAGGATCGGTGATCGCTGCAGTCAGGGCGCGTGGCGTGATCTGCCACGACAGTCCCCACTTGTCCTTGCACCAGCCGCAGGCGCTTTCCTGGCCGCCGTTGCCGACGATCGCGTTCCACAAGCGATCCGTTTCGGCCTGGTCGTCGGTCGCGACCTGAAACGAGAAAGCCTCGCTGTGCGTGAACGCGGGCCCGCCGTTCAAGCCCAGGCACGGGATGCCCATCACCGTGAACTCGACCGTCAGGACATCGCCCTGCTTGCCCGAGGGATAGTCGCCGGGCGCGCGATGGACAGCGGTCACGGCGCTGTCGGGGAAGGTTGCGGCGTAGAACGTCGCGGCTTCCAGCGCGGTTCCGTTGTACCACAGACAAATCGTGTTCTTGCTGACCATGTCGGCTCTCCAAAATCCGAATGGTGAATCGCCCCGGCGATCGTAGACACTTGAAGCCGGAATTCGAACGACAGGCCCTCCTTGTTTCATGCATTCTGTTTCCGGCAACACGCTGTTGGGCTGGCAGTTCAGCTGGGGCGCCTGCATCAGGCGATCTGCCAGCGGGCCTGGAGGTCTGCAATCCTTGATCCATGTCAAGACCTTGCAACGGGCATCCGCATTCTCGTGCCGTAGAGCATGTGGATTCTCGGTACCCGCGCGAGCTGAAATCGAGTTGCAGCGATGACCGGAGGACTTATGAAACGTCAATTCGAGCCTGGTGCCACTCGTCTGTTCGCAGTGCTTCTCCTGCGGCATGTCCTGCCTGCCCGCAATGGCCCACGGCACGGTGAAGTCTTCAGGCCAGACTGAGTTGGCCGCGCTCGCCACGCCCGTCTCGGTGTACGGCTCGTGGCATTGCGGCAATGACTATTGCACCTGGGGAACGCTGCGCAGCGTCAGCGAGTTCGATTCGAAGAACCGCTGGCTGATCGATCGCGGCGACGGCCGGCCCTCGGTGAATCTGGTCATCCTCAGCTTCGTCCATCCGCTTCGCCTGCTGAACTCGACGACCGACGGCCAGACGCTCGACGGGCTGCCGCGCGGCATGACCAGGGCATCGTCGACTATTTCAAGAGCAACAATATTCGCGTCATGCTTTCGATAGGCGGCATCACCTATGTCGATGCCTGGAACCAGGCGCTTGCCGCGAATGCCAGGCAACTGGGGCTCAACGCCGCCAGTGTCGCCACGCGCCTGGGCGTCGGCATCGAGATCGACTACGAAGAGAGCAGCCGACCGAACCTCGCCGGTCTCCAGCAGTTCATCGACGCCTACCGCAGCGTGCATCCCTACGACGCCACCGGGCAGGACCCGACGGCGCGACTGACCATCGACCTCGCCGCTGGCGATCGCTGGTTGATCGCGTTGACGCAGAAGGCAACCAGCGACTGGCTGCGCACCGATGCCCCCGTGCTCGACTACGCCAACGCCATGGTGCCCGCGCGCCAGCCGCGCAGTGCGAAGGACGCCCAGGCGAACTGGCAGGAGCACGTGGACGGCAAGCCGCAGTACGCCCCGCCGATCCCGTCGCTCGCGCCCGCGAAGTTCACTGGCAGCCTGTACATCGTCACCGGCAGCAAGCCCGCGCCCGAGTGCACCAATTTCGACCTCTCCCTGACCAGGAGCACCGGCGACTTCGTGCAGACCGTGGCGCCCAAGGGCGCCGGCATCAGCAACGGCATGTTGGGCTACATGTTCTGGGCCGCCGAATGCCAGGGCACGCGCAGCATCTGCACCACGCCGCCCAACTCCTGCCAGAAGGGCGTCGGCACGGGAGCGAGCGCGTACTCGGTTCCGATCCCGATGCCCGCGCTGCGACAGCAGTGACAGCGGGTGGCGTCAGGAGCCTCGGCGCCGGTTGATCAGTCGCCCTCGAGGCGTGCGGGTAGGTTTATGCCAAAGGTCCACTTCCACGCATCGCCGTCCTTGACGTAGATCGACGTGCCCCAGATCGGTCCAACCTCCTGGCCGAAGCAGGTGCCGTCGGCACCGCCATTGAAGGTGAGGATTCCGACTGTCGGTGACAGCATCGTGGCCACGGGGTTGGTGACGCTGACGCTTTTGACATTGCATCCGTTCCCGGTCCAGTCCTTCACTGCATCGGCCTTGGTTGGCAGGTAGGTGCCAAAGATATTGATGAAGGAGATGTCACTGGCCGTCAGTGCCTCGATCTTCTTGGCGTCGTGTTCTCTCCAGGCTTCCCATACGGCCTTTTCGGCCGCATGCAACGCGTTGGTGTCGGCATCGGGCTCGGCAGTTGCAACTTCGCCTGCTTCGGGCGCGTGCTGCTTGTCGGCCGGTTTCGCGGGAGCCGCTGCCGGATCAACGATCGGAGCTTCGGCGTGGAAGGCTCCCCTCCAGCTGTCGCCGTCGCGAACATATACGCTTGCCGCCCAGCGATCGACCGGCGCCTTCTGGCCGCCGCAGGCGCCGTCGACGGTCGACTTGTAGGTGATCAGCGCCGCATCGTTGCCGAGCGGCTTCATCTGCTCGTTGGAAAAGGCGAAGCTCCTGATCTCGCAGTCGGCGCCTGTGTACTGGGTCGTCGCGGATGCCTTGTCGAGCTTGCCATTTGGACCATAGCCGACAAACTTGTCCGACAGGAAGGTGTCCCAGAACTTCGCGTCCCTGGACTTCCAGGCTTCGTAGGCGCTCTTTTCAAGCGTCACCAGCGCATCCATCGTCGGTGGCGCCGGTGCGGCCGGCGTAGGCGGTTCGACAGGAGGGGTCTTTACGGCCGAGTCAGCGATGTCTGCATTATTCGCCGGCGCGTTTGCGTCGCAGGCCGTCAGAACGATTGCGGCCGCCGCGGTCAAAACGAGAGTCCTGATCATGGCCATGGATTGTCGCCTCCAGATTCGTTGAAAGTCGTGACGCATCCGTGCCCCGTACCGTCTCGCGGTCCTGCTTTCCCTTGAAATTCTTTCAGGTGGCGATCATCACGACGCCGCCGGCCGACAGGGCAAAAATTACCTGCGCAGCATAGTACAGCGGCAGCCCCCAGGCTCGGTTTACGAAGCCCGGCGCCACGAACCGGTCCCGCGCCACCGATATGTCCGATGCGGCAAACGCCAGCGCGGCTGCCGCGAGAATCCAGCTGCCCGAGGCGGCGCTTGCCGCGATGGCAAAAGCGCACATGGCAACGATGGCCGCCACGTAGGCCGTTACCGCAATCCGGAAGAAACCCGACAAATGGCTCCACAGCCACAGCAGCACGCACAGGCCAACGCAGCTCATTGCGGCGAGCCCGATCATCAGTGCCTCATTGCCGAACGGGCGATGCGCGAAGGCTGTCGCGAAAACGATATGGGACAGCAGGAAGCTGCCGATGCCAAGCAGGAAAAGGCGGCTTCGCCTGGACAGCAGGAAGACATCGCCAAGCCAGCCAAGCGCGAGGGCCGCCAGGATCATGCGGCCGTACGGGGATGCAGTGGCGTCCACCTGCACTGCAACCAGGACGAACGACGAGCTGGCGATGACTTTGAAGATCGCGCGACCAACCGGCCAATCGCGCAGTTCGGCCGCGACCAGCGCGACGCAGGCAAGCAGGCAAACGATGACCGTGATCGATACGATCATGGCCGCGTTCGCTACGCGCCTAGCCGCCAGCCAACAGGTTCGCGCCGGTCAGCGCCCTGGATTCCGCGGACGCCAGGAACAGCATTGTCCGCGCCAGGTCGGCTGGCTGCAGCCAGGTAGCGGGGTCAACGTCGGGCATGTCGATGCGATTGCGCGGCGTGTCCATGGTCGACGGCGACACCGAGTTGACGCGGATTCCCCGCGGCTTCATTTCCTCGGCCAGTGCCTCGGTCAGGCGCAGCACGGCGGATTTGGAGGCGGTGTAGGCGCCCATGCCGAGGGCGCTGCGGGTCGCCGCGGCCGCCGCCACGTTCACGATCGCGCCGCCATCAGGCATGTGCGCAATGGCGGCGATGCTCGCGCCCACGGCGCTCAGCACGTTGGCGCGATACAGGTCGGTCCAGGCGGCGATACCGCCATCCATGATCTTGTGCCAGTCGAAGGCTCCAGCGACATTCATCAGGGCATGGACCGGACCAAGCTTTTCGGCGATGCGCGCGAAGGCATCCTGCGCCGACGGCAACTCCGCCAAGTCGATTCCGCTCACCAGCAGCGAAGCAGCGTGGTCGACGTGCGCCGGCTCCACGCGATCGATCAGCGCGACGATGGCGCCCCTGTCGATGGCCGCCTGTGTGATCGCCCGGCCGAGTATTCCCAGGCCTCCGGTCACGACGATCAGTTTTCCTTCCAGTCCCGATGCCTGCGGCGCCATGTCCTTCACTCCGATCGATGCTCAGGCCGGATTGTTCCGACGCGGGCATTGTAAGGCAGCCGCTGCGGCGTCGCCGGTGGCGCTCAATCCCTGCAGAAGCCTTCGCCCGGCTCGATGGTCAGGCAGTCCTTCTTGTCGAGCAGCCACTTCATGCCGGTTTCCGCACCGTCGGTCCGGCGGAGCGTCTCATTCTTGTCGTTGCGCCTGAAATGGATCCGATCGCCAAACCTCACGCCCCGGTAGGTGGCCGAACCGTCAAGCGAGTGGATCTCGACCACGAGTTCGGTTTCAAATGGGGATATCTGCAGGGAGGTCCCTTCCGGCCCCGTCCACTTTCCAAGAAATACAGCGGTTTCGGCCGATATCGGCAGCGCCGGGCTCGCGGTGACCGCCGATGCTGGCGGGCCGCTTTCCGGAGCGGGCGTCGGGTTCGAAGCCTCAGGCTGTGCGGGCTGGCACCCGGCAAGCAGGGCGCCACATAGAACCAGCATGATTCGCATCGGTAAATTCCTGCACAGTGGCGGCGAAGAGGTTGCTCCGTTGCCTTGCCCGCGATCAGACGCCGGTGTAGAAAGGCAGCTCCCATCATCCCGACGGCGCCAATGCGATGCAAGTGATCCACTCCCCGCTGCACGCGCGCCACGACGGCGGCATGGAGTTGCACCGCGGCGAGCTGGTGCCGTGTTTCGAGATGCCCTCGCGCGTCGATCACATCCTGCATGCGCTGGGGCGCGCCGGCTTTCCGGTTTCGGCGCCGCGCGAACATGGGATCGAGCCATTGCACGGTGTGCACGATGCCGCGTTCGTCGAGTTCCTGCGCACCGCGCATGCGCAATGGCTGGCCGATGGGCGCGAGGGCTTCATGCTGCCGGGCGCGTTCCCGGCACGCGGCCTGCGCCGCGACCGCGTTCCCGACGGCGTCCACGGACGCCTGGGCTATTACGGCTTCGATGCCGGCACGCCGATCGTCGAAGGCACCTGGGAGGCGGCGCTGGCCGCGGCGCATTGCGCGATGACGGCGGCAGGACTCGTGGCCGATGGTGAGCGCAGCGCCTATGCGTTGTGCCGTCCTCCCGGACACCACGCCGGCCGATTCCAGCTATGGTGGCTACTGCTACCTCAACAACGCCGCGCTGGCCGCGCAGACACTGCGCGATCGCGGCCACGCGCGGGTCGCGGTGCTCGACATCGATTACCACCACGGCAACGGCACCCAGGAAATTTTCTGGGAACGCGATGACGTTTTGTTCGTGTCCATCCACGGCGACCCGGCCACCGAGTACCCGTACTTCCTTGGCTACGCCGACGAGGCGGGGGTTGGCGCCGGCGAAGGCTTCACGCGCAACTATCCCTTGCCGCGCGGCACCGGCTGGGACCGCTACCGCGCCGCGCTCGACGACGCGCTGGAAGTCGTTGCGCGCCATGGCGCGCAGTCCCTGGTGGTCTCGCTCGGCGTAGACACCTTTGAAGGCGACCCGATCAGCAGCTTCCAGCTCGGCCGGCAGCATTTTCCCTTGATCGGCGAGCGCGTGGCTGCTCTGGAACTGCCGACGGTGCTGGTGCAGGAGGGCGGCTATGCGGTGCCGGAGCTCGGCGACATCGTGGCGGACGTGCTGGGCGCGTTCGGCCAGCCTTGATGGCAAACTATCGACCGCGTGACGAAAAGGAGCAAGCCATGAGCCCGGTTCCAAAGTGGTACCTGCCAATCACGATCCTCGCGTTGCTCTGGAACCTCATGGGCTGTGCGGCCTATCTCAGCGACGTGATGCTTACGCCGGAAGACATCGCCCGAATGCCTGCCGCCCAGCAAGCGCTGTACGCCGCCCGCCCCGCGTGGGCGGTGGCGGCAACCGCGATCGCGGTCTGGGGTGGCGCGGCCGGGTGCATCGGCCTGATCTGGCGCAAGCGCTGGGCAATGCCGTTGCTGATCGCCTCATTGCTCGGCGTGATCGCCCAGGACATTGGACTGTTCGCGCTGAGCGGCGTGGCGCTGCAGGGCGCCACGGTGGTGATGGTCTTGCAGGGCCTGGTGCTGCTGGTCGCGATTGGCCTGGTGCTGCTCGCGCGCAAGGCGTCGGCGCGAGGGTGGATCGCCCCGCTATAGGAACAACCGGTACGCCGGGTTGTCGCTTTCGTCCCAGTGCCTGCAGCCGAGCTTCGAAAGGAAATCGCGGAACGCCTTCATTTCCTGCCTGGGAACCTGCAGGCCGACCACGATCCTGCCGACATCGCCGCCCTGGTTGCGGTAGTGGAACAGGCTGATATTCCAGTTCGGCGCCATGCTGTCCAGGAAGCGCATCAACGCGCCGGGGCGTTCCGGGAATTCGAAGCGATACAGCAGTTCATCGTGGGCCAGCGGGCTCTTGCCGCCGACCAGGTGGCGGATGTGCAGTTTCGCGAGTTCATCGTGCGACAGGTCCAGCGTCTTGAAGCCCTGCTTCTCGAAATTCCTGGAGATCCTGCCCGGCTCGTCGCGATTGGCGATCTGCAGGCCGACGAAAATCTGCGCCTGCCGGGCGTCGCTGATGCGGTAGCTGAATTCGGTCACGCTGCGCGGGCCGATCATCTCGCAGAAGCGCTTGAAGCTGCCGCGCTCCTCGGGAATGGTCACGGCGAACAGGGCTTCGCGCGCCTCGCCCACCTCGGCGCGCTCGGCGACGAAGCCCAGGCGGTCGAAGTTCATGTTGGCGCCGCAGGCGATGGAGACCAGCGTCTCGTCCCTGATCCGGCCCTTGCCGGCGCCGGCACGCTCGATGTACGCCTTGGCGCCGGCGATGGCCAGGGCGCCCGACGGCTCCAGGATGCTGCGGGTATCCTGGAAGACATCCTTGAGCGCCGCGCAGACCTGGTCCGTATCGACCAGGATGATTTCATCGACATAGAGCTTCGCCATGCGGAAGGTTTCTTCGCCGACGGTCTTGACTGCCGTGCCATCCGCGAACAAACCCACGTCGGGCAGGGTGATCCGGCGGCCGGCCTTCAGGCTGCGCGCCATGGCATCCGAATCGCTGGTCTGCACGCCGATGATCTTTATCTCCGGGCGCACCGCCTTCACGTAGGCCGCGACGCCGGAGATCAGGCCGCCGCCGCCGATCGCCACGAAGATTGCATGGATCGGGTCCGGGTGCTGGCGCAGGATCTCCATGCCGATGGTGCCCTGGCCGGCGATCACGTCGGGATCGTCGAACGGATGCACGAAGGTCAGCTTGAGCTTCCTTTCCAGCGTCAGGGCGTGCTCGTGTGCGTCGCTGTAGGAGTCGCCGAACAGGACCACTTCACCGCCGCGCGCCTGGACCGCGTCGATCTTCACCTGCGGGGTGGTGGTGGGCATCACGATCAGCGCACGGCATCCCAGCCTGGCGGCCGACAGCGCCACGCCCTGGGCATGATTGCCGGCCGAGGCGCAGATCACGCCACGCTTCAGCTGCGCCGGCGACAGGTGCGCCATCTTGTTGTAGGCGCCGCGCAGCTTGAAGCTGAAGACGCTCTGCATGTCCTCGCGCTTGAGGTAGATGCGGTTCTTCATCCGCTGCGACAGCAGCGGCGCGAGCTCGAGCGGAGATTCGATCGCCACGTCGTAGACGCGCGCGGTCAGGATCTTCCTCAGGTAGTCGGTGGTCATGCCCGAAATCGATTCCCCGCTAGTTGGTCGCAGGGGCCGCTGGCGGAGTGGCTGCAGGAGGAGTGGCCGCAGGATCCGCCGCCGGAGCGGCGCTTTCGCGCGCGTTCTGCAGGTAGGTGCCCAGCCGGTCGGCCCACATGTTCAGCATTCGATCGGCATCGGCCTTGTTGCTGCTACGGGTGCGCAACCGGCTACCGCCCGCGTCGTCGGCTTCCTGCGCGTCGATGATCCGCGCCAGCAATTCGCCGCTCACGCCATCGTATAGCTCCAGGTACAAAGTGGCCTGCCCGGCGGAGTCGGTGAAGACATAGGCATTGGGCGCCGTGGTATTGGGCACTTCGATGTCCAGGTTGATGATCGCCGGCCGCAGTATCAATACGCCGGTCCCGGCCGCTGTCACGACGGTCTGACCCTTGGCGGCCAACTCCTGGGAAAACACCTTCTGGAATTCTGCGGAAAGCGCCGCCCTGATTTTCGCGACGTCGCTGTCGGTCACCCTGCCCGTACCCTGGCTGTTCTGATCGCGCTGCCAGTTCTGCCGGAAGGCGACCGGGCATTCGAGGATCGCGACTTTGTCGTAGCCGCCGAAAGTGGCGCCGTCGCGCAGGTACACGGCGGAAGCCTTGGTCTTGGGAACCAGCTTCAGCCCTTCGGGCGAGACCTCGGGCAGCTTGCTGGAGGCGGCGTCGGCGGGCGGGCTGAAGGCGGCCGCGCCTATCGCAAGCGTGACTGCCAGTGCCGCGTGGGCAAGCTTGATATGGATACGGGAAAAAGCGGATGGCTGTGTCATTACGGGATCCCCTGGGTTGCGTGGCTGTGAACAGTAACAGCTGATCCTAATCCCGGGCGCGATCCGGGACAATGACCTCATTCGGTCCGCCCGGCGAGCTTCGCCATGCCGCGAATGATCGACCATGCGCCGATGATCATGACCAGCGTAAAGTATCGCTCCATCGGCCCCGTGGACCGGATCCGGCAGGACCAAACCATGTCCGAAACCGACAAACTCTTCGCCGGCTCCATCCCCGGCATCTACGAAGCGCAGCTGGTACCGCTGATCTTCGAGCCCTATGCCGCCGACCTTGCGGCGCGGCTGAAGTTCAGGCCGCTTTCCCGCGTCCTGGAAGTGGCGGCCGGCACGGGCGTCGTGACCCGGGCCATGGCCAATGCGCTGCCCGACAGCGTCGAGATCGTCGCCACGGATCTCAACCAGGCGATGCTCGATCACGCCCGCCTGGTGGGAACGGCGCGACCGGTCGAGTGGCGCCAGGCGGATGCGCTCGAACTGCCGTTCGGGGACGCGTCTTTCGATGCCGTCGTCTGCCAATTCGGGGCGATGTTCTTCCCGGACAAGGTGAGGGCGTTTTCGGAGGCGAGGCGGGTGCTCAGGCCCGAAGGCGTCTTCATTTTCAGCGTCTGGGACCGGATCGGCGAGAACGAATTCGCCGACACGGTGACCACGGCCCTGGAGGGCTTGTTCCCCGATGATCCCCCGCGCTTCCTGGCGCGTACGCCGCACGGCTACAACGACCCCGGCACCATCAGGAAGGAACTCGCCGATGCGGGATTCACGGGACAAGTCACGATCGAGACGATCACGGCGCGAAGCCGGGCGGAGTCGGCGCTCGCGCCTGCCGTCGCCTATTGCCAGGGCACGCCGCTGCGCAACGAGATTGAAGCGCGCAGTTCCTCGGGGCTCGAGGTGGCGACAGATGTCGCGACGAGGGCGCTCGCCGGCCGATTCGGGCAGTGCGCCGTCGATGGCAAGATCCAGGCGCTTGTGGTCACGGTTGGCCGCTGAGGCTGGAAGGAATGCTCGCCACGGCGCAGCGTCGGCAGTGGCTTGGTGTTGATCCAGGTCAAGCTGCGGCCCCCACATCGAGGCATGCTGCGTTAAGTCGCGGTGCCGGATAATTGGCGTAAGCTTTTCTTTGCAACACGGTTCCACCGGTTCGACCCATCAGCCTTACGAGGAGGTTCTATGAGCAGCAACGGAAAAGGAAACGGAATAGGCGCGAGTATTTCGAGCGCGGCTGATTCGGTATCGCAGACGGCATCGACCATGGTCGCCGACGTTGGCAAGGCCGCCACGCGCGCCCGCAAGGCGGTCGAGAAGTCGACGGCGCCGGCTCGCAAGAAGGTCGCCAAAGTCGCCAAGCAGGCCAGCGACGCGGTGAAGGAAGTCGTGGCCGGCGCACGCAAGCGCGTAGCCGCGGCCGAGAAAGCCGCTGCCAAGACGCTGGGCATCAAGAAGAAGCCAGCCGCCCGCAAGCCGGCTGCCAAGAAGGCGGCGGCCAAGAAGGCGCCCGCCAAGAAAGCAGCTGCCAGGAAGGCGCCGGCCAAGCGCGCACCCGCGAAGAAGGCGACGGCCAAGGCCACGGTCAAGAAGGCAGCGCGCAAGGTGACTTCGGCGGTCAAGAAGACCGTGCGCAAGGCCGAGGCGGCCGTCGGCAAGGCGGCTACCAATGCCGGTCGGCGGATGACCCGCGCCGCCACCAAGAAGGCGCCGGCGAAGAAAGCCGCAAAGAAGACCGCGCGCCGGAAGTGATGGACAGCCGGCGCGGCGGCCTGGCCGCCGCTCCGGCATCGTCGTTGCATCGGCCGGTCGGCAATGACCATCAGGATCACCAAGAAGATCGTCGGCTACTCCGTGGTGAAGCCGGAGCAGAAGGCCGCGCAAGTTGATTCGGCCGCGCCAACGACTGCGGCCGCCCCTGCCGTCGATATCGTGCACATGCACGAGAAGATCGAGCGCCCCGAGGCGCTGGTCGGCTCGCACCTACAAGATCAAGTCGCCGCTGGTCGAGCACGCGATGTACGTGACCATCAACGACATCGTCCTGAACCAGGGCACCGAGCACGAACTGCGCCGTCCGTTCGAGGTGTTCATCAACTCCAAGAACATGGACCACTTCCAGTGGATCGTGGCGCTGACCCGCATCATGAGCGCCGTGTTCCGCAAGGGCGGCGACGTGACCTTCCTGGTGGAGGAGATGAAGGCCGTGTTCGATCCGCGCGGCGGCTACTTCAAGGCCGGCGGCGTGTACATGCCGTCGATCGTCGCCGAGATCGGCAGCGTGGTGGAGGAACACCTGAAGTCGATCGGCATGATCGTCGATCCGGGAATGAGCGAAGCGCAACGCGCGCTGATCGCCGGGAAGCGTTCGGCTTACGAGGCCCGCGCAAAAAAAAAGTCCGCTGAGCCCGCGCCAGCCGGGGCCAAGTCCGATCGAGCGCCGAGCGCAGATGCCGAAGCGGACGCTTCTTTCCCCGCCACCGCCAGCCTGTGCCACAAATGCAACACCAAGGCGATGGTGCTGATGGACGGCTGCCAGACCTGCTTGAATTGCGGCTACAGCAAGTGCGGATAGCTTGCCTTCACCCCGCGTTCCGCGGCTTCGCCCTATGATGCCGCCTGCACCGACCAACCGCCTCCCGAGGAAATCCGATGATCAAGACGCATGGCTACGCCGCCCGCTCCGCCAAGGATTCGCTTGCTCCCTTCCAGTTCGAGCGCCGCGAGCCCGGACCCGAGGACGTGCAGATCGACATCCTCTACTGCGGCGTCTGTCATTCCGACCTGCACACGGTACGCGACGAATGGCACATGACCCAGTTTCCGTCGGTGCCTGGCCATGAAATCGTCGGTCGCGTTGCCGCGGTCGGCGCGAATGTAACGGGGTTCAAGGTCGGCGACCTGGCCGGCGTCGGTTGCATGGTCGACAGCTGCAAGCGCTGCGCCTCCTGCGACGACGGCCTGGAGCAATACTGCGAGAACGGCTTCACCGGCACCTACAACGGCCCCCTGTTCGGCGGCCCGAACACCTACGGCGGCTACTCCGACAAGATCGTGGTCAGGCAGGACTTCGTGCTGCGCATCGCCCCCGGCCAGAACCTGGCGGCCGTGGCGCCGCTGCTCTGCGCAGGCATCACCACCTATTCGCCGCTCAGGCACTGGAAGGTCGGGCCCGGCCAGAAGGTCGGCATCGTCGGCCTGGGCGGACTCGGCCACATGGGCGTCAAGATCGCCCATGCGATGGGCGCGCGCGTGGTGCTGTTCACCACCTCGCCGGGCAAGACCGCGGACGCATTGCGCCTGGGCGCGGACGAAGTGGTGGTATCGCGCAATCCCGACGAGATGGCCGCGCACGCCAACAGCTTCGACTTCATCCTCAACACGGTTGCCGCACCGCACAACCTGGATGCGTTCACCGGCTTGCTCAAGCGCGACGGCACCATGACCCTGGTTGGCGCGCCCGCCGAGTCGCATCCCTCACCCAGCGTGTTCAACCTGGTCTTCAAGCGACGTTCGATCGCCGGCTCGTTGATCGGCGGCATCGCCGAGACCCAGGAGATGCTCGATTTCTGTGCCGAGCACGGCATCGTCTCGGACATCGAGATGATCGCCATGCAGGACATCAATGAGGCTTACGAGCGGATGCTGAAAGGCGACGTCAAGTATCGCTTCGTTATCGACATGGCGACGGTGGGGCAACCGGCCTAGTCGCTCGCCTGCGCGTTGGCCTTCAGCCGCAACAGGTTGCGCACCTTCAGCGCCAGCTCCGATGGATTGAAGGGCTTGGTCAGGTAGTCCTCGGCGCCGGCTTCCAGGCCGACCAGCCTGGCGCTGCCGCTGGTGCGGGCGGTCACGATGATGATCGGTATGGCGGCCGTGGCCGGTTCGGACTTGAGCTGCCTGGCGACTTCGAAGCCGTCCATGCCGGGCATGGTGATGTCGAGCAGGATCAGGTCGGGCGCCCGTTGGGCAACCAGGCGGAGCGCGTGCTCGCCGGTGCCGGCGCTCTCCGTGATGTAGCCCTGGCCCTGGAGAAAGGTTTCCAGGGAATCGCGATTGCCGAACTGGTCGTCTACGACCAGGATCCGCGCACTCTGGATAGTCATGTCGTCTCACTGATTGGTTTCGCGGCGGAGTGGCCTGCGCGCGACCAATATGTTCCGCAATGCCCGGATGGACAAGCGATCGGGCGCTTTCCAATTGTCGCGGTTCAGTCTCGCGGCTTGGCCGATCCCGGACGGCGGCTTCGTTTTATGGATGCCGGAGCTTTTTCCGGCACGGATCACAAGGAATTGATCTCCCAGACAAACAGCCGAGGAGACTCTCATGTCCAGATTGAACCTCGCCCTCGCCACCGTGCTGGTCGCGACGGGCCTCAGTCCCTGGCAAGCCGGCAATGCCGGCGAGCAAATGAAAATGACGGCCAGCAAGCCGGTCGCCGCACCGTCCGAAGCCGACCGGAAACTGATCCATAGCGCGATGCAGGCCGCGCCTGCCAAGGTCTCGAAAAAAGCCGCCGTCGTCGCGGCAAGGCCCGACGGCAGCATGCGCACCGTTCGCGCCGGCAGCAACGGATCCACCTGCATGGCCGACAACCCGGAAACGCCCGGGTCCCGACCCGATGTGCATGGACGCCGCTGCCTGGGCCTGGGCCGGCGCCTGGACGGGCACAAGACTCCCGCGCCCGGAAAAGTGGGATTCATGTACATGCTCAGTGGCGGCACCGACGCCAGCAACACCGACCCGTACGCGACCAAGCCGAGCGCCAACAACCACTGGGTCAAGACCGGACCGCACGTGATGATCGTCGGCGCCGACGCAGTTTCGATGCGATGTATCCGAAGAGCGCGGACCCGGATACGGCCGTTCCCTACGTGATGTGGGCGGGGACGCCGTACCAGCACCTGATGGTTCCCATCGAAGTAACCGC
>CAVSCB010000013.1:0-118144 GCA_963726305.1 uncultured Gammaproteobacteria bacterium
GGGTCTTGGCGAAGGTTACCAGAGAAGAAGCCGGGACAGACGGGGTGGTCAGAGTCGAACTGCAAAAGGAAAACGGCATCATCCATCAGGATTTCCGCGTCGGATCGGATGTTGCGGCAGCACCAACACTCAAGGCTAACGAAGGGCTTTCCAGTACCGGTTTGATCCTGGGTAGCCGGGCTTTGTTCTAACACATGATGAAGCAGGTAGACTCCTGAGATCGGAACCGACTGCCGCAGGCTTAGTCTTTCCTTTACGGAACGGGCTGGAGAGCTTGATGCAGAACTCTGCCCGCGGACCTGTATGTCATCGACACTCATGGTTGGGAAGAACAGGAGTTGCGTGACAAGGCTCCAAATATCTACCAGCGCCTCTACGATCGAGTTTACCCTGAGCGCCAGGAGAAACCGTGATCCTCCGTTTGAGACGGAACTGGTGGCTTTTCCGCAGAAGCAATGATCAGGTACGTGATGCGATTGCAGGTCTATTTCGCTACATCGTGACTCCTGAGACGGGGCATCATCGCGTATTCTGTTCCTTCCCGCTGAGGTGAGACCTGAACACAAGCTGGTCGTGTTCGGAAGCGGCGACGCTTACATGCTTGGTGTGCTCTCCAGCCGAATCCACGTGACTTCAGCAGTGTATTGCCGGGGGCAGACTCGGTGTAGGCGACGATCCTGTCTACAGCAAGACCACATGCTTTGAAAAATTCCCTTTAAACCGCCACCGACGCGCAGCAAGCGCGCATCCGCGATCTGGCCGAGCAGTTGGACGCTCACCGCAAGCGCCAGCAGGCCCAGCATTCCAAGCTGGCCCTGACCGACATGTACAACGTCCTGGAGAAGCTGCGGGCCGGCGAACCGCTGTCCGCCAAGGACAAAACGGTCCACGAGCAGGGGCTGGTCAGCGTGCTCGCGGCAACTGCACGACGAGTTGGACGCGGCCGCGTGTTCGACACGTACGGCTGGCCGGTCACGCTCACCGACGAGGAGATCCTCGCACAGCTGGTGGCCCTCGACGCGGAGCGCGCCGGCGGAAGCGCAAGGTCACATACGCTGGCTGCGCCCCGAATACCAGGCGCCCTCCGAATACGGAATACGCAATACGCAATACGCCCTGATCCAGGAAGACGCCCCCATCTACGAAGTCTCCCCCGAAACGCGCCCCCTCCTCCCCTGGCCCAGCCGCATCGCCGGGCAGGACGAGGTCGTGCCGGGCGCGCTGGTGGCGCTGGGTGGCCCGGCGTCCGCCGCACAGATCGCCGCCGCGTTCGCCGGCGCGCCCCCAGATCGCGTCGCCGAACTGCTGGAGACGCTGGTCACGCTGGGTCAGGCGCGAAGCCATGCGAATGGGGGTTTCGTCTGCGTAACGCCTGCTCACCGCGAGCTCGGACCCTGCGAGTGGGACTTCTGGCTTGCTAACCAACCATCGCAACGACTATAATTATCCATCGGGGAATGAACCAAAGGTACGCCGGCAGTTAGAGCCAGAGTGATCGCTGGAGCTGTGAGTTTGACGGAGACACGCAATGTCAACTAGAGAAGCATACCGGCCCAAGGACTATGCGCGGGCCGCCGCGGACATCATCGCCCTACTTCCACGTGAGCGAGCAATGGAGGTGTACGACTTCGCTCGCTTCCTACAAGCGCAGGAATCACAGCCACCGAAACCGAAAGAGAACGCCGATGACTGGCTGAACGATACTGAGGAACAGATGGCGGCCGAGGACCTTGCCTGGGAGGGGACCTACAGACGACATCGGGACGAGTTTGTCGCGCTTCGTGAGTCTGCTCAGGCTGAGATCGATGCTCGCAAAACGCGCCCCATGTTTGATGAGCACGGGGAATTGGAGTCATGAACTCCCACACGTCACGGAGCTTTCGAGAAGCGTTTGGGCGCTGCCGGAAGATGTGCGACAGCGCGCTCGAAGAGCCTACCGCTTGTGGCACGAAGACCCCACGTTGCCTGGTCTTCGCTTCAAACAAATCGGCACCGATGTCTCCATCCGCATCGGCCACGATTATCGAGCGTTGGGCATTCTGGAAGGCGATACCGTGACCTGGTACTGGATAGGCAAGCATGACACCTACGATCGCAAGATAGGCTGATGTGGACCGTGATCTGCGCGGGAGAATGAAGGTTTGAGAGCCCTATCCCCCTGTCGCCGAGCTGCTGAAGACGTTGGTCACGCTGGGGCAGGCGCAACAGACGAGCGAAGGGCGGTCGTGGGGTGGCCGGGAAGGGATTCCTCTCGTCGTTGCTGAGCCGGTGAATCACGACCATCGCCCGTCCCCCTGGTGTGTCATTAGGAGCAACGTGGGTTTCGGGACGGCAAAGGACGCAATACCAGGGGCGATTTTCCGCAAGTCACGCGAAACCGCGCTGAGGTGGCGTTCCTGCTGCCGCGTGGCTAGTGATGGTTGCGGAGCACCAGTGGCAGGTACACCACATCCTGGAGGACCCGCCCCGTGGATATAGCGGTTGCCGTCGCTGTCCCGCCGGTGCTCCCAGGCCACCAGGTAGCCAGTGCGGCCGCCCGCCACGGCAGGGTATTCACGATCGGTTGTTGATCCTGGGAGCTTCACCAAGAATGGCGGAGGTAGAGTAGATTTCGTTAGGCCATGCGTTCGCGCGCCCAGATTGCGTAGTGTGTGGGATTGGCGTAGCGGGTCTGCCACGCCAGCAGATAACGATCCCCCGCCAGATTGCAGTCGACGTCCACGTTCCGCTTCCGGAGAGGTCGTGTCGTCTATCTCGTACACGTGGCCGGGCACGGCGTCGCCGTTCAAATAACGGGCATAGATCGCATAGTTATTCTCCATCGCCAACGAAACCGGTGGTTCCCGGCAGGCCGGAGTTGGCCATCGCGAACAGGACGAACAGCGCGGCGAACCACGGCATCGTGTTCGCCACGCCGCCGTAGTCGGCGATCATGCGGCTGTGCATGCGGTCATACAGCACACCCACGCACGAGAACATCGCGCCCGAGACGAAGCCGTGCGAAATCATCTGCACCATCGCGCCCTGCAGGCCGAGGCGCGCCGCATCCGGGTTGCCCGCCTCGCGCACGAGCATCAGCGAAATGAACGTGCCAAGGGTGACGAAGCCCATGTGCGAGATCGACGAATAGGCGATCAGCTTCTTCATGTCCTCCTGCACCAGCGCGACGAAGCCGATATAGATCACGGCCACCAGCGACAGCGCGATGACCAGCCAGGCGAACTCCTGCGAGGCGTCCGGCGTCACCGGCAGGTTGAAGCGGATGAACCCGTAGCCGCCGATCTTGAGCATGATCGCCGCCAGCACCACCGAACCGCCGGTTGGCGCCTCGACGTGGGCATCCGGCAACCAGGTGTGCACCGGCCACATCGGAACCTTCACCGCGAACGCCAGCAGGAAGGCGAAGAACAGCCACATCTGCTCGGTGGACGACAGCGGCAATGCCGCCAGGTCGGTGAGCGCCCGAAGCCGCCACTTGAGATAGAGATAGATCAGCCCGATCAGCATGAAGACCGAGCCGAAAAAGGTGTAGAGGAAGAACTTGATCGTCGCGTAGACGCGCCGCGGGCCGCCCCAGACACCGATGATGATGAACATCGGGATCAGCATGGCCTCGAAGAACACGTAGAAGAGCAGCGCGTCCATCGCGCAGAAGACGCCGATCATCAGGCCTTCCAAGATCAGGAAGCGGCCACGTACTGGTGCACGCGGTCCTCGATCGATTCCCAGGCGCCGAGCAGCACCAGCACGGTGAAGAAGGCGGTCAGGATGATCAGCGCCACCGAGATGCCGTCGGCACCGAGGTGGTACCGAATATTGAACGCCGGGATCCACGAGGCGCGTTCGACGAACTGCATCGCGGCGATGCCGGTGTCGAAGTCCGCATACAACGGCAGATGCTGAGCAGCGAAGGTGGCCAGCGCGATCGCAGCGCGAACACCCGCGCCTGCTGCGCGCGCTGTCGCCGATGGCAAGCACGGCAAGCGCCGCCGAAGATCGGCAGCCAGATCAGCAGGCTCAACAGGGGCCAAGTCTTCCATCGAGCCGCATCGTCAGTTCTCGTTGCTCATCGCGACCAGACGAAGCCCCAGCAGCACAATCAGGCCGAGGATCATCGCGAAGGCGTAGTGGTAGAGGTAGCCGGACTGCACCGGCGGACCAGCGAAGCGAGATCCGGTCGACCAGCCGCGCCGAACCGTTGACGATGCACGCCGTCGATCACCGCGCGTCGCCGGCGTGCCAGAGCCGTGCCCGAGCAGCAGGCTGCCGCCCGCGAACACCCCTGATAAGGTCGTCGAAGCAGTACTTGTTCTCCAGCAGCGTGACCGGCGGGCGAACAGCGCGCGCCGCGATCGGCCGGCAGTTCCGGGCGCAACAGGTACGGAAGGTCGCCGCGCGAAGCCGGCGAAGGCGAGCCAGAACGCAGGCGCCATGAAGCCATGCAGCGCAAGGCCGCGGGCCGTGGAACTCCTCGCCCAGCGCGCCATCGCGTCGTGCGTGCGGCAGCACCGTGATCGCGCCGCTGAAGAAGTCGCCGAACAGCATCGGCCCGATCGTGAGGTAACCGATCAGCACGGACGGAATCGCCAGCAGGACCAGCGGCACGGTGACCACCACGGCGACTCGTGCGGCTCATGCCCGTGATGGCCATGGTCGTCTCGTGCGTCGTGCGCGTCGTGCCGTCGTGCGTCGTCGTGGCCGAATCGATGGTGGTCGCTCGCCGTGGTGGTCATCGCACCGCGAAGCGCTCCTCGCCGTGGAAGGTCAGGTACAGCAGGCGGAAGCTGTAGAAGCTGGTCACGAACACGCCGAGCAGCACGGCCCAGTAGCCATAGGCTGGACCCAGCCGCCGCCATGCGCGGCTGATGCGCGGCCGCCTCGATGATCGCGTCCTTGGAGTAGAAGCCGGAGAAGAACGGCATGCCGATCAGCGCCAGCGTGCCGATCCACATGGTGACGAAGGTGATCGGCATGTACTTGCGCAGGCCGCCCATCTTGCGCATGTCCTGCTCGTGGTGCATGCGCGATGATCACCGAGCCGGCGCCGAGGAACAGCAGCGCCTTGAAGAACGCGTGGGTCATCAGGTGGAAGATCGCCGCCGAATAGGCCGACACGCCCAGCGCCACCGTCATGTAGCCGAGCTGCGACAGCGTCGAATAGGCGACCACGCGCTTGATGTCGTTCTGCACGATGCCGATCAGGCCGGTGAACAGGGCGGTGGTCGCGCCGATGAACAGCACGAAGTCCAGCGCGGTCGCGCGACAGTTCGAACAGCGGCGACATCCGCGCCACCATGAAGATGCCGGCGGTGACCATGGTCGCGGCGTGGATCAGCGCCGAGATCGGGGTCGGGCCTTCCATCGAGTCCGGCAGCCACACGTGCAGCGGCACCTGCGCGGACTTGCCCATCGCGCCGATGAACAGGCAGATGCAGATGAAGCGGTCGACCTGCACGTCCCAGCCCGGAGCCGAGCCAGCCGATCGCAGGCACGATCTGGCGTGCACGCCGCCGGCTGGCGGCGTTGGCGAACACGGCGGCGTAGTCGAGCGTGCCGTACCAGATACAGCACGCCGGCGATGCCGAGCAGGAAGCCGAAGTCGCCGACGCGGTTGACCAGGAAGGCCTTCAGGTTGGCGAAGATCGCGCGTCGGCCGCTTGAACCAGAAACCGATCAGCAGGTAGGACACCAGGCCCACCGCTTCCCAGCCGAAGAACAGCTGCAGGAAGTTGTTGCTCATCACCAGCATCAGCATCGAGAAGGTGAACAGCGAGATGTAGCTGAAGAAGCGCTGGTAGCCCGGGTCGTCCTCCATGTAGCCGATGGTGTAGACGTGCACCAGCAGCGAGACGAAGGTGACCACCACCATCATCATCGCGGTCAGGCTGTCGACCATGAAGCCGACGTGGGCCGACGTAGCTGCCGACCTCGAAGAAGGTGTAGACGTTCTGGTTGAACGGATCGACCTTGCCGGTCGCCAGCTGCTAGAGCACCTGGCAGGACAGCAGGCAGCTGACACGCCACGCCGCGCGATGGTCACCGCAGTGCGCGCCGGTGCGGCCGACCTGCCGGCCGAACAGGCCGGCGATGATCGCGCCCAGCAACGGCGCCAGCGCGATGATCAGGAGGATGGTCATCGAAAGCATGCGGCTCAGCCCTTCAGCGAGTCGAGTTCGGCGACGTTGATCGTGCGCCGGTTGCGGAACAGCGTGACCAGGATCGCCAGGCCGATGGCGGCTTCGGCCGCGGCCACGGTCAGGATGAAGAACACGAAGACCTGGCCGGAGACGTCGCCGAGGAAGCGCGAGAAGGCGACGAAGTTGATGTTCACCGCCAGCAGCATCAGCTCGATGCACATCAGCAGCACGATCAGGTTCTTGCGGTTGATGATGATGCCGGCGACGCTCAGGCAGAACAGGACGGCGCCGAGGATCAGGTAGTGGTCCAGGGTGATCATGGGCTTGCTCCCTGCGCGCGGCTCGGCCTTCATCTTGACCAGGCGGACGCGGTCCTCGCGGCGCACCAGCACCTGGCGGGACGGGTCCTGGGTCTTGGTGCCCTCGCGGCGACGCAGGGTCAGCATGACCGCGACGACGATCGCGACCGTCAGGATCACCGCCGCGATCTCGAACGGCAGCATGAAGCGGGTGAACAGCGCCTGGCCGATCCACTGCAGGTTGCTCAGGTTGGCGGCGGCGGCCGGGTCGGTCTCGCGACAGGGTCGAGCGACCTGGCTGCCCTGCGCAGCCGATCAAGCCGAGCATCTCGAACAGCATCACCGCGGCGACGACCATGGCCACCGGGAAGTAGCGCGCGAAACCCTCGCGCATGCGGCGTCGTGTTGACGTCGAGCATCATCACCACGAACAGGAACAGGATCATCACCGCGCCGACGTAGACCAGCACCAGCACGATGCCGAGGAATTCGGCCTGCAGCAGCAGCCACAGGCAGGCGCGTCGAGAAGAAGGTCAGGATCAGCGACAGCGCGGCGTGCACCGGGTTCTTGACCGTGATGACGGCGCCGGCGGCCAGCACGGTCGACCAGCGGCGAAGGCGTAGAAGGCGATCAGTTCGAAGGACATGTCGTTCCCCTGCCCTCAGCGGTAGGCCGCGTCGGCGGCGCGACGCTCGGCGATTTCGGCTTCGAAACGGTCGCCGATGGCCAGCAGTTGCGGCTTGGTCACGATGCTCTCGTCGCGGTTCTCGAAATGGTATTCGTGGATATGCGTCTCGACGATGGAATCGACCGGGCAGCTTTCCTCGCAGAAACCGCAGAAGATGCACTTGAACAGGTCGATGTCGTAGCGCGTGGTGCGGCGCGAGCCGTCCTCGCGCTGCTCGGAGTCGATGGTGATCGCCAGCGCCGGGCAGACCGCTTCGCACAGCTTGCAGGCGATGCAGCGTTCTTCGCCGTTCGGATAGCGGCGCAGCGCGTGCAGGCCGCGGAAGCGCACCGATTGCGGGAATTTCTCGAACGGGTAGATGCACCGTGTACTTGGGCTTGAACATGTATTTCAAGGTCAGCCACAGGCCCTGGAGGAATTCCAGCAGCATCAGGCTCTTGAGGTAGCTGGCAACGCGATTCATGAATGCTTACGCCCCTACGACGAACCAGTTGTTGTACGCCGCCACCGCCGTCGAAGAAGATCCAGACGATGGTGATCGGGATGAACACCTTCCAGCCCAGGCGCATGATCTGGTCGTAGCGGTAGCGCGGGAAGCTGGCGCGGAACCACAGGAAGCAGAACGCGAAGAAAGCGGCCTTGAGCGAACAGCCACCATCGGGCGCCCATGGCGGACAGCACGGCACGTTCCAGCCCTGGAACGGCGACAGCCAGCCGCCGAGGAACAGCAGCGAGGCCAGGAAGCTGACCAGGATCATGTTCGCGTATTCGGCCAGGAAGAAGATCGCGAACGCCGAGCCGGAGTACTCGACGTGGAAGCCGGCGACGATTTCCGATTCGCCTTCGGCCACGTCGAACGGCGCGCGGTTGGTCTCGGCCACGCCGGAGATGAAATAGATCAGGAACAGCGGGAACAGCGGCACGACAGAACCACTCGAGGAAGCCGACGTCGCCGGCCTGGGCCTTCACGATCGCGGTCAGGTTCATGCTGCCGGCGGCGACCAGCACGCCGACCAGGGCGAAGCCCATGGCGATTTCGTAGCTGATCACCTGCGCCGCCGAACGCAGCGCGCCGAGGATCGCGTACTTCGAGTTCGACGCCCAGCCGCCGAGGATGATGCCGTACACGCCCATCGAGGTCATCGCCAGCAGGGCAAGCAGGCCGGCATTGACGTTGGCGAGCACCAGGCCGTCGTCCGAACGGAATCACGGCCCAGGCGGCGAGGGCCGGCGCGAGCGCCAGCACCGGCGCGAGCCGGTACAGGAACGGACTGGCGTTGGTCGGGACGATCAGTTCCTTGAACAGCATCTTGAACACGTCGGCGAACGGCCTGGATCCAGCCGATGCCGAACAGCGAGCCGATGTAGACTGCGGCCCATGGCGCACATGCATCCAGCCGATCACCTTGCGCTCGGCCAGGGTGTAGAACGCCACGCCGGTGATCACCGGCAGGGCGATCACCAGGATCTTGATCAGCGTCCAGAGCAGCAGCCCGGCGGTGCCGAAGGTCAGGAAGAAGTCGCGGACGGGATCGAACACGCTCAGGCTCCCTTCACGACCAGAGCGGCGCTGGCCGACAGCGGCGCGGTGGCTTCATAGCCGGATTCGATCCAGATCGCCCCGCGCGCGCACGCGCGGCGAAATCGCCACCGGCAATGGCGGCGGTGCCGGTGCCGTCGGAGATCTTGGCAATCGCGCCCTCGACCAGTCCGTGCGACTTGCGCGTCCTCGGGGTGCACGACGGCGCGGGCGCCGAGCGTAAGCGGATGCGCATTGAGCGCCGGCGCGCGACGCAGCACGGCATCGGCCCGATAGATCGGCGCGGTGGCGATTCGCTCCAGCCCGGCCGACGCCTGCGGCCTTGCCGCCAGTGCCGTCGCCGGAAATCATGCCGGCCTGCTTGACCCTCGCCCGCAATCCGGCGATGTCGGTGAAGTCGAAGCCGGGCAGTGCCAGAGTCTCGATCAGCGCGCGCAGGACGCGCCAACCCGAGCGCGCCTCGCCCGGCAACTTGCCGCCGGCGGCGCTGGTCTGCTCGGTGCCGTCGAGATTGGTCAGCGTGGCTTCGATCTCGGGCAGCAGGCCGATCGGCAGGATGACGTCGGCGACTTTCTTCAACTCGTCGGACGCGAATGCAGCGAAGGCCACGACCTTGGCGCCGGCAAGCGACCTGGCAGCCAGCGGCGGCCTGGGCAAAATCGTATTGCGGCTCGATGCCGAACAGCAGGTACGTGCTCAGCGGCTCGGCGAGCATCGCCGCCGGCGTGCTTGCCCTGCCCCTTCGGCAGCAGGCCGAGCGCGGCCAGGCCGACGGCGTTGGCGCCCTGCGGGATGCGGTTGAATCGCGGCGCCGGTGGCCTGCGCCAGCGCGCGCGCGGCGCGCGTGCAGATGCGAGGCGGCGGCGTGGCTTTCGGCCAGTTCGCCGAGGACGATCACGGCATTCCCGCCGGCGGCCTTGATCGCTTCGGCAACCAGGTTCGAGATCTCGTCGCCATCCACGTCAAGCTGGACGGCAATTCGCGCCTGCCGCCTGCGCAATGGCCGCAAGGCGCCGGGCAGCTTCGATGGCGCGACGATGCGCTTGCCGGCGAGCTTGAAGGCGAATTCGAAATCGACCGGATTGATCGCGAAGATCCTGGCGCCGCGCTTGCTGGCCTTGAGCAGGCGCTGGTGCAGCAGCGGCATTTCGTGCCGGATATTGCAGCCGACCAGCAGCACCACGGCGGCCTTCTCGATATCGGCGGCCGGCATCTGGAACGGCTCGGCCACGGCGGCGTCGGCGAAATCGAGCTGCCTGATGCGATGATCGACGTTGCCGGTGCCCAGCGCCTCGGCCATGGCCGCCAGCAGGACGCCTTCTTCGTTCGAAGTCGCCGGATGGGCCAGCATGCCCAGATTCGCTGCGTCGGCGCGCCTTGATCAGCTCGGCCGCGTCCAGCAGCGCCTCTTCCCAGCCGGCTTCGCGCCAGCCGTCGCGCTTCCCGCATCATCGGGCGCAGCGCGCGGTCGGCCGCCTGCAGGCCCTGGTGCGAATAGCGATCGCGGTCCGACAGCCAGCACTCGTTGATCGCTTCGTTGTCGCGCGGCACGGTGCGCACGACTTCGCCGCGATGGATGTGCAGGTACAGGTTGGAACCGAGCGCGTCGTGGTAGCCGATACGAATCGCGGGCGGTCAGTTCCCAGGCGCGCGCCTTGAAGCGGAACACCTTGTTGGTCAGCGCGCCGACCGGGCAGACGTCGATGACGTTGCCGGACAGTTCGGTCATCAGCGGCTTGCCGTCGTAGGTGCCGATCTGCAGGTTCTCGCCGCGGCTCATGCCGCCCAGTTCGTAGGTGCCGGCGATGTCGGCGGTGAAGCGGACGCAACGCGTGCACTGGATGCAGCGGGTCATGTCGGTGGCGACCAGCGGACCCATGTCCTCGTCGGCGACCACGCGCTTGCGGTCGACGTAGCGGCTGACACGAGCGGCCATAGCCCATCGAGACGTCCTGCAACTCGCACTCGCCGCCCTGGTCGCAGATCGGGCAGTCCAGCGGATGGTTGACCAGCAGGAATTCCATCACGTTGCGCTGCGCATCGAGCGCGCGCTTGCGTCTGCGTGTAGACCTTCATGCCTTCCATGACCGGCGTGGCGCAGGCCGGCGCCGGCTTGGGCATCTTCTCGACGTCGACCAGGCACATGCGGCAGTTGGCGGCGATCGGCAGCTTCTCGTGATAGCAGAAGCGCGGGATCGGGATGCCGGCCTTGTCCGACGGCGTGGATGATCATCGAGCCCTTCGGGCGCCTGCAGCGGCGACGCCGTCGATCTCGATGTTCACCAGGTCGGTTGCGACGCGGTGGTGCGGCTGCGGCGCTCATGCGGCCTGCTCCACTTCAGTCGCCGGCAGGTCGTCGACCAGGAAGCGCTTGTTGACGATCGCGTACTCGAACTCGTTCCAGTAATGGCGCAGGAAGCCCTGCACCGGCCAGGCGGCGGCTTCGCCGAAGGCGCAGATGGTGTGGCCCTCGATCTGGCCTGCGGCGGCCTTGAGCATGTGCAGGTCGTCCATGGTGGCCTGGCCTTCGACGATGCGCGTCAGCACGCGGTACATCCAGCCGGTGCCTTCGCGGCAGGGCGTGCACTGGCCGCAGCTTTCGGCGTAGTAGAAGCGCGCGATGCGCTGGCAGGCGCGAACCATGCAGGTGGTGTCGTCCATCACGATCACGGCGCCCGAGCCCAGGCCGGAACCGGCCTTCTGGATCGAATCGTAATCCATGGTGCAGGCCATCATGGTGTCGGCCGGCAGCACCGGCATCGAGGAACCACCGGGGATCACCGCCTTGAGCTTGTGGCCGTTGCGCACGCCGCCGGCCATTGCCAGCAGGTCGGCGAACGGCGTGCCGAGGCGGACTTCGAAATTGCCCGGATTGTTGACGTGGCCGGACACCGAGAAGATCTTCGGGCCGCCGTTGTTCGGCTTGCCCAGGTTGAGGAACCACTCGGCGCCGTTGCGGATGATCGCCGGCACCGAAGCGTAGGTCTCGGTGTTGTTGATCGTGGTCGGCTTGCCGTACAGGCCGAAGTTGGCCGGGAACGGCGGCTTGTAGCGCGGCTGGCCCTTCTTGCCTTCCAGCGATTCCATCATCGCGGTCTCTTCGCCGCAGATGTAGGCGCCCGCGCCGAGCGCGGAGTACATGTCGAAGTCGACGCCGCGAGCCCTGGATGTTCTTGCCCAGCCAGCCGTTCGCGTAGGCCTCCTTCAGCGCCTCCTCGAAATGCTCGAAGGGCTCGTGGTGGAACTCGCCGCGCATGTAGTTGTAGGCGACCGTGCAACCGGTGGCGTAGCAGGCGATGGCCATGCCCTCGATCACCGCATGCGGGTTGTAGCGCAGGATGTCGCGGTCCTTGCAGGTGCCCGGCTCGGATTCGTCGGAATTGCACAGGATGTATTTCTGGCCCGGCGCGCGCTGCGCGGCATGAAGCTCCACTTCAGGCCGGTCGGAAAGCCCGCGCCGCCACGTCCGCGCAGGCCCGACTGCTTGACCATGTCGATCACGTCGTCCTGCGGCGATCTTCTCGGCGAGGATCTTGCGCAGCGCGGCATAGCCGCCGGTCTTGAGGTAGTTCTCGTAGGACCACGGCTTGTCGAAATGCAGCGTCGTGTAGACCACGTTGTGTTCCTGCGGGGCTGGGCCTACCGGTCCGTGGGTGCTCGTGCTGTGCCATGGGGATTCCTCAGGTCAATCCGTCGAACAACTCGTCGAGCTTCGCCGGCGTCAGGCGCTCGTGGTAGTGACCATCGATCACCATCATCGGCGCGCCGGCGCAGGCGGCCAGGCATTCTTCTTCGACTTTCAGCGTGATGCGGCCATCCGGACTGGTGCCGCCGTGCTTGCAGCCGAGCTTCTTCTCGGCGTGCCGGACCAGGTCCTCGGCGCCGTTGAGCCAGCAGCTGATATTGGTGCAGATGGCGACCTTGTGCCGGCCGACCGGCTCGAGGTCGAACATCGAGTAGAAGGTGGCGACCTCATAGGCCCAGACCGGCGGCAATTCCGAGGTACTTGGCGACCGCGGCCATCAGCTCGTCGGTCAGCCAGCCGCCGTTCTGCTCCTGCGCGGCCATCAAGGCCTGGATCACCGCCGAGCGCTTGCGATCGGGCGGGAACTTGGCGACCCAGTGGTCGATGTGCGCGCGCGTGGCCGCGCGTCAGCGCGACCATCGGGTCGACGTGCTGGCAGGCGGCGAAGTTGCCGGTAGCTTTCATCGTGCGGTGCTCATCGATCGATTTCGCCGAAAACAATGTCGTAGGTGCCGATCATCGCGACCACGTCGGGCAGCATGTGGCCGCGCACGACGTCGTCCATCGACGACAGGTGGGCAAAGCCCGGCGCGCGCAACTTCACCCGGAACGGCTTGTTGGCGCCATCGGAGATCGATGTAGACGCCGAACTCGCCCTTGGGCGCCTCGACCGCGGCATAGATCTCGCCCGCCGGCACCGAATAGCCTTCGGTGAACAGCTTGAAGTGGTGGATCAGCGCTTCCATGTCGTCCTTCATCTCCTCGCGGGATGGCGGCGACGACCTTGAAGTTCTTGGCCATCACCGGGCCGGGATTGCGCGCAGCCACTCGACGCACTGCTTGATGATCCGGTTCGACTGGCGCATTTCCTCGACGCGCACCAGGTAACGGTCGTAGCAGTCGCCCTTGCACGCCGACCGGGATGTCGAAATCGACCTTGTCGTAGGCCGCGTAGGGCTGCTTCTTGCGCAGGTCCCAGGCGATGCCGGAACCGCGCAGCATCGGGCCGGACATGCCCCAGGCCAGCGCCTTCTCCGGCGGCACCACGCCGATGCCGACGGTGCGCTGCTTCCAGATGCGGTTGTCGGTCAGCAGGGTTTCGTACTCATCGACCTGTGCGGGAAGTCGTCGGTGAAGGCCTCGAGGAAATCGAGCATCGAACCTTCGCGCCACGCGTTGCTCGCGCTTGAGCTCGGCGCCCTTGCGCCAGGGCGATTCGCGGTACTTGCGGCATGCGCGTCCGGCAGGTCGCGGTAGACGCCGCCGGGACGGTAGTAGGTCGCGTGCATGCGCGCGCCCGACACCGCCTCGTAGCAGTCCATCAGCTCTTCGCGCTCGCGGAACGCGTACAGGAACACCGCCATCGCGCCCAGATCGAGCCCGTTGGAGCCGATCCACATCAGGTGGTTGAGGATGCGGGTGATCTCGTCGAACATGGTGCGGATGTACTGCGCGCGCTCCGGCACCTCGATGCCGAGCAGCTGTTCGATGGCGCGCACGTAGGCGTGCTCGTTGCACATCATCGACACGTAGTCGAGCCGGTCCATGTAGCCGATCGACTGGTTGTAGGGCTTGGACTCGGCCAGCTTCTCGGTGCCGCGATGGAGCAGGCCGACATGCGGATCGGCGCGCTGCACGACCTCGCCGTCCATCTCCAGCACCAGGCGCAGCACGCCGTGCGCCGCCGGATGCTGCGGGCCGAAGTTCAGGGTGTAGTTGCGGATTTCCTGGCGCGCTCACGGCTTCACCTGCGCACTGTTCGGCACGCCGACTGTTGCCAGCGCGAGTCATCGCGCACGACGCGCGGCACGCCGACGCGCGGCTCGATGCTGACCGGCTCGTAGACCACGCGCTTCTTCTCGGCGTCGTAGCGGACCTCGACGTTGCCGATCAGCGGGAAATCCTTGCGGAACGGATGGCCGACGAAGCCGTAATCGGTGAGGATGCGGCGCAGGTCCGGGTGGCCCTCGAAAATGATGCCGAACAGGTCGAAGGCCTCGCGCTCGAACCAGTTCGCCACCGGATACACCTCCGACCAGGGAGGGCACCACGGGCAGGCTGTTGTCGGGCGCGAAGCAGCGCACCCGCATGCGCCGGTTGTAGTGCACCGAAAGCAGGTGCGCCACCGCGGCGAAACGCCGCTCGGGGCCAGCGCCGCGCGGCCGGTTCTCCCAGTCGAAGCGGCCGGGACCCTGCGCCTTCGACGCCACGCGAAAAACCTTCGGAGCTGACGCTCGGTGGTATCCCACTCGGCGTCGCCATAGCTGAGGTAATCGACGCCGCAGACATCGATCAGCTGCTCGAAGCGGAATTCGGGCTCGTCGCGCAAGGCCGCGGACGACTTCCGCCAATCGCCGGCTGGACTGTTCGAGGGTGACCTCGCCGAGTGGCTTCGACGACGCGACAGCGCCCGATCGCCGAAGCGGGACTTCGAAGCGTTCGGCAAAGCGTCTGGGTCGGTTCGGGCATGGCTCAGCGCGCAATGGTGTTGGTACGGCGGATTTTCTTCATCAGCTGCAGGATGCCGTACACCAGCGCCTCGGCGGTCGGCGGGCAGCCCGGCACGTAGACATCGACCGGCACGATGCGGTCGCAGCCGCGCACCACCGAATAGGAATAATGGTAATAGCCGCCGCCGTTGGCGCAGCTGCCCATCGAGATGACCCACTTCGGCTCGGGCATCTGGTCGTAGACCTTGCGCAGCGCCGGGCGCCATCTTGTTGACCAGCGTGCCGGCCACGATCATCACGTCGGCCTGTCGCGGCGAGGGGCGGAAAATCACGCCGTAGCGGTCGAGGTCGAGGCGCGAGGCGCCGGCATGCATCATCTCGACCGCGCAGCAGGCCAGGCCGAAGGTCATCGGCCACATCGATCCGGTGCGCGCCCAGTTGATCAGGGTGTCGACGTTGGTGGTGACGAAGCCGCGCTCGACCAGCGGGTTGTCGCCGCCGGGCCGCAGGATGTCGTCGACCGACGCGACCGGGATCGGGTTGTGCATCACATCGCGAGAATGTTCTGGATCACTCCCATTCGAGCGCTCCCTTCTTCCAGACGTAGACGAAGCCGAGCACCAGCAGGCCCAGGAATATGCCCATCTCGACCAGGCCGACCATGCCCGAGGCTCGCGGAAGATCACCGCCCACGGAAACACGAAGGCGATTTCGAGGTCGAAGGCGATGAACAGGATGGCGATCAGGTAGTAGCGCACGTCGAACTGCATGTGCGCGTCCTCGAATGCCTCGAAGCCGCATTCGTAGGGAGAGAGCTTCTCGCGCTCGGGGCGACTGCGGGCCGAGCAGGGTGCCCAGCACCAGCAGGGCCACGCCGACCACGGTCGCGACCGCGAGGAAAAGCAGGATCGGCAGATATTCGCCCAGCATGCACGACTCCACTTGCCAGCGCCCGCGAGGCGCGTTGCGATCCTTGCCGCGAGGCTGCAGACGCGGACCAGTTCCATTCGATTGGTGCCCAAAAGGGGACTCGAACCCCTACGACCTAAGTCGCTACCACCTCAAGGTAGTGCGTCTACCAATTCCGCCATCTGGGCATTGACCGACTCCGTCTGCCGGAGCAAGCCTGTGAATTGTAGCAGCGGATCAACCGCCCTTGCTGTCCTCGACGGCGATGGAGCAGCATTTGCATCTGGCGCGGCCGGCGCCGGCGATGCGGCAGCGATGGCCGGAGCCGCATCGACCGCGGCCGGAGCCGGCCGGCGTTGGCGCGGGGCCGAACCGGCGCTTGCCGGAGCGGCAGGCTTGCCGGCGCCGGCGGCCGGCAGATCGCGACATCACGCCCAGGTCGACCTTGTCCGGCGCTCCGGCTTGGCGTCATGGCTGGCCTGCCAGGCCATGAACAGGCTCATGGCGAAGAAGATCGCGGCCAGCCACTTGGTGGTGCTGGACAGGAAATTGGCGGAGCCGCGCGCGCCGAACACGGTGCCGGAAGCGCCGGCGCCGAAGCCCGAGCCAGCCTGCGCACCGGCGCCGCGCTGCAGCAGGATCAGCACGATCATCGCGATCGCGATCAGGACGTAAAGGACGTTGAGCAAGGTATGGATCATGGTGTTTCTCAGTCTTGCGTGCCGCCGCCGCCGCGATGGCGAGGAAATCCTGCGGCGACCAGCGAAGCGCCCCCGATCAGGCCGCCATCCACATCCGGCTGCGAAAACAGCTCGGCGGCGTTGGCGGGCTTGACGCTGCCGCCATAGAGGATCGGCAGCGAGCCCGCAATATTAGCATCCGGGCGCCGCACTTCGCCACGCAGGAAGGCATGGACCTGCCTGGGCCTGCTCCGGCGTGGCGGTCCGGCCGGTGCCGATCGCCCAGACCGGCTCGTAGGCCAGCACGGCGCTTTGCGAAGGCCTCGGCTCCCGCCGCGGCCGAGCACCGGCGTCGAGCTGGCGCTCCCATCGCCCACTCGGTCTGGCCGGCTTCGCGCTGCTGCAGGGTTTCGCCCACGCACAGGATCGGGACCAGGCCGGCGCGCTTGGCGGCGGCGAAACTTGGCGGCCACGCTCTCGCTGCGTCTCGCGTGGTACTGCGCGGCGCTCGGAGTGGCCGACCAGCACGTAGCGACAGCCGATGTCGACGCAGCATTCGCCCCGAGACTTCGCCGGTGTAGGCGCCCTGCTTGTTCGCGTCCAGTCCTGCGCGCCGAAGCCAAGGCCCTGGGCCGCGTACATGCTGGGCCAATTCGGCCGAGGTAGGGCAGGGCGGCAAGATCGCCACGTGCACGCCCGTCGGGGCGGCCGCGGGCCGACGTCGTCCAGCAGTGCGCGCCAAAGCGCGGTCGCCGTGCAGTTTCCAGTTTCCGGCCACGATCCGTTCGCGCATAGCGTTCTCCTGTTCAGGAATCAAGGATAGCGCGACCCACGCCATCGGGCAGCATCCTTGCAATGGTTCGGCCAGGATTAGCCCTCGCCTGCTCCGGTGCAAGGCAAGGCTGGTGAGGGCCGCACGAAAGACGGCACAATCTCCGGACAGCCACGGGAATCCGGATGCCAACTCCAAGCAGCACCATAGGCCCTGATCACCGGCGCCTCCAGCGGCATCGGCGCCGCGATCGCCCGCGAGTACGCCCGCCGCGGCAAGCCGCTGGTGCTGGCGGCGCGGCGCACCGAGCCGCCTGCAGGAGCTCGCGGAGGAACTCCGGGTCCTGGTGCCCTGCGAGAGTCATCGGCGCCGATCTCGCCGATCCGGACGCCCCGCGCGCAGTTGTTCGCCGAAACCCAGGCCGCGCGGCCTGGTCGTCGATACGCTGGTCAACAACGCCGGCTACGGCGTTCCGGGCCGCTACCTGTCGAAGGACTGGAAGACCCACGCGATTTCCTGCAGGTGATGATCGTCGCGGTGCCGAACTGACCCATCTCTACCTGCCGGCATGGAAGCGGCCGGTCACGGCCGCGTCCTCAATATCGCCTCGCTGGCCGGCCTGGTGCCGGCCTCGGCCGGCCACACCCTGTACGGCGCGAGCAAGGCGTGGCTGATCCGGTTCTCGCGAATGCCTGGCGCTGGAGATGAAGCGCCAAGGGCGTGCAACGTCACCGCGCTGTGCCCCGGCTTCACCTACAGCGAGTTCCACGACGTCAATGGCATGCGCGAGAAGGTTTCGAGGATGCCGAAGCTGCTCTGGCTGTAGCAGCGAGGAAGTGGCTCGCATCGGCGTGGATGCCGTCGAGGCCGGGCCGCACGCGCGTGGTGACCGGCGCTGCCAACAAAGTGGTCGCCTTCGATCGTGCAAGTACCTGCCCGATGCCCTGGCCCGGGCGCTGGTGTGCGGGCAAGTCGAAGGACTTTCGCGATGCCGACTGATCCGGCGCGCGATGACGCTGGGAGCGCAAGCGGCGAATGACCAACCTGCCGTACCGAAAGCCGACCGAAGGCCGCGACTACTGGTTGCTCGACGACGCATTGCCCAACGCGCATGGCGGTGCGCGAGCGCTGCCTGGCGCGCACCGACTGGATCGAAGGCTATCCGCGCAAGCCGGAAAGCTGGCCCGGCATGCGCGTCGATCCCTGGCTTGCAGCCGGAGGAACTGGCGGGAATCGAAGCCTGGCGTGCGCAAGGTCACCGGCAGCAGGCAAACTATGGATCGAATCCGCGCCCGACGGCGCCCGCCTCAACCACAACTGCATGCAGGTGGTCGGCGAGGAAGAATGCAGGCCCGCGGCCGCACACCGATTCACGCAAGCTTATGCCGCTACGCCGCGGTCCTGTATCTGAATCCGGACGTGCCGGACGACTGCGGCACGAGCTTCTACCGCAGCGGCTGCCGAACGGCCAGACTGGGCGGCAACTACGGCTCGCCGGCGCGCATGCCAACCTGGTCGAGGCGCTGGGAACCCGCTTCGTGTCGCCGGGCTCGTTCGTCGAGGACGTCCGCATCGACCATCGCTTCAACCGGCTGCTGCTCTACCAGCGCCAACCTGATCCACAGCGCCACCGCCTATTGGGGACACGAACTGGCCGAGAAGCGCATGGCCGCGGTGTTCTTCTGGATGGCCTGAGCGGGCACCGACGCGGCTCAGGCCAGCTTGATCTCGCGCAGGCGCTCCATCAGGTAGTCGTGGGCGGTGATCGGCTCCGGGTAGCGGTCCGGATTTTCCGCCGTGATGCAGCCGGCAGCGTCTCGATCAGGAAGTCCGGGATTGGCATGCAGGAAGAACGGCATCGAGTAGCGCGGCTGCCGGCGCCGCCTCCCCGGGCGGGTTGACCACGCGATGGGTGGTCGACGGATACACGTGGTTGGTCAGGCGCTGCAGCATGTCGCCGATGTTGACCACGATGGTGTCGGCCTCGGCGGTGAACGGCACCCACTCGCCATTGCGCGACAGCACTTCCAGGCCGGCGGCGCTGGCGCCGACCAGCAGGGTGATCAGGTTGATGTCCTCGTGCGCGCCGGCGCGCACGTTCGGGATGTCCGGCGAGGTGATCGGCGGGTAATGGATCGGGCGCAGGATCGAGTTGCCGAACTTGGTCTTGTCGGCGAAAAAATCCGCCGGCAGGCCGATGTGCAGCGCGAGCGCCGACAGCACGCGCGAGCCGAGGCAGTCGAGCGCCTGGAACAGGCCGTAGGCCCGTTCGCGAAATCCCGGCACCTCGTCCGGCCACAGGTTCGGCGGCATGAACTCGCGATACTTGGAGCCTCCGGCAATTCGCGGCCGATGTGCCAGAACTCCTTGAGGTCGGGGTACTGGGAATCCTTGGCGGTCTCGATGCCGAACGGCGTGTAGCCGCGCGCGCCGCCGCTGCCGGGCACGTGGTACTTGCGCTTGGTCTGCTCGGGCAGCGCGAAGAACTCGCTTGAAGGCCTGGTAGGCGCCGTCGATCGCCTCGGCGGGATGCCGTGGTGGCTGATGCCGCAGAATCCCCACTCGCGATAGGCCGCGCCCAGCTCGGCCACGAAAGCGTCGCGGTCGCTGTCGAAGCGGCGGATGTCGAGGGTTGGGATCCTGCTCATGGCCCTCTGCTTTCCTGATCAGACGGCAGCGCGCACTGCGGCCGAGAGCTGGTCGAGACATGCTGCATCAGCGCCGCGTCGGCGGCCTCCACGGTGACCCGCACCACCGGCTCGGTGCCCGAGGGCGCAGGACCAGGCGCCCCTTGCCCTGCCAGCGACGCTTCGGCCTGCGCCGTGCCGCCTGCACCGCACGGGGCGTCCAGCGGCCTGGCACGGGCGGGATGCGCACGTTGACGGTCTTCTGCGGCAGCGGTTGATAGCCGGCCAGCGCCTCGCCAAGCGGCCTGCCTTGCCGCACCAGCACCTCGAGCACCTGCAGCGCCGCGACGATCGCGTCGCCGGTGCTGGCGCTGTCCAGGCACAGCAAGTGGCCGGAAGCTTCGCCGCCGAGCACGCCGTCGCGCTCCACCAGCGCCTGGTGCACGAAGCGATCGCCGACCTTGGCGCGGATGAACTCGATGCCGCGTTCGCCCAGGGACTTCTCCAGCGCGTAGTTGGTCATCAGCGTGCCGACCACGGGACCGCGCAGGCGGCCGGTGGTTCGCCAGTCGTGGGCCAGCAGGTAGATCAGGGCGTCGCCATCGAGCAGGCGCCCGTCGTTGTCCACCATCACCAGGCGGTCGCCGTCGCCGTCGAAGGCGATGCCGAGGTCGGCGCCGGTTTCGCGCACGTGGGCGATGATCGCTTCCGGATGCATGGAGCCCACGCCGCGGTTGATGTTCAGTCCGTCCGGGTTCACGCCGATCGCGGTGACCGTCGGCGCCGAGCTCGGAAAAAACCTTCGGCGCCACCTGGTAGGTCGCGCCATGCGCGCAATCGAGCGCGATCTTCAGGCCGGCGAGCGACAGGGTGTCGGGGACACTGGCCTTGCAGAATTCCGCATAGCGGGTCAGCGCGTCCGGGATGCGCGCGGCCTTGCCCAGTTTGCCGGAATCGACGGTCGTGAACGGCCGGTCGAGCTCGGCCTCGATCGCCAGTTCGACTTCGTCGGCGAGCTTCTCGCCGTGCGCGGAAAAAAACTTGATGCCGTTGTCTTCGTGCGGATTGTGCGAGGCGGAGATGACGATGCCGGCATCGGCCCTGAGCGAGCGCGTGAGGTAGGCCACGGCAGGCGTGGGCATCGGCCCGAGCATGCGCACGTCGGCGCCGGCGGCGACCAGGCCGGCTTCAAGCGCGGCTTCGAACATGTAGCCGGAGATGCGCGTGTCCTTGCCGATCACCACCACGGCATGCGGCTTGGCGCCGGCCAGCACGCGACCGGCGGCGCGGCCCAGGCGCAGCATGAAATCGGCCGAAATCGGGCCCTCGCCTACCCGCCCACGGATGCCATCGGTGCCGAAATACTTTCGCGTTCCCATGCCTGGCTCAGTCTTCCGCGATCGTCGGCGCCGGCTGCGGCCATCATCAGCGCCAGCAGTTCGCCGAGCCGTGCGCGCATCTGGCGCCGGTCGATGATCAGGTCCACTGCGCCGTGCTCGACCAGGAATTCCGAGCGCTGGAAACCTTCGGGCAAGGTCTCGCGCACGGTCTGCTCGATCACGCGCGGACCGGCGAATCCGATCAGGGCCTGCGGCTCGGCGACGTTCAAGTCGCCAAGCATGCCCAGCGAAGCGGAAACGCCGCCGGTGGTCGGATGCGTGAGCACCGAGATGAAGGGCAGGCCCGCGGCCCGCAGGCGGCCAAGCGCGGCCGACGTCTTGGCCATCTGCATCAGCGAGAACAAGCCCTCCTGCATGCGCGCGCCGCCGGTGGCCGAGAAGCAGACCAGCGGGCAACGCAAGGCCAGCGCACGCTCGGCCGCCAGCGCGAAGCGCTCGCCCACGACCGAACCCATCGATCCGCCCATGAAGCGGAATTCGAACGCGCAGACGCAGATGTCGCGACCGTAGAGCTTGCCCTGGACCGAAACCAGCGCATCGCGCTCGCCAGTGCTCTTCTGCGAGGCCTTGATCCGGTCCGCGTACTTCTTCTGGTCCTTGAAATGCAAGGCATCGACCGGCCCGAGATCGGCGCCGATTTCCTCGCCGCTGTCATCGTCCAGGAAACTGCCCAGGCGCTCGCGGGCCTCGATGCTCAGGTGGTGGCTGCACTTCGGGCAGACCCGCAGGTTCTTCTCGAGTTCCGGACCGTATAGCGCGGTGCCGCAGCGATCGCACTTTTCCCAGAGCCCCTCCGGCACCCCGCGCTTGCCGCCGCCCTGGGTGCGGATACGTGCCGGCATCAGTTTGGTCAACCAACTCATCGAGCCACCCGCGCTGATCCTGTGAACGCCAGTTTAGCCGATCTGGTCGGTCGCGACCGGCACGCCCGGCGCATCAATGGCTGCTCGCAGCGGCGCGAGGAAGGCGCCGGCGCGCTCGGCGGCCTCGCCGGACGACCCGGCCGTGGACAGGCGCTCGACCAGCGCGCTGCCGACCACGATGCCGTCGGCAATGGCGGCCATGGCGGAAGCCGATTCCGGGTCCTTGATGCCGAAGCCGATCAGGACCGGCACCTTCGACATCGCGCTCAGCGCGCCCGCCTTGGCCACGACATCGGATGCGTCAGTGATGCTGGCGCCGGTGACGCCGGAAAAACTGACGTAGTACAGGTAGCCTTGCGATTCCTCGGCAAGCCGCCGGAGTCGTTCCGGCGAAGTCGTTGGCGCCGCCAGCGAAATGAGATCCAGGCCGTGCGCGTTCAAGCTGGCGCGGATCGGCGCCGCCTCTTCGGGAGGCAGGTCCACCAGCAGCAGGCCGTCGACTCCCGCCTGGCTCGCATCGGCGGCGTAGCGGTCGGCCCCGCGGATCTCGACCGGATTCAGGTAGCCCATCAGGACCACCGGCGTGTGCGCATCGGTGCGGCGAAACTCGCGCACGTATTCGAAAACCTGGCTGGTGCCGATTCCCCGCTCGAGCGCGCGTTCCGAACTGCGCTGGATCACCGGCCCATCGGCCATCGGATCGGAGAACGGGACGCCGAGTTCGAGCAGGTCGGCGCCGCTGGCGACCAGTGCATGCATCACCGCCACCGTTGCGTCGCGCGAAGGGTCGCCCGCGGTGATGAAAGGAACCAGCGCCTTGCGCCGGCTCTCTCCCAGCCGTGAAAAAAGCGCTGCGATCCGGCTCATTCCGCTGCGGCGTCGTTCGAGTCTTCCCTGGGCGCGACCGGACCCATCATTTCGTCGAGGTGGCTCAGGACCAGGCCGCGCACCGTGCCGCCGATGTAGTTGGCAAAAGCCTCGCGGTTCTTCGCGTCGTCGGCCGGTGACCGTGGTGCGGTAGTGGTGCGCGCTGTAGCGGCCGAACGCATGCAGTCATGGCGGTCGCCGCATGGTGCGTGTCGAAACGACGCTCGATGCGGTTGGCCATCTCGATGAAATCGTTGACCCGGATGAAGAACTCCGGGGAAATCTCCGGGGCCGCCGGCTTGGCTGCTTCGCTCATGGTGTCTTGTTCCTTCGTCGGCGGCGGCGGTCAGCACGTCAAGTTGCTCGTTGAGCATGCGCCGGTACAGGTCGGTCATGTAGGTGACGAAATCCGCCCGGCTGAAGTAGGCCGCGTCGCCTTGCTGGACGAATCCGTGCACGTTGTAGCGGGCGGCGGCATACAGGATGGAGCGCGCTGATGGCGTCGTACTTGTACTTCTGCTGCATGGCGTTGGCTTGCGCCAGGAAATCGTTGACGCAGGCGTGCAATTGGGGCGGCAGGGCGACGGGTGGATTGGTCATGGCGGGTCTGGCTGCTGTAACGGAAACCCCAATTCTAGCGGACTCGGGGCGGCCCTGGCTTAAAGACTGATCCCTTCCCGCTTCGCGATCGTGTAGATGTCCTTGTCGCCCCGTCCGGAAAGGTTGGCCAGCACCAGCGCATCCCTGGGCAGCGTGCGCGCCAGCTTCATCGCCTGGGCAACCGCATGGCTGGATTCCAGCGCCGCCAGGATCCCCTCCGTGCGCGCCAGCAGGTGGAAGGCCTCCATGCACTCGTCGTCCGTGATGCCTGCGTAATTGGCCCTGCCGGTGTCCTTCAGGAAGGCGTGCTCCGGCCCGACGCCCGGATAATCCAGCCCGGCCGAAATCGAATGGGTTTCGATGATCTGGCCGTCGTCATCGCAGATCAGGTAGGTGCGGTTGCCATGCAGCACGCCCGGACGGCCGGCGCTCAGCGAGGCCGCATGGCGTGCCCGTGGCGATGCCCTCGCCCGCCGCCTCCGCGCCCCAGAGCGCGACCTGCCGGTCGTTGAGGAAGGGATGGAACATGCCGATCGCATTGGAGCCGCCACCGACGCAGGCCACCACCGCATCGGGCAGGCGCTGGAACATTTCCAGCATCTGTGCGCGGGATTCGCGCCCGACCACGGCATTGAAATCGCGAACCATGCGCGGATACGGACTCGGGCCGGCGGCCGTGCCGATGATGTAGAAGGTGTCCTTCACGTTCGATGACCCAGTCGCGCATGGCTTCGTTGAGCGCGTCCTTCAGCGTCTTGGAACCGGAGTGCACGGCCACCACCTCGGCGCCGAGCAACTTCATCCGGTAGACGTTGATGGCCTGCCGCTCGATATCGACCGCGCCCATGTAGACCACGCATTTCAGGCCCAGGCGCGCCGCGACGGTGGCCGAGGCCACGCCGTGCTGGCCGGCGCCGGTTTCGGCGATGATCCGGGTCTTGCCCATGCGCTTGGCCAGCATGCCCTGGCCGATGGTGTTGTTGATCTTGTGCGCGCCGGTGTGGTTCAGGTCTTCGCGCTTGAGCAGGATGCGCGCGCCGCCGACATGCTTGCTCAGCCGCTCGGCCTCGTAGATCGGACTGGGCCGGCCGACATAGTGCTTGTAGTCGTATTCGAGTTCGGCGATGAATTCCGGTTGCACCCGGAAGTGATCGTAGGCCGCCGCCAGTTCCGCCAGCGGCGCGATCAGCGTCTCGGAAACGAAAGTGCCGCCATAGGCGCCGAAGTGCCCACTGGCATCGGGGAAGGCATGGTAGTCGCTGATCACAGCGGGATCGGCTGGCTGGGAGCCAGTGGTCTGTTGCGGATTACTCGAGATCGGCACGTCTAACCTCTTCCAGGAATTGCTGCATTCTTTCGCCGTCCTTCAGGCCCGGCGCACTTTCGATGCCGCTGCTGACATCGACGGCAAACGGCCGGGTCGCGCGGATCGAAGCACCGACGTTTCCGGCGTCCAGGCCACCCGCCAGGAATATCGGGCGGGCCAGCTCGGGCGTCTGGTTCCAGTCGAAGCTCACGCCGCGGCCCCCGGCTTGCCCGGGGCCATGCCCATCAAGCAGGAATGCCGTCGCTGAAGGATAACGCCTGGCGGCGGCGATCGGGTCCTCCGAGCCCGCCCCCATTGGCAGAGTCTTCAGGAATGGCAAGCCGAAACTGCGACAGAACGCATCGCTCTCGGCGCCGTGGAACTGGAGAAGCGTCGGGCGCAGTCGTCGCATGGCATCGAGTACGTCACTCCCGCGCGCGTTCATGAACAGCGCCACGACATCGACCAGGGGCGAGACGGCGGCGCGCAATCCTGGCAGTTGGCCGGGCGAAAGCTGGCGCGGGCTGCCCTGCGCCAGCACGAAGCCCAAGGCATCCACGCCCAGTTCGCAGGCCAGGCGGACATCGCCAGGCCGCGTCAGGCCGCAGAACTTGACCCGGGTTCGCCTCACAAGGTCACCTGTGCGGGCAATTTCCACTGATCGGGAAACCGGGGCCCGAGGAACACCAGGCCCTCGGACGGCGCAGTGGGCCCGGCGACGCTGCGGTCCAGTCCGGCCAGCAGCTCGCCTGGCCAGGATTCTTCCCGTTCGCCGCGCCCGACCGGAATCAGGCTGCCCACGATGTTGCGCACCATGTGGTGCAGGAAGGCATTGGCCTGCACGTCGATGATCACCTGCTCGGCCTCCCGGCTTACCCGGATCGAGTGCAGCGTGCGGATCGGATGCTTGGCCTGGCAATGAACGGTGCGATAGGCGCTGAAATCATGCTCGCCGACCAGCGACTGCGCAGCGCGGTGCATCGCCTGTGCATCGAGCGGCAGGCGCTCCCAGCTGAGGAACTGGTGCTGCATGGCGGGCGGGATGTTCCGGTTGAGTATTCGGTAGCGGTAGCATCGCGCTCGAGCCGCATAGCGGGCGTGAAAATCGTCCGGCATCGCCTGGCACCAGAGGATCCGCACGGACGCGGGCAACCGGGTGTTTCCACCGAGAACCCAGGCGCGCTCGTCGCGCTTTGCCTCGCTGTCGAAATGGACGACCTGGCACGCCGCGTGCACGCCGGCGTCCGTTCTCCCCGAACACACCACCGCTATCGGCTGGTCGGCGACAAAGCCCAGCGCCGTTTCGACGGCGGCCTGCACGGTGGGGCCATGGCCGTGCCGCTGCCATCCGAGGAATTCACTGCCGTCGTATTCGATGCCAAGTGCGTAGCGCATGGATTCATTCAATAAAAAGGGCCGGGGTAGCCCCGGCCCTGGCCGATTCAGGACTGGGATTGCAGCAGGTGGTCTAGCCCATATCCTTCAGGATACGCGCCGCTTCGGCTTTCGCTGACGGTCCGCCCTCGGCGAGCACTTCTTCGAGCATGCTGCGCGCGCCTTCCAGGTCTCCGAAGTCCAGATAGGCCCTGGCGAGGTCGATGCGCGTCGCGCTCGCTTCATCCTCCACCATCACCTGGGCTTCGTTGCGATGGATGTCCACCGGCGGATTGGCAAGCGAATCGCCAAAAATATTCTTGTGCTGGTCATCCAGGTCGAGCTCCTTGCTGGATGCGGCCTCTTGGCCGTCCATCACCGCTTGTTCGGCGCCGGTCAGGCTGAACTCATCGGGCGAGTCGAAAACCCTGATCGGCGGCGAATTTGATTCGGGCAAGGCGGGCTGGGCCACTGACGATCCTGCGGCAACTGCCGGTGCCGCCTTCGTGGCGGAGCGCGCAGACGCATCCGAATCCGTGAAACGCGGCGAATTCCAGCCAGCCTGGCCGAACAAGACGTGTCCGGGCAACAGGGACGCACCCATGATCACTGCCTCGCGCCAACGCGGGTCCGTCGTGTTGGCCACTTGCAGGCGCATCGCCTGCGCGGCTGATTCATAACCTGCTGCGTTGCGACGCGCGTGGTGCAGTCGAAGCAGATTCAGGTGCGCCTCCAGATCCTGCGGATGCGCGACCACGATGGCCGTCAGGGCGTCCAGTTCGGAATCGGGCGCAGGAGACTGAGCCACGGCTTCGGCGACCTGCACGGGCGCCAGCGCAGGCTCTCGCTTGATCTTCTCGCCGGCTTCCCGGGACCTGGCCATGCTCGTACGCAAGGCCTCGTCGTCCGAGAGTCGTCGGGGGGCCGCCGCATCGCCGCCTTGCGGCGCGGTCTTGCTGCGGCGCATGGCAAGCACGAGGCCGCCGAGCAGGATCAGCACGGCGGCGGCGATTACGAACGGGCTCAGGTACCAGGGTTTGGCCACTTCGGCGGGCGCGGGAGTCGCCGCGGCGGTTGCACCGCCAGCCGGGGCGGTGGCTTGCTGGGCCTCGATCTGCTTCAGCCGATCCTGGAGCTCTTTCAACTGGCTGTTCTGCATCTCGATCAGGCGCTGCCTGTCGGCATCCTGTGCCTGCAGCTCGGAGATCCGGGATTGCAGTTCCTTCACCTCCGAGGTCCGGGCGGCCAGATCTTCACGCGCCTGCACCAGTTCGGCGCGCAGCTCGCTTCCGCCGGCACCGGCGGCGGCGCCCGACTGGGCCCCACGCGCCTTGGCGTTGCCCGAAGGCGGCACGATTTCGAGGCGGGACGATGACGGGGCCGGACCCGCGCCCGCAACCCGCGGCGCGGCTGGCTTCGGCGCCGCGGCCGCAGCGGCAACGTCGGGCGCGGCGGCTCCTTCCGCAGGTTGCGGCATGGGCGCACGCGGAGCGCGCCAGGCGCTCGCCTGCTGGCTCACCAGGATCGCGGCATCGGCGTCGGACACGCGGTTGACTTCATCCTGCCCGGGAACGCGCAGCACCGAACCACTCTTGAGCCGGTTGATGTTGTCGCCTGCGAAGGCCTGGGGATTGGCGCGCAGCAAGGCCACCATCATCTGGTTGACGGAAATGGCCGGGTCTGGACGGACGGAATTGGCAATGCTCCAGAGGGCCTGGCCGGGGGCGATAGGACCAACCTGGCCTGGCGCGGCTGCGGGGGCCGGCGCCGGCACGGGAGCAGGCTTGGGCGCTGGCGGGCGGGAAGCTTGCTGGACCGGCGCGGGCTTGGGCGCCACTGGCCGGGGCTTCGGCTGCGGCGAGGGTTGCACCTCGGGGGACGGTTCGACGGGCTGGGCGGCGACCGGAGGCGGCGCTGGCGTCGGCGCGACTTCTACCGGCTCGGGCTCCGTGGCAGGCGATGTCTGGGCGACCTCTGGCTGGGGCGCCGGGACGGCTGCGACCGGCGGAGCGACCGCAGGCGCAACGGGAGCAGGCGCCGCGGCGATCGCCGGGGTCACCATGGGCTGGATCACGGCCGGCGCGATGAATGGCGGGTCGATCAAGGCGGTGTATTCGCGGGTGACGGTTCCCTTGCCCCAGTCGGCCTCGATCAGGAAGCTCAGGAACGGCTCGGAAAACCGTTCCGGCGTGGTGATCTTGATGACCGGCTGGCCGCTGCTGCTCTTGCCGACGCTGAATTGCAGGTTGGCGCTCAGCTCGGCCGGCAGGTCCAGGCCAACCCGGGCGAACGCCTCGGGCGACGCCAGGCGCACATCCAGCTTCTCGATTTCGCTGGGCGTCGCGGAAATGATCGGGATCTCGGCAACCAGCGGCTGGTTGAGCCCGGACCGGACCTGAAGCTGGCCCAGCCCCATGGCGGACGCGCAGGGGCTCGCCAGGGCCAGGGCCACGGCGAGGGAAAGTGTCAAATGCCGGTTCTTCACGTAAAGCTTCTCCTGAATCGAAAACTCGTTCCTCCGGCGGGGGCCGGGTCGAGTGCGCCGCTCATCCTGAATAACCGTTTAGCCGCGATTTTTCAACCAAAGCTCGGCAACCTGCACCGCATTGAGCGCCGCGCCCTTGCGGATATTGTCGGAAACCACCCACAGATCCAGCCCGCGCGGGTGGGAAATGTCTTCGCGGATGCGGCCTACGAACACGGCGTCCTGGCCCGAGGCATGGGTGACCGGCGTCGGATACCCGCCGGCCTGGCGGTCGTCGACCACGACTACGCCCGGAGCCTTTTCGAGCAGCGCCCTGGCCTGGTCTGCGCTGATCTTCTGCCTGGTTTCTATGTGCACGGCTTCGGAATGCCCGAAGAAAACCGGCACGCGCACGGCGGTCGGATTCACCTGGATGGAGTCGTCGCCCAGGATCTTGCGCGTCTCCCAGACCAGCTTCATCTCCTCCTTCGTGTAGCCGTTGTCCTGGAAATCATCGATGTGCGGGATCAGGTTGAAGGCGATCTGCACCGGAAAGCGCTGCGGGTCGGGGTCCTGGAAGCCGAGGATCGCGGCGGTCTGCCGGCCGAGTTCCTCCATCGCCGAACGGCCGCCGCCGGAAACCGACTGGTAGGTCGCGACATTGATGCGCTCGATGCCGACCGCGCGATGGATCGGCGCCAGCGCCACCAGCATCTGCATGGTCGAGCAATTGGGGTTGGCGACGATGCCGCGCGGAATGCGTTCATGGCATCGGGATTGACTTCCGAAACCACCAGCGGCACGTCGTCGTCGTAGCGGAACGCGGAGCTGTTGTCGATCACGATCGCGCCGGCCGCGGCGAATTTCGGCGCGTACTCCTTCGAGATCGCACCGCCGGCCGAGAACAGGGCGAAATCGACGCCGAGGGATCGAAGGTCGCCAGATCGCGCACGATGATCGACTTGTCGCCGAAGGCCACCGTCTGCCCGGCCGAGCGCTCGCTGGCCAGCGCAATACAGTTCCTTGATCGGGAAACCTGCGTTCGTGCAAGGATCGACAGCATCACTTCGCCGACGGCGCCGGTGGCGCCGACCACTGCGACATTGACCGGAGTGCTCATTGATTCCTCTTGGGGTGGTTGGGATACGTGGGAAAACCGTGCCGACATCGCCGCATTGCGCACGATGGCGCAGCGCCTGGTCCATCAGCACCAGCGCCATCATCGCCTCGCAGATCGGCGTGCGCGCGCAGGCCGACGCAGGGATCGTGCCGGCCGGTGGTGACTACTTCTACTTCCTTGCCTTCGACATCGATGGTGCGGCCTGGCAGGCGCAGGCTGGAGGTCGGTTTGAACGCCACTGAGCAGGTGACCGGCTGGCCGCTGGAGATGCCGCCGAGCACGCCGCCGGCATGGTTGCTGAGGAACCCGGCAGGCGACGATCTCGTCGCGGTGCACGGCTGCCCTTCTGGGTCGATGCTGCCGAAGCCGGCGCCGATCTCGACGCCCTTTACCGCGTTGATGCACATCATCGCCGAAGCGAGTTCGGCATCGAGCTTGCCGTAAACCGGCTCGCCCCAGCCGGGCGGCACGCCGTCGGCGACCACGTTGACGCGCGCGCCGACCGAATCGCCGGACTTGCGCAGCGCGTCCATGAACGTTTCCAGCTCGCCGACCTGCGCTGGCGTCCGGCCAGAAGAACGCGTTGTCCTCGACGGCGCTCCAGTCGAAACCGCGCGGCGTGATGTCGGCGATCTGCGCGACGTGGCCGCGAATGCCGAATGCCGAAATTCTCGGCCAGCCACTTCCTGGCGATCACGCCCGCGGCGACGCGCATGGTCGTTTCGCGCGCCGAACTGCGACCGCCGCCGCGCGGATCGCGAATGCCGTATTTCTGCCAGTAGGTGTAGTCGGCATGGCCGGGGCGGAACTGTTCGACGATCTTCTCGTAGTCCTTGCTGCGCGCGTCGGTGTTGCGGATCAACAGCGCGATCGGCGTGCCGGTGGTCCGGCCCTCGAACACGCCGGACAGGATCTCGACCTCATCGGCCTCGTGACGTTGCGAGGTGTGCCGCGACTTGCCGGTCGCGCGGCGCGCGAGGTCGCCGGCGAATTCTTCCGGGCCGAGCGCGAGCCCGGGCGGACAGCCGTCGATCACGCAGCCGATCGCCGGCCCGTGGCTCTCGCCGAAGGTGGTGACCGTGAACAATTTTCCGAATGCGTTGCTCGACACGATTCTTCCGTTCCTAGGCAATGCCAGTTGGACGTCGCACGATTTTGGCCCGGCTCGGCTCAGCGCCGCGCATCGGCCAGCGCCTTGATCTTGTCATGGTGGGCGACCATGTCCTCGCGCTCGAGCACGAAGATTCCCATCTGGCCGACCTTGAACTCGACCCAGGCGAACGGCAATTCCGGCAGCAGCTTGATCAGGTGCTGCTCGCTCTCGCCGACTTCGCAGATCAGCAGGCCATGCTCGCGACAGGTGGTCCGGCGCATCGCGCAGGATTTCCAGCACCAGGTCGAGGCCGTCGTCGCCTGCGCGCAGACCCAGCTCGGGCTCGTGCGAGTATTCGGCCGGCAAGGCATCGGTCTCGGCATGGGTCACGTACGGCGGATTGGTCACGATCAGGTCGTAGACCTCGCCGTCGAGCGCGCCGAACAGGTCCGATTGCAGCAGCCGCACGTTGCTGCGTCTCCAGGCGCTGCGACGTTTTCCGCGGCCAGCGCCAGCGCGTCCGGCGACAGAGTCGACGCGCATCCACCTGCCAGTCCGGGTGGTAGTGCGCCGTGGCAATGGCGATGCAGCCCGAGCCGGTGCACAGGTCGAGCATGCGCTCGACCGGTGCGGCCGCCGAGCCAGGGCTCGAAGCCGGACTCGATCAACTCGGCGATCGGCGAACGCGGCACCAGGGCACGCGGATCGGACTTGAAACTCAGACCGGCGAACCAGGCCTCGCCGGTCAGGTAGCAGGCCGGGATGCGCTCATCGATACGGCGTTGGAACAAGGCCAGGACTTCCTGCTTCTCGCTCGGCGACCAGCCTGGCCTGCCCGTAGGCGGGACTCAGGTCGTGCGGCAGGTGCAAGGCATGCAGCACCAGCTGGGTCGCTTCATCGAGCGCATTGTCGTAGCTGTGCCCGAAGCTCAATCCGGCGGCGCTGAAACGGCTGGCGCCGTAACGGATGAAGTCGATGATCGTGCTCAGTTCGGCGCTCATGCCGGCCCATCAGTATGGCGAAAGCGCTCAGTATAGCGGCCGGGCGGCTATAATTTGCGGCATGGATACTCGCAACATCGGCGGTTTCGCCAGTCGTTCAACCCTTCTGGTCCTGATTGCGGCGCTCGCCGCCGGGCTGGGCATGTTCGCGGCGCAGCGCTACTTCGGCACGACGGCAGCGCGCCCGCGGCCCAGGCCCCGCGACTCGAAAGCGTGCAGTTGATCACGCCCGCGCGTGAACTGGCCGGACTATCGCCTGACGCTGTCGGATGGCAAGCCGGCTCACGCCGGCCACGCTGCGCGGCGCATGGACGATGGTCTTCCTGGGCTTCACCCACTGCCCGGACGTCTGCCCCACCACGCTGGCGGAACTGGCGCAAGGCGCAGAAATCCTGGGAAACGATGCCGGCGTCGATCCGGCCGCGCGTGCTGTTCGTTTCGGTGGATCCCGAGCGCGACACCCCCGCCAGCACTCGGCGAGTACGCGCCACTTCTTCCATGCCGACACGCTGGCGGCAACCGGCGATCCGGCCGCGCTGGCCGAATTCGCCCAGGTGCTCGGCCTCGTCTACATGAAGGTGCCGCTCGACAACGGCGATTACTCGATGGACCATTCCGCGACCCTGGTCGTGCTCGATCCGCAGGGGCGACAGGCTGGACTGATCCGTCCGCCGCTGGTCTGGACCGACATCGCCAGCGACCTTCGCCTGCTCGCGGAGGGTGGCCGATGAGTCCGGCGGTGCTCATCCAGTACGTGCTCCCGCACCGGCTGCTCTCGCACCTGGCGCGCGCGCTCGCCTATTCGCGCTTCAAGCCCTGGAAGGACTGGCTCATCCGCCTGGCGGTCCGGAAATTCGACATCAACATGGCCGAGGCCGCGGATCCCGATCTGAGCCACTACGCCAGCTTCAACGCATTCTTCACCCGCGCCCTGAAACCAGGCGCTCGCTTCGGCCGACGCCGACCCCGCACGCCTGCTGATGCCCGCCGACGGCAAGATGAGCCAGATCGGCCGGATCGAGCAAGGACGGATCTTCCAGGCCAAGGGCCAGAGCTTCACGGCCGCGGAATTGCTCGGCGACGAAGCGGCTGCCTTGCCGTTACGCGGACGGCTGGTTCGCCAACATCTATCTGTCGCCGCGCGACTACCACCGCGTGCACATGCCCTGGGCCGGCACCCTGACCGAAACCCTGCACGTGCCCGGCCGTCTGTTCAGCGTGGCGCCCTGGGCCGTGCGCGAGGTGCCGCGCCTGTTCGCCCGCAACGAACGCCTGGTCTGCCATTTCGAAACCGACTTCGGGCCGATGTGCATGGTGATGGTTGGCGCGCTGCTGGTGTCCGGAGTGGAGACGGTCTGGAACGGCGTGAATATTCCCGCCTATGCATCGCAGCCCTGGCGCCTGGATTTTCGCGGCCGGCAGATCCGACTCGACCGCTTCGCCGAGATGGCGCGATTCAATTACGGGTCGACCGTGATCATGCTGTTCCCCAGGAACGCAATCAGCGCTCGACGCGATACCCACCGAGACCCCGACAAGGCTCGGGCAACGAATGGGAACCCGAGCTGGGCGGCTGAGCGCTACACTTCCGCGATGGGCGAGCCGTCGGCAATCCGTGTCTTCCAGACTGCAGAACACCCCTGTGGCTATTGGCCGGAGCGGGCTGCCCGCGACCTGGTGCTCGACCCGGCCGACCCGATGCTTCCGGCGCTGTACAGTCCGGCCCTGGCGATGGGCTTTCGTCGTTCCGGCGGCCACGTCTACCGTCCCGATTGCGTCGGCTGCCGCGCGTGCACGCCGGTGCGCATTCCGGTGGACCGCTTCGTGCCAAGCCGCTCCCAGCGCCGATGCCTGGCCCGCAACGCCGACTTGCAGATCAGCATGGCAACCCGCCCAACGCAGCGACGAGACCTTCGACCTGTATCGAAGCTATCTCGGCGCCCGACATGCCGGCGGCGGCATGGACGATCCGAGCCACCAGGACTTCGACGCATTCCTGTCCTGCGCCTGGAGTCCGACCATGTTCCTCGAGATACGGCTCGGACGGGAACTGCTCGCGGTTGCCGTGACCGACGTGCTGCCCGACTCCCTGTCTGCCGTATACACGTTCTATTCCGCGGATCACGCGCCGCGCAGCCTCGGCACCTTTTCCATCCTGGCGCAGATCGAATACGCCCGGCGCGAGGGATTGAAGCATCACTATCTTGGCTTCTGGCTCGACGGTCATCCGAAGATGCAATACAAGCAGACCTTCCGCCCGCTGGAAGTTCTGGTCGGCCGCGACTGGCAAGACTTCGCACCCTGAGGGCGCAACCGACACATGCGATCCATCTTCCTTGCCTTGCCTTTGCTGCTGGCCGCCTGCCAGTCAGCGTCCCCCGGAAAAACTGCGAGCCCGACCTTGCGCTTCGCCACCTACAACACGTCGCTGTACGCGGATACCGACGGCGGCCTGGTCGCGCGACTCGGCGCAGGCGATGAGAAGGCCCGGCGGATTGCCGCGGTCATCCAGCACCAGCGGCCGGATGTGTTGTTGCTCAACGAATTCGATTACGACGACCGACAGGCCGCAGCCGATCTGTTCCAGCGCGATTATCTGGAAGCCGGACAGTTCGGCCAGGCGCCGATAAGCTATCCGTATCGCTACCTGGCGCCGGTGAACACCGGCGTGCCCAGCGGCATGGACCTGGACCGCAACGGAAAGGTCGCGGGCGGCAACGATGCGTTCGGGTTCGGCCTGCATCCCGGGCAATACGGGATGCTGGTGCTGTCGCGCTTTCCGATCGATGCCGATGCCGTGCGCACGTTCCAGAGCCTGGCCTGGAAGGATCTTCCAGGCGCCACTTCGCCCGTTGATCCGGCGACCGGCGTCGCCTGGTATCCGCCGGACGTATGGGCGCGACTGCGCCTGTCCTCGAAATCGCACTGGGACGTGCCGATCCGGACGCCGCTGGGCACCATCCACTTCCTGGTCCACCACCCCACGCCGCCGGTGTTCGATGGTCCGGAAGATCGCAACGGCCTGCGCAACCGCGACGAGATCCGGCTTTGGGCCGAATACATATCTCCCGGCGAAAAGCCGTGGCTGTGCGACGACCACGGAACCTGCGGCGGCCTTGCCGAGCGACGCCTTGTTCGTCATCGCCGGCGATCACAATGCCGACCCGGTCGATGGCGACAGCGCCAACAATGCGATGAAGCAACTCCTGGATAATCCGCGCGTGCTGCGCTACCCGGCGCCCGAGAGCGAGGGCGCGGTAATGGCGGCAAGCGCGACCGGCGGCGGCAACCTGGCCCACAAGGGTCCGCCGGCGCAGGACACCGGGGACTTCGGTCCCAAGGTCGGCAACCTGCGCCTGGACTATGTGCTGCCGTCAGTGGGCCTGAAGGTGCTGGGCAGCGGTGTGTTCTGGCCCCGGCCCGGCGATGTCGGCGCCGACTGGATCGGCGCGACCGATCACCACATGGTCTGGGTGGACCTGGATCGCTGAGCCGCCCGCCGCATCACCACTCGGTGCGTTGCGGCAGCAGGCCGCGCAGTTCGGCGTCGGAAAGATCGCGCCATTGCCCGACCTTGATCCCGTCGAGCCGGATGTTGACGATGCGCACGCGCTGCAGGCGACGCACCTCGTAGCCGAACACCGCGCACATGCGCCGGATCTGCCGGTTCAGGCCCTGGGTCAGCACGATGCCGAATACATTCTTGCCGATGCGGCGAACCCGGCATGGCTTGGTGCGCTTGCCGAGGATCTCCACGCCGTTGGCCATGCCATCGAGAAACTCCTCGGTCAGCGGCCTGTCCACGGTGACCACGTATTCCTTCTCGTGGTTGTTTTCCGAGCGCAGGAGTTCGTTGACGATATCGCCGTTGTTGGTCAGCAGGATCAGTCCCTCGGAATCCTTGTCCAGCCGTCCGATCGGGAAGATCCGCTGCGGGTGTCCGATGAAGTCGATGATGTTGCCGGCCACGTGCCGCTCGGTCGTGCAGGTGATGCCTATCGGCTTGTTCAGCGCCAGGTAGACCGGCTTCGTGCGCGCCTCGACCAGCTTGCCATCGACTTCGACGCGATCGTCGGCGCCAACCTGCGTTCCGAGCTCCGCGGCCTGTCCGTTGACCCGGACGCGGCCGTCGCTGATCCATTGGTCCGCCTGCCGGCGCGAGCAGATGCCGGTTTCGCTGATGTACTTGTTAAGCCTCATGGTCGGGCCGCAGGGTGACCGTCAGGGCCGAGGCCGCCCGGCGCGCCTTGGCGCGGGCTTCGTCGATCGTATCCGCGCGCGCCAGCGTGACCGCGACCCGGCGATGACCTTCCACCCAGGGCTTGCCGAACAATCGCAGCGCGGTATCGGGCTCCTCGAGCGCCGCGTCGACATTTCCGAACTCCGGAACTCCCCGGCCATGGGCGAGCACCGCGCAGGAAGCGGACGGACCCAGCGAACGGATAACCGGGATCGGCAGGCCGAGGATGGCGCGCGCATGCAGCGCGAATTCACTCAGCTCCTGGGAAACCAGCGTCACCAGGCCGGTATCGTGCGGTCTCGGCGAAACTTCCGAAAACCAGACATCATCGCCGCGGATGAAAAGCTCCACGCCGAACAATCCCCAGCCGCCGAGGTCGTCGGTCACCGCCTTGGCGATCTCGCGCGAGCGGCTCAGCGCCAGCGGCGACATCGGCTGCGGCATCCAGCTCTCGCGGTAGTCCCCATCCAGCTGCAGGTGGCCGACCGGCTCGCAGTAGCTGGTGCCATCGCGATGGCGAACCGTCAGCAGCGTGATCTCGTAATCGAACGCGATGAAACCCTCGACGATGACCCGGCCGTGCCCGGCGCGGCCGCCGGATTGCGCGTAGTCCCAGGCCGGGTCGATGTCTTCGGGTTTGCGCAGCGTGCTCTGGCCCTTGCCCGAAGAGGACATGACCGGCTTGACCACGCAAGGCAGGCCGATCTCGGCGACGGCGGCCCGATACTCCTCCAGGCTGTCTACGAATCGATACGGCGAAGTGGGAATACCCAGGGTCTCGGCCGCCAGGCGACGGATGCCCTCGCGGTCCATGGTCAGGCGCGCGGCGCGCGCGGTCGGAATCACGCGCACGCCCTTGTCGCGTTCGAGTTCGACCAGCGTCTGGGTGTGGATGGCTTCGATCTCGGGCACGACCAGGTCCGGCTTTTCGCTGGCGATCAAGTCGCGCAGCGCTGCCGGGTCAAGCATGTTCAAGGTGTGGCAGCGATGCGCCACCTGCATCGCCGGCGCGTTGTCGTAGCGATCGGCGGCGATGACTTCAACGCCCAGCCGCTGCAGCTCGATGGCCACTTCCTTGCCCAGTTCGCCTGAACCCAACAGCAATACGCGGGTCGCGCCCGCGGTCAGCGGCGTGCCAAGGGTCGTGGTCGGCGAATTGCTCATGTCGGGTCACCAGGATCGATCAAGGCGCATTGTAGCGGGGAGGGTTCAAGCTGGCTGGCCTTTCTGTCATTGTTGAGACCCGGCTTTTGCGCAAACTCCCCCCATGCCAAGACATCTCGCGCTGCTTGCACTGTTGTTCGCGGCTGATGCATCGGCAGCTCACTGGTCGCAGCCCGGAATACGCCGGGTTCTTCACCCATCCGGACCTGGAGGAAGTCAGCGGGCTGGCCGCGTCGCGCGCCCATCCCGGCCTGTACTGGGCGCAAAACGACGGTGGCAATGGCAGCAAGCTGGTCGCCGTCAAGGGCAACGGAGCCCATGTCGCCACCGTGGACGTGCTCGGCGCCGAGAACGTCGATTGGGAAGACATCGACAGCTTCGACCTGGACGGCAAGCACTACCTGATGGTGGCCGACACCGGCGACAACGGCGGCATCCGCAAGGTGCTGACGCTGTACGTGATCGAAGAACCGGCGCGCCTGGACGATGGTGAAAAGTTGCGTCCGGCCTGGACGATAAAATTCCGCTGGCCCGACGGCGCGCGCGACTGCGAGGCGACGGCGGTCGATGCGGCCAACTCCGAGATTCTGCTGATCTCCAAGAAGCGCGTGCCGCCCGAGCTTTTCCGCCTGCCCCTGAGACCAGGCGATGGCCTGCAGACGGCAAGCCTGGTGGGCACGTTGGGAGGAATCGCCCAACCCAGCGAGAGCGAGTTGAAGAAGGAACCGGTCTACGGCCGCTACCGCTCCCAGATCAGCGGCGCCGACCTCAGTCCGAATGGCCGGGTGCTGGCGGTCCTGAATTACCACTCGATTCATCTATACGTGCGCGCACCCGGCAAGGACTGGAGCCAGTCGACGGCGGCTCCCTCGGGAATCCTCTCGTTTCCGTGGCTGCCGCAGGCGGAGGGAATCGCCTTTTCCCTCGACGGGCGCAGCCTGCTGGTCGGCAGCGAACACCAGCCCACCCCGCTGCTCGTCTATCGGGTTATTCCCTAGGCGATTGATTCTGAAAGGAATCAAGGCGAGCGATCGGTGTTTGAACAAATGATATCTTTATGATATCTTTTATTTCAACCTCAGGAGGACGCCATGAAAGAAGCTCCCGTGACATCACTTGCCGGCATTCCGACGCTGCTCGGGTTGCTGATCGCCCTGCCCGTCTGCGCCTACGCTGCATTCAACGGCGCGGTCACCGGAAACCTGATCCAGGCCGTCCTGGCCCTGGTCGTTGGCTTGGTCCTGGTGGTCTGCCTCGGCGGCTTCTACATGGTCGAGCCGAACCAGGCCGCCGTGCTCAGCCTGTTCGGCAAGTACGTGGGCACCTGCAAGGACCAGGGACTGCGCTGGAACAACCCGTTCTTCGCGTCCAGGAAGATTTCCCTGCGCACCCGCAATTTCGAAAGCAGCAAGCTCAAGGTCAACGACCTCGACGGCAACCCGATCGAAATCGCCTCGGTCGTCGTCTGGCAGGTCGTGGACTCGGCCGAGGCCGTGTACAACGTCGACGATTACGAGAGCTTCGTGCACATCCAGTCCGAGTCCGCGCTGCGCGCGATGGCCACCAGCTATCCGTATGACCAGCACGTGGAAGGCACGATCTCGCTGCGCAGCCATGCGGTCGAGATCGCCAAGCACCTGACCGAGGAAATCCAGGAGCGGCTGGCGCTGGCGGGCGTCCGGGTCATGGAAGCGCGCATCAGCCACCTGGCCTACGCGCCGGAAATCGCCCAGGCCATGCTGCAGCGCCAGCAGGCCGGCGCCATCATCGCCGCGCGCACCCGCATCGTCGAAGGCGCGGTGAGCATGGTCGAAATGGCGCTTGTCGGAGTTGTCCAAGCGCAACGTGGTCGAACTCGACCCGGAGCGCCGCGCCGCGATGGTCAGCAATCTGCTGGTCGTGCTGTGCGGCGAGCGCGGAACGCAACCGATCGTCAACGCCGGCTCGATCTACTGATCCGGCGTGATCGTCAAGAAAGCCTATCCGCTGCGCATCAACGCCCAGGTGCTGGATGCCGTCCAGCACTGGGCCGATGACGAGTTGCGCTCGCTCAACGCCCACATCGAGTACGTATTGCGCGAGGCCTTGCGCAAGAACGGACGACTCAAAGCCCCGCCGGCGTTCGAGCCGGAGAACAGCCCGCAGGAAGCCGAAGGCCATGACTGAGCAGAACTTCGAGTTCGTCCCGCCGGGCAAGGCGGCGAGCTTGTTTCCCCTGTTCATCGGCGCCGGCTTGCCGCTGATCATGCTCGGGGTGATGGTCGCGGCGGCCAGGGGTTCCAGGGACTGGTTGGTCGCCGCTCCCGCCGTCCTGTTGCTTCCGCTGGTCGCGGGCCTGCTGGCCTGGTCGATGCATCATCGGAGACTGGGCCTTTCAGCGGCCGGATTGAAAGTGCGCAGTTTTCCGTGGCCGATGGTGGTACCCGTGGCTGCGCTCGATCTGGAAGGCGCCCGTCTCGTCGACCTCGACCGCGAAAGCGAGTTGCGCCCGCATCTCAAGCTCGCGGGCACCCGGCTGCCGGGCTATCGGGCCGGCTGGTTCCTGCTGCGCGACCGCCGACGCGCCTACGCCGTGTTGACCGGGAATCAGCGTGTCCTGCTGCTGCCCAGGCACGACGGCAAGCTCTTCCTGTTCAGCCTGCAACGTCCCGAGGCCTTGCTCGATGCGCTGCGCAACGCCGCACGCTGACAGTTCGAGCCCACCCGGCTAAGCTTGGTCCATGCACCCGGCCGACTGGCGACTGATCAACGCGGACAACCTCGAAGCCATACCGGCCGAGCTTGCGCGCGCACGTGGCAACACGGTGGCGCGACTGCTCGCGCAAAGCGATTGGCTGATTCGCCGGAAGTCCGATGGCCGCTTCATCGCCGTGCGTCGTGGCGATACGGTGCGTGAACTGTGGCGCGGAACGCCCGGACCCGAACTGGTTGAAGATCTGCTGTCGCTCGCCCGGTCGGATGCCAGTGGAGAAACCCTGCGCCCGCTCGCCGGCCTGCCCGAGCGCCTGCATTCCCTGGGCCTGACCGACGACTACGCAGAACGCAGCGGCCTGCCCCTCGTGGCCGAACCGAATGTGCTCCGATATGCGGGCCGTGACCGCTATTCGCGGCCCTTGTGGCTGACGGCGGCGGCGGCGCGTGCCTGGCGAAGCCTGCGCTCGGCCGCCCTTGATGACGACGTCAGGCTGCAGGCGATTTCCGGCTACCGCAGCCACGCCTATCAACTGGGAATCTTCCGGCGCAAGTTGGCCAGGGGCCAGACCGTGGCCGAGATCCTCGCGGTCAACGCGGCGCCCGGTTACAGCGAGCACCACAGCGGCAACGCCCTGGACATAGGCACGCCAGGAGAGCCTGCGGCAGAAGAATCATTCGAACGGACACCGGCATTTGCCTGGCTGTCCCGCCATGCGGGCGAGTTCGGGTTCTCGATGAGCTATCCGCGGGACAACCCGCACGGCATCGTCTACGAGCCGTGGCACTGGCTGTACGCGCCGGGCTGAGCGGCACCCTGCTTTCCCCATTCGCAAGCACGTGCGCGCTCAAGCCTGCGAGCGCTTGACCTTGGTCTTCTCCTCGGCGATCGAGTCGGCGATCCGCCACAGGTACAGGCCTGCCAGCGTCCGGTACGGTGCCCACTTCTCGCCGCGCAGCGCCAGCTCCCTGGGCTTGGGCATTTCCTCGAGCTTGTCGAGCACCTGGGCGCCCTTGCGCACTCCCAGGTCATCGACCGGCAGGATGTCCGGCCGGCCGAGACGGAACATCAGCATCATCTCCACCGTCCAGCGGCCGATACCGCGCACGGCGGTCAGCAGCTCGATGATCTCGTCGTGATGCAGCGACTGCAACTCGCGCGAATTCGGCACCTCGCCGCGACTGGCGCGCAGGCTCAGGTCGCGCAAGGCCAGGGACTTGTTGCCCGACACGCCGCAGGCGCGCAACGCCGCGTCATCGACCGTGGCGAACGCGGCGTGGGTCAGCTTCTTCGACCCCACCGCCACTTCGACGCGGCCGACGATGGTCGCCGCGGCCTTGCCGGAAAGCTGCTGGTAGAGGATCGATCGCGCCAACGAATCGGCGGTATCGAACGGCCGCTTCCAGCCCGTGGTGTCGAGCGGCCCGATTCGCTCCATCCAGCGACCAAGCTTGCGGTCCTTCCTGGCCAGATGAGCCGCCGCGAGTTCGACATCGAAACCCCTTGGATACTTTGCCATCGCCGCCTCAGGGCTTGCGCCAGTAGTCAGCCGCCGCCACCAGCCAGCCCAGGATCAGCAGGCTGCCGCCCATGGGAGCCGCCGCCGTCGAAGTCGAAAACAATCCGGCCCCGGCCAGGCTGCCGCTGAACAGCACGATCCCCGCCAGCAGGCACAACTTGCTGATCATCGCGGTTCGTGAATCGCGTGGCGACATCACGATCAGGGCCAGGCCGTTGGCGAACGCGAACAGGGCGGCGATCGCCAGGCGCTTTTGATCCTCTGCCGAGGCGACATGGCTGGCATAGGCGCCCAGGGCGACCGACATCGCGCAGATCGCCGCCGCCAGGGCTGGCAGGCGTCGCATCATTCGGCGGGCGTGCCGGCAAGAATCTGTGCGTGGCTGAGCATGAGCGTTGTCGCCACGTTCTCCGGAAGCAGGAAGCGATGCGCGTCGAAGCGCCGGTTCCATTCGGCGACCTGCCTGCGCAAGCCTTCAGCCGCTTTCTCGTTGCCGGCCTGCTGCGTCCACGCGAGCACTCCCGCCTCGTCCAGCGACGCGGTCAGCCGCGCCCAAAGCCGGCCGCCGTCATGCCATGCCTGGAGGGTGACCAGCCTGCCATCGACTGAAGTGAAGCGAAGCTCGCGCTCCACCGCCGGCGCGCCGTCATCGGGCGCCACGTCCTCGAACTTCAGTTGCTCCAGTACGCTGGCCATCGCATCGCCCTGGTGCGAATCGTGCATCGCCGCCGAAGGCGCATCATCGAGACGGAAGCGGTCGTCACGATGGCTCAGGCTGAAAGGCGGCTCATCGCCCCCGCTGACCTGCACCCTGGAAACCCGCGCGAGCGGCAGGTCGATCAGCCTGCGGTCGAGCCAGCTCGCAGGATCCCGATCGAAAGTCACCGGCAAGTCCGTCAACCAGCTCTGCGCCTGCCCGTCCTTTCGCACGTAGTTGCTGTTGAACTTCGCGTGCTCGTGGCCGATCAGCAGGCGCGAAGCGATGCCACCGCCGGAGAGTTCGAGTTCCGTGCCGGTGGCGTCGGCCAACGAGATGGGTTCGACGCCCAATCCGCGAATACAAGGCGGGGTTGGCCGTCTTGGCCTCGACCGTGCGCGTTTGCGAGAGAACGAACAGGTACTGGCTCAGGCGGCCCGCGTCGGCCGGCCAGTCGGCGCGCTCGGCCACGCGCCAGCGGCCGTCCTTCCTGGCCAGGGTCACCAGCGGCTTGTTGCCGGCGCCTTTCAGTTGCACTCGTTGCAGCTCGTCCTGGCGTTCGGCCAGCCCGGGAACCAGCAGTGCCTTCGCCGGCACGGGCTCGGCGCGGTCGCAGCCCGCGCACGCGAGCAGCGCCAGCAGCAGCGAAAGAGCAGGCGCGACGCGCCAGGACTGACTTGCCATGACTCAGCGATCCGTATCCCGGCGATGCCGACGCCGGCGCCAGTCGATGAAAATCGCCGCCAGTATCACCAGCACCGGCATGCCGAGGATGTTGATCAGCTTGACCCGCGAGCCGATCCGCTCGATGTCGGCGTTCAACTGGTGCTGCACTTCGCGAAGTTCCTTGCGGGTCTGCAGTTTCTGTTGCTGGAACAGCAGCAGCTGCGCCTGCTGTTCGCGACTGAGCGTCGCCGTCTGGCCATCGGCCGTCATCGGCTGGAGCCGCTGCAGCTTCTGCTCCAGCTCATCGAGCTGTTGCTGCAACTCCTTTTCCTTGGACTGGTATCGCGCCTCGGCGACCCGACGGACGACTTCGATCCGTTCGAACGGGCGGTCGGATGTCGGCCGCGTGCGCAGCGCGATCAGGTCGTCGTTGCCGACAAGGTTGTCGACCGCGTTGTAAACGAAGTCGGCGTTGTTCGCGAACGGATTCAAGACCTGCTGGCCGAGGAAATCCTGCGCCTGCACCCAGAGGCGATCGCTCAACAGATCGGTGTCGGCCACCACCACGATGTTCGCAGGCTTGACGCTTGCCGACAGATGGCCGTCGCCGGCGCGCTCGGGGAAGGCCGACTTGAGCATGCCCGTCAATCTTCCGGCCAGCACGTAGGGACCCTGGCCATCGGCCTTGAAGCGATCGCCCAGGGCGGCGGGATCGGCCGCGGCGGCGCGCACCGTGTCCGGATCAAGCAGCATCGTGGCGGTCGAACTCTGCACCAGCGCTTCGAGCTTGAGCGTGGACGCCGGACCCAGCATCAGCGTACCGGCACTGGAAAGATTCAGGGATTCCAGGCCCGTGGTGATGACATCGCTCTGGCTCATCGATGACTTGTGCAAGCCCAGGACCGCCAGGTGGCGTTCCGGGGGCCGGGTCGGGTCCGGCTGCACCTGAAGTGCGTTCTGCGTATCCAGCACCACTTTTCCCGGGTCGTAGGCCAGCCCCCAGGACTTGAACAGGATCGGCAGGTCGGATGCCACGGACTGGTTCGCCGGACTGGCGTTGATGACATTGGCCGCGGGGTCGGATTCGGCGTAAGGATCAACGAACACGAGCAGGTGTCCGCCCCGGAGCACGAACTGGTCTATCGCGTACTGCGTGTCAGCCGACAAGGCCTTCGGATGCACCACCATCAGCAAGCTGACGTCCTCGCCGATCGAGCGCGGGTCGGCCTGCAGGCGACGGATTTCGAAAAACTCGGACAGCTGCCGATCCATGACCCAGCCCGGCGTCGGCTGGCCACTGAGCGGATCGATGCCGGGGCCGATCGGCAGATCGCTCAACATCGCCAGCACCGGTTTGCTGGCCACGCTGAGGGTCGACACCATCTTGGCGATGTCGTATTCGAGGAAGGCTTCCTTGGCTGGCTGGATGAACGGCATGACCGCTTCGCCGTCGGTGCTGTTGCTGCCGACCAGGCCGAAATACAGGACATCACCGGTATTGCCCAGCGGCACGCGCTGAAGGCCATGGTTGGTCGCCTTGTCCTCGGCGTCGGAGAATGGCTCCGGGTCGACCACCTTCAGCGTCAGTTTGCCGTTCGAACTGGCGGCCGCCTCCTCGAGCAATTCGATCACCCGCTGGGCGAAAATCCGGAACTGGGGCTGCGCCTGCGCCGTCTTCTCCGAGTAATACAGCTCGAACTTGATGGGCTCTGGAATACGCTCGAGGATGCGCAGCGTTCCCGATGACAGGGTGTATTGGCGATGCTGGGTCAGGTCCAGGCGCGCGCCGCGAAACAGGTAGGCCGAGAGCGCAACCAGCGCGACGAAGGCCAACGCCAGCAACGGCAGCGCGAGCATCGGACCGATGCGACCCCAGTGCTTCATCTAGAACTTACCTCGGTTCATTGGGAATTCCTCGCAACATTTCGCCGTGCCAGCTGGCGAATCGCCGTCAGTCGGCCTTCTTGATCTCGATCACCAGCACCGTCGCGAACAGCCATGCCGCGATCGCGAACAGGAAATAGAACACGTCGCGCACATCGAGCACGCCGCGCGTAATCGCCTGGAAATGGGTAAGGAAGCTCAAGCCGCTGACCGCATCCACCGCCGGACTGCGGAACGACCGCGCGCAGCGGATCCAGGGCCAGCGGAAACCCGGCAAGCAGGAACAGCAGGCAGACCACGACGGTCAGGATGAACGCCACCACCAGGCTGCGCGTCAATGCGGAAAGGCAACTGCCAACCGCCAGGAACGCGCCGGCCATCAGCCAGCTGCCCAGGTAACTGGCGAGGATGACGCCGTTGTCCGGGCTCGCCCAGCCAGTTGACGGTGATCCAGATCGGAAAGGTCAGCGCCAGCGCCAGGCCGATGAAGGCCCACGCGGCGAAGAACTTGCCCAGCACCGCCTGCCACAGCGTCACCGGCTGGGTCAGCAACAACTCCAGGGTGCCCGACTTGCGCTCTTCGGCCCACAGGCCCATGGCCACCGCCGGCACCAGCAGCAGGTACAACCACGGGATGGAAACGGAAGAACACCTGCAGGTCCGCCTGCCCGGTCTCGAAGAAATCGCCGAGGAAGAAAGTGAAGGCGCCGCTCAGCAACAGGAAGATGACGATGAAGACGGCTGCCAGCGGCGTGGCGAAATAACTGCCGAACTCGCGGCGGAAGATGCCCAGGGTCGCGCTCATGCCGGCTCCGCCTGCGCCGTGATGCGCCGGAATACTTCATCGAGGCGGCCCCGCTCGAGCCGAAGGCTGGAAAACGCCACGCCGCGCTGCCGCAGGCGCTCCGCCACGGCTTCCGACAGCTTGGCCTGGCCTTGCGGGAAAACGCACCATGCGCGACTCGCGCTCGTCGTGCTCGAATCCGCTGACGCCGGGCATGCCGTCGAGCGCGGCGCGCGCGGCGATGCTGTCCGCCGGCTGCAGGGACACGGCATTGTGATAGCGCGAACGCGCCAGCAGCCCTGCCGGCGTGTCGTCGGCGAGTATCTTGCCCGCGGGCGATGATGATGGCCCGCGTACAGACCGCCTCGACTTCCTCCAGGATGTGGGTCGACAGCAGCAGGGTGCGCTCCTTGGCCAGCTCGGTGATCAGCCCGCGCACTTCATGCTTCTGGTTCGGGTCCAGTCCGTCGGTCGGTTCGTCGAGGATCAGGGCCGCCGGGTCGTGCAGGATCGCCACCGCCAGGCCGACCCGACGACGAAAGCCCTTCGAGAGCGTTTCGATGGATTGGTTCAGGACCGACTCGAGCGAAAGCCGGGACACGACGAAATCCAGGCGCCGAAGGCGCTCACCGCCACCCAGGCCACGAAGGTCGGCGATGAACGCGAGAAGGGAACGGGGCGTCATCTCGCCGTACGACGGAGCGCCCTCCGGCAGGTATCCCAAGGCGCGTCGCGCGGCCATCGGCTCGGCCTGCACGTCGTGCCCGCAAACCCGCGCGCTGCCTGAGCTGGGCAAGAGGAAACCGGCGATGATCTTCATCGTGGTCGACTTGCCGGCGCCGTTCGGGCCGAGGAAGCCGAGCACTTCGCCCGGCTCGACCTTGAAACTGATGCCATCGACGGCCGTCAGCCTTGCATAGCGCTTGCTCAGGCCAGTTGCTTCGATCATCGCAGTCCCGTTGAATGCAGAGAGGGCGGGCACCTGGCCCGCCCTCCTTTCCTTTCGATTACTTGAGCGGCCAGTAGACGTTGAACTTGGCGTCTTCGTCGAGCATCGTCGAAACGCCGCCCAGGTATTCCTCGAACGGACGGTCCTGGGTGTCGGCGCCGTGGGTCATCGCCCAGGCACGCAACAGGTCGCGTACGCGCGGCAGGCCGGGCGACGGTCCGGTGTAGGTCGTCATGGCAACCCGACGCGCCGGGATCTGCTCGTAGCTGACCGGGCCTTCCAGGCGCAGGGACATCTTCTCGCCGGCAGGCGCGCCGACCGGGTCGGTTGCGCGCTGCACCACCTGGACCACGTCGAACGCATAGGCGTCGGAGGTGAAATCGGTGGTGACGATGCGCATCGGGCCGGCGGCGATCAGGCCGTTGGCTTCCATGACTTTCTTGATCCAGCTGTACTGGTTCTCCATCGCGGTGGAGATCTCATCGTTGTTGCGCTTGGAACTGGTGCTGACCAGCAGCACGTCCTGCGCGGGCAGGTCGACGATGGAGAACTCGCCCGGATGATTGGCGTAGTCGAACTTCGGAATCGTGGCCAGCACTGCGCTGAACTTGTCCAGGCCGCGCTTCACGTCGTCGCCGATGTTGCGGTTGACGTACAGGCCCGCATAGCGGCCCATGAGATCCCAGCCGTAATTGACCCGGTACTCCTGGGTGATCTTGACGTTCTGGTTCCGCTGGCCGGTGCGCTCGAGCCGGACGGTCATGGTCTTTTCCTTGCCGCGCGCCGGTCCGGTCAGGCGGTACTTGATCTTCTCGCCGGGCACGCTCTCGACGATTTCCCAGGAGCCGTTGCCGATGATCTTGTCTTTCGATTGGTAGCTGAACTTGGCGCCGACGCCCATGGGCGGCCCGGAAATTTCGCTGGTGGCCCGCGCGTCGTAGCGCAACAGCGGGTTCCAGTCCTTGAAACGGCTGAAACCGTTGAACAGGTCATTGACGGTCGTCATCGGGCGGTTGGTTTCGATGCTGTAGCTGTAAATGCGTTTTGACGGCAGAAACAGGCCGATCACGACAAAAATGACGACTACGATCAGCAGGGAAATCAGGAATTCGACAAAACGGATCATTCGGCGGCTCTCCAGGCACGGCCCCCGACCGGGGAAGGCTTCGCCCGGCCGCAGGAATTTAAGAGGATAACAGGTCGAACTCGCCGCTGGCAGGGGCTATCGCCCTCCAGCATGACGCAGTTCTCAGACCAGCTTGAGCTCGAACGCCTTCAGGACCGCCCGGGTGCGGTCGCGCACACCCAGCTTGGACAGGATGTTGGAAACGTGGTTTTTCACCGTTCCCTCGGCCACGCCCAGCGAATTGGCGATTTCCTTGTTGGAAAACCCTCCGGCCATCAGCCGCAGTATCTCGGTCTCGCGATCGGTCAGCGGGTCGGGCTGCTCGAGACTGACGAACGCGTTGTGCAGGCCTTCCAGGCCGGACAGGAGACGCTGGGTCACCGCCGGCTGGACCAATGAACCGCCATCGGCAACCGTCTGGATCGCCGAAACCAGCTGGTCCAGCGTGACGTCCTTGAGCAGATAGCCGCGCGCCCCGGCCTTGATCCCGGCCAGCACCAGCTGGTCGTCGTCAAAGGTGGTCAGGATGATGGTCGGCGGCAGCTGGCCCGTCGCCGCGAGGGCCTGCAAGGCTTCCAGCCCGGACATGATGGGCATGCGCATGTCCATCAGGACCACGTCCGGCTTGACCTGCGGAATCATCTCCACGGCCTGCCGGCCGTCGGCGGCCTCGGCCACCACCTCGATGTTCTCGGCCAGTTCCAGCAACGAGCGGACGCCTTGGCGCACCAGGGTTTGGTCGTCGACCAGGCAAACTCGGATCATGGGGCCGCCTCCAGCGGTAAGCGCACATCGAGGGCGAAACCCTGCCCGGGTGAGGTCATGATATCCACTCGGCCGCCATAAGCGGAAAGTCGCTCCTGCATGCCCCGCAACCCGTTGCCCGGCCTGGCGCGCTCGCAGCCCCGGCCATCGTCCCTGGCCTCGAGCCTGATTCCCGAGCTGTCCTGGGTGAGGCGCAGGCCCAGGTGAGTGGCCCCGGCGTGCCGAACCGTATTGGTCAGGATTTCCTGGGCGCAGCGCAGCAGGACCTGGGCGCGCTCCGGGTCGTCGATCTGGAGGCGATCGGGCAACTCGAGCCGCACGTTCAGGGCCGGTACGCCTTCCACCAGCACTTGCAGGGCATTGGTCAGGTCGATGCCGCGCTCCTCGCGCATCTCGCTGACCGCCTCGCGCACGTCGGTCAGCAGGAGCTTGGCCAGGGTATGGCTTTGCCGGACGTGTTCGAGCGCCTTGCCTTCGGCCAGGTGGCCGGCGACCTCCAGGTTCAGGCTCAGCGCGGTCAGGTGGTGGCCGAGCAAGTCGTGCAGTTCGCGGGAGATGCGCAGGCGCTCGCTCATCCGCGAGCTCTCGGCCAGCAGGGCGCGGGTCGCGCGCAGTTCGGCATTCAGGCGCCGCTGTTCCTCGCGGGCCTGGGCCTGCTGCCGCGCCACCAGGCCGGTGATGAAGGTGAAGCTCGAATAGCCCACGTACATGATGGCCTGCAGCACGGCGAACACGGGCGTGAAGCCCAGCCCTTCGAACACGGGCACCAGCGGAACATGCTGGAGGATCAGCCAGGCCACGCCGGCGCCGAGCGGCATCAGCCAGGGAATCACGCCGGAGACCAGCATCAGCAGGATGCTGCCGAGGCCCGTGCCGGTGAGCTTGCTGAAAGCGATCGCCGAGATGGTGAGGACGGCCAGCAGCGCGATATCGAACTTTCGCGGCCGGCGGACGCCCAACTCCCGGGTCACCAGCCAGTAGGCCGCGCCGAAGACGAAATAGGCGATCGTGGAACCCAGGATATCCGGCGCGGTCGCCAGCAGCTCGTCCGCTTCCCCGACCGGAAAGTACCAACTGTTCAGCACCAGCGGAATGCCGACCACCGCCCAGGTGAACAAGCCGGCGTAGCGAAGCAGTTGGGTGTGGGACAGGCGGATTGGCATCGCCCCATCTTAGGCGACCTGCCGGGCCATTCAGGTGGGCCGAAGGTAACGGATAACGCAGATTTAATGACTTGGCTTGGTCGCGGAGTCCCGAAGGTCCATGCGATAATCCGGCCCGCGACGGGGCTGCGCCCGGATGGCGCGAACCTTGTGAATCGGGAGTCAGATAGGAAATGTCGATAATCATCCGCGACGTGCGCGAGCACGAGCTGGATCTGGTGCTGGCGCTGAACAACGCCGCGGGTCCGGGGATCCTTCCGATGGACGCCGGCAAGCTTCGTTTCTTCTGGGAAAACGCCGATTATTTCCGCGTCGCCGAGAAAGACGGCCTGCTGGCCGGCTTCCTGGTCGGCCTGTCCCACGACGCGCCGCACGACAGCCCGAATTTCCTCTGGTTCCGCGAGCGCTACCCGGAATTCCTCTACATCGACCGGATCGTCATCGCCAGCACCCGGCGCGGCGCCGGCGTCGGCCGGGTTTTCTACGGCGACGTGCAGAGCTTCTCCGAAGTGCGCGTGCCACGACTGGCGGCGGAGGTGTTCCTTGATCGGAGCAGCCATCCCGCGCTGCTGTTCCACGGCAGCTTCGGCTTTCGCGAAATCGGCCAGCACGTGATGCCCGGCCACGGCGTTCGCGCCGCGATGCTGGTCAAGGAGCTGTGCAGCTACCCGTACGTCCAGCAGACCTACCATCGCCAGTTGCCCGACCAGCCCTGGCTTGCCGCCCGCGCCATGCCCGGCCGCACGCCCGACCGCGCGACCGGCACCTGAGCATGGCGGCCATACCCGATTACGAGCAGGCCGGCGAACTCAAGATCGGCCAGGTCGGCATCGCCAACCTGCGCATCCGCTCGCTGGATGTCGGAAGAATTTCCGACGGAGATGCGCGACCGGGTCCGCAGCGCGCCGAAGCTGTTCGCGCGCGCGGCGATCATCCTGGATTTCGGCGGGCTGAGCGATTGCCCCGACGCCAGCACCGTCAAGGCGCTCATCGAGGGCCTGCGCGATGCCGGCGTGCTGCCGATCGGCATCGCCTACGGCACCAGCGCGATCGAAGCGGTGGCCGGCGAAGTCGGCCTGCCCTTGCTGGCAAAATTCCGTGCTTCCTATGAATACGGCTCGGCGGCAGCGGCGCCGGACTCGACGAGCCAGGCCGCGGACAAGCCGCGTCGTAGCCGAAGCCGCTCCGGCAAAGAATTCCGCCGCCGAGCCGCCTCGGGCAAGGCGACTGGTCCGGCTTCGGGCAGGAACGCCGAACCCGGACTGATGCATGTCGCGCCGGTTCGCTCCGGCCAGCAGGTCTACGCCCAGAACCGCGACCTGACGGTTTGCGCCACGGTCGGCGCCGGCGCCGAAGTCATCGCCGACGGCTCGATACACATCTACGGCGCCCTGCGCGGCCGCGCGCTGGCGGGCGCCAGCGGCCTGGCCTCGGCGCGGATCTTCTGCCGCGAATTCAACGCCGAACTGGTCGCCATCGCCGGCACCTACAAGGTGCTCGAGGAAGTACCCAAGCAACTGCATCGGCAAAGCCGTGCAGATCTGGCTGGAAAACGACAGCCTTCGAATCGAAGAGCTGGCTCTGAATCAAATCTGCGACATCCATGGAGAACCATCTTGACTGAAATCATCGTAGTGACCTCGGGCAAGGGCGGCGTCGGCAAGACCACCACCAGCGCCAGCATCGCCTGCGGCCTGGCGCAAAGCCGGCAAGAAGACCGCCGTCATCGACTTCGACGTCGGCCTGCGCAACCTCGACCTGATCATGGGTTGCGAGCGTCGCGTGGTGTACGACTTCGTCAACGTCGTGCTCGGCGAGGCCTCGCTCAAGCAGGCGCTGATCAAGGACAAGCGCTTCGAGAACCTGCTACGTGCTGGCCGCGTCGCAGACCCGCGACAAGGACGCGCTGACCAAGGAAGGCGTCGAGAAGGTGCTCAAGGACATCGCCGACGAGGGCTTCGACTTCATCGTCTGCGACTCCCCGGCCGGCATCGAAAAGGGCGCCTTCCTGGCGATGTACTTACGCCGATCGCGCCGTCGTCGTGGTGAATCCGGAAGTGTCTTCGGTGCGCGACTCCGATCGCATCCTCGGGCTGCTGGCCTCGAAGACCCGCAAGGCCGAGAACGGCGAGCGCGTGCAGGAGCACCTGCTGCTGACCCGCTACAGCCCGGTTCGCGTCGAGAAAGGCGACATGCTTTCCATCGCCGACGTCGAGGAGATCCTGGGCTTGAAGGTGATCGGAGTGATCCCGGAATCGCCCGAAGTGCTGCAAAGCTCCAACGCCGGCGTGCCGGTGATCCTGGACGACGTTTCCCACGCCGGCCAGGCCTATACCGACGCGGTTGCGCGAATCCTTGGCGAGAGCGTGCCGCTGCGTTTCACCACCGTCGAGAAGAAGGGATTCTTCTCGAAGATCTTCGGGAGCTGAGGCATGGGCATTTTCGATTTCCTCAGCTCGCGCAACAAGAACACCGCCAATGTCGCCAAGGACCGCCTGCGCATCCTGATCGCGCAGGAACGCAGCATGCGCGGCGCGCCCGATTACCTTCCGTTGCTGCAGCGCGAGCTGCTGGAAGTGATCCGCAAGTACGTCAACGTCGATGTCGATGCGGTGAAGGTCGACCTGATCAAGGACGGCGACAACGAAGTCCTCGACATCTCCGTTGCGCTGCCGGAGAAGTCCGCCGCGGCCAGCGGCTAGCACCCATGCTCACGGTCGGCGACATCGGCTTCGCTGCGGCCGCGGCCTTGCTCGCCGGGCATGGCCTCGAGCTCCGGCGCGTTGCGACTGGCGAGCCGATCCCCGGAAGCTACTGGGGCGACTCGGAAGCCGGCCTGATCGCAAGCACCGTCTTCGCCCGGGCGGATACGCCCGTGCACTCGCTCCTGCACGAAGCCGCGCACCTGCTGGTGATGCCGGAAGCGCGCCGGAAGTCGGTGCACACCGACGCCAGCGACTCGCAACTGCGAAGAGGACGCGGCTTGCTACCTGCAGATCCTCATGGCCGATTCCCTTGCCGGTGTCGGTCGCGCGCGACTGATGCGCGACATGGACGCGTGGGGCTATACGTTCCGGCTTGGATCTGCCCGCGCATGGTTTGAAAACGATGCCGAAGATGCCCGCGCCTTCGTTGCTGCGCTGCCGCTTGCACCCCTGTCCGCGCCGGCCTAGCCTGCGCTTCCGAATTCAATCTACCCACACCGGAGTTTCCCTCTTGATCTTCCAGCGCACCCTCCTGACTCTCGCGGTTTCCGCCAGCCTGCTTTCGCTTGCCGGATGCAAGGGCAACAACAATGGCGTGCCCGCCACCGGCGCCGCGGCGCCGCAGTCGGCCAGCGGCACCGAGACGGCGGACCAATTCATTGCACGGGTAAATGCCGAAATGCGCGCTGACTACCCCGAAATCACGGCCGCGCAATGGCTCTCGGAAACCTACATCAACGACGACTCGCAGGCAGTGGCGTCCAAGGCTAACGAGCGCGCGCTGGCAAGGCTCGGCGTCTATGTTGAGCAGGCGAAGCGCTTCGAAGGCCAGCCGATGTCGCCGGAGACCGCGCGCGCTCTGCAGTTGCTGCGGCTTGGCATCACCGTGCCGCCGCCGAAGAACCCGCAGGACCTGGCGGAACTCACCAGGATCGGCGCCAAGCTCACCAGCGACTACGGCGCCGGCAAGTATTGCCCGGATCCGGGCAATCCCGCCTCGTGCCAGGACATCGGCCAGCTCGAGGACATCCTCGCGGCGACGGACAGCAAGTCCTACCAGGACCAGCTCACCGCATGGCAAGGCTGGCACACGATCTCGGTCCCGATGCGCAAGGACTACCAGCGCTTCGTTGAACTGAGCAACGAGGGCGCGCGCGACCAGGGCTTCGCCAATACCGGCGAACTGTGGCGCAGCGGCTACGACATGAAACCGGCCGATTTCCAGGTGGAGACCGATCGGCTCTGGGGCCAGGTCAAGCCACTTTACGACCAGTTGCAGTGCTACACCAAGAACAAGCTCGTCGAGAAATACGGCGAGCAGGGCCAGGTCGACGGAATGATCCCGGCGCACCTCACAGGCAACTTGTGGCAACAGGACTGGAGCAATCTGTGGCCGCTGCTGCAACCCTATGCCGGCGTGCCCAAGCTGGACATCACCGCGACGCTGCAGAAGCAACGCAACGCGAAATACGCAGCGTTGATCGCCGATTTCACCAAGGCCAACAAGCATGCGCCGTCGGCCGCCGAAGCGGTCGAAGTCGGCCGCGCCGCGGACCTCGAGCAGGCCAAGGCCATGGTCAGGGAGGCCGAGAATTTCTACGTCAACCTCGGCATGCCCAAGCTGCCCGAGTCGTTCTGGAAGGATGCGCAGTTCATCCAGCCGCGCGATCGCGACGTGGTCTGCCACGCCAGCGCCTGGCCGATGAACATGGACGGCAACGTGCGCATCAAGATGTGCATCAAGCCCGACGAAGAGTCCTACACCACGATCTATCACGAGCTTGGCCACGTCTATTACTACCTGGCCTACCAGAAGTCCCCCGCCCTGTTCCAGAACGGCGCCAACGACGGCTTCCACGAGGCGATCGGCGACACCATCGTGCTGTCGATGACGCCCGACTACCTCAACTCGCTCGGCCTGGTCGACAAGCCGACGGTCAGCCAGGAGGCCGTGATCAATTCGCAGATGCGCCAGGCCCTGGCCAAGGTGGCCTTCCTGCCGTTCGGACTGATGATCGACCGCTGGCGCTGGGGCGTGTTCGACGGCTCGATCAAGCCCGACCAGTACAACAAGGCCTGGTGGGACCTGAAGGCGAAATACCAGGGCGTGGCCCCGGCCACGCCGCGCGGCGAGGAGTTCTTCGATGCCGGCGCCAAATACCACGTGCCGAACAACACGCCTTACACGCGCTACTTCCTGGCGCGCATCCTGCAGTTCCAGTTCTACAAGTCGCTGTGCGATGCGTCCGGTTTCAAGGGACCGCTGTACGAGTGCAGCTTCGCCAACAGCCCCGAGGCCGGCAAGCGCTACTGGGCGATGCTCGAAAAGGGCGCAAGCCAGCCATGGCCGCAGACGCTGAAGGAGCTCACCGGCGGCGAGCAACTCGACGGCTCCGCGGTGCTGGAATACTTCGCACCGCTCAAGGGCTGGCTGGAAACGCAGAACCAGGGCAAGCAGTGCGGCTGGCAGGCTGGCGCGGGCGGCTGATCCGGGCATGAGCGGCGAGATCGGAACCCCGGCCACCGGCGCGCTGCGAGTGCAGCGCGCGGACCTTGCGCAACTCGACCCCGCGAGCCGGCTGTTCCAGGCCTATCTGGGCTTTTACGGCAAGGCGGTGCCGGCGGACGCCGCCCGCGGCTTCATCGAGGCGCGTCTTCGCCAGCAGGATTCCGTGATCCTCCTGGCCTGGCTGGACGCCGCAGCCGTTGGCTTCATGCAGCTGTATCCGACCTTCGCCAGTCTTTCCCTGGCGCCCGGCTGGATCCTCAACGACCTGTTCGTGGATCCGGCGGCCAGGGGCCGAGGCGTGGGTGAAGCCCTGATGCAGGCGGCCCGGGAACTGGGCCTGGCCAATGGGGCCGCCGAGATACTCCTGCAGACCGCGCGCGACAACGTGACCGCGCAGAGGCTCTACGAGCGCCTCGGGTACCAACGCGACGACGAATTCCTGGTCTACACGCTGAGCCTCCCCCCGGCCTGAGCCCAACCGCTACGGCGTTTGCGTTTTTCCTGTTAAACGTACGTACAATAAGGAATTACGTGGTCGCAGGCCCGGCTCCGGGCCCAACCGACGGGGAGAGATTCGATGTCGCAAAAAGCGTTTGACGTGATCGTGGTCGGTGCCGGCCACAACGGGCTGGTCACCGCCTGTTACCTGGCGCGCACCGGGCTGAAGGTGCTGGTGCTCGAACGCAGCGACAAGGTCGGCGGCGCCGCCGTCAGTCGCCAGATCTACCAGGACATCACCTACTCCAACTGCTCCTACGTCTGCAGCCTGCTGCGGCCGGAAATCATGCGCACGCTGGAATTGCCCAAGTACGGATTGCAGATCATTCCGTACGAGGGCGGCGCGACCATGATGAGCAACGGCGACCACTACGCCGCCTACCGCAACCCGGACGCCAAGCGCCGCGAGATGGCCCGGCATTCCAAGCGCGATGCCGAGGCCTACCACCGCTACTCCAACGACGTGATGCGGCAGTGCAAGTTCATCAAGCCGCTGCTGATGCGCACCCCGCCCGACCCGACCTCGTTCAAGCCGCGCGACCTGATGGAACTGCTGTACCTGGGCAAGCGCTTTTACGGCATGGGCGAACAGCGCATGTACGACACCATCCGTTTCTTCACCATGAGCGCGGCCGACTACCTCGATGAGTATTTCGAGAGCGACGTGATCAAGGGCCACCTGTCCGGCAGTTCGATCATCGGCACCGCGCTCGGCCCGCGTTCGCCCGGCACGGCCTATGTGCTGCTGCATCACTACATGGGCGAGGTGGACAACAACGTCGGTTCATGGGGTTTTGCCCGCGGCGGCATGGGCGCCATCACCCAGGCGTTGGCGAAATCGCTCAAGGCGTCCGGCGGCGAGATCCGGGTCGATTCGGCGGTCGACCAGATCATGGTCCGCGGCGGCAAGACCTCCGGCGTAAGCGCTCGACACCGGCGAGGAGATCCTCGCCCCCATCGTGGTCTCCAACCTCGACGTCAAGCGCACCTTCCTCAAGACCATGGACGCCAACGACCTGCCGGCGGAATTCGTCGAGCGCGTCCGCAACTTCAGGATCCGCGGCTCGTCCGGCAAGCTGAACATCGCGCTGGATGGCGTGCCGAATTTCCCGTCCATACCGAGCGATTCGCCGGTCATGCGCGGCGACCTGCACATCACCGAGTCGCTCGATGAAGTCGAGCGCGCCTACGACGACTGGAAGGAAGGCCGCTGGTCCACGGTGCCCTACATCGACATGATCATGCCTTCCCTGATCGACCCGACGATGGCGCCGGAGGGCAAGCATTTCCTCTCGGTGTTCGTGCAGTACTGCCCGTACCAGCTCGCCGAGGGCGAATGGAACGACGAGCGCCGGCAGCGCTTCGGCAACACCGTCATCGACGCCATCGCCAAGTACAGCCCTGACTTCAAGCAGAAGATCCTGCATGCGGAAATCCGCACGCCCTGGGATATCGAAAACGAAGTCGGCCTGACCGAAGGCAACATTTTCCAGGGCGAACTGACCATGGACCAGCTGATGTTCAACCGCCCCGTGCCCGGCTACGCGCAGTACCGCACGCCGGTGAAGAACGTCTACATGTGCGGCTCGTCCACCCACCCCGGCGGCGGTGTCATGGGCGCGCCGGGCGCCAACGCAGCGCGCGAGATCCTGCGCGACCTCGGCCGGAGCCAATAACGTGAGCACGCCCAAGAGTTACCACAGCATCATCATCGGCGGCGGCCACAACGGCCTGGTCTGCGCCGCGACGCTCGCCCGCGCCGGCAAATCGGTCCTCGTGCTCGAGTCGGCCGCAACCCTCGGCGGCGCGGCGCGCAATCGCGAATTCGCCCCGGGCTTCAACGTTTCCGCCGGCGCGCACCTGCTGCATGGCCTGCAGGAAGAAGTGGTTCGCGAACTGGACCTGGCCAGGCATGGATTGCGCTTCGCCGGACAGGCGATGCCGAGCTACGCCCTGTCCACCGACGGCAAGGCCATTCGCCTCGGCGATCGGCAACTTTCCGGCGACGGACTTTCCGATGCCGACATCGCCGCCTACGCGCGTTTCACCGAGACGATGGCCCGCTATGCCGGCGCGCTGCTTCCGGTCCTGCAGATGGTCCCGCCGCGACTGTCGATCGATACCTGGGCGGCGCGCCTCGATTTCGCGAAGATCGCCTGGAGCATTCGCCGCCTCGGCCGCCATGACATGCGCGATCTGCTGCGCATCATCGGCATGAACATGTACGACCTGCTCGACGAGTATTTCGAATCCGACCTGCTCAAGGGCGCGCTGGCCATGGATGCGGTGCTTGGCGCCGAATGGGGCCCGCGTTCGCCGGGCACTGTCCTCACCTATCTGTACCGCCTGTCCGGCCTGGCTGGCGGCAAGGGGTTGGGCGTCGCGCAACCGTTTGGCGGCATGGGCGCGGTCTGCGCGGCGATGGCCGCATCGGCCTCCGGGGCGGGCGCGGAGCTGCGCACTTCCGCGCGCGTCCGTCGCATAGTCGTGGAAGGCGACCGCGCCTGCGGCGTCGAGCTGGATTCGGGCGAAGTCATCCGCGCCGATAGCGTCATCTCCAATGCCGATCCGCGCACGACCTTCCTTTCCCTGCTCGGCCCCGCGCACCTGGATGCCGGCTTCGTGCGCAAGGTGCATCACCTGCGCGCCTCCGGCCGCGCCGGAAAGCTGCACCTGGCGCTGCGCGAACTGCCGAAGTTCACCGGCGTCTCCGCGACGGCGCATGGCGACCGATTGCTCATCGCGCCCTCGATGAACTACCTGGAGCGCGCCTTCAATCCAAGCAAGTACAGGGAATATCCCTCGCAGCCGGCACTGGAGATCAGCCTGCCCAGCGTGCGCGATGGAAAGCTCGCGCCCGCCGGCCGGCATGTGTTGTCGGCGGTGGTGCAGTTCCTGCCCTATGACGACGGCGCCGACCGCGACGCCAATCGCGCGCGCTGCCTGGAAGCGATACTCGATACGCTCGAGCGTCATGCCCCCGGCATCCGCAGCCTGGTCACCGCTTCCGAATTGCTGACGCCGTTCGACATCGAGCAGGAGTTCGGCATGTCCGGCGGCCACTGGCACCATGCCGCGATGGGCTTCGACCAGTTCTTCTTCATCCGTCCGGTTCCGGGCGCTGCCCAGCATCGGACACCGGTGGACGGCCTGTACCTGTGCGGCGCCGGCTGCCATCCGGGCGGCGGCGTGATGGGCATCGCCGGCCGCAATGCCGCGCAGCAAGTTCTCCGTGGAGGAAAGTGAAATGCAGACCGCCGAGCGCAATCCTCCCGTCTACCGCCAGCCGCTGCTGACGACGCCGTTCTTCGAGTGCTACGAACCGCTGATCGAGACCCGCGCCTTCCGCCAGTGGAGCGGCTACAACACGCTGACCGTGTTCTCGTCGGTGGAGCACGAGTACTTCGCGATCCGCAACACGTCATCCCTGTTCGACATGTCGCCGATGATCAAGTACCGGATCAATGGGCCGGATGCCGAGGCGTTCCTGAACCGGCTGGTGACGCGCGACGTCAGCAAGCTGAAGAAGAACCGCGTCACCTACACCATGTGGTGCGACGACGAAGGCCATGTGATCGACGACGGCACGATCTTCCGCCTGGGCAAGACCGAATTCCTGCTGTGCACGGCCGAGCGCCAACTGGACTGGTTCCTGTATTCGGCGATCGGCTTCGACGTGAAGGTAGTCGAGATCACCCAGGACATCGCCGCGCTGGCGCTGCAGGGCCCGACTTCCTGCGCCGTGCTCAAGAAGATGGGCCTGGCCGGCGTCGAGAAACTCAAGCCATTCGAGATCGGCACCTTCAAGGAGCCCGGCTTCGAGATCATGGTCTCGCGCACCGGCTTCACCGGCGACCTGGGCTATGAACTGTGGATCGCCCCGGAACATGCCCGCGCGCTCTGGGATGCGCTGATGGCGGCCGGCGAAGCCCGCGGCATCCGCCCGATCGGCTTCGGCGCGCTGGAGATGGCGCGCATCGAGGCGGGATTGCTGCTGCCCGATTCCGAATTCGTCAACGCCGAGTTCACCTTGCGGGTCAATCGCGCGCACACGCCCTTCGAACTGGGCATGGAGTGGCTGGTGGACATGGAGAAAGGCAATTTCACCGGGCGCCGCGCCTTGCTGCAGCAGCGCAAGGAAGGCCTCAAGCGTTGCCTGGTCGGCCTGGAAGTGGATGGCAAGAAGCCGGCCATCGATGCCCTGATCTACGACGGCAAGGACGCCAAGCGACGCATCGGCGCCGTCACCTCGGCCATGTGGTCGCCTACCTGCAAGCGCAACCTGGCGATGGCGATGATCGATGCCCCGCACTTCAACAGCAAGAGCGAATTGTGGGCGGAAATCTACGTCAAGCGCGAACTGGTCTGGCAGCGTCGCATCGTGCCCTGCCGCATCGTCGAGCGGCCGTTCTACTCGCCGGAACGCCGCAAGCTGACGCCACCGAACGACCGCTGAGCCCGGCGGTTACGCGAAAGTCTGGGCCACGAAGCCGAGGCAGGCAGCCTCGGCTTCCTCGGCGGTGAATCCCTTCGGGTCGAGGCACCATTCGAGCCAGAACCCGTCGATCAGGGCGATGATCGAGAGCGCCGCCCGGCGCGTGTCCACCGTCTTTCCGCGTTTCCTGGCGATCTCTTCGAAGATGCCCTGGTAGGTCTCGCGATCCTTCTCGAACAGCTCGCGATTGAGCTTTCGCAGCGCTGGCGACTTGCCGATCGCGCTCCAGAATCCGGCCCAGATGCCCAGGTATTCCTGCTTGAACATGGCCGGGCCGAAGCTGACGCGGATCATCGCCTGCAGTTTGTCCTCGGGCTCGAGGTAGTTGCCGCGCAGGCTGCCGTGGGTCTGGAACATCCATTCGTCGCGCAGCGCCTTGTAGGACTGCCGGATCAATTCCTCCTTGCTGCCGAAGTGGTGGTTGATCAGGCCGCGCGACACCTGCGCCTCGTTGCAGATGGTCTCGATGGTGGTGCCGGCGTAACCGTACTTCGAGATCGAGCGCATGGTCGCTTCGATCAGGGAACGGCGCCGGACCTCGGGGGATTCCCGGTGGCGCTTGGCAGGCGCCGGCCTGCCCTTCCTTGCCGCTTGCTCGGTACTCGGCATGATGACTGCGATCTCGCTTGGTTGCCGCCGGAGTTTCTCAGCGGAAAATGATGGTCTTGTCGCCATTGAGCAGGATGCGGTGCTGCACGAACCAGTTCACCGCCCGCGCCAGCACCACCGACTCGACATCGCGGCCCATGGCCGTGAATTCCCTGGCGCTCAGGGAATGGTCGACGCGAATCACATCCTGCTCGATGATCGGCCCCTCGTCGAGGGCGTCGGTGACGAAGTGCGCGGTGGCGCCGATCAGCTTCACGCCGCGCGAGTGCGCCTGCGTGTACGGATTGGCGCCCTTGAAACTGGGCAGGAACGAGTGGTGGATGTTGATCGCGCGCCCGCGCAGGGCGCGGCAGAGCTCGGGCGAAAGGACCTGCATGTAGCGGGCCAGCACCACCAGGTCGATGCGTTCCTGCTCGACCAGTTGCAGCAGGCGCTGCTCCTGTTCGGCGCGCGTTTCCGGCGAGATCGGCAGGTAGTGGTAAGGGATTCCGTGCGACTCGGTCAGCTTCCTGAAGTCCTCGTGGTTGGATACCACCGCGCGGATATCGGCGTGTATCAGGCCGCTGGAGTAACGGAAAAGCAGGTCGTTGAGGCAGTGGCCGATCCTCGAGACCATCAACAGCACGCGCGGCTTGGTGCTGGCGTCATGCAGGCGCCAGTCCATCTGGAACAGATCGCCCAGCGGCTTGAATTTCTCCGCAAGGCCCGCGCCGCCGCCGGTCTGGTCGGCGAAGTGGACGCGCATGTAGAACACGCCGGTCGCAACATCGTTGAACTGGGCGCTGTCGAGGATGTTGCAGCCGTTGTCGGCCAGGATCCCGGAAACCGCGCGGACGATGCCGCGCTGGTCGGGACAGGAAAGCGTGAGGATGTATTCCCTGGTCCGGGAGGCCTTCTTGCTGGACATCGGTCAGGCGACTTCGCTTGCGGCTTTGCCTGCCGCCCGACGCGAGCGCATCAGGTAGAAAACCGGCACGGCGACGCCCAGCAGGACGAAGCCCCAGAACACCGCCTCCTTGCCCGCGCCGACCAGCGTCCACAGCGCATATAGCGTGCCCAGCGCGCCGGCGATAGCGAGGCCTACGGTTCTCCTGCCAGCGGCGGCCAGCTTGCCGTTGCGCAGCAGCACCAGCACCGCCAGCGCGCACAACAGATAGGTCACCAGGTTGGCGGTGGTCGCCAGCAGGATCATGAAGGTGAACACCTCGACCATGGACTTCTGGTAATTCATCAGCACCAGTATCGTGATCAACGTGCTGCCGATGTACAGCGAGACCGCCGGCGTCTGCCTTGGCGATTCCTTGGCGAATATCTGCGGAAATTCGCCCTTCCTGGCCATCTGGAACGGCAGTTCGCCCTGCAGCAGGATATTGCCGTTCAGGCAGCCCAGCCCACTGATCACCACGAACAGCGCCATCCAGTGCGCCGCTGCACCACCCCAGAACCGTCCGGCGACTTCGGCGAAGGGAGCGTTCGAGTGGGCCAGCTGGTCACCCGGGATCAACAGCATGACGGCCATGCACACCACGATGTAAATCGCCCCGGTGAGGAACGTTCCGGCCATGGTGGCGAGCGGAATCGTCCGCTCCGGATCGCGCACCTTGCTTGACATCACCGAGGCCGACTCGAAACCCAACATCGCCCAGAGCGTCAGGGTCGCCGCGGTCGTCACCGAATCGAGTTTGAACGGGGTGTGCAGGAACTCGGAGTTGCCCAACTGCGACCTGTCGCCGAATACCAGCGCCGCCGTCAGCCCGACCACCGCCAGCAGCGGCAGCAACTTGAGCACGGTGGAGACGATCTGCACCTTGCCGGCCGCGCGGATATCGTAGGCGTTGACCGCAGTGAGCACCCAGACGAAGAATATCGTCGAGCCCGCCGATGCGCCTGGCACTTCGGCAATCCATGGCAGCAAGCTGCTCAGATAGGAAGTCACCCCGGTTGCGATTGCCGCGTTGCCGACCCACAGGCAAACCCAGTAACCCCAGGCGCCAACGAACGCGGTGAGATCGCCGAAGGCCAGCCGGGTATAGGCATAGGGTCCTTCGGCGGTCGGGAAAGCCCGGCTCAGGCCGGACAGGGACATCGCCAGGAACAGGGCCCCGGCTACCGTGAGCAACCAGGCCCACAAGCTGTTCAAACCATAGGGCGCCAGTGATGCCGGCAACATGAAAATGCCGGTACCGATCATGTTGCCCACCACCAACGCCACGCACATCCAGAAACCAAGCTTTCGCGCCGAATCGTCAGTCTGCTGGTTCATGGCGTTTCCCCGGTTTGCCGAGCGTCAAGGACAGCACGTTCAGCCATGCCGGGCAAGCCGCTCGAGCAACCAGCGGTCGAGTCCGGTCAGCAGTTCCTCGCGATTGGAATAGGGTCCGGGCTGATAACCGAAGGTCGAAATCCCTTCCTGGGCCCGATCCGACAACTCCCAATCCTGCTGGTTGGTCATCTCCCAGAAATCCACTGCCCCGCTCGGATCGAAGTCCGGCCTGGCGATTGCATCGGGATGGAAATGCCACTCGCAGACGACGTCGGTGCGATCCACGGCCATCGGCCACAACTGGAAAGTCATCATGTAGTCGGGGTCGAGGTTCAACAGGAAATTCGGCAGGATCGCGTAGTAGTAGACGCGCCGACTGTCCTCTGCCGAAATTCCCGGCAGGTTGGCGTGATTGCTCTGGCCGTCGGTGGTCATGGTCTTGACCCCGGGGCGCAGGTCCATGCTGCCGCCAAGGTAGGTCGGCTGCGGCGGCTCGTTGTCGCCGCTCATGTAATGCGAGAGCTTGTTGAGCTGCGGGTGCGCGATCGGACAATGCATGCACTCGGAATAGTTTTGCAGGATCAGTTTCCAATTGGCCTTGAGGTTGTAGACCCGGCGCTCGACCAATTTGAGATCGGCCATTCCCCACGGCGCGAACTTCTGGTCGAGGCCGGCCAGATGCTCCGAAAACGGGATCGGCCGCTCCGCCATGTTGATGAAGATATGTCCGTCCCAGATCGCGGTGGCCACCGCTCCCAGCGGATAGTCCTCCATGCGGAAGCCCTCGACCTTTTCCATGTTCGGCGCACCGGTCAAGCGGCCATCCAGTTCATAGGTCCAGGCGTGATAGGGACAGCGGAACTTGCCGGCCACCTTGCCGGACTGCTCCTTGCACAACTGCGTGCCGCGGTGTCGGCAGGTGTTGTGGAAAGCGGCGATCTCGCCGTTCTTGTCGCGCACCACGATTATGTTCACCCCGGCGAAGCGCACCAGGAAATAGCTGCCCGCTTCGGGCAGCTGTTCGGTGCGGCCTGCGCTGAGCCACATGTCATGGTGCACGGCCCGCAATTCGCGCTGGAACATCTCAGGATCGGTGTAGTAGCCGGCGGGCAGGGTCATCGCCTCTGCCGTAGTCACTGCGGGCCGGTTATTGGTATATCGGACGCTGGTCGACATCGGTTTCTCCGCTCGGGCGGTGAGGGTTGCGCCGGCTTATTGTCGGTTCGTTCAATAGTCTACTGCAATATTCCGCTCCGCCTACATCTCGTCGGTAGGTTCCATGCTGGCGGCATTGGGACTGGCCTGCGGCCAACGGTCGCAGTGCGCCAGGTACCAGCGCCACATGGCGTAGGCCACGGCCGTGAATGCGGCCGCCCCCAGCGCCAGGTGCATCGGGTGATCGCTCAGCATCGGCGAAAGCAGGCCGGCTATCAGCGCATTGGACAGCAGGCCGACGAAGGCCTGCATCGAGGAGGCCGTGCCGCGCATGGCCGGATACATGTCCAGGATCGCGATGGTCAGGATCGGGAACACCAGCGCGACGCCGAACGCGCTCAGCACGGTCGGCAGCGACCGCCCACGGCAGGACTCGGAACTCGGAACCGCGAAGTTGTAGCGAAATATTGAACAAGCGCCGACAGGCCGCAGAACAGGAAACCGGTATTGGCCAGTTGCACGCCGGTGACCCTTCCGGCCGAGCGACCGCTCAGGAAGGCGCCGAGGATCATGCCGCCGATGGTCGGCGCGAAAAAATAGCCGAATTGCTGCTCGTTCAACTTGAGGATGTCCAGGACGAAGGCCGGCGCCGAGGCGATGTACAGGAACAGCGCGCCAAAATTGGCGGTGCCGGCCAGGGCCAGCAGCCGGAAACGGCCATTGCCGAGGATGCCGCGATAGGCGCCGGCCATTGCCCTGAAGTTCAAGGGTAGCCGGGCTTCCGGCGGATGGCTTTCCGGCAAGGCGATCGCCGTGGTCAGCCATCAGCAGCAAGCCAAAGGCCGACAGGAACCAGAAAATCGCCTGCCAGTTGCTCCAGCCGAGAATCCAGCCGCCAACGATCGGTGCGATAGCCGGGGCCACGCCGAAGATCATCGAGACATGGCTCATCAGCCGCTGGGCATCGTCGCCATCGAGCGCATCCCGCACCACGGCGCGGCCGACGATCAGGCCGACGCCGGCCGATAGTCCCTGCACCACCCTGAAGAAAAGCATCTGCGGCATGGTCGCCGATAGCGCGCAGCCCACCGAGGCCAGCGCGAAGACGGCGATGCCGGCGAGGATGACCGGCCGGCGACCGAGCGCATCCGACAGCGGCCCGTGCACCAGCGACATCGCCGGCATAGCCGAGCAGGTACATGCTGATGGTCTGCTGCATCGCGACCTTGCTGACCGCCAGATCGTGTTCCATCACCGCGAAGGCCGGAAAAACCGTATCGATCGAGAACGGGCCGAGCATGGCCAGGGCGCCCAGGATCAGGGCAAGCCGGCGTTTGGAGATGGATAGATGGGGGATCATCGAGGCGAAGTGATTAAATACCGTGCCAGCATAGCAGCTGGCTTGATTTGGCCTGGCACGGACCCATCACTGGACGATGAATACCGACGTACCCGAATTGGCGCTGGGGCGCCCCCAGGGCGAACGCCCGACTGCGCAGGTTCTCAAGCGCCTGACGCCGTTCCTCAAGCCCTACCGCGGCAGGATCGCGATCGCGATGGCCTTCCTGCTGAGCGCCAAGGTGGCCGGGCTTGCCGTGCCCATGGTTCTCAAGCGCCTCATCGACACGCTGGGAATGACCGCCACGATCGCAGTCATTCCTGTCGCGCTGCTGCTGGCTTACGGCGCCGCACGCCTGTCCGAGCGCGTGTTCACCGAGATGCGCCAGATCGTGTTCGCCCGGGTGATGGCGCGCTCATCGCGCATGGTGATGCTGTCGGTGTTCCGCCACTTGCACTCCTTGTCGCTGCGCTTCCACCTCAACCGCTCCACCGGGGGCGTAACCCGCGACGTCGAGCGCGGCGGCTCATCGATCTCCGACCTGCTGGACTGGACCCTGTACACGATCGTGCCGACGCTGATCGAGGTTACCCTGGTCACCTGCGTCCTGGTCTACCTCTACGACGTCTATTTCGCGCTGGTAACGCTGGCCGTGCTGGTCGCCTACATCGCCTGGACGATCAGCGTCACCGAGTGGCGCACCAAGTACTATCGCGCCTCGGTCGAGGCCAACACCGCCGCCAGCGCCAGCGCCGTCGATTCGCTGCTCAATTACGAAACGGTCAAGTATTTCAACAATGAACGGCACGAGGCGGAACGTTACGACATCAGCCTTCGCCAGATGGAAGAGGCCAACATCAAGAGCTACAAGACGCTGGCCGTGCTCAACGTCGGCCAGAGCGCGATCATCGCCATCGGCGTCACCGCGCTGATGTTCAAGGCCGCCGCCGGCGTCGTCTCCGGCAAGCTGAGCGTGGGCGACCTGGTGCTGGTCAACGCCTATCTTCTGCAGATGGCGATGCCACTCAATTACCTCGGCATGATGTATCGCGAGGTCAAGCAGGCGCTGACCAATATCGAACGCCTGTGGGGCTTGCTGGACGAGCAGCAGGAGGTGCGCGACGATCCCTCTGCGCCGACCGCTGGCAACCACGCAACCACGGGTTTCGTTCGAGGCCGTGCGCTTCAGCTATGACGTGCGCAGGGAAATCCTGCATGGCATCGACTTCGAGATTCCACCCGGGCACCGGGTAGCCGTGGTCGGGCACTCGGGCAGTGGAAAGTCCACGCTTGCGCGACTGCTGTACCGCTTCTACGACGTCGACAGCGGATCGATCCGGATCGACGGCAGCGATCTGCGCGCCCTCACCCAGGATTCAGTACGGGCCGCCGTGGGCATCGTTCCGCAGGACACGGTGCTGTTCAACGACTCGATCCGCTACAACATCCGCTATGGCCGGCCCAGCGCCTCGGACGAGGAAGTGGAAGCCGCCGCGCAGGCCGCGCACATCCACCGCTTCATCGTTTCGCTCCCGGACGGCTACGACACTCCGGTCGGGGAGCGTGGGCTGAAACTGTCCGGCGGCGAAAAGCAGCGGGTCGCGATCGCGCGCGCCTTGCTGAAGAATCCGGCGATACTCATTTTCGACGAGGCGACCTCGGCATTGGACTCCGCCAGCGAGAAAGCCATCCAGGCCGAACTGGACCGGATAGCGGTCGGCCGCACGACGCTGATCATCGCGCATCGGCTGTCGACGGTGATGGACGCGGACCAGATCCTGGTGATGGACGCCGGCAATATCGTCGAACGCGGCAGCCATGCGCAGTTGATCGAGCGAAACGGCCACTATGCGGCCATGTGGCGGCTGCAGCAGCAAAGCGCCGAAGCTCCTGCGCTTCAGGACTAGCGAGCGGCCGCTCCCGTCAGGACATCAGCAGCACGATCACCGTGCCCCAGGCGGTCAGCACGATCTGCGCGACCGGATAGGCGCCCGAATAGCCGATGACGGCGATCGGACTCTTGGACTTTTCCTGCACCGCCGCCAGCGCCGCGGTGAAGGTCTGCGCGCCGGCCAGGCCGCCGAGCAGGAGCAGCGGGTTGATCTTCATTACCTTCAGGCCGAACCAGAGGCCGACCACCATCGGCACCATGGTCACCACCGCGCCACCCAGCAGCAGGCTGACGCCGGCCTCGCGAACCGCCGAGACGAAATGGGGGCCGGCGCTGATGCCGGTCATGGCGACGAAACTGGCCAGGCCGAACGACTGCATGAACTTGATCGCCTGATCCGGGATTCGACCGAACAGCGGACGGGTCGAACGGATGTAGCCGGTAGTGATGCCGGCGAGCAGGACCCCGACGCTGGAGCCGACGGAAATAGACACGCCGCCGACCTTGAAGGCAAGCGCAGCTGCCGACCAGCGCTCCGATCAGAATGGCGAACCCAAGCGCCACGAAGTCGGTGACGTCGGTCGGTTGCACGACCTCACCCAACTGCTTCGCCGCCGCGACGACCACCGGCTCGGCGCCGACCAACGCCAGGGTATCGCCGCGCTCGACGACGGTCTGGGTGCCGATCGGGATGTCCACGCCGCGACGGGTGAGCTTGCGCAGGAACACGCCATGGACAATATCGTCCTGGGACAATTGCTCGAGGGTCCTGCCGGCGATTTTCCCGTTGGTCAGGAAGACGTCGTAGGTCACCAGCGGGATGGAAAGCAACTCGCGGTCGTCCACTTCCTCGGCGTGCTCGCCCAACAAGTCGACAAGCAGCTCCCTGCGTCCGGTAACTGCAACCACGTCCCCCGCTTGCAGGCGCAGATCCTCCCCGGCTTCAAGCAATGTGCCGCCGCGCCTGACGCGATGCAGGTACAGGCGGGCCTCGGGCAGGAAACGCGAGACCTGCGCCGGCGAGAGGCCGACCACTGCCCCGCCCTCCGGAATCCGATACGCTCGCGTCTCATGTGGCTGCCAGGCCGACTTGTAGCCATCCGCGCTACGCTGCATGCCGAATTTCGCCTCGAGCGCCAGGGCTTCCGCCGGCAGGTCGAGCTTGAGCAGGCGCGGCGCGAGTTCCGTACAGAAGATGATTACGCCAAGCGCGCCGAATACGTAGCAAAGCGCATCGGCGATACCGACATTGGCGATGTATTTCGCCTTCAGGTCTGCGTCGATGTCCAGCGCCGAAATCGCCTCGCTTGCAGTGCCCATCGCCGGTGATTGCGTCAGCGCGCCCGGACATCATGCCCGCCGAGAATCCGGGGTCGAGCCGCAGGTAACTCGCGACCACCCACGCCACCAGCAATCCGATCACGGGCACGAAAACGCCCAGTACGGAGAATCGCCAGCCATCGCCCTTCAGCGCCGTGAAGAACCGCGGTCCGACTTCGTAACCGACGCCGAACAGGAACAGCAGGAACACCAGCGACTTGGCCGGAGCCGACACCGGCACCACGAACAGCCAGCCAACCAGGATGCCGGCGAGGAGCGAGCCGGTGACCCCACCAAAACTGAAGCCTGCGATGCGCAGGCTTCCGATCCAGTAGCCGATTCCCAGTGCGGCGAACACCGCCAGCTCCGGGTACTTCTGGAGCATTTCACCCAGCCAGAGCATGGTTCCCCTCCCCTTGGGGCACGCTTACAGCGACGGTGGATCGTAATTGATAATCAGGCGAAAGTCCTGCAGGTCGGGGCCGCCGATATCCTGCGTCACGACGGCGTAGCGCAGGCGCACCGACAGACCCTTGAAGCTGCCTTCCCTGGCCGCCCATTGCAGGTTGAAATCGTATTCGTCCTGGGCCGACTGGCTCGGGTCGCTCTGGCTGCGAGCCGTTGACCCAGAGCCCATACATGCTCAGGCCCTTCACCGATTTGAAATCGTAGGCGGCGCGCAGCATTACGCGAATCTTCGCCGGCGCGGTTGAAATCCTGGACCTGCACGGAGTTGTAGCTGGGGATGCCGCCCCAGGGCGATCGCAGCTCGGCGCCACTGCCGTTGCCATTCCACGCCAGCGAGAACAGGGCGCCTCCCGCGCCGTATTCGCCTTTCACGCCCCACTGCCAAGTCGAGAAATCGCTGCCAGTCAGCAGATCATCCCCGGTGCTCTCCTGCGCCGAGTACTGCGCACCGAACTTGAGCTTGTGGCCGTTGGACAGCGGGAATGTCGTACTTGGCTTCGGTGTAGAAAATATTGATGATGTCGTCGCTGTAGTAGTCGACGGCACCGATCGAAAACTTGCCGCGCTGGAAGTTCACGCCGCCAGCGGTCACGCCGCGATCCACATCGCTCGGGCGCGCCCGCAGCCTGCGACATCGGCACGAAAATCTCGGAGGTCTTGGTCTTGATGTTGCCGACATAGCCCAGGCCGAAGCGCCACTGGTCGCCTTGCTTGGCGTCGCCGATGACGCCCTGGAGCATCGCCAACTCGAAGCTGTTGGGAGTCATCCGGGTGTCGTTCTTGTTGATGTAGGGCGAATTGAACAACTTGCGGCCGACATCGAAAAATACCGTGTCGGTAAACCGGTACTCTGCGTAGGCTTCGCCAAGCACGCTGTAGCCTTGCTGCACGGACTGCAACAGTCCGGCGCCATCCTTGTCGTCAGGTCCGTAGAGCTTCTGCGATGTGTAGGCGGTTGCGCCGATGGCGAAGCGATCGCGGAACCAGCCGGTCTTGAAACCGGCATAGCCGCCGATCGCCCAACTGCTGAGCTCACTATTGTCGAACTTGTCGCGGTCCAGGAAATAGGTCCTGAGCTGCACATCGGCCTTGGTGTCCTCGAAGGCTTTCTTGCGTTGCTGGATGATCTTCTCGCGCCGGGTCAGCGGCTCGAAGCTCTCGTTCATTTCCACCTTGCCTTGCTCGACCGAAGACGGACCCTCGCTTTCCGCTTCTTCGACCACATCGGGCACCTCTGCTTTCGCGGGCGTCTGTGTCGGAGTGGTCGCTGGCGCGGGAGCGGCAGCGGTCGCCGCCGGCGGCGTCTGCTCCGGCGGCGGCGCCGACTGGGGCGTCGCCTGGGCAAGGGCATTGCCGCAAGCCAAGGCCAAAGCCGCCACCATCAGGCGGCCGGCCCGTTTGCCGGGAAGCAGTTGCTTCCCCGTCAGGAGCGAGACCTGGTTGATCATCGAATAACTGTCCATGCCACGCTCCTTTCGGGTGGGTGATTGCCTCAGTAAATCAGCACGATCACCAAGCCCCACAGTGTCAGCAGGGTATTGCTGACCGCGTACGGGACCGTGTAGCCGAGCATCGGGACATTGCTCTTGGCGACATCGCCGACCATAGCCACCGACGCCGTGCTGGTTCGACCGCCACCGCAAGCACCCAGGTTGATCGCCGGATGGAACTTGAAGATGTACTTGCCGATGAACGGCGCCAGCAGCATCGGCACCGAAGTCGCGAACACGCCCCACATCAACAGCGACACGCCATTGGCCCTGAGGCCGTCGATGAAGCCCGGACCCGCGCTGATGCCGACGATGGCGATGAAGACGTTGAGGCCGACCGAGTTCATGAACCACTGCGTTGGTTCCGGCAGGCGGCCGAAGGTCGGGCGCACGCTACGCGCCCAGCCGAGGATCAGGCCGCCGAACAACACGCCGCCGGAAACCGACAGCGTAATCGGCACACCGCCGGCCTTGACCGTGATGGCGCCCAGCAGGCCGAATACGAAGATGAAGATGCCAACCCAGATCATGTCGGTTGCCGCGGATGCGCGATCAGCGTAGCCAAGTGCCTTCTCGACGCGCTGAACATGCGTCTTGCGGCCGGAAATCTTCAGGATGTCGCCTCGATTGAGCTTGGTCTGCGCCATGATCGGAATGTCGGTACTGGTCGCACCCCGGGTGATCTTGCGCAGGAACACGCCGCGCGCGAAATCCGAGTTGCCGATTTCGATCAGGGTCTTGCCATTGGCATCCTTGCTGGTAATCACCAGATCGACCGATTCGACCGGAATGTCAAGCAGTTCCGAGTCCGCCACTTCGTCGGCCGTGGCGCTCAGCGCGACCAGCGCTTCGGTCTTGCCGGAAATCACGCCGATGTCGCCGGCCTTGAACACGGTGTTGGCATCGAAGTCGATGATCTGGCCGTCACGGCGCAGCCGTTCAACGAACATCCGCGAGTCCTTGACCAGCGCTTCGAGTTCGCCGACGGTCTTGCCCACTGCCTGGCCATTTTCCTTGACCCTGTAGGCGCGCATCTGCAGTTGCTGCCATGCGCTGTTCATGCCACCGGCGGGCGTGCCCTTGGACATCTCCGCTTCGTATTCCTTGCACACCTTTTCGAGGTCGACATTGAGCAGCTTGGGACCGAGCACCGACAGGATGATGCCGGTGCCGACGGTGCCCCACATGTAGCTGATGGCGTAAGCCACGGGTATCTGGTTGAGCAGCGCCTCCGGCATTCTCGACCCCGCTGTTGTTGATTGCGGTGGTGGCGAGGCCTATCGACGCCGAGATGGTCTGCGAACCGGCCAGCAGACCGGCCGCCAGGCCGACGTCATAGCCGGCTATCTTCGCGGCGATATACACCGACGCCAGGCACAGCAGCGAGACGACCACGCCGAAGATGGCCTGCGGCAGGCCGTCCTTGGCGACGCCCTGCACGAACTGCGGGCCGACGCTGTAGCCGACCGCAAACAGGAACATGGTGAAGAACATGGTCTTCACCTGCGGCGAGATGTCGAAGCCGAGCTGGCCGATGAGCACACCGGCAAGCAAGGTGCCTGTGACGGAGCCAAGCGCGAACTTGCCGATCTTGAAGCCGCCCATCCAGTAACCGGCGGCGAGGGTGATGAAGATCACCAGATGGGTGTTGGCTTTGAGTGTTTCGATGATCCAGTCGATCATGGCTTATTCCCCTTAATTGATTTCTATCAGGAATTCCTGTCCCAGCATTCACATGCACTGGGTCTTGGCCTGCGAGTCCGGCGGGGTTCGTACGGCTCCCCGCCGGTTTCGCGCGGAACGGCCTAACGCTTCATCGGTCCGATGTCGCCTTGCGTCCTGCCAATACCGATTGCTTGATCAACTTGATGCCCTGCGCCGCCACGTAGCCGTGGATCTCCTTCACGTCGAGCTTGCGCATGTAGGTGATCGTGTCGGCGGTGATGACCTGGCCCGGCACCATGATCGGGAAGCCCGGGCGGATACGGGATCACGAAGTTGGCCGAGACCATTTCCGGACCGTTCTTCAGGCGCTCGTCGATGTCCTTGCTGGCGAGCTTGATGAACTCGCAGTTGGACTCCTCGTAGGCCATGAAGAACGCCGGGCGCATGTGGCCCTCGTTGCTCGCGCTCTTGGGGTTCTCGCGGAAGGCGTCCTGGAAGCGGCTGAAGTTGGGCAGGTCGGGCACGTCGGCCATCAGCGACTTCACCCGCGCGTCGTGGGTTTCCTTGACCGCCGGACCGCCCTCGGCCAGGCGCTGCTCGATCTCGCGCGACAGGTCGGCCAGCGCCTTGATCAGCAGCGCCGCGTCGCTATGCGTGTTGTTGATGTTGGTCTGCACCAGGATGCTGTTGCGCGAGGTCTTGTTGATCTGGATGTCGAAGCGCTCGGCCAGCAGGCCCTTGAACTGCGATGCCATCGAAACCCGCCGCGCCGCAGACCAGCGTCAGGCGGGTCGGATCGAGCGCGAACTCGTCCGTCGTCCCAGGCCTCGATCATGTCGGCCCAGCTCGAGTGCGGCGCGCCGAAGTCCTTGAAGCCCGGACTCGCGGAACTCGGCCGGGATCATGTCCGCCGGCGTTGGCCACATGGAAGTACTTCGAGATCAGCGGATGCTGGTTGATCGCGGTGCGCAGCTGGACCGCGAGTGTCGGTCATGGCCATGGTCATGCCCATAGCCTTCGAGCTCCATCTGCCGCCGCGCCAGATCGAGCGAGGCGATGCAGCTGCAGGTTCGGCGAGGTCGAGGTGTGCGACAGGAAGGCTTCCGTCGAACGGCCCTTCGACCTTGTGGAAGTCCTCGTCCCAGACCAGCATCATCGAGCCCTGGCGGAACGCCGACATCGACTTGTGCGTGGAGTTGGTCTGGTAGACGCGGATGCGCACCTTGTCCGGATCGGGCAGCAGGTGCATGTCGAGCAGCGCTGCGGCGTTCTTCGGGTCGATCTTGCCGGCCTTGGCGGCACGAAGGCCTTGTATTCGGCCTGGTACGCCGGGTCGCGATAGCGCTCGGTCAGCGCGGCCGCCGCGCCCATGCCCGTGCGGCGGCGGTGGAACGGGTTGAAGCGGGCGAAGCCGAACCAGGCCTCGTCCCACAGGAAGATCAGGTCCGGCTTGATCGCCAGGCACTCCTCCATGACCCGGCGCGGGTTGTACATGTGGCCGTCGAAGGTGCAGTTGGTCATGTCGATGACCTTGACCCGGTCGAGCTTGCCCTCGGCCATGCAGTCGAACAGCGCCTTCTTGATCGTGCGCAGCGGCACCGCGCCGTACATCGAGTACTGCGTCAGCGGGAAGGCCTCGACGTAGTAGGGCTGCGCGCCGCTCAGCACCATGCCGTAGTGGTGCGACTTGTGGCAGTTGCGGTCGACGATCACGATGTCGCCCGGCTTGCAGACCGCCTGCACCACGATCTTGTTCGAGGTCGAGGTGCCGTTGGTGCCCAGGAAGGCGCGCTTGGCGCCGAAGGCGCGCGCGACCATTTCCTGCGTCTTCTTGATGTTGCCGGTCGGCTCCAGCAGGCTGTCCAGGCCGCCGGTGGTCGCCGACGATTCGGCGAAGAAGATGTTGGCTGCCGTAGAACTGGCCCATGTCGCGGATCCAGTTCGAGCGGAACACCGACTTGCCGCGCGCGATCGGCAGCGCGTGGAAGGTGCCGATCGGGCGCTGCGCGTACTTCTTGAGGTTGTCGAAGTACGGCGTCTCGTAGCGGTCCTTGATGCCGTCGAGGATGGACAGGTGGATCTCCATCGGCTCCTCGACGTGGTGGAACATGCGCCGCATCGAGGCGACCTCATCGCTGCCGGCCAGGCTCTCCGGCGCGCGGTCGGATCAGCAGGTAGAGGTCGAGCTCCGGCCGGTAGCTCTTGATGGCCTTGGCCAGCGTCGTGGCCAGCTGCCCGGGCTCGACGCTGTCGGCGTCGACCTGCACGTGGCGGGCCAGGAACTCCTGCAGGTCCGGCATGTCGTGGCGCGACGCGAACTGGAAGCCATCGAAGATCACCACGGCCTGGATGCTGTCGTTGACCATCACGGCCAGCGCCGCATCCTCGAAGCTGCCCACGTGGACCGCCTCGTAGTGGAACGCGTCGTCGGGGCGGCGCAGGCGCCGCATGTCGTCTCTGCGCGCGCTCCCAGCTGGCCGGGTCGTTCGGAGTGACGACCAGCACTTCGAAGTACGGCTTGTAGCGCGTCGACCGGCGTCGCCGTCCGGGGCAGCGCGCGTCGAGCAGCGCGGGCATCGCCCTCGGCCGCCGGATCCCAGGCGATTTCGTCGCGGCGGAAGTCGCCGGTCATCAGCGCGCGCGGAGACCTTCTGCACCAGCCGCGCGAGTGCTGGCGGCATCGCGCTGCTCGATGGCGGCTCGCCGATGGCGGCCAGCAGGCGGGTGCCCGGATAGGCCCAGCAATGTTCAAGCCGGGTCAGGCCGGCGAAGTAGGCGGCAATTTCGGAACCAAGCGCCTTGCACTTTGGACCCTTGGGGTCGGCTGCCGCCCAGGCTCGGGTCAGCGCATTGAGCTGGCGCCACTGGTCCGACCGGTTGGCGGCGACGGCGAACACTTTGGAAAGGCCTTCTGATGCGGTTTTCGGCGATGTCTTGACGTCGTTCATGGCGACTGGCTCCGGCTCTCTTGTGGTCGTTCAGGGCAATCCACCGGGTGAATTACCCAGTGAACTGGCTGGATGAGCCTCAGGATCCCGAAGCTACCCAGCCTTTCAAGCGCAGCCTAACGCCAGAACGAATCCCCGTTATTGACCTGAGTCAATAACCAATGGGAGCCCGAGCGTCCTTGTCTGGCAAGGCGTAAGCCATGCCATTGGTCCCTGTTTCGGCGGCGCTTAAAGCGGCAAACGCAGCCCGAGGAATGGAGCGGCCAGCCAATAGGCGCTCGCCAGCACGACCAGGATCAGGCCCAGCTTGAACACGGCGCCGGCCACCTTGATCAGCAGGTAGACGGCGAGGGCCAGCAGGATGATTGCCGTGATGCTCATTGCGTGGAATCCGCGGGTCGGTCGGCCTCAAGTGTAGCCCGGCAAGCTAGAATCACGACTGCGATTTCCGCTGCCAAGAACTCCCGATGACCGAACCCGCCCGCCCCAGTTTCCATGGCTTCGAGCAGATCCCGCTGCGCGAATACGCTGAACGCGCCTACCTCGACTATTCGATGTACGTGGTGCTCGACCGCGCCCTGCCCTTCCTCGGCGACGGCCTGAAGCCGGTGCAGCGCCGGATCATCTACGCCATGAGCGAGCTCGGCCTGGGCGCCGGGGCGAAACCGAAGAAATCCGCCCGCACCATCGGCGACGTGATCGGCAAGTTCCACCCGCACGGCGACAGCGCCTGCTACGCGGCGCTGGTGCTGATGGCGCAGCCGTTCTCCTACCGCTATCCGCTGATCGAAGGCCAGGGCAATTTCGGCTCGACCGACGATCCGTCATCGTTCGCGGCAATGCGCTACACCGAATCGAAGCTGACGCCGATCGCCGAAGTCCTGCTCGGCGAACTCGGCCAGGGCACGGTGGACTGGAGCCCGAATTTCGACGGCACGCTGGAGGAACCGAGCTGGCTGCCGGCGCGCCTGCCGCACCTGCTGCTGAACGGCACCACCGGCATCGCGGTCGGCATGGCCACCGACGTGCCGCCGCACAATCTGAACGAAGTGGTCAGCGCCTGCGTGCGCCTGCTCGACGATCCCGACGCCAGCGTGCGCGACCTGTGCGAGCACGTGCGCGGACCGGACTATCCGACCACCGCCGAGATCATCACCCCGGCCGCCGATTTGCTGGCCATGTACGAGACCGGCGGCGGCAGCGTCCGCGCCCGCGCGACCTTCGTGCGCGAAGGCCAGAACCTGGTCATCACCGCCATGCCTTACCAGGTGTCGCCGTCGAAGATCATGGAGCAGATCGCGACCCAGATGCGGGCCAAGAAGCTGCCATGGCTGGAAGACCTGCGCGACGAGTCCGATCACCAGAATGCCGGTGCGCCTGGTGCTGGTGCCGCGTTCGAACCGGGTCGATTACGAGGCCCTGATGGGCCACCTGTTCGCCACCACGGACCTCGAGAAGAGTTTCCGGGTCAACCTGAACATCATCGGCCTCGACGGCCGGCCGCAGGTCAGGAACCTGAAGAGCCTGCTGGCGGAATGGCTGGTGTTCCGGCTCGAGACCGTGCGCAAGCGCCTGCGCTATCGCCTGGAGCGCGTCGAGCGCCGCCTGCACCTGCTCGACGGCCTGCTGGTCGCCTTCCTCAACCTCGACGAAGTCATCCGCATCATCCGCACCGAGGACGACGCCAAGGCCGCATTGATCGCGCGCTTCGGCCTCACCGAGGAACAGACCGACTACATCCTCGAGACCAAGCTCAAGCAGCTGGCGCGCCTGGAGGAGATGAAGATCCGCGGCGAGCAGGACGAACTGGACAAGGAGCGCGACAAGCTGATCGCCACCCTCGGCTCGCCGGGGAAGTTGAAGAAGCAGGTCAAGGACGAATTGCTGGCGGACGCCAAGAAATTTGGCGACGAGCGGCGCTCGCCGCTGGTGCAGCGCGAAGCCGCGCAGGCGATCAGCGAGAGCGAGCTGATCCCGAGCGAGCCGGTGACGGTGGTGCTGTCGGCGAAGGGCTGGATCCGCGCCGCCAAGGGCCACGAAGTCGACGCCTCGTCGCTCAACTACCGCGAGGGCGACAGCCTGCTGCAGGCGGTGCGCGGACGCAGCACGCAGCAAGTCGCGTTCCTGGACAGCACGGGCCGCGCCTATTCGACGCTTGCGCATACGCTGCCTTCGGCGCGCGGCAACGGCGAACCATTGACCGGCCGCTTCACCCTGCCGACCGGCGCGCATTTCGTCGGCGCGGCGATCGCCGACAACGACACGCGCTTCGTCGTCGCCTCCAGCTTCGGCTACGGCTTCGTCACCCGCTTCGAGAATTTCACCGGCCGCAACAAGGCCGGCAAGCAATTGATCAACACCGACGATGCCGCGGAAATCCTGCAGCCGGCGCTGGTAACCGATACCGCCAAGGACTGGATCGTCTCGGTGACGTCGGCGGGTCACCTACTGGCTTTCCCGATCAGCGAATTGCCCGAGCTCGACAAGGGCAAGGGCAACAAGCTGATCCAGATTCCGCCGGCGAAGCTGAAATCCGGCGAAGAACAAGTGATTGCCGTCGCCAGCGTGCGCCAGGGCGGCGAACTGACGCTTGTACTGCGGACAGCGCCATATCACCCTGAGCTGGCGCGACCTGCAGGCCTATGAAGGCTCGCGCGCCTCGCGCGGCAATGCCTTGCCGCGTGGCTTCCAGCGCGTGGATTCGGTGGAAGCCAGCTAGAGCATCGCGGCTGGGAGCGGCCGAAGCCGCTCCTGAGCGGCTACAGGGAAGCGCGGCGACGTGCACTCCGGCAATCGCGCGGCCGGATGGATCGGCGGCCGCCGCGAACGACGCATCCCAGGCAATCGCCGTCGGCGTCGAGCAGGCGATCGACGGACCGCCCGGCACGGTGTGCGCGCAGCTCTCGCCCGGGAAGGCCTGCGCGAACAGGCGGCGATACAGCAGCGCCTCCTTCGTGCCCGGCGTGTTGAACGGAAATTCCTTCGCCGCCCTGCACCAGTTCCGCATCGCTGATCGTGCGCTCGGCATGCGCCTTCAGCGAGTCGATCCAGCTGTAGCCGACGCCATCGCTGAACTGCTCCTTCTGCCGCCACAGGATGCTGTCCGGCAAGGCGCCGACGAAGGCTTCGCGCAAGACGGCCTTCTCGATCTTTCCAGGCCGGGTCCGCTTGTGCTCGGCGTCCATCGACATCGCGACGTCGAGGAATTCGAGATCGAGGAACGGCACGCGCGCCTCCACGCCCCAGGCGGCCATCGACTTGTTGGCGCGCAGGCAGTCGTACAGATGCAGCGCATCGAGCTTGCGCACGGTCTCTTCGTGGAAGGCCTCGGCCGACGGCGCCTTGTGGAAGTACAGGTAGCCGCCGAAGATCTCGTCGGCGCCTTCGCCGGACAGCACCATCTTCACGCCCATCGCCTTGATCCGGCGCGCCATCAGGTACATCGGCGTCGAGGCGCGGATCGAGGTGACGTCGTAGGTCTCGATGTGCCGGATCACGTCGGGCAGCGCGTCGAGCCCCTCCTGCACCGTGAACTTGAAGTCGTGGTGGCTGGTGCCGAGGTATTGGGCCGCGACCGCGCGCCGCGGCCAGGTCGGGCGATCCTTCCAGCCCGATCGCGAACGAATGCAGGCGCGGCCACCAGGCTTCCTCGCGGTCGTCGGATTCGACCCGGTTCTTGGCGAAGCGCGCGGCGCAGGCCGCCACCAGCGAAGAGTCGAGGCCGCCCGACAGCAGCACGCCGTAGGGCACGTCGGTCATCAACTGGCGATGCACCGCGGCTTCGAACGCCGCGCGCAACTGCGCCGGCTCGACCTTGACGCCGCGGGTGGCCTCGTAGTCGCGCCACTTGCGCGTCCAGTAGCGCACCGGCACGCCGACCCGGCTGTCCAGGTAGTGGCCGGGCGGAAACACCTCGATGTCGTCGCAGACGCCGACCAGCGCCTTCATTTCCGAAGCCACGTACAGGCGGCCCGCGGAATCGTGGCCCATGTAGAGCGGGCAGACGCCGATCGGATCGCGGGCGATCAGGTAGCGCTGCGCATCCTTGTCCCAGAGCGCGAAGGCGAAGATGCCGTTGAGCTTGTCGAGGAAGTCGATGCCGTGTTCGCGATACAGGGCGTTGATCACCTCGCAGTCCGAGTCGGTCTGGAACTCGTAGGCCTGGCCCAGGCCCTTCTGCAGCTCGCGATGGTTGTAGATCTCGCCGTTCACCGCCAGCGCCAGGCCGCCGTCGGCCGATCGCAGCGGCTGCGCGCCGGACGACACGTCGACGATGGCGAGGCGCTCGTGCACCAGGATGGCCCGGTCATCGGCATAGACGCCGCTCCAGTCCGGCCCGCGATGGCGTTGCCGCATGCTCTGCGACAAGGCCTGCTTGCGCAGCGCGGCCAGGTCGACGCCGGCCGCAATATCGAAGATTCCGAGGATAGAACACATGGGGTTTTCCTTTTTTGAAGACGCAAATGGAAACGGCCCGCACTGGTTCGGTGCGGGCCGTCGTAGGATTCAGGGAGTGCTTTAGCGCAGCGCCTAATCGTCGACCCGCAGGGGGGCGTTCCGGTTATTGTTATTGAGATTATTCAGGCGAGCGGCGACCGACCGGAGATTGGCCTGAAGCTGAACGGCAAGGAGGGCGCTGGCGCGGTGCATGACTCGACTATAGCCAATTACGGGCTTGGCGCAAGCCCCGGGGCAATGCGAGCATGGGCGCAGAACGATTGGAGCCGTGCATGACTCGCATTCCGCGCCTGTTGCTGCGCTTTTTCTGGCTGCTGCTGTTGCTGCTGGCATTGGCCTCGCTGGTCGGCTGGTGGCTGGTTCGCGGCAGCCTGGCCCAGCTGGACGGCCGGCTCGAACTGGCCGGCCTCGGCGCGCCGGTACAGATCGATCGCGATGCGCTCGGTGTGGTCACCATCCATGCCGCCAACGAGGTCGATGCCGCCCGCGCACTGGGCTACGTGCACGGCCAGGAGCGCTTCTTCGAGATGGACCTGTTGCGCCGCTCGGCCGCGGGCGAATTGTCCGAACTGTTCGGCGCCATCGCCATCGACAAGGACAAGTCGATTCGCGTGCACCGGCTGCGTGCCCGCGTCGGGCAGGACATCGGTGCCATCGCATCGGGAAAGATGCCCGTTCTCATCGCCTACACCGAAGGCGTCAATGCGGGCCTCGGCAACCTGCGCACGCGGCCATGGCCCTACCTGCTGCTCGGCGCCCAGCCGCGAGCCTGGACGCCGACGGACAGCCTGCTGGCCGGCTACGCGATGTTTTTCGACCTGCAGGATGAATCCAATTCCCGCGAGCTGGCGTTGTGGCGGATCAGGCAAGTCGTACCGGACGCGCTGTATCGGGTCATCGACTCCGACGGCACCGAATGGGACGCCCCGCTGATCGGCGCAGCCCGCGGCAACGTGATGCTGCCGGGTGCTGATTCCCTCGACTTGCGCAGGCTGCCGATGCCGGCGAAAGACCCGGACAGCGAAGATGCCGAACCCGCCGCGCCAGGCAGCAACAATTTCGCGGTTGCCGGCGCGTTGACAAGGGACCATCGCGCCATCGTCGCCAACGACATGCACCTGACCCTGCGCGCGCCCAACGTCTGGTTCCGCGCCCGGCTGCTTTATGACGACGCAGCGGCGGTCGGTGGCAAGGTGGATGTCGGCGGCTTCACGCTGCCCGGCATTCCCGCCATCATCGTCGGCAGCAACCGACACGTGGCCTGGGGATTCACCAACTCCTATGGCGACTGGCTCGATTTCTATCGGGTCGAGTGGACCGATGCCGCCCACTCGCGCTATCGCAGCGCGCAAGGCGAGCAGGCACTGAAAGTCGTGCACGAAAAAATCCTGGTGAAGGGCAAGCCGGCCGAAGACTTCGTGGTCCGCGAAACGCTCTGGGGGCCGATCACCGAAGAGCTGGATGCCAACACCTCGCTGGCCCTGCGCTGGGCGGCGCAACAGCCGGGCGCGATCAACCTGGGACTGGCCGGGCTGGCGACCGCCGCCAATCTTGACGACGCCCTCGCCCGCGCCGGCGCCATCGGCATGCCCGCCCAGAACATGATGCTGGGCGACGCCACCGGAAGGATCGCCTGGCGGCTTGCGGCGCAGATGCCGGCGCGCGTCGGCGGCTGCGACATCCAGGCGCCTGTCGATCCGATGGCCGGCTGCGAATGGCAAGGCTGGCGGCCCGCCAACGCGAACCCCTCGTTGGTGGATCCACCGAGCGGAAGGCTGTGGACCGCCAATGCGCGGACGGTCGATGGCGACGCGCTGGAAATGGTCGGCGACGCCGGCTATGCGAACGGCGCGCGCGCCCGGCAGATTCGCGACGATCTTTTTTCCCGGCGGCAGTTCGGCGAACGCGACCTGATGGCGATCCAGCTCGACGATCGCGCCGTCTTCCTGCAGCGCTGGTGGAAATTGCTGCGGGCGCAGGCCCTGGCTTCGAAGGATCCGGCGTGGAACGCGTTCGAAGCCGCCACTCGCAATTGGGAAGGCCGCGCCGCGATCGGCTCGGTCAGTTACCGGCTGGTCCGCGACTGGCGCCTGGCCGTCGTCGAGCGCGTGCGCGACGGATTGATGGCGCCGGCGCAGGCGGCGCTCGGCAAGGACTTCCTGATGCCTGACCTGCCGCAGATCGAGGGCGCCACCTGGCAACTGGTATCGACGCGTCCGGCGAATTTGCTGCCGCGAAAATTCGCCAGTTGGGATGCCTTGTTCCTGGATGCCGCGCAAGCGGTTGCTGCCGAACTCGATGCCAAGGGTCCATTGAATGAGCGAACCTGGGGCGAGCGCAACGCGGCCTCCATCTGCCACCCGCTCGCCAAGGCCTTGCCCGGCCTGATCAGGCCGTGGCTGTGCATGCCTGCGGATGCCCTGCCCGGCGACTTGAACATGCCGCGCATCGCCAGCCCCACCTTCGGCGCTTCGCAACGCATGGTGGTTTCGCCGGGCCACGAGGAGGACGGCATCATCCACATGCCCGGCGGCCAGAGCGGCAACCCGCTGTCGCCGTTCTGGGGCGCCGGACATGAGTCGTGGGTGCGCGGCCAGCCAACGCCGTTCCTGCCCGGCAAGGCCGAGCACTCGCTGACCATCGCCTCGCCCTAGGCGAGCAGTCTTTCGGCGATCTCGCGGTACAGCGCCGGCAGCCGTTCCAGTTCGTCCAGCGACACGCGTTCGTCGACCTTGTGGATGCTGGCGTTGACCGGACCCATTTCGACGACTTCCGCTCCCAGCGGCGCGATGAAGCGCGCGTCCGAGGTTCCGCCGCCGGTGTTCTCGTCCGGCGTGACGCCGCAACGGGCGATCATGATCTCGCGCACGACCTTGCGCAGCGCGCCCTCGCCGGTGAGGAACGGCTCGCCGCCGCGATGCCAGGCGATGCCGTATTCCAGTCCGTGACGATCGAGCGTCGCATGCACCTCGCGCTCGAGTTCCGCAGCCTGCCATCCCGGATTGAAGCGGAAATTGAACACCACCTCGCAGGCGCCGGGAATCACGTTGTTGGCGCCGGTGCCGGAATGGATATTCGAAATCTGGAAGCTCGACGGCGGGAATTCCGGCGTGCCGGTGCGCGGATAACCCTGGTCCCATTGCCGCGCGCACAACTCGGCGAGCGCCGGCATGGCCTGGTGGATCGGATTGCGCGCTTTCTCCGGATAGGCCACGTGGCCCTGGATGCCCTTGACCGTCAGCGTGCCCGACAAGGTGCCGCGTCGGCCCACGCGCAACAGGTCGCCGAGTCTTTCCTTCGACGACGGTTCGCCGGTAAGGCAGTAGTCGATGCGCTGGCCGGTCGCGCGAAAGTGGTCGGCGACGCGACGCACGCCATCGATGGCGTCGCCCTCTTCATCGGAGGTCAGCAACACCGCCACGGTTCCGCGATGGCCTGGATGGCTGGCGACGAACTCCTCCAGCGCGACGACGAAGGCGGCGACGCTGCCTTTCATGTCGGCCGTGCCGCGCCCATAGAGAAATCCATCGCGAACGGTGGGCTCGAACGGCGGGCTGCTCCACTGCTCGCGCCGGGCCGCTCGGCACCACATCGGTGTGGCCGAGGAACACCAGCACCGGCGAACCGCTGCCATGGGTCGCCCACAGGTTCTTCACCGGGCCGAACGGCAGGTGCTCGATCCGGAATCCCGCCCGCTGCAATCGTTCGGCGATCAGCGCCTGGCAACCTGCGTCGTCCGGCGTGACCGAGGCGCGACCGACCAACTCCCGGGTCAGGGCCAGCACGTCGCTCATGCCTTGCCTCCAAATTGTTTCTTGAAGCCATTGTCGGTGAAGCCGACGCTGATCGTGTCATCCACGACAACCACCGGACGCTTCACCAGCGCCGGATATTCCTTGAGCAACAACGTCCACTCGGGATCGGAGCCCGGCGTCTTGCGCGGCTCGGGCAGCGTCCGCCAGGTGGTGGAGGCACGGTTGATCAACTTGTCCCAGCCGCCGAGTTGCGCGGCCCAGGCCTTCAAGGTCGCCGGCTCGACGCGCTGCGCCCGGTAATCGATGAACTGGTGTTCGACGCCGAAACGGGTCAGCCAGTTGCGCGCCTTCTTGCAGGTGTCGCAGTTGTCCAGGCCATACAGGGTGACGGTCGCCATCAACGTCACTCCACCGCGCCGCGCAGCAAGTCGTTCACCGAGGTCTTCGAACGCGTCCTGGCATCGACCTGCTTGACGATGACGGCGCAGTACAGCGAATACTTGCCGTCCGCCGAAGGCAGCGAGCCGGACACGACCACGCTGCCGGCGGGAACGCGGCCGTAGCGAGACTTCGCCAGTGGCGCGGTTGTAGATGCGCGTGCTCTGGCCGATGAACACGCCCATGCCGATCACGCTGCCCTGCTCGACCACCACGCCCTCGACCACTTCCGAGCGCGCGCCGACGAAGCAATCGTCCTCGATGATGGTCGGCGCTGCCTGCAGCGGCTCGAGCACGCCGCCGATGCCGACGCCGCCCGACAGGTGGCAACGCGCGCCGATCTGCGCGCAGGAACCCACCGTCGCCCAGGTGTCGACCATCGTGCCGGCGCCGACATGCGCGCCGATGTTGATGAAGCTCGGCATCAGCACCACGTCCTTGCCCAGATAGGCGCCGCGACGGACCACCGCGCCCGGCACGATGCGCGCGCCCAGTGCGCGGAACGCTGCTTCATCGAAGCCCTCGAAACGGGTCGGCACCTTGTCCCAGAACGGGCCGGGCGAACTGGCTGGAATCACCTGCATGTCGTTGCAGCGGAAGTACAGCAGCACGGCCTTCTTCAGCCATTCATTGACCTGCCAGCCGCCGGCGCCCGGCTCGGCCACCCGGAGCACGCCCGTCTCCAGCAGGCCGATGACCTGCTCGACCAGCGGCCGCGTCGAGGAGTCGATCTCATCCGGCGTGAGCACCGCGCGCCGCTCGAATGCGTCCTCGATGCCGGTGCGCAGCAGGTCCCTATCGGGCTGGGCTTTGCTTGTCATTGCTGGTGTCCCCTTCCAGGCAGGCGATCAACGCGCCGCGCATGTCTTCGATTGATTGTGGATCGGTGAGCGCGCGATTGTCGTGGTCGCTGAGCAGGAAGATATCCTCGACCCGCTCGCCGAAGGTGGCGATCCGCGCATCATGCACGCGCAGGCGATGGCCGCGAAGCACCTGGGCCACGTCGGCAAGCAGGCCGGGGCGATCGGTGCCGACCAGGCTCAGCCGGGTCCGCTGGCCGCCTTCGATGGTGTCGAGATCGACCCGCGCCGGAACCTTGAAATGACGCAAGTGGCGCGGCATTGCCCGACGGGCGGGCTTCACCGCGGCCGGATCGCGCAGCGCGGCCTGCAGGGTATCGATGATCTTCGCCGGCTCGGGCACATGGCCGCCGGCCTGCACCTGGAAATTATCCAGCGCGTAGTCGTCGGTGGAATTGAGGATGCGCGCATCGAGCACGTTCAGCCCGAGCCGATCCAGCGTCGCCACCAGCGCGGCGAACAAGCCATCGCGATCCGGCGTGCGCACGAACACCTCGAAGCTGCTCGGCGTGTCGTGGCCGCGTACGAGCACTTGCGACGCGCATGGATGGCTAGTGTCGCGGGAGGCAGGATGCCGGGAGCGACCGAAGGCTGCTGCAACTGGGCCAGCACGCCATGCGTCTGCCAGACCAGCTGCTCGGGCCGATAGCGCAGGAACGCTTCGTCGGGGAAGGTCGCCCACAACGCGTTCGATGGCGCCTTCGTCGAAGCCCGAATCGAGCAACTTGGCCAGCGCCATGTTGCCGGTGTCGGCCATGATGTCCTCGGCGTTGAGCGGATGTTCCAGGCCGCGACGCAGCGCATAGCGCGTGGCCGTGTGCAGGTCGGCGAGCAGGCGGTCCTTCCAGCCGTTCCACAACTTGGGGCTGGTGCCGGCGATGTCGGCGCAGGTCAGCAGGTACAGGTAATCGAGGTGTTCGCGATCGGCCACGAACTCGGCGAAGCGGGTCACGACCTCCGGATCGGAAATGTCCTGCCTCTGCGCGGTCACCGACATCAGCAGATGGTTGCGCACCAGCCACACCAGCAGCTCCACGTCCGCGCTCGGCAGCCCATGCGCCTCGGCGAATTCGCGCACATCCTCCGCGCCCAGCTGGGAATGATCGCCGCGGCGGCCCTTGGCGATATCGTGGAACAGTCCGGCGACCAGCAGCAGGAACGGCTTGCGCAGGCGCGGCACGACATCGGAGGTGATCGCGAAACCGGGCACTGGAACGCCGCGGAGGAATTCATCCATCAGGCGCAGCACGGTCAGGGTGTGCTGGTCGACCGTATAGACATGGAACAGGTCGTATTGCATGCGCCCGGCGACCTTGCCGAACGCCGGCAGGTAGCGCCCAAGCACGCCGAGCCGGGCCATGCGCTTGAGCATCGGCACCGCATTCGGCAGGGCCAGCAATTCGATGAAGCGCGCGCGCACCGCCTCGGGCTCAGCCTGGTAGGGACGGATGGTCGGCAAGCGACTCGGCCAGCCCGCGCGCAGTATCCGAATGCAGGCCGCGCGCCGTTTCCTGTTGTGACCAGACGGCGAACAACTCGAGGATCTCGCCCATGCCGCGTCCGAGCGGCGCGGCATCGGTCATGGCCAGGTAGCCATGACGCAACTCGAAGCCGGGCGATACCGGCACCGGCGCGCTGGCGCCGGCCAGTTGCTCCTCGAAACGCTGCAGCAGGCGGTCATTGATCCGCAGCATGGTCGCGGCGGCGCGGAAGAAAACCTGCATCATCTGCTCGACCGCCAGGTTGCCCTCCTCGTCCTGCAGGCCCATCAGCGTCGGCCAGATTCTTCTGGTGGTCGAACAGCAGGCGCTCCTCGCGCCGGCCGGCCGACCAGGTGCAGGCCGAAGCGAAGCCGGGCGAGCACCGCCCATTTCTGCTCCAGGCGTGGCGCATTCGACTTCGCCGAGCAGGCCCAGCGGCACCAACGCGCGCAGGCCGGGCACGCCATAAAGGCGCATGCCCATCCAGGTGACGGTATGCAGGTCGCGCAGGCCGCCCGGGCCTTCCTTGAGGTTGGGCTCCAGGTTGTCGGCGGTGTCGTTGTATCTGGCATGGCGCGCGCGCTGCTTCCTGCGCGCTTGGCCTCGAAATATTTCGCCGGGCGGCCACATCTTCTTCGGCGCCAGCGCCGCGACCAGCGGCAATCCGCGCGGCATCGTCGCCAGCCGAGCGTGCGCAACTCCATCATCGAGGTCAGCGTGGCGATGTCGTCGCGCGCGGCGTGCACGCATTGCTCGACGGAGCGCACGGCATGGCCGGTCGCCAGGCCGGCATCCCAGAGCATCGCGAAGAAACGCGACATGGCCGGCTCGTTCTTCTTCTGCACGCGCGGCTCGGCCAGCACCAGCAGGTCGATGTCGGAAAGCGGATACAGTTCGCCGCGGCCGTAGCCGCCGGTCGCCAGCAGGGTCAGCGGTTCCCTGGCGGCGACGCAACGCTGCCAGGCCGTGGTCACCAGCGGTATCGATCAACGCGCAGCGCTGTGCCGATCAGGCGTTCGACGCTTTCGCCGGCGGCGAAACGCGTTGCAGCAGCGCACGGTGCTCGGCCAGGGCCGCCTTGGCCATTTCCCGCCAGGCCGCATCGTCGCCCGCTTGCGCAAGTCGCGAAGCCAGCGAGTCAACGGGCGCGGGCGAACTCACAGATCATTGTCGTCGCCCGGGAGCCGGGTCAGGATTTCCACGCCGTCGTCGGTCACCGCGACGGTGTGTTCCCACTGCGCCGAGAGCGAGCGGTCCTTGGTCACCACGGTCCAGCCATCGGGCATCAGCCGGGTGTGCCGCGCGCCTTCGTTGACCATCGGCTCGATGGTGAAGGTCATGCCCTTCTCCAGGCGCAGGCCGGTGCCGGCTGCGCCGTAATGCAGGACCTGCGGGTCTTCGTGGTAGATCTGGCCGATGCCATGGCCGCAGTACTCGCGGACCACCGAGAAGCGCTCGGCCTCGACATAGCGCTGGATGGCGTGGCCGATATCGCCCAGGGTCGCGCCCGGGCCGGACGATGCGGATGCCTGGAACATGGCCTCGCGGGTGACGTCGACCAGGCGCTTGGCCTTCACCGACGGTTTGCCGACGATGTACATGCGGCTGGTGTCGCCGTGCCAGCCGTCCTTGATCACGGTGACGTCGATATTGACGATGTCGCCGTCCTTCAGGATCTTGGCGTGGGTCGGGATGCCGTGGCAGATGACGTTGTTGACCGAAGTGCAGATGGTCGCCGGAAAGCCTTTGTAGCCGACGTTGGCCGGGATGGCTTTCTGCACGTTGACGATGTGTTCGTGGCAGATGCGGTCAAGTTCGGCGGTAGCTGACGCCCGGCTTTGACGATGCGGCGCTGACCATTTGCAGCACTTCGGCGGCCAGACGGCCGGCGACGCGCATCTTCTCGATATCTTCGGGGGTCTTGATGCTTACTTCATGTCCGGATTATCCAACAGTTGCAAGGGTTTAGGCCAGCCCGTGTATAATCCGCCGGTTGCGGCTTGACGTCACAACCGCCCACGCCGAGCGTCATCGGTGAATTCACACATCGGCTATCCCCCGTCCCGGGGTGCCCTGACCGGTTCAAAGGTCGCGGTTCGAGACGGCAGCCAGGTGGAGGCCCAACCCCGGAACCAATCGTCCGCCCTATATGCGGCGCGGTTCCTATTTCTTCAAGGACATACTCATGACCCAAGTCACCATGCGCCAGATGCTGGAAGCCGGCGTCCATTTCGGCCACCAGACGCGCTACTGGAATCCCAAAATGGGCCCGTACATCTTCGGCGCCCGCGGCAAGATCCACATCATCAACCTCGAGAAGACCCTGCCCCTGTTCCAGGACGCGATGAACTTCGTCTCGGCCCTGGCCCAGAAGCGCGGCACCATCCTGTTCGTCGGCACCAAGCGTTCGGCCCGCGATTCCGTCAAGGAAGAAGCGAGCGTTGCGGCATGCCCTACATGAGCATGCGCTGGCTCGGCGGCACCCTGACCAACTTCCGCACCGTGAAGGCCTCGGTCTCGCGCCTGAAGGAACTGGAAGCCGCTGAAACCGACGGCACCTTCGAGAAGATGGTCAAGCACGAAGTGCTCGGCCTGCGTCGCGAGCGCGACAAGCTGCTGGCCTCGCTGGGCGGCATCAAGGAAATGAACCGCTTGCCCGACGCGCTGTTCGTGATCGATATCGGCCACGAGAACATCGCCGTGCAGGAAGCCAAGAAGCTCGGCATCCCGGTCATCGCCGTGGTCGATACCAACTACGACCCCAACCTGGTCGACTACCCGATCCCGGGCAACGACGACGCCATCCGCGCCGTGCAGCTGTACGTGCGCGCCGCCGCCGACTCGGTGCTGGAAGGCAAGGCTGCCGCCCCGCAGGCCGGCCAGCGCGACGACGAGTTCATCGAACTCGACGCCGAAGGCAATCCGGTCGCCAAGGAAGACAAGAAGGCGGCCCCGCGCCGCGCCCCGCCGCCGAAGAAGGGCGCACCGCGCCGTGATGGCGCGCGTCCCGACGGCAAGCGCGACGGCGCCCGCTGAGTAACAAGCTAGTCACGCGGGAGCAGCATGCTGCTCCCGCGCTTTCATTCTTTCAAAAATTCGAGGTAACCCATGGAAATCACCGCCAGCCTGGTCAAGGAACTGCGCGAGCGCTCCGGCGCCGGCATGATGGAGTGCAAGAAGGCTCTCGCCGAAAACGAAGGCCACATAGACAACGCGATGGAATACCTGCGCAAGACCGGTCTTGCCAAGGCCGACAAGAAATCCGGCCGCGTGGCCGCCGAAGGTCGCATCGTGATGGCCTCGGCTCCCGGCAAGGTCGTGCTGGTCGAGATCAATTCGGAAACCGACTTCGTGGCCAAGGACGACAACTTCCTCGCCTTCACCAACGCCGTCGCCGACAGCCGCGCTGGCTTCCGGCGCCGCGGATGCCGAAGCGCTGAAGAACGCCAGCGTCGGCAACGAGCACCGTCGAGCAGGCCCGCGCCGCGCTGATCGCCAAGGTCGGCGAAAACGTGCAGGTTCGTCGCCTGGTTCGCATGGAGAGCGGCAACATCGTCGCCGGCTACATGCACGGCGGCCGCATCGGCGTGCTGGTCGAGCTCAAGGGCGGCGACGCCGAGCTGGCCAAGGGCCTGGCGATGCACATCGCCGCGATGAATCCTCCCTACATCAAGGCTTCCGACGTCCCGGCCGATTTCATCGCCAAGGAAAAGGAAATCGAGATGGCCAAGATGACCGACAAGGACAAGGCCAAGCCGGCCGAAATCCTCGAGAAAATCATCAGCGGCAAGGTCGCCAAGATCGTCAACGAAGTCACCCTGACCGGCCAGCCGTATGCGCTGGACACCGACAAGACCGTTGACGCGGTGCTCAAGGCCGCCAAGGCCGAAGTCGTCAGCTTCTCGCGCATCGCCGTCGGCGAAGGCATCGAGAAAGTGGTCGAGGACTACGCTGCCGAAGTGGCGAAGGCCATGCAGGCCTGACCGCCCGATTCCATGGTGGTACGAAAAAACCCGCGAGCGATCGCGGGTTTTTTTGTACTTCGAAAGACCGACGGGACAGGGCTTGGTGGTGCCGGCATCAATGGCCGATACCCCGACGGCTTCGAACTACCTCAGGCCAGCGGCCACGCGCAACATCGGCATGCGCCGACGATAGGTCAGCGAACGCCACAACCACTCCATCGGCCCGAAGGCGTAGCGGCTCAGCCACCAGCGCGAGAACAGCCATTGGCAGCCGTAGATCGACAGCGCGGTGGCCACGACCTGCCATGGCGCGAGCCGGCCAAACAAGCCAAAGCCGATGCCATAGAAGATCGTGGTGCACAGGATGGTCTGGCTGAGGTAGTTGGTGAGCGCCATGCGCCCGACCGGTGCGAACTGGCGTAGCCAGCGCTCGCCGCCGGCCTGCCAGAGAAGGACGAAGCCGGAGGCATAGGCCAAGGCCATCGGCACCACCGCGAACGCATACAGAACCGTGGTCTGCAGACCCTCCATGTTCGGCGGACCGCCGCGCTGGCCAGGCATCGCGCCAAGAAGCACGCCGGCAGGCAGTCCGACGAGAAATCCCACCATGCAAACCCGGGTCAGCAAAGCCCGATCGTTCAATAGCGTACCGGCGACGAGTCGACGCCCCACCCACAGGCCAAGCATGAAGATGCCCATTACCTTCGGCAGGCGCCAGCTTTGCAGAAGGTCGCCCACGCGGAACGGCGGTCCGGGCAAGGTCCATTCCATGAAAGCGGCCCAACCCTCGAGCCGTACCCGCTCCAGACCCGACAGCTTTGAATGCTCCGGACTCAAAGCCTGGTCCAGGTACATGCCGAAGTCGTAAAACGGCTCATAGAGCCGAACCTGCGCCGCCCAGGTGAGTGCGTATCCAAAGATCGGGAACAGTACCAGCGCCGCCGCTCCGATCAGCAACGCACGGTCGGACAGGCGCCGGCAGGCGACCAGCACGAAGCCGAGCAGCGAATACAACACCAGGATGTCGCCGTACCAGATCAGGCAAAGGTGGACCATGCCGATGCCCAGCAGCACCCAAAGTCGCCGACGGAAGATGGTCAATGCTTCGGTGGCATGGCGTTGGCTCAATCGCGCCAGGATCACTGCAAAGCCAATGCCGAACATCAGCGAAAACAGGCTGTAGAAGCGGCCGTCTATGAAGGCGTGGTGCAGGAAGCTCCAGACCATGACACCGGTCTCGCTGGACAAGGCCACCCGCTGCTCCTGGCTCAGGTCGTACCAGCCACAGAAGCCGAGGATGTTGGCGAGCAGCACGCCGAGAAGCGCGAAGCCCCGCAGGGCATCGAGTATCTCGAAGCGGTCGCCGTTTGGCGCGGGTAGCGCCCTGGCTGACGTCTCACCCATCGGGCCACCCCTACTGCCGCGGCAGATACAGCAACGGATCGACCGGCTTGCCGTTTCGCCGGATCTCGAAATGCAACATGTCGCGACGTCGCGCCGGTCCGTCCCATCTCGGCGATCGACGTCGCCCGACTTCATCCTTGCGCCTTCGGCAAAAAGCCGGCGACGGTTGTGCGCGTAAGCCGACAGCCATTCTTCGGAGTGCTTGATGATGATCAGCTCCCCGTAGCCGACCAGGCCGGCGCCGGAATAGACCACGACGCCGTCGGCGGCCGCCAGGATGTCCTGCCCGGCGTCCCGGCGATGTTGATGCCCTGCTGGTCTGGTCGCCGGCCACATAGCGACCGATGATCTGCCCGGTGTCGGCCAGCGCCAGGTCCGGGCTGCGGATAGACCGTGGTGGGCGCCGGTGTCGCCGGCTTGGCGGCCGACCCGCCACGGGGCGGCGGCGACCGCGGCGCCCGACGCCTGGGGAAGCGGCTGTGCCCGCTGCGCGCGGTGCTCGCCTGGTTCGGACCCGACGGCCGCAGGCGAAGGCGCTGGCCGACCTTGATCACGTAAGGGTCGCCGATTCCGTTCCAGGCCGCGACGTCCTGGAACTTGCAGGCCGAACCGGAACGAAATTCCATACAGGGTCTCGCCAGCGCGCACGGTATAGGTGCCGTTGGCCGGGATCGCGGACGGCGCCGCGCGCGATGACGCTTGCGCCTGTGACTTGCCGGCGGCGGAGGGGCCCGCCTTGCCATCGCGCTCGACGATGCGCGAATGACTGCAGGCGCCAAGCGCGAGGGAGCCGGCGACCAGCAGAACCGCAAGAAGTCGCTTCTTCGGAATCATCGAGCGCAATTCAAGCACGGGGAGCGGCCGCTGTCATGGCCCGTGATTGCGCATAGAGCATCCAGGCGACAGCGACAACCAACAGGACAAGCGCGCCCCAGCCGATCGGCTCGATATAGCTTTCGCAGCTTCGCTTCCGCCTTCTCGCCGCCCAAGCGGATCGCGCCGGCGACCAGGAACACCCGCTTGCCGCGGCCGATCGCGCCGCCGGCGAAGAACGGCAGCAGCGGCATGCCGACCGCGCCCGAGGCCAGGGTGAATATCTTGAACGGAACCGGCGTGAATCCGGCGATCAGCAGCAACCAGAAACCATTGCTCGGCCGCCTGCTGCTTGATGCTCTCGAACTCGCCGGCGTAGCCCATCCGCTCGATCAGCGGCATCGCCAGGTCGATGGCGTAATGGCCGATGGCGTAGCCGACGAACATGCCGAACATCGAGCCGATCAGGCTCAGGCTGGCATAGTGGAAACCCCGGCGCGGCGCGGCCACGCACATCGGCGCCAGCATCAACTCGGGCGGCACCGGGAAGAATGATCGCCTCGATGAAACTCAGGAATGTCAGCAATGCCGGCGCGCGCGGATGCCTGGCCCAGAGGATGGCGCGCTCGTAGAGCGGCTGGAAAATCTTCATCAAGCGCAATCCATCAGATGGTCCCGGAACCAGCGGCACGAAGACGACCTTGCCCAGGTCCTCGCTGCACCATGCCATCGGCTGTCTTGCGCAACGCGCAGCAGGTTCTGCGACGCCGGCACCGCCAACCGGCGCGACCAGGGTACCGCCCTCGTCGAGTTGGTCGAGCAGGCTGGCGTCGAGCGCCGCGCCCGCCGCCGTGACGATGATCGCGTCGAAAGGCGCGTGCTCCGGCCAGCCCATGCGCCCGTCGTCATGCTTGCGTGCGCAGGTTCAGGCCCATATTGCGGAAGCGGCGGCGCGCCACCCGCAGCAACTCCTCGATCCGCTCGACCGTGTAGACCTCCATCCCCAGCGTCGCCAGCACCGCCGCCTGGTAGCCCGAGCCGGTGCCGATCTCCAGCACGCGCTTGGGCGTGCCGTGCTCGATCAGCGCCTCGGTCATGCGCGCGACGACCCAGGGCTGCGAGATCGTCTGGCCGTTGCCGATCGGCAGGGCGGTGTCCTCGTAGGCGCGCGAGGCCAGCGCCTCGTCGAGGAACAGATGCCGGGGCAACATGCGCAGCGCGCCGAGCACCCGCTCGTCGCGAATGCCGCCCTCGCTGCGCAACCGCTCGACCAGGCGGTCGCGCGCGCGCTGCGAGGTCATGCCCTGCCCCTGCGCCTGCGGATTGCTGTGGTAACGGGCCGTCATTCGGTGTACTTTCAGCGACGCGGACAGACTGCTGACCCAACTGGCGACGCGTTTCCAGCGCCTGGTAGCGCGTCAGGTCGACATGGATCGGCGTGATCGAGATGTAACCCGCGGCGCACGGCGTGGAAATCGGTGCCCGGCGCCGGCGTCCTGCGCCGGACCCGGGCGGACCGATCCACCAGATCGGCCGGCCGCGCGGATCGTTCTGCTGCGATGCAGGGCTCGGCGCGGTGGCGATGGCCGAGGCGGCGTGACTTCGAAGCCGCTGGATCTCGTCCCAGGGCAGGTCGGGCACGTTGACGTTGAGGATGGTGTCGGCCGGCAGCGGATCGGTGACCAGGCGCGCGATGATCTCCACCGCGGCGCGGGCGGCGGTCTCGAAGTGCATGCGCCTTGTGGTCGATGCTGGCCAGCGAGACCGCGATCGCCGGCAAGCCCAGGCAGCGCCCTTCCATCGCCGCCGCGACCGTGCCGGAATAGATCACGTCGTCGCCGAGGTTGGCGGTGTTGTTGATGCCCGACAGCACGATGTCGGGATCGGCCTCGAGCATGCCCGACAGCGCCAGGTGCACGCAGTCGGTGGGCGTGCCGGCGACGCTCCAGATACCGTTGTCGCGGCGCTTGACCGCGCGGATCGGCTGGTCCAGCGTCAGCGAATTGCTGGCGCCGGAGCGGTCGCGGTCGGGCGCCACGACGGTGACTTCATGCCCGGCGCGCGCGCAGGGCATCGGCCAGATGGCGGATGCCGGGCGCGTCCACGCCATCGTCGTTGCTGACCAGTACGCGCATCGATATACCGCCGAAAGATAAATGATGGCGAATGGCACACACCGGTACCTTGCCTTCGCAGCCGATGGAATCGCCGATGAAGAGCGCCGAGCCCACCCGATCCGCGCCCGAGGACGCCGCGCTGTTCCGCGAGGCGAGTCGGCGAAGGTGCGCCGGATCGAGGCCGAACGCGGCCGCGACCGACCGCCCGCGCCCGGCGCCGGAACCGAGCCGGCTGCGCATCGACGAAGCCGAGGCGCTGCGCGAATCGCGCGACTGGTCGACGCCTGCGCGCCGATCGATGCCGCCGACGTGCTGGAATTACCGGCGCGACCAGAGATGCCGGAGCAAGACGCTGCAGCCAGCTTCGGCGCGGCCAGTTCAGCGTGCAGGACGAGCTCGACCTGCACCACCTGCGCGCGAGCCGACGCCGAACTGCCTGCTCAAGACTTTCCTCAACCGAGGCCCGGTCAGGAATCGCGACTGTTGCGTGCGGATCGTGCACGGCAAAGGCCTGCGCTCGGAAGCGACGCCGGTGCTAAGACGCTGGTCGATCGCGTCCTGCGCCAACGCGGCGACGTGCTTGCGTTCGCCTCCGCGCCGGTCAACCAGGGCGGAACGGGCGCCGTGCTGGTGCTGCTCGCAACGGTAGGAGGGCGCTTGAGCCCGATGCTGATTGTCGCCCGCAAGCGGTACAAGGCAGGCATTGACATCACCGAGTTCGGCCAGCACGAGGTCGCATAGGAGCCCGGCGGCAGCTTGAAATCCAGGCGCAGCACATCGTCCGCCGGCCACTGCCACTGCAGACTCGCTGACCCGAACCCGCAGCGACGGCCGCTCCTGCTTCAAGCCGGCCTTCTCCAGGCCCGCGCACAGTTCAGCGAATGCATCGCGGTGGCCGTCGTTCGATCTCGCGCACGCATTGCGCTGGTGCGCAACTCGCCCGCGCCCCACAGCGGCCCGGTGGGATGGATGTCCGGCGGAGCGCGCGAGCGCGCAATTGCGCGGTGAATCGGCTCCGGACCGAACACGCTCTGGGTGCCATCGAGCATCCAGACCTCGCCTTCCGCAGCCGGTCGTTCCAGTTTCCGTGCTTCGATGCGCGCGCCAGCACGGCGTTGAACATCTCCGAACGCGCCGCGGACAGCAGGATCGAGCGCTGCTCGCGGCCGCACCCGCGCGCCGGCGAACATGCGCCGCGCCGCCTCGACGTTGTCGCCGTCGCGGCCGAAGCGCTGCTCGCCGAAATAATTCGGGATGCCGCCGCTCGCGGATCGACTCGCAGCCGCTCTCGATCGGCGCCACGCGGTCGCCACGCACCTCGCGCAGGACCAGCGCGAAGCGGTTGCCCGCCAGGGCGCCGCGCGGCAGCTTGCGGCATGCCAGGGCTGCTCGAGCACCCGGCATGCCGTCCGCTTCCAGCAGACGCCACGTCCGGCGCGACGCGCTTCGGGCAGGTGCACGGAGAAACGCTGGCGCGTCACCGCATGGCGGTCCTTCATGCCGGCGTAGCCGACGCCCATCTCCGGCGATCCCGGCCCAGCGCGCGAGCTTCTGGCCACGAACGCGGTGTTCATGCCGCGCTTCTCGACCGTCAGCAGCAGGTGCTCGCCCTGCCCGGTCGGCTGCGAACGACGCCAGTTCCTCGACACGAAATCCTCGGCAGCGCTGCGGAAGCGGGCCGTCGAGCGGTCGCCAACGCACGCGGCAGCCGGCTGGCAGCTGCGCCGGCAGGGTGAACGACAGGTCGGTCACGCCAGCTCCAGCAGGACCACCGCATGGGCGGCGATGCCTTCGCCGCGACCGGTGAAGCCCAGCTTTCTCGGTAGTCGTGGCCTTGACGCTGACCTGGTCGACGTCGACGCCCAGGTCTTGCGGCCAGGCATCGCGCGCATCGCCTCGGCGTGCGGGCCGATCTTCGGCAGCTCGCAGATCACGGTGATGTCGGCGTTGCCCAGCGTCCAGCCGTGCTGGCGCATCAGCAGCGCCGCAGTGGCGCAGGAACTCGCGGCTGTCGGCGTCCTTCCAGCGCGGATCGGTGGGCGGGAAATGCTGGCCGATGTCGCCCAGCGCCAGCGCGCCGAGCAGCGCGTCGCAGAGCGCGTGGATCACCACGTCGCCGTCGGAGTGCGCCAGTCGACCCGCGATCGTGCGGCAATGTCGCACGCCGCCGAGCATCAGGTGGTCGCCGTCGCCGAACGCGTGGACGTCGAAACCGCTGCCGATCCGCATCTGCCACCTCGCCAGATTCAGGAAACGCCGCGCTTGAGGATGAATTCGGCCAGCGCCAGGTCAGCCGGCGTGGTCACCTTGATGTTGTCCTCCGAGCCTTCGACCAGCCGCGGCTTCAATCCCAGGCGTTCCATCGCCATCGCCTCGTCGGTGATGATCGCGCCTTCGCTCATGGCCGCCTGCAGGGCGCGGTCAGGCCACCGCGCCGGAACAACTGCGGCGTCAACGCCCGCCACAGCAATTCGCGCGGTTCGGTCATGCTGCTGCGCAGTTGGTCGTCCGCGCGCTTGATCGTGTCGCGTACCGGCGCGGCCAGGATCGCGCCGACCGGATCCGCCTGGCCGATCGCCAGCGGCGACTCAAGTCCACGCCGCGCAGGCACGGGCGCGCGGCATCGTGCACCAGCACCCACTGGTCCTCGCTCACCGTGGCCGGCAGGGCCTGCAGGGCGGCGAGCACGGAATCGGCGCGTTCGGCGCCGCCGCGGCAGGTATAGATCGGCTTGCCTGCCATCTCGCGCCAGCCTGCCCAGAACGGGTCGTCGGGCGACAAGGCGACCATCACGCCATCCACGCCCGGATGCCCGAGCAAGGCGCGCAGGCTATGTTCGATCAGGGTCTGCCCGGCAACTTCCAGGTATTGCTTCGGCATGCTGCTGCCAAAGCGTGCGCCGCGTCCGGCGGCGGGCATGACGGCCCAGGTCACCGATCAGGTTCCGGGGCGACGGCGCCGTCGCCGGCTGGCTTTCCGGCCGGGTGCGGCTCGACCACGCGATAGAAAGTCTCGCCGGGCTTGATCATGCCGAGCTCACTGCGCGCGCGCTCCTCGACCGCGGCTTCGCCGGACTTGAGGTCTTCCACTTCGGCCGACAGGGCATCGTTGCGCTGTTGCAGCCGGGCATTCTCCGCGCGCTGCCCGGCAACCGTCGCCTGCAGGGCCTTCGCGCCAGGCCAGTTGCCATCGCCGAACCAGAGCTTGCTCTGTAGTGCGAACAGGATCACCAGCAAGGCGACGATCGGCCACCAGCGGCGCGCGAAGTCTTCCCACCTCAGCGCTTGATGCTCACGAATGCGTCGCGCGCGGCGTAGCGGGCCCGGGAGCCCAGCGCTTCTTCGATCCGAAGCAACTGGTTGTACTTGGCCACGCGGTCGGAGCGGCAGAGCGAGCCGGTCTTGATCTGGGTGGCCGTGGTGGCGACCGCGATATCGGCGATGGTGGTGTCTTCGGTCTCGCCGGAGCGATGGGAAACGATGGATGCGTAACCGATCGGCTTCGGCCATGGCGATGGCTTCGAGCGTCTCGGTCAGCGTGCCGATCTGGTTGACCTTGATCAGGATCGCGTTGGCGAGCCTTCTTGTCGATGCCTTCGCGGAATATCTTCGGATTGGTCACGAACAGATCGTCGCCGACCAGCTGGGTGCTTGCTGCCGAGCTTGTCGGTCAGCAGCTTCCAGCCGTGCCCAGTCGTCCTCGGCCATGCCATCTTCGATGGTGATGATCGGGTATTGCGCGGCCCAGTCGGCGAGGAAGTCGATGAACTGTTCCGAAGTCAGGCGCTTGCCCTCGCCCACCAGGTTGTACTTTCCGTTTTCGTAGAACTCGGTGCTGGCGACGTCCAGGCCGAGCAGGATGTCTTCGCCTGCCGCATAGCCGGCCTTGCCGATCGCTTCGAGGATGGTTTCCAGCGCTTCCTCGTTGGAGCGCAGATCCGGCGCGAAACCGCCTTCGTCGCCGACCGACGTGCCCAGCCCGCGGCCCTTGAGCACCGACTTCAGCGAATGGAATATCTCGGTGCCCGCGCGCAGCGATTCGGCGAAGGTGGTGAACCCGACCGGCAGCACCATGAACTCCTGGATGTCGACATTGTTGTCGGCATGGGCGCCGCCGTTGATGATGTTCATCATCGGCACCGGCAGCACCACCTGGCTGTCGCCGGCCAGGTACGCCCACAGGGGCAGCTTCCTCGAAGCCGCCATCGCATGGGCATTGGCCAGCGAAACGCCGAGCAAGGCGTTGGCGCCGAGGCGGCCCTTGTTCTCGGTGCCGTCCAGGTTGATCAGGCGCGAGTCGAGCCCCTGCTGGTCGGCCCCGTCGAAGCCCAGCAGCGATTCGGCGATGGTCGTGTTGACGTTGGCGACGGCCTTCTTGACGCCCTTGCCCATGTAGCGGGTCTTGTCGCCATCGCGCAGCTCCACGGCTTCCTTCGAGCCGGTGGAGGCGCCCGACGGGACCGCCGCGCGGCCGATGTGGCCGCTGCTCAGGGTGACTTCGGCTTCAAGCGTGGGGTTGCCGCGGGAATCGAGAATCTCGCGGGCATGGATCTTCGTGATTGTGGTCATGGGGTCTTCGTCTGGTTAAGCGGATTCGAGGAAACCGTTCTTCTTGGTGACTTGGTCGAGCGCCATCAGGGTCTCGAGCAATGCGGCCATTTTTCCCAGCGGCCAGGCATTCGGCCCATCGGAAAGCGCCTTGTCCGGATCAGGATGCGTTTCCATGAAGATGCCGGCGATGCCGACCGCCATCGCGGCGCGCGAAAGCACCGGCACGAATTCGCGCTGGCCGCCGCTCTTGCCGTCCATGCCGCCGGGCAACTGCACCGAATGGGTCGCATCGAACACCACCGGGCAGCCCGTGTCGCGCATCACCGAAAGCGAGCGCATGTCGGACACCAGGTTGTTGTAGCCGAAGCTGACGCCGCGCTCGCAGACCATGATCTGCTCGTTGCCGGTGGCCTTGGCCTTGGATGAGACGTGCTTCATTTCCCAGGGCGAAAGAAACTGCCCCTTCTTGATGTTGACCGGCTTGCCGGCGCTGGCGACCTTCTGGATGAAATCGGTCTGCCGGCAGAGGAAGGCCGGCGTCTGCAACACGTCGACCACGCTGGCGACTTCGTCCATCGGCGTGTATTCGTGCACGTCGGTCAGCACCGGCACGCCGATCTGGCGCTTCACTTCCGCCAGCACCTTCAGGCCTTCCTCCAGGCCCGGGCCACGGAAGCTGGTGCCCGAGGTGCGATTGGCCTTGTCGAAGCTGGACTTGAAGATGAAGGGGATGCCGAGCCTGCCGGTGATCTCCTTCAGCTGGCCGGCGACATCGAGCTGCAGTTGCATCGACTCGATCACGCACGGCCCGGCGATCAGGAAGAACGGGTGCTCCAGGCCGACATCGAAGCCGCACAGCTTCATTTGGCCGGCTCCACTTGCTCGACCTGCGCCGTGGCCTGCGCCGCGAGACGGCTGGCCTTGTACTCGCGCGCGGCGCGGATGAAGCCGATGAACAGGGGATGCCCGTCGCGCGGCGTCGAAAGGAATTCCGGATGCGCCTGGCAGGCGACGAACCAGGGATGGTTGGGCAGTTCGATCATCTCCACCAACTCGTCATCCATCGACTTGGCCGAGATCACCAGCCCCGCCGCCTCGAGCTTGGCGCGGTAACGGTTGTTGAATTCGTAGCGATGGCGATGGCGCTCGGAAACGACGTCCTTGCCATACATCTCGCGCGCCTTGGTGCCCGGCTTCAGGCGGCATTCCTGCAGGCCCAGGCGCATGGTGCCGCCCATGTCGGAATCCTCGCTGCGCCGCTCCACTTCACCGCTGGCGGTGCGCCATTCGGTGATCAGCCCGATCACCGGGTCGATGCAATCGCGATTGTTCTCGGTGGTGTTGGCGCCCGGCAAGCCCGGCCAGGTGGCGCGCCACATCGACCACCGCCGCCTGCATGCCGTAGCAGATGCCGAAGTAGGGAATGTTGTTCTCGCGGGCGTGTTTGGAAGTGAGCACCTTGCCTTCGAAACCGCGATCGCCGAAACCGCCTGGCACCAGGATCGCATCGACGCCCGCCAGGGCCTGTGCACCTTCGTTCTCGACCTGCTCGGATTCCATCCATTTCAGGCGGACCCGGGTGCGCTGGCGGATGCCGCCATGGCGCAGGGCCTCGGACAGCGACTTGTACGCATCCTGGTGATCGACGTACTTGCCGACCACGGCGACCGTGACCTCATCGACCGGATGCTCGCTGGCGTCGACCACCGCTTCCCACTCGGACAGATCGGCCGGCTTGACCATTTCGGCAAGCTGCAGGTACTCGACCGCGATTTCGTCCAGGTGCTGGTTATGCAGCCAGAGCGGCAGCTTGTAGATGTTGTCCACGTCCACGCAGGAAATAACCGCGCGCTCGGCCACGTTGGTGAACAGCGCGATCTTGCGCCGCTCGCTTTCAGGCAATGGCCTCTCGCTGCGGCAGAGCAGGATGTCGGGCTGGATACCGATCGAGCGCAGTTCCTTCACCGAGTGCTGGGTCGGCTTGGTCTTGAGCTCGCCGGCCGCCGCGATGTAGGGCACCAGGGTCAGGTGCATGAACAGCGCCTTGCCCGGGCCGCGCTCGGTGCGGATCTGGCGGATAGCTTCGAGGAAAGGCAAGGACTCGATGTCGCCGACCGTGCCGCCGATCTCGACCAGGCCGACGTCATAGCCGTCGGTCGCCTCGTAGATGCACTTCTTGATCTCGTCGGTGATGTGCGGGATCACCTGGACGGTGCCGCCGAGGTAGTCGCCACGGCGCTCGCGCCGGATGACGTTCTCGTAGATCCGCCCGGTGGTCACCGAATTCTTGCGGGTCAGCCGGGTGCGCACGAAGCGCTCGTAGTGGCCCAGGTCCAGGTCGGTCTCGGCGCCGTCGTCGGTGACATAGACCTCGCCGTGCTGGAACGGCGACATGGTGCCCGGATCCACGTTGATATAGGGATCGAGCTTCATCATGGTGATGCTCAGCCCGCGAGCTTCCAGGATGGCCGCAAGCGAAGCGGCCGCGATGCCCTTGCCAAGCGAGGAGACCACGCCACCGGTAACGAAGATAAGACGCGTCATGGGATTCAGGGGCGCTGGAAAGCCCCATTCTACCGGGTGGACCGGCTCAGGGCGAGCGCCGGCTGAAAACTTTGCCAGGGAAGGTCGCGGGCGCGGAAATTCGCCCTTTTGCTCCTTGACCGACCTGCGCGACCTCTCCATCCTGTCGCATCGAACTTCTTCAGCAAGCTAAATGAGCAGTCGCTATAACGCCGCCGACATCGAGGTTCTGTCCGGGCTGGACCCGGTCAAACGCCGCCCCGGCATGTACACGGACACCACCCGACCCAACCACCTGGCCCAGGAAGTAGTCGACAACTCGGTCGATGAGGCCCTGGCCGGCCACGCCCGGACCGTGGAGGTCACCCTGTTCGGGGACGGCAGCTGCGAGGTTTCCGACGACGGCCGCGGCATGCCCATCGACGTGCACCCCGAAGAAAAGATTCCCGGCGTCGAGCTGATCATGACCCGCCTGCACGCCGGCGGAAAATTCAACAACAAGAACTACACCTTTTCCGGCGGCCTGCACGGCGTGGGCATCAGCGTGGTCAACGCCCTGTCGAAGCGGGTCGAGGTGTTCATCAAGCGCGACGGCAGCGAGCACCGGATGGAATTCCGCGACGGCTTCCGCTGCTCGCCGCTGGAGACGGTCGGCGCGGTGGGCAAGCGCAACACCGGCACCCGCCTTCGCTTCTGGCCGGACCCGAAGTATTTCGACACCCCCAAGTTCGCCGTCAAGGCCCTGCGCCACCTGCTTCGCGCCAAGGCCGTGCTCTGCCCCGGACTGACCGTCAAGCTGTTCGACGAGGTCAGCGGCGAGCGCAACGAATGGTTCTTCGAGAACGGGCTGCCCGATTACCTGCATGGCGAACTCAGCGGCCGCGAATTGCTGCCGCCCGAATTGTTCACCGGCAACCTGTCCAAGGAGAACGAGGTCGTCGACTGGGCCGTTGCCTGGGTTCCCGATGGCGACCTGGTCCAGGAAAGCTACGTGAACCTGATTCCAACCGCGCAGGGTGGCACCCACGTCAACGGACTGCGCTCGGGACTGACCGACGCGCTGCGCGAGTTCTGCGATTTCCGCAACCTGCTGCCGCGCGGCGTCAAGCTGGCGCCCGAGGATGTCTGGGACCGGGTCAGCTACGTGCTCTCGCTGAAGATGACCGACCCGCAGTTCAGCGGCCAGACCAAGGAACGCCTGAGCTCGCGCCAGGCTGCCGCTTTCATCGAGGGCGCCACCCACGATTCGTTTTCGCTGTGGCTGAACCAGCACGTCGAGGTCGGCAGCCAGATCGCGCAACTGGCCATCGATCGCGCCACGGCGCGCCTGAAGACCGAAAAGCAGATCGTCCGCAAGAAGATCACCCAGGGACCGGCGCTGCCCGGAAAGCTGGCCGACTGCATTTCGCAGGACCTGTCGCGCACCGAGATCTTCCTGGTCGAAGGCGATTCCGCCGGCGGCAGCGCCAAGCAGGCGCGCGACAAGGATTTCCAGGCGATCCTGCCCTTGCGCGGCAAGATCCTCAATACCTGGGAAGTGGAAAGCACCGGCGTCCTGGCCTCCAACGAAGTGCATGACCTCGCCGTGGCGATCGGCTGCGACCCCGGCGTCGAAGCCATCGACGGCCTGCGCTACGGCAAGGTCATCATCCTGGCCGATGCCGACTCCGACGGGCTGCATATCGCGACCTTGCTTGCCGCCCTGTTCCTCAAGCACTTTCCGGCGCTGGTCCGCGCCGGCAACATCTTCGTCGCCATGCCGCCGCTGTTCCGGGTCGACGTGGGCAAGCAGGTGTTCTACGCGCTGGATGAAGAAGAAAAGCGCATCCTGCTCGAGCGCATCGAGAAGGAAAAGATCCGCGGCCAGGTCAACGTCACCCGCTTCAAGGGCCTGGGCGAGATGAATCCGTCGCAATTGCGCGAATCGACCATCCACCCGGATACCCGGCGGCTGGTGCAGCTGACGATGGACGACGTGGGACTGACCAAATCGTTGATGGACATGCTGCTGTCCAAGAAGCGGGCTCCTGATCGCAAGGCGTGGCTGGAAACGAAGGGAGACCTGGCCTCGCTGGAAGTCTAAGTGCGTTTACCATCACTGTTGCTTCAATCATTCCACCAGGGGAAAACCATATGACTCGACACACCGGCAGGACAGCCGCGCTGGCCTGCGCGCTTGCGGCCAGCTTCACTGCCGCAGCATTGGCCGAGACGCCGGCCGAGATGTTTGCCAGGCCGGTGGAATACGGCGATGCCACGCTTTCGCCTACTGGCGAGTATGTCGCCGTCACGACGCCGTTCGAAGACCGCCATGCGCTGAGCATCATCAAGCTCTCGGGAAATTATGATCGAAGCCTGATCAAGTTCGAGGCAAAGGAACGTCCCTTCAATCCGGTCTGGACCGATGATTCCCGGCTCATCGTCGAGAAGGTCAAGGACTATGGGTATGTCGGCAGCCTGGTCCGCACCGGAAATATCTACGCCGCCAATGCCGACGCCAGCAAGCAGGTCGAACTGTTCGGATATCGCCCCGACCAGGGCAACGTCCGCTCGCGCGTCAAGGACGAAGGCACTGCCGACCCTCATGAGGCTGTTGCCGGGAACCAAGGGCGAGGCGCTGTTCTACTACCAGCCATGGTCATGGACCCTGCACAATTCGAAGAGCATCACGTCGGTATTCCGGGTCGATACCTACACCGGAACCCGCAATCAGATTGCAACCTTTCCCGACGACGTTGGCGTGGTCGCCGACAACGCAGGCATCGTGCGCTTCGTATGGGCCGATAGACCTGGACGGCAAGCAGGTGGTTCAGTTATCGGCGCCGGCCTCGGACGCCGAATTGACGCCCGTTCCAGCCGACCTGGCGGGCTCCCAAGTCCAGTGTCTGGTACTTCGAGCCTGACAACAACCACGTCTATGCGTTGATCAGCGAGCACGGCGAACCCGCGAACCTGTACCGCGTCGCGCTCGCCGAAGGCACCCGTGAGCGGGTGGCAGGCAATCCGACGATGGAGGTGAGCCGGATCCATGCCGGCCGGGCTACATGGGAAACCCGTTCGCGGTCGGCTACAGCGCCGGGCGCCCGAAGATCGACTACACCGATCCAAAATCGGAGTGGGCGCAACTGCTACAGCGGACTGATGAAGCTGTTCCCCGGGCAACTGGTCGAGCTTCCAGGGGATCACCCGCGACAACAACAAACTCCTGTTCCTCGTGTACAGCGACCGCCATCCGGGGGCCTACTACCTGTTCGACCGAACGACCAAGAAGCCTCAATTGCTGTTCGAGTCGATGGAATGGATCGATCCGGCGAAGATGTCGCCGACGACGCCGATCGAATTCAAGAACCGCAGTGGCAGACCGTTGTATGGGTTCTTTACCGCGCCGCTGGGCAAGCAAGGCCCGCATCCGCTGGTCGTGATGCCGCATGGCGGACCGTTCGGCGTATCCGATTCGTGGGGATACGACCCGGACGTGCAGTTCCTTGCGAGCCTGGGCTACGCGGTGCTGCAGGTGAATTACCGCGGCTCCGGTGGCCGGGGCAGCTTTCGAGGAAGCTGACCTACAAGCAATGGGGAACCGGAATCCAGGACGACATAGCGGACGGCGTGAAGCACCTGATCGCGCAGAAGCTGGTCGATCCAAACAAAGTCTGCATTTACGGGACCAGTTTCGGCGGCTACTCGGCGATGATGAATCCGATCCGCAATCCGGGCATGTACAAGTGCGCGATCGGCTATGCCGGCGTTTACGACCTGAAGAAGAGCTACGCCGACGGCGATGGTTCGATCCAGGGCGAAGCTTCTTCGGCCGCACGATGGGCGCAGACGCATGCTACGTTCGCGGCCCAGTCCCCGACGACGCTGGTCGCAAGACTGGATGCACCGATGCTGCTGATCCACGGGACCGCCGACTACGTCGCGCCATTCGAGCAGTTCACCGCGGCTGAAGCTGCGCTCCGCCATGCCGGCAAGACCTACGAAACGCCTGGTCAAGCAGAACGAGGGCCACGGCTTCTACAAGATCGCCAACCGGGTCGAGGTCTACAATCGGATCCAGGCATTCCTGCTCAAGTACAACCCGCCGAACTGAGCACCTGGTCGGGTCGCGTTGAAGAAAGGCCCCGGTTTCCGGGGCCTTTTCTTGTCCTGCGACTCAGCGCCACCAACGCTGCCTCCAGCAATGGCTCCGAGCAGCTCCTGCACTCTACCGGCCGTTTGCTCGGGTCGTAGCTGGCCGGATCCTCGTCCATGTAGTTGCACTGCGCCAGCTCCAACTGGATCGCCTCGATGCCCTCCGCTGGCCGGCCATAGTGGCGAGTGATGTAGCCACCCTTGAAGCGACCGTTGCTGACCCAGCTGTAATCCGACTGATCAGACAGCACCCGTTCCAGGCGTTGCTGCGTGGCGGCGTCGCAGCTCGCGCCGCTGGCCGTGCCCAGGTTGATGTCGGGCAAGCGGCCCTCGAACAGGAACGGCACCCGCGACCTGATCGAATGTCCTTCCCACAGCACCACCCGGCCATGGCTCGAATGCAGGCGACGCAACTCGGCATGGAGTGCATCGTGGTACGGACGCCAGTAGCGCTGGATACGTTCGGTCATTTCGGCGAGGGTTGGCTCCTCGCCATCGAGATAGACCGGCTCGCCGCTGAACTGGACGATCGGACACAGCCCCGTGGTGTTCTGCCCCGGATACAGCGATACGTCGTCCGGCGGGCGATTCAGGTCGATGACGTAGCGGGAATACGCCGGCACCAGGATCGACGCACCAAGGCCCCTGGCGAAATCGTAGAGACGGCTGACGAACCAATCCGTGTCCGGCGCCGTCCTTGCGGCTTCGGTCATCCGCCTGGCCAGGGCTTCGGGAATCGCGCTGCCGTCGTGCGGCAGGCTGATCAGCAGCGGCGCCGTGCCGCGGTGCAGGGTCATTACGTCCATGGCCGAAGTCTAGCGCTTGCTTGCCATCGAATTCACCGTGCGGCCGGATTCGCCAAATCCACCGGCTCAGGCAAATCGCGCCGGACTCGACGGTCCGGGATCGATCGATGGACTGCGTCCTGTGATTAGTTCAGCGAGCAACTGCCCGGAGACCGCGCTCATGCCCATGCCCATCATCCCGTGACCCGTGGCGAGCCATAGATTCTCGCGATTCGGCGCACGACCCAGGATCGGCAGGTCGTCGTAGGTCATCGGCCGCCAGCCATACCACTCCTCCAGCTTGCGCGGACCGACGGGCTCACGCAGGTATTGCCGCGAGCTCCGCTCCAGCGCTTCCAGGCGAACCCGGTTGAGGGACTGGTCGTAGCCGGAAAATTCCATCGTGCTGCCAAGCCTGAAGCCGCTTGCCCAGGCGGTCACGCAGACGCTGCGCTCGCGCAGCACCAGCGGAATTCGCGGCGCCAGCGCCGGCCGCTCGTAGGTGATCGAATAGCCTTTGCCCGGCTGCACCGGAAGTCGCAAGCCCAGGCGTTCCATCATCATCGCCGACCAGGGCCCAAGCGCGACCAGGATGTCGCGGCCGTGGCGCTTGCCGGCCGATGTCGAAACCGAGCGCACGCGGCCGCCTTCCAGGGACAGGTCGGTCACGGCGACCTGCTCTTCGATGACGCCACCCCGTTCGCGGATTACGCGCGCGAGCTCGCCGGTGAACCGGTCGGGCCGCAGGTGGGCATCGCCGGGAAAATGAATAGCTCCGGCCATGCCCGGCAACAGCGCCGGCTCCTCGACCGCCAATGCGGCGCCGTCGAGTAGCCGCGACTCGATGCCGAATTCATGCAGGCCGGCAATTTCCTCGCGGTCGTGGGCGAAGGCCTGCTCGGTCCGGTACACGTAGCTCAATCCCGACGTCTGGAATTCGCAATCCAGCCGCTGCTCTCGAATCAAGGACTCCAGCAGCTGGCGGGAAGCCTGCAGCAACGCGCCCTTGCTTGCCGCGGTCCGACGCCAGTCATCCATGTTGCAGCGGGCAGCGAAATTCAACAGCCAGCTGGCCAGGGGAAGGTCCAGGCGCGGCTTTATGTAAAGCGGCGCATCCGGATGCAGCATCGACTTGAGCGATTTCGCGATCACGCCCGGCGCGGCCAGCGGCGCGGCGTGACTGGGAGTGATGGTGCCGCAGTTGCCGTGCGAAGTCGCCGCACCCACGCTGCCCTGCTCGAGCACCCGCACCGAACGTCCCGCCTGCAGCAGGTAATGCGCGCAGGCCAGGCCGATTACGCCACCGCCGAGGATCAGGACATCCGGTTCATGCTCGCTCATGCCCGCCATTGTAGAGGCTGGGCTCCTCGCGTCGCATCGGCGGCAACTGCCAATAGGTGATCGCGCGCCACAGCCATTCCATCGGCCCATAGCGGAACCGCGCCAGCCACCAATGGCTGAAGACCAGTTGCAAGCTGATCACCACCGCCACGAAGACGACCTGCCAGGCACGACCCATGCCCCAGTGGCCGAGTCCGTAGCCATAGCAATACAGGGTGCCGACGAGGGAGGCGGTCAGATAGTTGGTAAGCGCCATCCGGCCAAGCGGCGCGAACACCTTGATGTTCGCGAACGCCGTTCCGCTGTGGAGCATGAGCACCATCAGGCCGACATAGCCCAGGCAGGCAGGCAGGTTGCCGATCATCCTCAGGCCCATGGCAATCTCGAATGGGTCGTTGTCCAGGCCCGGGGTGCGCGTATCGGCGAGCAGGCCAGCCAGCAGCCCGAGCCCCACGCCGACCGGAATACCGTATATCGCCAGCTTGCGAAACAGCGGCAGGTGCGCCGCCGTATTCTCCATCACGCCGGACCGCACGAACCACGCGCCCAGCAGGAACATTCCGCACAAGACGAAGGCGAAGCCCGCCTCGCCCGGCGCCCGCTCGGCGAACTCTTTGGCGCGCAGCTTCACCAATTCGAGATACGTGCCCGTCGTCTCGATCCGGGTTTCCTTGGCGATCGCATCGGCTTCCCGCTTCTCGCCCCTGGCGCGCCTGGCCTGGCCTTCGGCATATTTTTCGACTTCGGTCTGCTTTGCCTTCGATTCGGTTTTGGCGGCCGGCTTGTGGCCTGCCTCCTTCGCCGCATCTTCCTTGAGCAATTCCGCCAACTTCTTGTCGGCCATGTTCGCCGTATAGCCCGGCGGCGGCAGCTTCGGATTCAGGTACTGGATGGTTCCGAAGGTGGTCATCATCAGGAACGGAAACAGGTACAGGGCGACGCCGAGTCGGCGGGTGCGCGGCTCGATGGGGTCATGGAACTTCGCCGAGAGCAGGCCGATGACCAGGAACACGACCGACATCACCGTCACCGGAACCTTGGGGTCCTTCGGCGCGGAAGGCAGCAGCCAGAGCACCAGGGCCGCGATCACCAGCAGCGCGCCCAGGGCAAGGAAGACTACGGAGAACACCGGGATTCGCCGACCGAGGAAGTCCGTCTTCCATTCGCCGCGCAGGAACAAGGCGGCCACGCTGATCAGCGCCAGGCTCGCGGCGACTCCGCGCAGCGGTTCGAGCACCTCGATGAAGCTCAAGGCAATCAGGCCCACCATCGCGGCGGCGATGTACTTCCAGTTGCCATACAGAATGATCAGCAGACCAGCCGCCCCGACCGAATAGCTGAAGAGAATGTCGCCGCCCCAGATGAATATGTGGTGCAGGGTGCCGAACACCGCCAACGCGGCGATCCGCCGCAGGTAGGGCCGGATGAAATTGCGCTCCGCCCGCTCGGCGCGCGTGAGCATCACCGCGAAGCCCATGCCGAACAAGCAGCGAGAACATGGTCCAGAACTTGCCCTGGACGAAATTGAAGATGAACCAGCCCGCGAACCAGTTGGCTCCGGACAGGCTGGGCGGCAAGCCGTTGAAGTCGTTGAGCGGCCGATTGAAGTACTCGACGTTCATCAGGAAGATGCCGATCAGGGCAATTCCGCGCACGACGTCCAGGGCCTGGATTCGCTCGGTGCTTTTAACTGGCGCCAGGTCTGGCGCCGAATCGGTGAGGCTGATGCTGGTCATTCAACTTCCCTGGATAGGATCTGGATCGGTCAGGCGGTGGCGGCGTTTGCTGTCCGCGCGTCCGTCGCCGGCGCCCTGAGCATCGGCGGAAATTGCCAATAGGTTATCGCGCGCCACAGCCATTCCATCGGGCCGTAGCGGAACTTCGACAGCCACCAGCGACTGAACAGCAATTGCAGCGAGAACACCACGGCAACGAACACGACCTGTCCCGCACGCGAGACCTGGCCCCAGTAACCCAGGCCATAGCCCGAGAAGAAGAAGGTGCCGATGATCGATGCCCCGAGGTAATTGGTCAGCGCCATGCGACCGGCATGGCGCAACGGCGACAGGAGCTTTTCGCCGATCCCCGTGTGCAGCAGGCAAATCAGCAGCGACACGTAGCCAATGCAGGTCGGCAGCATCGCCCACTGGAACAGGATCTTCGCCACATCCCGCATCGGGTCTGGTCCGGAGAACGGGATGAAACTCGGGAACATCGCCACGCTCACCAGCGTCATCGCCAGGCCAAGTGGCAGAGTCCAGGTGGCGAGCCTCCGGAAAAGCCCCAGGTTGTCGCGCAGGTTGGTGATCACCCCGGAGCGCACGAACCAGAAACCCAGGAGGAACATCGGAAGCGCCAGGAAACTCAGTCCCGCCGCGAACTTGATGTCTTCCGCGTACTGCTTTGCCCGGAACGCCACCGACTCGGCGTAGCTTGCCTGCGTGTAGATGCGGACTTCGTCGGCACGCTCCTTGGCGCGCTCGACCTTGCGCTCTTCACGCTTGACCTGCTGCTCCTGCACTTGCTTCGTAGTTTCCTTGGGCTTGAGTTGAGGAAAGGCGGTGGTCGCCCCTGCAACGATCAAGCCGATGACGAACGGCAGCGAATACAGCACCACGCCCCATTTGTAGTAGCGGTCAATCGATCCGGCATTGAGGAAACGGATGAGCACGCCGATCAGGGCCAGCAACGAAGCCGTCATCCAGATCGCCTCGGGCTTGCGCCCGGTCAACTGCATGACCAGGCCAATCGCGACGACCGACCCGAACATCGCCAGCCAGGTCCTCCAGCTTCGGGTGGTTATCAAGAGCAGGGCCAACGCGGTGATCGCGTAGTTGTGCAGGATGTCGCCGGTCCAGATCATCACGAAGTGGGCGCTGCCGAACAGGAACAAGCCGATGATCCTGCGGATGTAGGGCTTGACGAAGGCGCGCTCCGTGCTCTCGGCGCGGGTCAGCATGACCGCGAAGCCCATGCCGAACAGCAGCGAGAACATCGTCCAGAACTTTCCCTGCACGAACGTGTAGATGCACCAGCTGGCCAGGTATCCAAGGCCGGTCTGGCTGACATCCACGCCGGTACCGAGCTCGGTGATCGGGCGGGTGAACCACTCGACATTCATCAGGAAGATGCCGATCAGGGCGAATCCGCGCACTACATCGAGCGCCTCGATCCGTTCGCCCACGGTGATTGGCGTGAGCTCGCTCGCTGCCGCCTCAGTCGCTGTGGCTGACATTTTCCTTCCCCTGTGAATGCAAGGTGAATTAGGCGCTCTGTTCAGGCTGAGGGCATGTGTCATTGGTACTGCGGACGATAGGCCTGCAGAGCCCTCTCGGTCCCTGTGGATTCGGCTGGGTATGGACGCCCGGCGTGTGCCATAAGTCTCAGAAATCGCGCCGGCATGCGCAAAGTCGTGCTGCAGCGCAGCACCCCATGAGTATTTCGCGACCACTTTTTCTGCTTAATTTGTGATTTTTATCACATTTATGTCGTGCTTGCGCGGCGCAACATGACGGGTTCGCGCGCAAAGCGCACGTTTCGGGGGCAGGAAATGTGATGGACGTCCACCTAGAAACTCCGTATCCAACTTTGCCCAGGGGATTTACCAATGTCGTTGACTCCAAAGATTTTGTCGTTCGCCGTGATGATGGCCCTCGGCGGCGCCGCCGCTGCCGCGAATACAAACAGCCCGGCCGTCGGCCGTGCGCTTGGCCTGCTCCAGGCCCATGGCGCCGCAGTACACGCCTCCGGCAAACGACAAGTTCATCGCCCGTGACGTTATCGTCGATGCCGATGGCAGCGAGCACGTCCGCTTCGACCGCACCTATCGCGGCCTGCCGGTGATCGGCGGCGACACGGTCGTGCACTCCAAGGGCGGCCAGTTCCAGTCCGCCTCGCAGACCCAGCGCGCCGCGCTGAACGTCGGCACCCGCGCCCACCTCAACGCCGAGGACGCGATCGTCGCGGCTGGCGGCGAGTTCGGCAGCGACTTCGTCGGTTCGCCGAAAACCTCGCTGGCGATCTATGCCCGCGGCGCCGGCGCCCCCGCCCTCGCCTATCAAGTCAATTTCCAGGGTTCCGACCGCGCAGGCGGCCCGGTCGACATGACCTACATCGTCAATGCCCAGAGCGGCAATGTGCTTGATCGCTGGAGCAATATCGAGACCGGCAAGCCGACCGGCGGCGGCAGCACCTGCTCCGGCACGACCTCGGCTACCGGCGTCGGCCAGACGATCTATTCGGGTGACGTCGCCATCAGCACCCAGCAACTGCGGCACCAGCTTCCAGATGAAGGACCTGACCCGTGGCGGCGGCTACACCACCAACATGGCCAACGGCACCGCCGGCAGCGGCACCATCTTCTCGGACGCCGACAACAACTGGGGCACCAACCTGAATTCCGACAGCGCCTCGGCCGCCGCCGACGCGCATTTCGGCATCGCCGCCACCTGGGACTACTTCAAGAACGTCCATGGCCGCAACGGCATCGCCAATGACGGCAAGGGCGCTCTGAGCAAGGTCCATTACGGCCGCAAGTACGTCAATGCCTTCTGGTCCGACTCGTGCTTCTGCATGACCTTCGGCGATGGCGACGGCGTCACCTACGGACCGCTGGTCGATCTTGACGTGGCGGGTCACGAAATGAGCCATGGCGTTACCAGCCGCACTGCCAACCTGACCTACTCCGGCGAGTCCGGCGGCCTGAACGAAGCCACCTCCGACATCTTCGGCTCGATGGTCGAGTTCGCCGTCAACAATGTCAGTCGACACCCCGGACTACCTGATCGGCGAAGAGATCTACATCTCCAATCCGACCAACAGCAAGGCGTTGCGTTACATGTACAACCCGCAGCTCGAAGGCGCCGGCCGGTCGGTCAACTGCTGGTACTCCGGCATCGGCTCGATCGACGTCCACTTCTCGTCCGGCCCGGCCAACCACTTCTTCTACCTGTTGGCGGAAGGCGGTGGCGCCAGGACCTACAGCGGCGTGAACCACACCTCGCCGACCTGCAACGGTTCCTCGCTCACGGGCATCGGCCGCTCCGCTGCCGAGAAGATCTGGTATCGCGCGCTGACGGTGTACATGACCTCCAGCACCAACTATGCAGGGGCGCGCGCCGCTACCATCAACGCCGCAAACGATCTGTTCGGCGCGGGTTCCACCGAGGCCAACGCAGTAGCCGCCGCCTGGTCGGCGGTCAGCGTCAACTGATCCAAGCTCCAGTCGCAACAAGAAACGGCCCGCGCAAGCGGGCCGTTTTCTTTGGCGCCTCGGCAACCGGAAAAAACCGGCTGCCACATGGGGCAACCTTCAGTGCTGGTGCCCACCATCCCCATGCACGTGCTTGTGGCTGATTTCTTCCTCGGTGGCTTCGCGCACGTCGAGGATCTCGACCTCGAAATTCAGCGTCTTGCCGGCCATCGGATGGTTCAGGTCCACATCCACCACGCTGATGCCGACTTTCTTCACCGTCATCGCACGCTGTCCCTGGTCGGTGGGCAACACGACCTGCATGCCCGGCGTCAGCTTGGCGCCCTTGAAATGCTTGCGCGGCACGCGTTGCACCAAGCCCTCGCGGCGCTCGCCGTAGGCCTCTTCGGGCGTCACCGTGACTTCGAACGTGTCGCCGGCTTCATGGCCCTTCATCGCCGACTCCAGGCCGGGGATGATGTTGCCGTGGCCGATGCAGGATGCTGAGCGGCTCGATGTCGCGCGATGACTCGAGTTGTCCCTGCCCGGCTTCGGACACGGTGTAGTGGAAGCGGACGACGCTGTTTTCTTCAATCTTCATTGGAATTCCGGAAAAGGCGGCTGCGTGATGACGCGGCCACGGCGTTGGGGCAAACTCGCCCGTGATGAAAGTCGCCCATTATCCGCAGCCGGAAGCCCCGACGCCAGTTGCCGGCACGCGCAGCGCCGGCGGCGGACTGCCAGATCCGGCCGCTGCCTGGCTTGCCTCCTGCTGGCTGGCTGCGCGAGCACCGGACCCAGTCGCTCCGGGTGGCGAACAACGCTACGCCGAGCCTACCGAACTCAGCGCGCGCTCCAACGAGGTGCTGATGCGGGCGATCAGCCTGGTCGGAACGCCCTACCGCTACGGCGGCAATTCGCCCGAAGGCGGCTTCGACTGCAGCGGCCTGATCGACTTCGTGTTCCTGGATGCGGCCGGCCTGCGGCTGCCGCGCAGCACGCGCGAACTGATCGAACTGGATGCCCCGGGCATCAGGCGCGATCGCCTGCAACCGGGCGACCTGGTGTTCTTCAATCCGGGCGGGGGAAGCGCCAGCCATATCGGCATCTACGTGGGCGAGGATCGCTTCGTCCACGCCCCCAGCACCGGCGGAACGGTTCGCCTGGACCGACTGGATCGAGTACTGGAGTGAATCCTACAAGGGCGCCAAGCGGGTCCTACGCTGATCCAGACAAAAAAATGGCCGGGACCACAGGGCCCGGCCACCTTCTCTTACCGCAGTGCCGCTATTTTTGGGAGACCGTGAACTCGCCGAACTCCTTCAACTGCTCGGCCACGGCCGCCTTGTCGCCAACCACCACGATCGACTGGGTCTGGGGCGAGAAATACTTTGCGCCCATCTGGCGAACCTGATCGGGAGTGACTTTCTGGATCATCGGCACGAACTGGCCGAGGAACTCGGCCGGCAAGCCGATCAGCCAGTTGCTGGCCAGCGTCCCTGCGACCGATGCCTGCAACTGGTTGTTGATCAGGTAGCCACCGGCGACATAGCGCTTGTTCATGCCCATCTCGTCGTCGTTGACCAGATCGGTGCCGATCCTGCCGTACTCCATGAAGAACTGCTTCAGGGCCGCGGCGGTGACTTCATTGCGGACGTCCGCACCGCCGACGATGCCGCCGCCGGTACGATACGATCGCGCGCCGGCCGATGCGCCGTAGGTGTAGCCCTTGTCTTCGCGCAGGTTCTGGTTGACTCGGCTGCTGTAGCCGCCGCCGATGATCGTGCTGGTCAGTCGCAGCGGCACGTAGTCGGCGGAGGTTGCGGCGATGCCGGGCCGACCGAGACGCACGGTCGCCTGGACACTTCCTGGACGTTCAAGCAGCACCCGTACCGGAGGTGCGGATGCGCGGGCGAGCGGAGCTGCCGGCAACGCCTCGCCGGTTGCCTTCCAACTCCCGAATGCAGCTTCCGCGAGCTTGAGCGCCTGGTCTTCGCCGATGCGCCCGGTGATCACCAGCAAGCTGCGATCAGGACGGAAGCGCTGGGCATGCGCGGCGCGAAGCGAATCCACGGACATCGAGTTGATCGACTCCACCGTAGCCTGGGTGTGCCCATATGGATGATCGCCGTAGATAGCGTTGCTCATCGCACGCTCGGAACGGAAGCTCGGCGTGGCCTCGGCGGCTTTCAACGCCTGTAGCGCATTGGCCTTGGCCAGTTCCACCTCGCCCGCGGGAAAGGACGGCTGCTGCGCAATTTCCGCCATCAACTCGAAGCATCGGCCCGGCGTTGAAGGCCAGGGCATTTGCCGAAACGGTGATGCCGTCGTTGCCCGCACCGGCGCCGACCGATCCACCCAGGCCCTGCGCCATTTCCGCGATTGCGCGGGAGTCACGCTTGGCGGTTCCCTCATTGAGCATTCCGGCCAGCATGTTGGCAAAGCCTGGATGCTGGCTGTCGTCCGCGATCAGGCCCGCGCCGCGCACGGCCAGGACGTAGTCGACCCGCGGCAGTCCATCGCGCGCGACAACCCAGACTTCCAGCCGTTGGAGAGCGTCTTCTTGACGATCTTCGGCACCGGGATCGGCTTGTCCTGTCCGTAGGGCGGCAGATCGGCGGGAAGCTTCGCGCTGGCGCCGGCGAAGGCAACTGGCGAAAGCAGCAGCGAAATTGCCGCGGCAAGCATCATCCTGTTCATCGTGGAGATCCTCATTTCTTGTCTCCCTTCGGCGGAGTGGCAGTCGCAGCCGCCGCGGCAGGGGCCGGCTTGCGATCGATGACGGTACGGTTGGCCTTGGTCAGATAGGTCCTGGCAGTGCGCTGGATGTCCTCCGAAGTCACCGCATCGATCCATCCCGGAATCTGATTGGCTACCTTCGCATCACCCCACAGCGTCTGCAGCTTGGCCAGGGTATCGGCGCGACCGATGAAACTCTCCAGCCGTCGTACCAGTCGGCCAGCATCATGGTCTTGACGCGTTTCAGGGTGGCGGCGTCGACGCCGTTGTTGGCTACCTTGGCGATCTCCTCGTCCATCGCCGCAGCACTGCATCGGCGCTGCTGTCGGGCTTGTACAAGGCGAACACCGTGAACAGGGTCGGGCCATCGAACTCCAGGGGCTGGTCAGGCCATACAGCGAGCAGCACAAGGAGAAGACGACGCCAGCGAGCAGCGAAGCACGACGCAGCGAGGGCGCACGGACGGGCGCACGGCGGGAGCGCCGGACGGAGGGCCGGAAGACGCGCGCGCGCGGCGAAACCGGCGAGGCGAACGCCGGGGGACACGGCGAACAGCCGGGCGGGGAAAGGCGGGAAGCGCCGGAGGCGAGTGGGGCGAGGGGGGACCAGTTCGGAAGGCAGGCTGCGCGATGCTGGCGCGAAGTGCCTGATTCGCGTACACTTCGCCGGTTTGCTGCACCGGCTTCGTTTTCCCCCGGTCGCCAAAGCCGATAGTTCAAAGCTTCCTCCGGCCCAAGCCCACTCCGCACGTCACGCTGCGCAAACACGCCACTCTGGCGTCAATTTTTAGCATCAACTCGCAGCGCGGTTTCAGGGAACGCCTCGGGTACATCGGAGCAACATCAATGTCATTTGAATCGCTCGGGCTTGCGCCCGCGCTTCTTCGCGCGCTGACCGAAATCGGCTACGCGACCCCCACCTCCATCCAGATCGAGGCGATCCCGCTCGCGATGGCTGGCCACGATCTGCTTGGCGGCGCCCAGACCGGCACCGGCAAGACGGCGGCGTTCGCGCTGCCGATGCTGCATCGCCTGTCGGAAAGCACCGTCGCCGGCGCCCCGCGTCGCATCCGCTGCCTGATCCTCACCCCGACCCGCGAACTGGCCGTGCAGGTGCACGACAGCATCCGCACCTACGGCAAGCACACCAAGCTGGCCTCCACCGTGATCTACGGCGGCGCCGGCATGAACCCGCAGCTCGACACCCTGCGCCGCGGCGTCGACATCCTGGTGGCCACCCCGGGCCGCCTGATCGACCATCTCGAGCGCGGCAGCGTCCAGCTGCGCGACGTCGAGATGCTGATCCTCGACGAAGCCGACCGCATGCTCGACATGGGCTTCATGCCCGCGATCAAGCGCATCCTCAACAAGCTGCCGGCCACCCGCCAGACCTTGCTGTTCTCGGCCACCTTCGAGGACGCGATCAAGAAGCTGGCCATGGAATTCATGCGCAATCCGCGTGAAGTCCAGGTCGCCGCGCGCAACACGGTCGCCGAGACCGTGACCCACCGCGCCCATCCGGTCGACGCCGCGCGCAAGCGCGACCTGCTGATCGACATCCTCAGCGAACGCTACCAGGACCAGATCCTGGTGTTCGGCAAGACCAAGCACGGTTGCAACCGCCTGGCCGAGCAGCTCGAGAAGTCCGGCATCAAGGCCGTGGCCATCCACGGCAACAAGAGCCAGTCGCAGCGCCTGAAAGCGCTCGGCGATTTCAAGTCGGGCAAGGCGCGCGTCTTGGTCGCGACCGACGTCGCGGCTCGTGGCCTGGATATTCCGCAGCTGCCGCTGGTGATCAATTTCGATCTGCCGATGGTTGCCGAGGATTACGTGCACCGCATCGGCCGCACCGGCCGCGCCGGCGCGTCGGGCGAGGCGATCTCGCTGGTGTCGCCGGATGAAGGCGGCCTGCTGCGCGCGATCCACCGCGTGCTGAAGGCCGACATCGAGATGACGGTGGTCGAAGGCTATGCGCCGAGCCGCCAGATCCGCATGGGCAACGACAGCGCCAGCGCCGGTCGGCCCAGCGGACAGCGCACGCCGAGCCGTCGCACGCCGCATACCGCTGCTGCGCCGCGCCACGCGCAGGCCCATGCCGGGGCCAAGCCCCACCCGGCGGCGGACCGCCGCGAACGTCGTGCTGTGAACGCGCCGCGTCCGCTTCGTTGATCCGGAACACCTGCTGGGCAGACTGGACAAGGGCCGCTCATGCGGCCCTTGTTTTTCCTGGCGCCGCGCACGATGCTGCTCGCGAAACCAGGAGGTCCGCATGCTCCGCACCCTCTTTGCGCTTGTCTCGGGCGTGTTCGCGATGATGATCGTGATCACCTTCGTCGAACTTGCCAACGCCAAATTCTTCTTTCCGCCGCCCGTCGGAATGGACTGGAACGATGCGGCCGCCGTGTCGGCGTTCGCGGCCAGCATGCCGACTGCCGCACTGGCGATGGTCCTGTTCGGCTGGCTGCTGGGCGCCTTTGTCGGCGCGGCCGTGGCGGCGCGGATCGCACTGCGGCATCGCCTGCCCTGCGCGCTGCTGATCGCCGCGCTGGTGGTGGCGGGGACCATCCAGAGCGCGCTCACGATTCCGCACCCGACATGGATGATCGCGGCCGGTGTCCTGTTGCCCTGGCCGCTGGCCTGGCTTGCGGCG
>CAVSCB010000014.1:0-143516 GCA_963726305.1 uncultured Gammaproteobacteria bacterium
GTCTGAAAGCGCGCGTACTGCAGGCGTTCGCGCAGTCCCTGCTGCAGCCCGCTTATAGCTTGTCCACTTTGACGCCGGGCTTGAACGGCTGCATCGGCCCGGTCGGTGCGCCGGCCTCTTTCATGCGGCGTATGAAGTTTGGCGTCACCTTCGGGTCGAACGGCAGCCGTCCGCCGTAAGCGCTGACTTCACCGAGCAATTCCAGCGAGCCGAGCGGCCGAGCGTCCACCTGTGCGGCGATCCGATTGGCGGATTCGATATCGCCGAGCTGGAAATACGGCAGGATCAACAGCACCGGCCGCTCGCCTTCGGCTTCCAGCGCGGCGAGCGATTTGCGTGCAGCTTCCACATCGCCCATCGCGGCCTGGGCGACAGGCAGGTACGAGCGGCTGGTGCTGCCGGCTTCGAGCGCGAGGCAGATCGCCAATGCACGGTCCGGCCGCCCGCGGTCGAATTCCATCAGGATCTCGGCTTTGGTGATCAATCCGGTACGGCCCACTTGCGCGATGCTGTCCCGGATCAGTTGCTCGGTGCGCGCGTAGTCGCCGATGGCCTCCGCCGCCAGCGCCGCTTTGCCGCGCTGCTCGCGGTCCAGCGGATTTCGCTGCGCACCGGCGTCCACCATGCCCAGGTAATCCTTGGCATGGCCGGTCGCGGTCATCAGATCGCTGAGCCAGATCATGTTGAATTGCTTGCCTGCGGCGATGCGCTGTCGCAACTGGGCGATCAGCCCGGGCACCCGATCCCAGTGCTCGGCGAAAACCTGGCGTTCCAGATCGATCCACAGCCGGGTGTCGAGGTCGCGCGCGGCATCGAAGGCGCGGTCGTAATGCGCGCGCACGGTCGCCAAGGCCTGCACCGGCTCCAGTCCGCCCTTGGGTGGCGGGAGTGGCCCATCAGGTAGTGCGTATATGGATCGGCGCTGTCGAGCTCGGCCATCACGAAGTTGGGGTCGAGCGCGGTGGCCTGGTTCAACAGGTCCAGTGCATCCCACATCTTGCCGCTGCGCCGGTCGGTGGCATGCCAGTCGTCCAGCGCGTCCACCGCCCTGCGATAGGCAAGGAAGGCTTCGACGTTGCGCGTGCCGCTGGCCAGCATGCGCTCGCGCTTGGCCGCGTCGAGCACCACGTCGAGCGCCCGCGCGACGTTGGCGGCGATGTCCTGCTGCACCGAGAAGATGTCCGCCACCGGGCGGTAGTAACTCTGCGACCACAGATGGAATCCGTCGCTGGCGCGGATCAGCTGCGCGGTCACCCGCAGGTTGTCGCCGGCGCGCCGCACCGAGCCCTCCACCACATGTGCCACGCCAAGGGCCTTGGCGACCTCAGGGATCGGCACATCCTTGTTCTTGAAATGGAAGGTCGAGGTGCGCGCCGTCACCAGCAGGTCCGGCAGCGTGGTCAGCGCGTTGATGATCTCCTCGCTGAGGCCATCGGCGAAATAGCCGTCCTCGGGCGACTGGCTCATCGCCACGAACGGCAGCACCGCGACCGATTTGTCGCTGATGGTCGTTGCGGATTTCGAGCCGTGGCTGGTCGTGCCTGGCGCTGTTGTCGCCAAGCCCGCGGCTTCACGCCCGGGCGTGAGCACGAACTTGTCGATGGCGAAGTACGCCAGTGCCAGCGCCATCAGGGTCAGCAGCAACTGGTTCATGCGGCGCGCGGTCCTGGGCGCGATCGACTCGTCCGGCGAAACCTCGGCATCGCGCTTGAGACCTTCGGGCGTGAGCTCGAAGATCCAGGCGAAGGCGAGCGCAGGAACAAAACCCACCGCCAGCAGGATCACCACCGCCCGTGAGACCCAGGCAGGCACTTCGAACATCGGCAATACGGTGCCCGCGACCTGCGTGATCAACCAGGCGCCGACCAGGTACAGGCCGGCCATGCGGATGACGTTGCGGCGCTTGAGTTCGCTGAGCAGGCTCAAGTAGCGATTCCTCCGGTTACCAGGACCAGGGTCATTCTTCCCTGCCCCGCAATCTCGCGCAGATTTTGCAACATGGTCGGGTTGTATTCTTGCAGGCCGCTGAGGGCGGTCTCGGTATCCGCGAATCGCAGCTGGAGCGATGAAACGAGCCTATCGTGGGAGCGCAATGCCTGCGCTGCGGCGCGAATGTCCTCCGCTGGCAGATCAAGCGTGCACGGGAAGTCCAGCGATTTGACTATAAGTGCATAATCGAGGGGCGGCACCAGGCGGTCGCCACATTGCTTGAGCAGCGCTTGTTGGACGCGCGCCGAGACCGTCTTGCGAAAAAGTTCGCGGTACTCCGAGGCTCTTCCTTCATTCAAAATCTGATCCAGCAGGGGCGACGAGTACACCATGATCGCCGTTTGCCTCAGCTTTTGATCGGTGATCAGGCCGATCGTGCCGGTCGACAGCATTTCATCGTAGGTGGCTCGGCGCCGATCCTGGTACTCGTATTGACTGGCCCGATAGGCGCTGATGACGAATTGCTCATCGGACAGCGGGTGGCCGTCGGTCATGGCCGCGAGCACCCTGCCCACGTTGGCCAGGACATCCCTGTTGTACTCGATAAGGTATTCGTAGGCCCACGCCTCCACTTGCACGTCGGCTCGAAGTCGCTCGGTGAAAATGGCGGCCTTCCGATTCGTCTCGCGCTCGATATTCCAGTTCGACACCTGGATGCCGATGAACACGCCGACTACGACGATGGCAAGGTCAATGAAGATCGCAGTCCACTCCTGCTTCCTCACATGTTCGATGACGCGGCGCAGGATCATGGCGCTTCCTTCCCGATCGCCTGAAGGCCCAGCCTGACCTCCTCATAGTTTGGGCCCCTCATGTCACCCAGCCGCGTATCGAGATCGGCGATGCGCAGGCGCAGCAACGGAAGCAGCGTCGGGTTGGATCGTAGCGCCGCGGCCGCCTCGCGGATGCTGGCTTCGGACAGGCCGGTCTGGCAGGGATAGTCGAGCGCGGCGACGATGGCGCCGTAGTCCCCCACCATGGTGGGCCGATCGCCGCAATTCCTGGCAAGCGCCCGCTGCACCTCGGTTGCTACGCTCATCCGGAATTCCTCCCGGTAGCGAGACTCAATGCCGTCCCTGGCGATGTTCTCGATTACGGGCATGTTGTAGACCCGTATCGCGAGATCGCGCAGCTTCCGGTCCTTGATCAGGCCGATGGTGCCGGTGGAAATCAGCTCGTCAAAGGTCGCACGGCGGCGCAATCTCTGCTTGTACTGGGTCGCACGGTAGGCGCTGACCATGAAGGCCTCGTCCGACATCGTGCTGCTCCCGCTGAGGGCGTTGGCAGCGCGTTCGGCGTTCGCCAGCACCTGGCGGTTGTAGCCGATCATCAACTGGTAAACCCAATCCTCTTCGCGCAGGTCTTCCTTGAGGTGCATGGTGAAGATCGCGGCCTGCCTGTCGGTTGCGCGCTGCTGATTCCAGTTCGATACCTGGATACCGACGAACACGCCGACCACCACGATCACGAAATCGATCGCGACGGCGGTCCAGTGCTGGCCCTTGATGTGCTCGATGAGGCGGCGCAGGTTCATTGCAAGGCCTTTTCCTTGGCGGCGAAGCGCGGGATCTCGGCCTGGAAGCGCGGGTCGTTGCGCACCTTGTCCCAGATCGGATCGAGGCGCAGGTTTGCCGCCGATGTCTGCAGGTCGGTGCCGGGCAGCGCGCGGATGCGCTCGAGCACCGGCAGCAGCAGATCGACACGGCCGAGCACCGCGTAGGTGTTCGCGCCGTCGCCCAATCCTATCGCGCCATTGGCGGCGTCCTTTTCCGGCGGCAGCAACGCCAGCGCCTGCCGGGTGAGTTCCAGCGCGGCCTTTTCATTGCCCAGCCAGGCTTCGATCTGGGCCAAGCGGTGTCGGCTTCCCTGGCCGGCGCCCGAGTTCAACGGCAGGCTGGCCAATTCCGCCCGGAGCTTTTGCCCGGCCTTTCGCAGGAGCGGCGCGGCAGCTTCCCTCTGGCCGGCGGCCGCCAACATCATGCCCCGGACAGCCGCAGCTTCGCCTTCATCGGACGGGTCTGCCTCGAGCACCCGGGTCAGCGCCAGCGCCTGGTCGTACTTTCGCTGGAAGGCAAGCAAGCTCGCGCGGGCAAACTGCACGGCTCGCTGCTCGCCTTGCAGCGTTGCCAGCGCCGCCTCCGCGTCGCCGTTTCGATACAGCTTCAGATTCGCCAGACGGAAGGCTGCCGTGGTGTTGTCGGCATTGAGCGCCAGGCCCTCGCGAAAACCGGCATCGGCTTCGTCCAGGCGCCCGGCAAAAAAGCAGGTCAGGGCGCGGTCGGTGATGACGGTGTCATTGCGCGGATTGAGTTCGATCGCCGCGTCGTAGGCCGCAATGGCTTCGCTGAAGCGACCCAGGCGGCGCAACACCAGGCCCCTGCCCCACAAGGCATCGACGTCGCCCGGCCGCTCGCGCAGCACCGCGTCATAGGCGGCCAGCGCGCCCGGATAGTCCAGGTGGATGCGATATTGAATATCGGCGAGGGCCAGATTGGCGTCCGGCAGCTTGGGGTCGAGTTGCTTGGCGCGGTCCGCCGACGCCTGCGCCCCTTTGGCCAGATCGCCCAGGCTTAGCTGCGGGGTGCCGCCATTCCAGTAAAGCATCGAGCGCGCCAGCGACAGCCTGGCATGCGCCAAGGCGAACTTCGGATCGGCAGCGACCGCTTGTTGGTAGAGCGCGATGGCATCAACCAATTCTTTGCTTTCTCCGGAATCCTGGAACTTGCGCCAGGCATATTCCGCGCGCAGGAACAGGTCATAGGCGGCCGGATTGTCGGTCGGGCGGGCGGCGATCGCCTGCGTTTCGGACGGCAGCAGCTTGGCGCGAAGGGCGTCGGCCACGATGGTCGCCACTTCCTGTTCGAGCGAAAAAACATCCTCCACCTTGCGCTGGTAGCTCTCGGCCCACAGGTGGGTGTCGCTGCGCGCATCGATCAGCTGCAGGTTGATCAGCACCTGGTCGCCGATGCGTTGCACGCTGCCTTCAAGCAGGTTGGCGACGCCCAGTTCGGCGGCGACCTTCTTGAGGTTCTCCGGGCGGCTGGCGTATTTCTCGGTGGAGGTGCGCGAGATCACTTTCAATTCGCGGATCTTGGCCAGGCTGGTCAGGATCATGTCCTGCATGCCGGAGACGAAGTAGGCGTTTTCCTTGTCGCCGCTGAGATTTTCGAAGGGAAGCACCGCGATGGATTTTGCGGATGCGTCATCGGCGATTGCAGGTGGCGTTGCCTGTACGGCGGCCGGGGCGCGGCGGCCGGTGCGGCGCTGCGGCCGAAATGCCACAACATGCCGCCGCCGATGGCGAGCAGCAGCGCGAGGATCATCAGCTCGACGCCGGTGACGCGCTGCAGGCCGCGTTCGCCGTGATACCAGGCCAGGACGAGCGCGATGAGGAATCCGATGGCAAGCGTCAAGGTGACGCCGCGCAGCAGGCCGGGCGGCCAGCCGAATTGCTGGCCGACCAGATCCAACGCCTGCAGCACCACCCACGCGCCGGCCAGGTAGGCGACCGCCCACTGGACCAGCTTGCGTTCGCGCAGCCGTTGCAGCAGCGTCGGCTCACCGGCGGGCGCGTTCACTTGAAGCCGCGCATTTTCTGCGCCTTGAAATAGTTGCGCCGCATGTCGAATAACGCCTTCAGCTCCGGCTTGTCCAAGGTGGCGCGGATACCGGGATGGTCAGGCCAGTCTTCCGGCAGCATCCAAAGGTCGTCGAACGGGAACAACGGATCGTGCTGGGCGTAGCCAAGCGCCAGCGACTGCGCGGCCGCGTCGTTGTCGCCGAGCATGGTCTCGAGTTGGGCGATGATGTAGTTGAGGAGTTCGCCGGCACGGGCGCGAGTCTGGAGCTCGGCGATCGCCTTGCGGGCATCGTCAGGTCGGCCGTCCTGGATCGCAAGGCGCGCGCGCAAGTCGGTAACGGACGCCAGGCCCGGTGCTGACTTTGCCATCCGCTCCATCAACCGGCTTGCCTGGGTGAAGTCGCCCAGGCAGATATAGGCCCGCGCCAACGCGTCCATCGCTCCAAGCAGCCCGGGATCGAGCTCCAGGGCCTTTTGTCCTGGCGCGATCGCCTCCCGGCAGCGGCCCTGTATCTGCAGTACCCAGGCCAGGTCCGAGTGATTGATTGGCAGCAGCGGATCCAGCTCCAAGGCTCGCCGCTCCCATCGGGTGGCTTGCTGGAAATCGCCTAGCGCCCGATAGACGTCCCCGGCGAAGTTGGCGATCTCGGCGTCGTTGGGCGCCAGCGCGATCGCCTGCTCGGTTTCGCGCAGGCCTTCATTCCAGCTCCACGACTGGGTGATCTCGAGGTAGCCGAGCGCGGAGTGCGCTTCGGCATTGCGCGGGTTAAGCGCCAACGCGTTCTGCACGGCCTGCTGTACTTGCAGCGCATGGGAACTTCCCACGGCAGCGCCCTCGTAGTTCCAGGCCAGGGACAGGGCGCGGGCGCGGCCGGACCAGGCCGCGTCGAACTTCGGGTCGATGATCGCGGCCGCTTCGAACAGGGTGGCGGCCTGCCGGATGGTTTCGGCACGACGCTTGGCCAGCAACTGGCGCGCGCGCAGGTAGATGTCGTAGGCCGCCGGGTCGATATTGGCGACGCGCGGCGCGGCGTCACCGCTCATGATCTGCACGGACAGCGCTTCGGTGATCGCCTTGCTGATCTCGTCCTGGATGGCGAAGATATCGGTGAGCTTGCGGTCGTAGGTCTTCGACCACAGGTGGTAGCCGTCGGCGACCTTGATCAGCTGCGCGGTGATGCGCACGCTGTCGCCCTGCTTGCGGATCGAGCCTTCCAGCAGATGGGCGACGCCGAGTTGTTCGCCGATCACGCGCAGGTCTTCGTTGTGGCCCTTGAACTTGAAGCTGGAAGTGCGGCCGACCACCTTGAGGCCCTGCACCTGCGCCAGCCCGTTGAGGATCTCCTCGCTGATGCCGTCGGAGAAATACTCCTGGTCCTTGTCCGAGCTCATGTTGACGAAGGGCAGCACGGCGATGGACTTGTCGCTCACCACGGCGCCGGCGGCGGCCACCGCCTTCTTCTCCGCCGTGGCCACCATCGCCACTTCGCGACGCGGGCGCGAGGACGAACTTGTCGAAGCAGAAATAGCCCAGCGCCAGCAGCAAGGCGACCACCAGACATGCGGTTCATGCGCTGCGCGGTCTGCGGCGCGATCGATTCGGCCGGGCTGACTTCCGCATCGCGCTTGATGCCATCGGGCGTCAGCTCGAACACCCAGGCGAATACCAGCGCCGGCACGAACGCCACGGCCAGCAGGCCGACGATCGTCTTCATCACCCAGCCCGGCGCGCCGAACACCGGCAACAAGGTGCCCGCCACCTGCACGATCAACCACGCGCCGACCAGGTACAAGCCGGCCATGCGGATGACGTTGCGGCGCTTGAGTTCGGCGATCAGGCTCATGGCGTCCTCTTGCCCAGTTCGGCATCCAGCAACTTCAGCATGGCCTGGTACTTGACCAGCAGCCTGCGGTTCTGCCCGACCACGACGTAAGCCGTCTGGCGCAGGTGCGACACGGCGTTGATGTACGTGGGGTCCTTGCACAAGGCCGGGAAGTCGAACAGCACCTCTTCCGGCCCCCGCTTCGACTCGGCCCCGGCGTCCTGCGTCACCAGGAACGTGCTTCGGGCATCAACGTAGGCGATCTGGGCATTGCGCCGGGCAACGATGAAGCCGAGGACCTCCATCGTGCGCTCCTGCTCCTGGACGACGTTGGACAGCACCTGGCGCAGTCTGACGCTGCGGATGATACCGAGTCTTCCGGTGGAGCGCAGTTCATCGATCGTCCCGCGGGTCAGCAGGGGCGGCTGGATCCTGCCCAGCACGTAGAGAGCGCCGGCGAAATCGGCGCGCTGGTCCGCGTCGTCCAGGCGACAGGCGCGCAGGCGGTCCAGCATCAGCGTGGCCTTGCTGGCCTGCGACTCCATGCTCTCGATGCCCTCTTGCGCGCTCGACACCGACGAGGCGAAATCCTCGCGCAGTCGCTCCAGGTATTGCCGCTCCAGCGCGCGGTCCCTGCGCTCCTCGTTCCAGTTCGACACCTGCATGCCGATGAACACGCCGAGCACACGATCGGCCAGCTCGATGCCGACGCCGGCCCAGTGTTGTTGCTTCAGGTGCGTCGACGAGGCGGCGCAGGATCACGGGGCCTTCCCTTTCCCGGAGAGTGCATTGAGCCTGGTCAGGACATCCTTGCTCATGACCATGGTGGAGATTGCCGAGTTGATGTTGGCGATGCGCAGCCGGAGCAGGGGCGCCAGCGTGGGATCGGAGCGCAACGTCGCTGCGGCGCTGTCGATTTCCTGCTGTGCCAGGCCCGTCGTGCAGTCATAGTCCAGCGAGTTCTTTATTCCCTCGTAGTCGCCGATGTTCGTGAATCGATCGCCGCATTTCGCAGCTATGGTCTCTTGAACATCGATTGGGAGCAGCATACGGAAGGCAGCCCGGTACCGCGAGTTGATGCCCTCGTCCTTGATGTTCTGGTAAAGCAAGGTGCTGTAGGTCTCGGTCGCCATCTTGCGCAGCGACGGGTCTGCCACCAGGCCAACGTTGCCGGTCGAGGTCAGCTCGTCATAGGTTGCCCGGTATTGGACATATTCCGCGTACTGGGTTGCCCGATAGGCCGCAATCAGCAGCGCCTCGTTCGACAACGTGGTCCTGCCCTCCAGGGCGGCCAGTGTCTTTCGGGCATTGACCAGCACATCGTCATAGTAGAAATTTATGGCGTTGAATCTCCACACCTCGACACGCAGGTCTTCACGCAGGCGCTCGGTGAACATCGCAGCCTTCTTGTCGGTGACCCGTTGTTCATTCCAGTTCGATACCTGGATGCCGAGGAAGACGCCGACCACCAGCAATACGAACTCGATCCAGATCGCAGTCCAGTTCTGTTCCTTCAGGGATTGGGACAAGTTCCGGAGGATCATTGGAGTTCGGCGGGCAGGTTCATCGACATTGGAAGGCGTCCGGCCCATTTTCTGGCGTGGGCGAGCACAGGTCGGGCCAACGGTTCTGCTTCCAGTAGTCGACCAGGCCGATGCGCTTGGCGAAGCCCTGGAAGGCCGGATGCTGGCGTGCCTCGCGCGACCAGTCCTCGGTTTGCCAAAGCCAGTCGTAGTACGCATCCGAGAGGCCGGACTGGTTGCGCTCGAACAGGGCGAAGGAACGCTCAGGCTGGTGCGCCATCAGCAGGAAGGTCGGCGTGTATTCGTCGTCCAGATGCCGATCGAGTATGGCGACAGCGCGCGCGCGTTCGGCGCTGTTGCCGGTGCCGGCCATGAACACCGTTTCGATATCGGCCGCCGGCATGTGGGTGCCCAGGGCCGTCATCGCGGTGGCAAAGTCCTTGGCGCCAGCCACCATCTCTCCGCGCCGGGCCAGGTCGTAGGCCAGCGTCATCTTGGACAGTGGATGGCCGAGCGCGGCGGCGGCCTGCGAGACCATGCGTCCGCCCTGGTAGTCGCCTTGCACCCACTTCAGGTTGCCCATGTAGAACATGACCAGCGGATTGGCCGGGTCGCGCTCCAACGCATGGGCGATCAGCTGCTCGGCTTCGCGCAGCCGGCCCATCGAGGTGTACTGGTTGGCCAGCCAGAAGTTGCTGGTGATGTCGTCCGGGTCGAGCTCCAGCGCGCGCTTGGCCGGCTTGTCCATGTCCAGGTAGTGGCGGCGCGAGAGATTGATGTAGCCGATCGTCGCGTAGGCCTCGGAACTGCGCGGATCCAGTTCGATTGCGCGATTGGCGGCTTTCTCCGCCAACGCCCAGTGCTCGTTCCAGTCGCCACCGACGTATTGCACCACCACCGCGTGCGCAACCGCCAGCTTGGCCCAGGCCCGTGAGAATCCCGGGTCCAGCTTGAGGGCATCGTTCAGCAGCACGATCGCGCGCGGCAGGCTGTCGCCAAAACGGCGCGTGACCAGTTGTTGCGCCTCGATGAACTTCGCGTAGGCGTCCGGGTTGTCGGTGGCCTTGTCGACCAGCCTGGCCTGTCCGCCCGCAAGCGCGCTGTCGAGCTCGGCGGCGATGTCGCGCGCGCAGGTATCCTGCAGGTCGAACACGTCCGCGATGTCGCCGTCGTACTGCTTGGACCACTGCTGCACGCCATCGCTGGTCCGGATCAGCGCGGCCGAGATGCGCAGCTTGTTGCCTTGCTTGCGCACCGAACCGTTGAGCACATGCGCCACGCCCAGTTGCTTGCCGATCGTCTGCGGCGGCACGTCCTTGTCCTTGTACTGGAACGAGGAACTGCGGCCGAGCACACGCAAGGATTTCACCCGGGTCAGCGCGTTGAGGATTTCCTCGGCCATGCCTTCGGAGAAGAACGCCTGGTCCTGGGACTGGCTCAAATCGCGGAAGGCCAGTACGGCAATCGAGTTGTCCGTGGCCGCGGCGGCAGGCGGCGTCTCGGGCGCGGCCGCATTGCGTGCCGCAGTCGATGCGGCGTCCGGAGCGCCGCGCGGCGCCGCGAACCAGACGCGCTCGACGACCATCAGCAGAATCACCAGCGACAGCCCGGCCACGATCAGGCGGTTCATCCGTCGCGCCGTCTGGGGCGCGATCGATTGTTCCGCAGGCACGTCCTCGTCGCGCTTCAAGCCCTGGGGCGTGAGTTCGAATATCCAGGCGAAGGCCAGCGCCGGCACGAAGCCGATTGCCAGCACCACCACCAGACCGCGCAACACCGACGCCGAGACGTTGAACCAACGGCAGCACCGTGCCGGCCACCTGCACCAGCAACCACGCGCCGACCAGATAGAGCCCGGCCATGCGGATGACGTTGCGGCGCTTGAGTTCGGCGAACAGGATCATTTCGGGAAACCCATTTTCCGGATCAGCGTCGCGAACCGGGGATCGTCGCGGAGGGGATCCATCGCCGGGTCCCACGGCAGTCGCACGAGACCGCCGTCGTGAGCCGCATAGGCTTGATCGAGCCACGCGAATGCCTGGTCCTTCTCCCCACGCCATGCACGCACTTCGGCCATCTGGTAGGCCATGCCAGGCGTGGCACTCTTCTCCAGCGAAGCCAGCGCATTGCGCGACGCCGCTTCGTTGCCGCGTGTGTATTCGGCCATGGCGATACCGCCATCGGGTCCGGCTTCTCGCGTCCACGCTCTGGAACACCGCCAGGGCCTCGTCGGCGTGCCCGGTCCGCAACAGCAGGCTGCCGAGGAGGTGGGTCCCCCAGGGCATCTTCGGGCTGATTTCGAGTGCGCGCTCATAGGACCGCTTCGCCTCCGCCGTCTGGCCGACGGCCTCCAGACCGCGCCCGAGCGAGGTCCAGACATTGGCAGCGAGCGGGTCTGAAACGACTGCCTTGCGGAACAGCTGCAGAGCCTGCTCGCGCTGTCCCAAGGTGAGCAGGCTCTGCGCGTAAGTGGACAATACGATCGCGTTATCGGGTTCGAGTGCCATGGCACGCTCGATATCGGTCTTCGCGCCCATCCAATCCCAGCGCACTGCGAAGCGGATGCTGCCGCGCCTGACATAGCCAATGGCAAGGTCCGGTGCAAGCGCGATCGCCTTGTCGGCAGACGCGAGCGCGGCGCTGATCAAGCGCTCGCGCGCGGCGGCATCCTCGGCGAAGTCCGCGGCGCGCGCGAGTGCCATCGACTGCAGCGCGTAGGCATTCGCGTAATCGGGGTCGATTGCGATGGCACGTTGAAGCGCCGACAGTGCCGTTTCCACGGGCGCACCCTTCACGCCGGCCCGGAATACGCCCTGGGCAATGAGGTACTGCTCATAGGCGGCGGGACTGTGCGTGCGCTGGGTGCTGTCCGGCGACTTGCCGGGCAGCAGCTCCAGCTTCAGCGCCGACACCACCTCGCGGGAGATTTCGTCCTGCACCTTGAACACATCGGTGAGGTCGCGGTCGTAGGTTTGCGACCACAGGTGCGAGCTGTCGGACGGCGCGGATCAGCTGCGCGGTGATCCGCAGCGTGTTGCCGGACTTGCGCACGCTGCCTTCAAGAACGTTGGCGACGTTAAGCGCCTTGGCGATGGTGGCGACGTCGACTTCCTTGCCCTTGAAGGAAAACGATGATGTGCGGGCGATCACCCGCAGCTGCGGGATCTGCGCCAACTGGTTCAGCAACTCCTCGGACAGGCCGTCGGAGAAATACTCCTGTTCCTGGTCGGAACTCATGTTGACGAACGGCAGCACGGCGATCGACTTGTCGCTGGCCACGCTGGCCGCGACGACGGGTGCGGCCACCTGTGGCTGCGCCGTTGCGGACGTCGAGGCCTCACGACGCGGCGCCAGCACGAACTTGTCGAAGCCAAAGTAGGTCAGCGCCAGCAACAACACAGCGATGATCATCCGGTTCATACGTTGCGCGGTTTGCGGCGCGATCGATTGCCCAGGGGCCACGTCCGCATCCCGTTTGATGCCATCCGGCGTGAGCTCGAACACCCAGGCAAAAACCAGCGCCGGAATGAAGCCGATCACCAGCACGACCACCAGCCCGCGCAACACGGATGCCGACACGCCGAACCACGGCAGCACGGTGCCCGCCACCTGCACCAGCAGCCATGCGCCGACCACGTACAGCCCGGCCATGCGGATGACGTTGCGGCGTTGCAGTTCGGCGAAGAAGCCGGCGTTCATGGCGTGCTTCCTGGTGCGCGTGGCGGCGTGTCGAGCAAGGCCTTGAAGCCCGGGTCGGTGCGGATGTCGTCCCAGAACGGCTCGACCCGCAGGTTCTCCACGCTGAGCAGGCTGACCGGGGTCTGCACGAGGTGGCGCAACAGCGGAACGGCATTCGCCGCATCGCCACTCAAGGCAAACGCGCGCGCCGCGTAGACCACCCAGCTTGGCCCTTCCAGGCGGTCGGCGCTTTCCGGAACCAGGGACATGGCAAGGCGGGCTTGCGCGGCGGCGGCATCGCGCTCGCCCAGACCGGCCAGTGCGATGCCGAGCGCGGCGTGCCAGGCGGTTTCGAGATAGCGATTGTCCGGTGTCGCCGCCAGTGCGGCCGTGGCCTCCGCCTTCACCTGGCGGTAGGTTGCCTGCGCCTGCGCCGTCGCCCCGGCGCGCTGCTGGCTGAGCGCCAGGTCCAGCTGCCACTCGATGCGCGCGGGCAGATAGCCGGCCATCAAGGCGTCGATGGACAGGTCGCCGGTGCCGGCAATGGCGCGCTGCAATTGCCTGGCTGCCGTGGCGTAATCACGCTGGAACAGCGACTGCATGCCGAGCAGCCCCTGCACCGCCGGCGCGTCGGCATCGGCGGTGGCCAGGTATGCCGACGCCTCTGGCAACTTGCCGCGCCACCAGGCGCACTGCAGTTTCAGCGCCAGCGCATGGGTGTTGTCCGGCGCCAGCGCCAGGCTGGCGTCGAGCTCGCGCACGCCGCGTTCGCAATCGCCCGTGGCGATGATGGAGACGGCGAAATGATAGGCAATGTTGGCGTCGTTGGGCGACAGCTCGCGCGCGCGCTCGAAATCGACCACCGATTCCTGGAACTGGCCGAGCCGCCGGCTCAGGTAGCCTGCCCACATCCAGATGTCGCCGTCGTTGGGCACCTTGGTCTTGAGCGAGTTCATCACCGCCAGCGCGCCGGCGAAGTCGCGCTCGATGTAATACATGTGGACGCCGCGGGCGATCTCGACCGGCGGTGATCCGGGCGCCAGCTCGGTGGCATGGGCCAGCGCCTGCTCGCCCTCGCTCCGCAACTCGCCAGCGGTGTCGAAGCCGAGCCAGGTCATGCGGAAGCACTCGCGCGCAATCTGGGCCCAGGCCAGCGCAAAACCGGGGTCCAGGCGCACCGCCTCGCGGTAGGCAGCGAGCGTCTGGTCGCCTTGCTGGCGGGTCTGGAGCGCACGGCTGTTGAGCGCGCGCGCCTTCAGATAGGCATCGTAGGCGGCAGGGACCTCGGTCGGCTTCTGCATCAGCGCGTTCAATTCGCCGCGGGTCAGCGTGGCTGCCAGCGACTCGGCGATCTTCTGCGCCACTTCGCTTTCCACCGCGAACACATCATCGAGCTTGCGGTCGTAGATTTCGGCCCAGAGGTGGCTGTCGGTCTTGGCGTCGATCAGCTGCACGTTGATCCGAACGCTATTGCCGGAGCGCTGCACGCTGCCTTCGAGGATGTGCGCGACGCCGAGCTCCCTGGCGATCTGCGACAGGTTGTCCGGGCGGCTGGCGTATTTCTGCGTCGAGGTGCGCGAGATCACCTTGAGATCGCCGATCTTGGCCAGGCCGGTCAGGATCTGGTCCTGGATGCCGTCGGCGAAGTAGCCGTTGGCCTTGTCTTCGCTCAGGTTCTCGAACGGCAGCACGGCGATAGACTTGTCGGGGATCGCCGGCTTGGCGACTTCGGCGGCTGCCGGCGCCTGCGACAGCTTTTCCTTGCGGGCGCTGGCCACGGCCGCCGCCTCGCGCGCCGGCGCCAGCACGAACTTGTCCACGCCGAAATACACGAGTGCGAGCAGCAGCGCGGCGATGATCATGCGATCCATGCGCCGCGCGGTCTGCGGCGCGATCGATTCGGTCGGGCTGACTTGCGCATCGCGCTTGAGGCCGTCGGGCGTCAGCTCGAAGATCCAGGCGAACACCAACGCCGGCACGAAGCCGATCACCAGCACCACCACGATGCTGCGCGGCAACCAGCCGGGCGCGCCGAACATCGGCAAGATCGTTCCGGCCACCTGCACGATCAGCCACGCGCCGACCAGGTACAACCCGGCCATGCGGATGACGTTGCGGCGCTGGAGCTCGGCGATCAGCGACATCCGCCGCCTCCGCGCGCGCAGGCCCGCCACGCCAGCAGGTTGCGGCGATAGGCAGCCATCACGTCCTTCAGGCGCGGGTCGGCCCAGACCGCCAGCCAGTCCGGGTCGCGGCTGAGTTCTTCGGGCAGCTTGGCGCCGCCGGACTTGTCCACAAGTGACGTGGTCAGGAACCAGCTGCCTTCGTCCAGGCCGGTCCGCTGCCATTGCGCCGCTTTGGGCATGTCTCCCAACTCGAAGTAGAGCGCCGCCATCGCCGCGGCGCCATACTGACCCATCGGCAGGTGGCCGTTGCGCAGTTCCAGTCCCACCTTGTCCAACGGGGCTTTCGCCTGTGGCCCTTGTCCGCTCGCGACAAGCCACTGCAGCCGGCTCAGCGTGCAAGTCGCGACCGAGGCCGGCTCGAAGGCGCAAGCTTTGTCCAGCGCGGCCTTGGCGTCTTCGAAGCGACCGAGCCGCGAATAGGCCGTCACCAGTCGAGTGTAGCCAAAGTCCCTGGCGCCCAGCGCGACGGACTGCTCGGCGGCGGCGGCCGATTCGGCATAGCGTCCCTGGGCGATCAATACATCGGCAAGGTTCAGCGGATGCACGAAGGCGAGCGGGTCCAGCGCCATCGCCTGGCGCTTGTCGCGCTCGGCCGCGCCCAGGTCGCCTGTGTTCAGGCGGAAATCGCCGTCCAGGTTGAGCACATCGACGCTGCCCGGGGCCAGCGCCAGGGCACGGTCCAGGTCGGCGGCAGCGGCGGTGGCATTCCGGCTGAAGAAAGCCGCCAGGCCACGCACCATATAGGCCTCGGCATTGCCGGGATCGAGCTGAAGCGCTTCTTCGGCCGATGCCTGCGCGGCGGCCAGGGCCGGTTGCGAGGAGCCGGGGGCGTTCCACATCGGCCGGAGCAGGTAGGCGAAGGCGCGACCGGAATGCGCGGGGCTGTAGCCGGGATCCAGGGCGATCGCGCGGTCGAACGCGGCGATGGCCTTGTCGAGGTTCGCGACGCGCCGCAGCGCGATGAAACTGCGGCCCTTCAGGTAATCGTCATAGGCGGCGGGGTTGGCGGCCCGTGCCTGCGTGGCGGCGCCGGGCTGGTCGACCAGGCGGGCTTCGAGCTCATCGGCGATGGCGTTCGAGATCTCGTCCTGGACCTTGAAGATGTCGGTGGCCTCGCGATCGTAGGTCTCCGACCACAGGTGGTAACCGGTCTTGCTGTCGATCAGCTGCGCGGTGATGCGCAGCCGGGTGCCCGATTTGCGCACGCTGCCCTCGAGCACATGCGCGACCCGCAGCTGCCTGCCGATCTCGGCCACGTCGAGGGTCTTGCCCTTGAACTGGAACGCCGAGGTGCGCGCGGCGACCAGCAGGTCCGGGAACTTGGCGAGGCGATTGAGCAATTCCTCGGCGATGCCGTCGGAGAAATATTCCTGGTCCTTGTTCTGGCTCATGTCCACGAACGGCAGCACCGCGATGGATTTTTCCGATATTGCCGGCGCGGCCGCGGGCACGGGCGCCTGCGCGACGGCGGGCGGCTTCGCGAGTTCGTCGCCGCGCAAGGCCGGCTGGCCGCGGAAGTACCAGGCCAGCGCCAGCGCGATCAGCACGGCGGCGGCGGCGAACACGCGCTTGCTGCCGGAAACGCCGGGGTCGAACTTGACGCCCTCGGGCGTGGCATCGAAGATCCAGGCCATCACCAGCGCCAGTGGAAAACCGAGCAGGCTGAGCAGGATGAACACGCGCAAGGCCCAGGGCGGCGCATCGAAGGCCGGGAACGCGATCGATACCGCCTGCACGGCCAGCCAGGCCACGACCAGATAGGCCGCGCCGACCTTGAAGACTTTGCGGCGCTTGAGCTCGACCAGCAGGCTCACGGCGCCGGTCCCGACGGGACAGACGGCGCCACGGCCGTCGCCGATTGCACCGGATCAGCGCTTGTCATCGTTGCAATCGTTCCCCGGCACAAACTCGGGCCCGCGTTGCGCGGGCCCACCCGGGGGTAACACTAAGGCAAAACGCGGGCTAGCGCCTCAACTCAATGCGAGAACAGCACCGGTCGGGTCGCGCCCTCGAGCACGGAGTTGGTCGCGCCGCCGAGCACCACTTCGCGCCAGCGGGCGTGGCCGTAGCCGCCCATCACCAGCAAATCGGCATCGACGTCCTGGACATGCAGCAGGACATTGCCGCCGACGCTGAGCCCGGCCTTGGGCTGGGACACGACGTTCACCTTCAGTCCATGGCGGGCCAGGTGCACGGCGATGTCGGCGCCGGGTTGCTGGCCGTGCTGTCCCTCGGCGACCCGCGGGTCGACCACCAGCACGTCGATCTCGCTGGCATTGGCCAGCAGCGGCAGTGCGTCGTGCAAGGCGCGCGAGGCTTCGCCGGTCGGCTTCCATGCCACCACGGCGCGGCGCAGCGGAACATTGAGCTTGGCGCCGCGCGGGATCAGCAGCACGGGTCGCCCGGAATTCAGCAGCAGGCTCTTGAAGGTGAGCGCGAAGCGCGGCGAGTCCTTGCCGGGATCGGGTCCGCCGATGATGCTGATGTCGGCGTGGCGGGCCTGCAGCGCGGCGGTCTCCTCGCTCCACAGCAACATCACTTCGGTCAGCCGGACTTCGCTGCTGACCGCTTCCTTCGCCAGGCGATCGCGGGCGCGCTTGGCCTGCTTTTCAGCGGCGCTGCGCGCCTCCTCGAATTGCTGCTGGGTCAGTTCCAGCGGCACGTAGCCGAACTCGGTCACCAGCGGCATCGGGTGCTCGAGCGTGACCAGCACGCTGATGTGGGCTTCGTGCAGCTTGGCCAGGGCAATCGCGGCGTCGAGCGCGGCCATGTCGCTGCCGGCATGCAGTAGCGGGACGAAGATTTCCTTGATCATGGCAGTGCTCCGGGTCGATGGCGCGTGGGGCTGGAACACCACGTTAGCCCTGTCACGGGGGAAAACCTTGACCCGGATCAATCCCCGCGGATCCCGCGCGGACGCGTCAGCCGACGAACTTGACGAACACCTTCTTGCTGGAGGCGCCGGGCAGGCCGCGCTCTTCGACGGCGAAGCTTTTCGGGTGCTGCTTGAACAGGTCGCTGAGCTTCTTGTGCCCGAACAGGCGCGGATCGAAATCGGGCTGGATCTTGGTCAGGTAGCTGCCGACGCTGCCGAGGAAGGCCCAGCCATTGTCGTCGGAAGCCTCCTCGATGGCCTGGCGGAGCAGGGCCAGCGGGAGCGACGAGCCGGACGATGCGCGGCGCTTCCGCCTTGATCGGCGCGGACGCCGCGGGAGGCGGATTGGCCGCGGCCGGCGCCGCCGCGCGCGACTTGCCGCGCCGCGATGACGCCGCCTGCTTCGCCGGGGCCGCCACCTGCGTGGGCAGGCGCACCGCATCCAGGACCTGCGCTTCGGCGCGCAGCACTTCGGTGTAGATGAACTTGTCGCAGGCCTTGACGAAGGCGTCCGGCGTCTTGCGCTCGCCGAAGCCGTAGACGGTCAGGCCTTCCTCGCGCAGGCGTTGCGCCAGGCGGGTGAAATCGCTGTCGCTGGAGACCAGGCAGAACCCGTCGAAGCGCCCGGTGTACATCAGGTCCATGGCGTCGATGATCAGCGAGCTGTCGGTGGCGTTCTTGCCGCTGGTGTAGGCGAACTGCTGGACCGGGCTGATCGAATGGCGCAGCAATTCCTTCTTCCACTGCGATTGCTGGGTGGAGGTGAAATCGCCATAGATGCGCTTGACGCTGGACACGCCGTACTTGGCCACCTCGGCCAGCAGGCCGGCGATCACCGAGGGCTGCGCGTTGTCGGCGTCGATCAGCACGGCCAGCCGCTGCTGGCCTTCGTCGCCGCTGGTGCCACTGGCTTTGCTCTTCATCGGCGCAGTTTACTCCCGCCTATTTCGGGGCGGCCGCTCCATTTTTCTTGGCCACCAGTTCCGTGGCGATCTTCTTGGCCGCTTCGTTCATGAAGAAGCCAGTGGTCTGCAGGGTGGACAGCGAGGCGCCCACCGGCAGCGGCCAGCTGTTGCGGTCCACCTTCAGCGTGGTGAGCACCTTGCCCGAGCCGGCGTCGGCGACGCTCACGTCGGCCTCGAGATGGGTCTGGCCAGCGAAACCGGTCAGGCCGCGGGCGACGATATTGCCTTCGTCATAGCGGGTGATCACGCCGCTCAGGCGCAGGGCCTTGCCGGCGCCGGCGGTGCGCGTGACTTCGGTGAAGGCCCCGGTCTGGGTAATCTGCTCGGCAACCTTGTCTGCGAACAGGACCTGGGCTTTCGCCAGCGTCGCATCGTATTCGGCCTGCTCCTTGGGGTCCTCGAATTTCCTCGGATTGCTGACCGTGAAGTCGAGCACCTCGACCTTGTTGAAATCGGCGATGCGCATCGAGGCGCCGCCTGACTCTTTGGTCAGGCCGGACACGGATCCGCACGCGGTCAGGGAAAGCAGCACGAAAGCGAGTGAGATGGGCAGACAGCAGCGCAGGATCTTGTTCATCGAGTTGACTCCGGATTTCGGCCCAGCAACCAAGGGCGTCGCCCGAAAGCCGGCGCCCTCCCCTCGCGGCACTGTACGCCCGACCATGCGACCGTGCCAAAATCGGGGTCCCACGCCCACCGATCCAGCCATGGCCGAGCCCGCCGAAAAACCGTTCCGCATCCTTTCGCTCGCCGGCGGCGGCTACCTCGGGCTGTACACCGCCTGCGTGCTGGCCGAGCTGGAAGCGCAGGTCGGCGAGCCGCTGGGCCGACGCTTCGACCTGATCGCCGGCACGTCCGTCGGCGGCATCCTGGCCATCGCGCTGGCCTATGAAATGCCCATGGCGCAGTTGCGCCAGTTGTTCCTGGACCACGGAACCTCGATCTTTTCCGGTCGCTCGCTGCCGACTTCGACCGTCGGCAAGCTGCGCGACCTGACCCGCTCGGTGCTCGGGCCGAAGTACGACGGCAAGGTATTGCGCGAGGCGCTGGTCAGGCACCTGGGCCGGATCACCCTGGGCGACGCCCTGCACCACATCGTCATTCCCAGCACCAATGTGTCGCTGAGCCAGACCAAGGTGTTCAAGACCCCGCATGCCTCCGGTTCGCGCGGCGACGAATCGGTGCATGCGGTGAATGTGGCGATGGCCACCAGCGCCGCCCCGGCGTATTTCCCTTCAGTGCAGATCGGCAAGCACCTGTTCGCCGACGGCGGACTGTTCGCCGTGGCGCCCGACCAGGTGGCGTTGCACGAGGCGGAACATTTCCTGGGCGTGTCGGCGTCGCGCGTGCGCATGCTTTCGATCGGCACCGGCACCTCCAACTATCGGCCCAGCAGCCGGGTCAGCGAAAAAGACGGCGCGGTGGACTGGCTGTCCGAGGGCCGGCTGATCCTGACCCTGATCGCCGTGCAGCAGCAACATGTGCAGGCGATGATGGAGGACCGGCTGGGCGATCGCTACATGCACATCGACGGCGAGTGGCCGCGCAATGCGGACCTGGGCATCGACATCGCCACGCCCCAGGCGGTGGCCGCCTTGTCCAAGCTGGCCGGCGACACCATCCGCCGGCTGGACATGCCCAGATTGAAGCGGGCGTTTCTGTCGCGCCGCGAAACCTGAGATTCGTTCGGGCAAGTGCGACGGCGGTGGGCTGATCTACAGTTCGCCGGTTTGCAAACGCTCGCGCAAGCGCGGCGCGGCGAAATCCAGGAACGCGCGCAGCTTCAGCGGCAACCGGCGCTGGCTGCTGTAGACCAGGCTGACCGGAAATGGCGCGGGCTCGTAGGCCTGCAGCGCAAGCGCCAGCAAGCCCTCGCGGCGGGCCGCTTCGCATCTGGTAGGAAAGCACGCGGGTGATGCCGATGCCGGCGATCGCGGCATCGATGGCGGCCTCGGCGGTGTTCACCACCAGGCGCGAGTGCACGGGCACCAGCAACTGAGCCGCATCCATCACGAAACTCCAGGAATAGGCCGAGCCCAGCGCGTCGAAGGTGATGCATTGATGCGCGGCGAGATCCTGCGGTGTCGTCGGCACACCGTGGGCGGCGAAATAATCCGGGCTGGCGCAGGCGACGCGACGGATCATCGCCGACCCGCGTGGCGCTCAGGTTGCTGTCGGGCAACGCGCCGACGCGCACCGCGAGATCGACGTGGTCCTCCAGCAGATTGGCGATGCGGTCGCTCTGGACCAGGCGCACATCGACGTCGGGATAGGCCTTCAGGAATTCGGCGATCACCGGCAGCACGTGCAGGCGGCCGAACACGATCGGCGCGGTGATCACCAGCTCACCCTTGGGCGTGCTGAATTCGCCCGACACGGTGCGCTCGGCTTCGCCGACGTCCTCGAGGATGCGCTTGCAGGCCGCCAGGTACTCGCGGCCGGCGTCGGTGAGCGTCAGCTTGCGGGTGGAGCGGTTGAGCAGGCGCGCCTTCAGATGGGTCTCGAGCTCGGACACGTTGCGGCTGACCGTCGCCAGCGGCATCGCCAGCTTGCGGCTGGCCGCCGAGAAGCTGCCGGCTTCCACCACGGCCAGGAACACGGTCATCGAGGCAAGCCGGTCCATCTGCTTTATTCCAAATAATGGAAGGATGATTACAGAATATAACGGCTAGTTTCGATATGTGGAAGCCTCTAATCTTTCTCGCACCAGGCCAGTCCGGCCCCACCTGAAAGGAGAACACCATGTCCCGCATCCCGACCCCCGCCACCATCGAAGCCGCCCCGCTCGCCTCGCAGCCGATGCTCGAAGCCGTCAAGAAGCAGCTCGGCTCGGTGCCCAACCTGTTCCGCCTGGTCGCCACCAGCCCGGCCGCGCTCGAAGGCTACCTGTCCATGTCCGGCGCGCTCGGCAAGGGCGCCCTGCCGGCCGCGACCCGCGAGCGGATCGCCCTGGCGGTGGCCGAGATCAACGGCTGCGGTTACTGCCTGGCCGCGCACAGTTACCTGGGCAAGAACCTGGCCAAGCTCGACGACGCCGAGATCGAAGCCAACCGCAGCGGCGGCTCGCACGATGCGAAAGCCGATGCCGCGGTCCGCTTCGCCGCCAAGGTCACCCGCGAACGCGGCCATGTCAGCGCCGAGGACCTGCTGACCGTGAAGAACGCCGGCTACACCGATGCCCAGATCGTCGAGATCGTGCAGCATGTGGCCCTCAACACCTGGACCAACTACATCAACGAAGTGGCCAAGACCGTCATCGACTTCCCGGAAACCACGCCGCTGCGCCAGGCCGCCTGATCCGAGTGTTGTAAGTGCAAGCTCGCCGGCGCTGCCGACCGCAGCGCCGGCGGACTGCTTTCCAAACCATCTTCGAGGAGCACCTGCATGGACCGTCCGCCGTTGCCGCCCTTCACCCTGGAAACCGCGACGCTGAAAGTGCGCCTGGCCGAGGATGCGTGGAACACGCGCAATCCGTCGGCGATCGCGCTGGCGTACACGCCCGACAGCCGCTGGCGCAATCGCAGCGAATTCCTGCAAGGGCGCGAGGCGATCGAAGCTTTCCTGGTGCGCAAGTGGCAGCGCGAACTGGACTACCGACTGATCAAGGAGCTCTGGGGTTTTCGCGAAAACCGCATGGCGGTGCGTTTTGCCTACGAATGGCACGACGCGGACGGCCAGTGGTTTCGCAGCTACGGCAACGAGAACTGGGAGTTTTCCGAGCAGGGCCTGATGCGCCTGCGCTTCGCCAGCATCAACGATCTGCCGATCGCCGAGGGCGAGCGCAAATACCACTGGCCGCTCGGACGCCGCCCGGACGATCATCCTTCACTGAGTCAGTTGGGTTTCTAGGAGCCAAGCGTGGCCACCCTCGCCTATTCCAGCGACATCGCCTTCACTCCCACGGTGAAAGCCGTGCAGGCCCGCAAGGGCTCGCGCGGCGCCTACGCGCGGATGGAGCAGGGCGGCGCGTGGAAGACCCTGGTCACGCCGGACCTGAAGGCCTTCATCGAGGCGCAGACCAGCGTGTTCCTGGCCACGGTCAATGCCGACGGGCAGCCGTATATCCAGCATCGCGGCGGCCCGGCGGGATTCCTGCGCGTGCTCGATTCGAAGACGCTGGGCTTCGTCGACTATGCCGGCAACCGGCAGTTCATCAGCACCGGCAACCTGAGCGAGAACCCGAAGGCGCACCTGTTCCTGATCGATTACGCGCAACGGCGCCGGATCAAGATCTGGGGCCGGGCGCGGGTGGTCGAGGGCGATGCCGAATTGACCGCCAAACTCATGCCACCGGGCTACAAGGCGCGGGCCGAGCAGGTGATGCTGTTCGAGATCGAGGCCTGGGACGCCAATTGCCCGCAGCACATTCCACAGCGTTTCGAAGCGGCCGACGTGCACGCGGCGCTGGCCGAACGCGACCAGCGCATCCAGGCGCTGGAATCGGAGCTGGAGGCGCTGCGCGCCACCGCTGCCGGGGCGAACCTGAGCGGCGAGATAACTGGCCCTGTCGAGCGGTGAAATCTGGCTCTATGATGTCCGGAGCCTGCCCCGCAGGCTGATCTTTTCCAGGACCTCCGCCATGACCAACAATGCCGAACTGCTGAAACGCCGCACCGCCGCCGTCCCCCGTGGCGTCGCCACCGCCATGACCATCTTCGCCGACCGCGCCGAGAACGCCGAGCTGTGGGACGTGGAAGGCCGCCGCTTCATCGATTTCGCGGCCGGCATCGCCGTGCTCAATGTCGGCCATCGCCATCCCAAGGTGATCGCCGCGGCGCGCGCCCAGCTGGATCGTTTCACCCATACCGCGTTCCAGGTGGCGGCGTACGAGTCCTACGTGGAGCTGGCCGAGCGCCTGAACGCGCTGGCGCCGATCGACGGACCGGCCAAGACGATCCTGTTCTCGACCGGCGCCGAAGCGGTGGAGAACGCCATCAAGATCGCGCGCGGCGTGACCAAGCGCTCGGCGGTGGTGGCCTTCACCGGCGCCTTCCACGGCCGCAGCTTCATGGCGATGTCGCTGACCGGAAAGACCATGCCCTACAAGCGCGGCTTCGGCCCCTTGCCGGGCGGCGTGTACCACGTGCCGTTCCCGGTCAAGCATTACGGCATCGACGTCGAGGAGAGCCTGCACGCGCTGCACATGCTGTTCAAGGCCGATGTGGCCGCCGAGGAAGTGGCCGCGATCATCATCGAGCCGGTGCAGGGCGAGGGCGGATTCTTCGCCGCGCCGCCGGAGTTGTTGAAAGCCTTGCGCGAGCTCTGCGACAAGTACGGCATCCTGCTGATCGTCGACGAAGTGCAGACCGGATTCGCGCGCACCGGCTACATGTTCGGCATCGAATATTCCGGCGTGAAGCCCGACCTGATCACGGTCGCGAAATCGCTCGGCGGCGGATTCCCCTTGTCCGCGGTGATCGGCCGCGCCGAGATGATGGATGCGATCGATCCGGGCGGCCTGGGCGGAACCTACGCCGGCTCGCCGGTGGCCTGCGCGGCGGCGCTGGCGGTGCTCGATGTCATCGAGGAGGAGAAACTGCTCGACCGCGCCAATGTGCTGGGCGAGCGCGTGGTGGCGGAGCTGATCGAGTTCGCGGCGCGCAAGGACCTGCAGCCGATCGGCCACATCCGCGCGCTGGGCTCGATGATCGCGTTCGATTTGCTGAAAGCCCACGGCAGCGACGAAGTGGATCCGCCGGCGACGCAGGCGGTGATCAAGCGCGCGCAGGCGCTGGGCTTGATCGTGCTGGGCTGCGGCAGCCAGGGCGAGGCGATCAGGTTGCTGTTTCCGCTGACGATTTCGGATGCGGTGTTGCGGGAGGGGATGGGGTTGTTGGAGCAGGCGCTTCGCGGGTAAGCGCTCGAGGAAGAACGAGCGTCACCGATGAAACGCGAACCCCGCTCGATAGACGACCTGAACATCGTGCTCGATCCGGCCAGCCCGCTGAGCCTGCAACACCAACTGCGCCAGAAATTCATCAACGCAATCCATCGCGGCATCCTGCGTCCCGGCCGTCGCCTGCCTTCGTCGCGCAGCCTGGCGCAGCGCATCCGCGTGGCGCGCAACACGGTCAGCCTGGCTTACGACGCGTTGCTTGCCGAAGGCCATCTGGTCAGCCGCGCGCGCAGCGGCATCTTCGTCGCGCCGGACATGCCCAGCGGGCGGATTGGCGCGAGCCAGCGCAACCTCGGACCGGCGTCGCCGCTGGCGACGCGACTGCCGGCGGCGATCGAGGACAACCGCTTCCGCTGCCCGAACAACTGGCACCAGTACCCGTTCCCTTTCATCGACGGCCGGGTGGATGCCGAACTGCTGCCGATCAGCGAGTGGCGGGAAGCCATGCGGCTGGCGTGCTCGCGGCACGAAGCGCAGAACTGGAACCTGGGCGCCGGCAACATCGACGATCTGTCCCTGCTCGAGGAGATTTGCGGAAAGGTGCTGCCGGTGCGCGGCATGGAGGCCGGCCCGGAAGAATTGCTGATGACCATGTCTGCCCGCCATGCACTGCAACTGGTGGGCGAGCTGCTGGTTCGCCGCGGCACGCCGGTGGTGCTGGAGGAGCCGGTGGACGCGGAGTTCGAGCGGCGCATGAAGGAAAAACAGGCGGACCTGTCGATGCTCGACCCGCGCCTGGAACAGCCGCTGCCGCCGGGTGCGGTGGTGGTCACCAGCGCTCGCCGCACCTTTCCTGCCGACTCGCCACGTCCCCGCCAGCTGCTGGCCGCGGTGGCTGCGGCCGGTGGCGTGCTGGTCGAAAACGACATGCCGCCGGGCGCGCGCGATGGCAGCCACGCCGCGCCGGCGCTGCGCGCGCTCGATGCCGAAGGTCGCGTCGTCTACATCGGTTGCCTGGCGCCGGTGGTTTCCTGCGGCGAGCCCATGGGCATGGTGGTGGCGGTGCCCGGCTTCATCGAGCGCCTACGCGAATTGCGCAACGGCCAGGGCACCGTACCGCCGCAGTTGCTGCAGCGCGCCTGGGCCTACTTCATCGGGCTCGGCCACTACTCGGCATCTCTGGCGCGCGCCGGGCGGGTGCTCGGCGGCCGACGGGTCGCCCTGCGCGATGCCTTGAACCATTACCTGCACAAGCAGGTGACCATCGAGACCTTGCCTGGCGCAAGCGCCTACTGGGTCAGCGTGCCGGAGGGCATGGACGCCCGTGAATTCGCCCGGCGGGCCGCGGCGATCGGCGTGCTGATCGAGCCCACGCGGCTGGAAGGCGGCCGCGAGGCGATCTGCATGGGCGTTACCGGTATTGCCGAAGCGCAGATCCGATCCGGGGTGCAGGCTTTGGCGCGGCTTGTTCGCGGCGATCTGGCGCCGGCCAGGCACCACCTCGATGACGAAGCCATTCCGCCCCTTCGCGGCCGCGCCCTGCGCCAGGCCATTGCCGGATCGACGCTCCTGTACAACACCGTCTACGGCGAGCCGGCCCGGATCGAGCTGCGCGCCAATGGCGAGCTGATCGGCACTGCCGGCTATGCCAACGAGGACTGCGACCGCGGCCGCTGGTGGATCGAGAACGACCGCTGGTACCGCCAATGGCAGCAATGGGCCTACGGGGAGGCCTCCAGCTATGCGATCGTCGTCGAGGGCGACCAGCTGCGTTGGTACGGCAGCGATGGCCTGCTGGCCGACACCGCGGTGATCACCCGCCGGGCGGCTGGCCGGTCCGGCACAGCCCGATAACCACGTGCAAAGGGAGCCATCTGGCCCCATTGGTGCTTCCAAACTGGCTCTAATTTTCACATTACATTAACGTTACCGTCGGTGCCGGAACCTACTGGATCGGAGCTGACTTGGTCGCGCAAATGTCCCCCGGATCTGCCCCCCCGGCCAATGCCCACTTCGGTATCGCCGGCCTGCAACTGGCCCTGTCCCCCGGGGACAACCTCGAGGCCCTGGCCCAGGAAGTGGGCTCGGTGGCGCGGCGCTTCCCCTGGGTCCGCATGGTCGTGGCCGGCGAGCTCTGCGGGTTTGGCGCCAACACCGGTTTCGCCCAGTGCCTGCCCGGCGATGCGGAAACCTTCCTGTGCGAGCTCGCCCGCAAACACAAGCTGTGGCTGATCCCGGGCTCCCTCTACGAAAAGCGCGACGGCCAGGTCTTCAACACCACGCCGGTGATCAACCCGCAAGGCCAGGTGGTCGGCCGCTATCGCAAGATGTTTCCCTTCGCCCCTTACGAACGCAACGTCGCCGCCGGCGATGAGTTCCTGGTCTTCGACGTGCCCGACGTCGGCCGCTTCGGCGTGTCGATCTGCTACGACATGTGGTTTCCCGAAACCACCCGCTCGCTGTGCAGCCTGGGCGCGGAAGTGATCCTGCACCCGACCATGACCAACACCATCGACCGCGACGTCGAGATTGCGATCGTCCGCGCCAGCGCCGCCACCAACCAGTGCTACTTCGTCGACGTCAATGTTGCCGGCGATCTTGGCTTCGGCCGTTCCGTCATCTGCGGCCCGGGCGGCGAAGTGATCTACCAGGCGGGGGCGGGCCGCGAGGTAATGGCCTTCGAAGTCGACTTCGGCTACCTGCGCCGCTGCCGGGAGCGCGGCTGGCAGGGATTGGGCCAGCCACTCAAGAGTTTTCGCGACAACCCCGTGGTCTACCCGGCGTACAACGCCGCGCGCGCCACTTCCGAGTCCTTGTCGCAACTGGGTCCCCTCGAGCTGCCCGGTCGCGATTGAGGCAAATACCGATTTACCGCTTACCGAACCATCCATCTGGGGAGATCAACGCATGAACACGCAGCGCAATCAACGTGCCGCCCATTCCACCCAACGCATCCGCCGCTCGGTCCTGACCGCTGCCGTCGTGGCTGGCCTGTTCGCACAAGCCGCCGTGTACGCGCAGGAGGCGGACACCGCCACTCCCGCGAAGAAGCCGGGAGAAGTAGCCGAGCTGGACACGGTGATGGTCACCGCCACGGGCCGTGAGCAGGACATCCTCGCCGTTCCCTACAACATCAGCGTGGTCTCGGGCACGATGATCGACGAGAACAACATCCTGGATTCGACCGAGCTGTTGCGACTCGTGCCCGGCGTGGCCGTGCTCGATCGCGGCGCGCGCGGCTCGAGCGTGGTCAGCGGCATCCGTATCCGTGGCCTGAATGTCGATAGCAATGCGCTGGGCGACTACGCCGTCGGCGCCGCGCCAACGGTGGCGACCTATATCGACAACACTCCGCTGTTCGCGAACTTCCTGCTGTCCGACATCGAGCGGGTGGAGGTCCTGCGCGGCCCCCAGGGAACGCTTTACGGTTCCGGCGCGCTCGGCGGCGCGGTGCGCTACATCCTGCGCCAGCCCGACCTTGAAGCCAGGAGCGGTCGCGTCAGCGGCAGTCTTTCCGCCTTCGACCAGTCCGACGGCCTGGGCGGCTCCGGCTCCTTTACCTACAACCAGCCACTGTCGGAAACGTTTGCCTTGCGGATAAACGCGACCTTCAATGATTACGCTGGCGCCACCGACTACCGGAATCTGTACGTGCTCGATTCCGCCGGCGTTCCGGTCGCGCCCGACGGCGTGCTGTCCGACACGGCCGAGTACACCAGCAAGGACGACGCCGATGACGTCAAGCAGAACTACGGCCGTGTCTCGATGCTGTGGAAGCCGAGCGACACCATGAGCTTCACCTTCAGCTACATGGCCCAGTCGGATACTTTCGGCGGCCGCAGGGCGACATCGCTGGGTACCGATGGCGCTGGCGTTCCCTACGACGATCTTGAAGTCGGGTCGATCCAGCTCGAGCCCAGTTCGCGTCATGTCTACCTGGATAGCCTGGAAGCCAGCTTCGACCTGGGCTTCGCCACCCTGACTTCCGATTCAGCCTATTACAACCACGAAGGCACCATCGTCAGCGAGAACACCGGGCGCTACGCCTCGGCCAACTGGTTGATCAACTACTACTACAACTATCCGCGGCCGATGGCCAAGGCGGTGCGCAGCTACGGAGATTCCGCCTTCACGCAGGAATTTCGCCTGACCTCAGATCACGGCGACAAGTTTGACTACATCGTCGGGCTGTACTACCAGGACCAGAATCGCCTCACCGCGCAGGACAGCTACCTGGTCGGCCTCAAGGCCTATACCGACGCGCTCGGGGAGTATTACGACTTCACTCCGTGGGTAGCCTCCGACCAGGATTTCTACTATCGGCAGAAGGAACATTTCACCGAAACCGCGATCTACGGCCAGCTTACCTGGCATGCCACCGACACCCTGGATTTCACCGGCGGCTTTCGCTACTTCGACGACAACACCGAGATCGAGGGAGAGCAGAACATTCCGATCTGGGTCAACCCGGGTACCGGCCTGCCGCTTTATCCGGTCGAATACTCGCAAGGCAAGGACAGCGATTCGCAAGCGCTGTTCATGGGCAACGTTTCCTGGAACTTCGCCAAGGACAACTACCTTTACGGAACGATTTCAGAAGGCTATCGGCGCGGCGGCACCAACGGCACTCCGACCACCGGCAATTTCGCCGAGGACGAAGCCTGGACCAGCTACGAGGCCGACACCGACACCAACTACGAGCTCGGCGTGAAGGGCGCGAGCGGCCGCCTGACCTACAACGCCAACCTGTTCTACGTTGACTGGAACGATCCACAGGTAAACGTCGCGACTCCCAATTGGGGCTTCTTCACGGTCCAGAACGTGCCGAGCGCGAGCACCCGCGGTGTCGAGCTGGAGCTTTCCGGAAGCGCTGGCGAGGGCTTCAACTACGGGCTGGGCTACACCTACACGGATGCGCACCTGGACGCGGACGCCTATACCGCCGACGGCAATACGCTCATCAACACCGATGGCGCGCAATTGCCGGGCGTGCCGGAGAACATCTTCAATGCCTGGGGCAGCTACTCCATGGCTGTCGGCAAGGGCACCCTGAGCTTCCGCGGCGATGGCTACTACCAGTCGGAGACTCTCAATGGCCTGGCCCGTGAATGGACCGGCGCCCCGCCGATTCCTACATCGCTCAAGCAATACTATGAACTGCCGGGCTTCACCATCTTCAATCTGTCGGCCATGTACACCATCGATGCCTGGGACATCACCCTGTGGTGGAAGAACATTACCAACGAGCAGGGCGCGACCGGCGTGTACACGATTCCCTACATGGGCGCCACGCCAGCGCAGAATGCCGCACAGAACTACTTCGGCAACGGCTCCAAGTTCAACATCACCGCGCCGAGCACGCTGGGCCTGACGGTCAGCTATAGTTTCTGAACCGCCAGCCGGCAGCCAACGTGCCCACGACGCCCATGAACGCGCGGTTTCCAGAACAAGAAACCGCGCGGCTCATGGCCCGGGCAAGCCTCCTGCGACAGCAAGGCGACGATGCGGGGTGCATCGCGGAGTTGCGCACCCTCGCCGGTAGCGTCGGGCAGGAGCTGCCGCACTTGCTGCAGACCCTGGCCGAGCAATTCACCTCGCTCGGGCTGCACGCGGAAGCCGAGCGATGCTACGCGCGGGCACTGGAACTGCAACCGGCGGACGCCGGCGCCCTCTACAACCATGCCACGGCGCTGATAGCCCTCGGCCGGCTGCAGGAAGCAGAGGCGACGTTCGATCGCGTAGTGGCGCTGGCGCCAGGCGACAGCGATGCCTGGTACAACCGTTCCACCCTGCGCAAGCAAACCGCAGAACAAAATCACATTGGGCAGATCGAGCGACAGCTCGATAGCCTGGGGCCTTCGATGCCAGGCGCGGTGGCGCTCGGCTTTGCCTTGGCCAAGGAACTGGAGGATCTGGGCGAACACGCCGCCTCCTTCGCGGCACTGAAACGCGCGGCGGATGCGCGACGCAAACGGCTCAGCTACAAGGTCGAATCGGATATCGAGACGATGGCGATGCTCGGCGAAGCGTTCAACGCCGAATTCTTCGCTCGAGCCCATGCCGGTCACGAGGACCAGCGCCCGCTGTTCGTGGTCGGCTTGCCGCGCTGCGGTTCCACGCTGGTGGACCGCATCCTCAGCTCGCACAGTGCAATTGCCAGTCGCGGTGAGAGCACCGACTTGGTGATGGCGCTCATGCAGACCGCGGGCGCCACCAAGGACAAGGCTGAATTGGTCAAGCGTTCGACCCGGCTCGATTTTCCCGCGCTTGGCCGCCGCTACTGCGCCCACCTTCTGGACGGTGCCGCCCTGCGTTGCCTCGACAAGACACCGTCGAACTTTCTCTACCTGGGACTGGTCGCCGCCGCGCTTCCGCAGGCGCGCATCATCCACGTCCGGCGACATCCGGTGGATGCCTGCTATGCCATCTACAAGACCCTGTTCCGGATGGGCTATCCGTTTTCGTACGACCTGCAGGACCTCGGTCGATACTGGCTTGCCTATGACCGCTTGATGGCGCACTGGCGACGGCTGCTTCCGGCAGACCGGTTTCTCGAGGTGCACTACGAAGACCTGGTCGCCAACCAGGAAGCGGTCAGCCGCCGCCTCGTGAACTTCACCGGCCTGCCCTGGCAGGACGCATGCCTGGCCTTCGAGCACAATCCCCAGCCCTCGCTGACCGCCAGCGCCGCCCAGGCCAGGCAGCCGATCTACAGCTCCTCGGTCGGGTTGTGGAAGCACTACGAGAACGAACTCGCCCCGCTGCTCGCCGTGCTGCGCGAGGCGGGCATCGCCATTGATCAAACAACCGCGGGTAATCCCTGATGAACCATGCAGCAGCTTCCAGTGCTGGCAAAACTGCTGCATCGGCTTCCGACAGCTTGTGGCTGTATGCCTTGTTCGCGTTGCTGGCGACGGCCGGCTTTTTCTACGTCAACATCATGGGCGCGATCGTCGATGGGCTGGTCACGGGACTGCACTTCAGCACGACCCAGGCTGGCATGGTAGGCGCCGCCAACATCTATGGCGCCAGCCTGGGCGCTCTGGTCGCAGTGTTCATCGTGCGCCACGTGCGTTGGCGGCTGGCGCTGGCCACGCTGCTATGCATCTTGCTGGTGATCGACCTCGCCTCGATCGCGATCCACGCGCCCGGGCTGCTGACTGCCGTGCGTGCGCTGCATGGACTGGCTGGCGGCATGGCGGTCGGCGTGACCTATTCGGTGATGGCGCGCCTGCGCTCGCCCGATCGCGCCTTCGGCATGCTGCTGGTCCTGCAGCAAGGGTGGGCGGCCTGGGCCTGATGTTCCTGCCCTCGCTGGTGCCGGTCTACGGTACGCAAATACTTTTCCTGGTGCTGGCGGGACTGACCTGCATCGCGCTGGTGGGGATGTTGGCCATTCCGCGCGACGCAGCCGGACAGGGCGAAACGAAAACCGTGCACCTGACTCTCGACGGCCCGAGCCGGTGGGCGGTGGCGCTGACGCTGCTGGCCCTGTTCCTGTTCCAGGCAGGCAACATGGCGCTGGCCGCGTTCATCATCGGGCTGGGCGAAGACTTTCATCTCGCCCGAGATTTCATCGGCCAGGCCCTGGGTTGGGCAACCTGGATCGGCGCCGGCGGCGCGGTGCTGGTGATCATGATGGGCACCCGCTTCGGGCGCTTGCAGCCATTGCTGGCCGCGATGCTGGTGACGCTGGCCGGCATCGCCGGATTCTTCTGGAGCGGCAATCAGCTGGTGTTCTTCGCCGCGAATCTGGTGACAGCCATCACCTGGTCCTTCGTCGTGCCCTACCTGTTCGGCATGGCCTCCGCGCTCGATGTCAGTGGCCGCATGGCAACCATGGCGGGGTTCGCCTCCAAGCTGGGGCTGGCTTCGGGCACGGCGGCGGCCGGGCTGGTGTTGCGCTGGGGTGACTATCAGGCCCTGATCGGCGCATCGTTCGCGGCGCTGGCCTTGTCGGCGGTGGCGGCGCTGGTTGCCGCGCGCAGGACGGAACAGTTGAAGCCGGTCAAGTGAGATGTACGTGGGCGCGCCGGTGCCGCGCACCGCGCGCACCTGGTGTTGCAGACTCGCCTAGTCGGCCGCCACCGAATGATTCTTCAAGATCAGCGAAGCCAACCAAGCCTCCCCCTTCTCCATGATTTCCAGCGGCGTCAATTCCCAATTGGTCAGCACCATCGCCTCGGCGACGCTGAATTCCAGTTGCGCCTTGGTGAACCGGCGCTCGCCGGCAATCACGGCCTCGAGCACGGCCTGGCCGGGCATCGGCGCTTCCATCTCGGCCTGCTTGGCGGCGATCGCCGCGCCCGGGTCGCTGCCGCTGTGGGTGGTCAGCCATTCGATGCGGCGCAATGCCACGTGTTGCGCCTCGCCATCCTGCTCGCCGTCGTAGCCGGGTGTCGCCGCCGCCAGGGTCTTGTGCAGGGTGTTGAGTTGGCCGAACACGCGCATGCGCGCCAGGTTGGCGGCGTCGCGGGTGTGTTCGGCGTCCTCGATGTCCTGGCGCAGGCGGGCGATCTGCGAGGCCTGGCTCTCCAGTGCCTTGCTCAGCGCGTCGATCCGGCTGAGCCAGTCCGCGCGCGCCGGCAAGGTCGGCGCGATGACCACGCGCGACCGGAAATCATGGAGGAGGGAACGGGGATCTTTCATGCCCTGATTATGGCTCATTTCCCGGGCTCAGCGACCCGCCGACATACCGATGAACTGTAGGAATTCGGCGCGGGTCCGGGCATCCTCGCGGAAGGCGCCGAGCATCGCACTTGTGACCATGCTCACACCTCGCTTGTGGATGCCGCGCGTGGTCATGCACTCGTGCTTGGCCTCGATCACCACGGCCACGCCGCGCGGCTGCAGCACGTCCTCGATGGAATGGGCGATCTGCGCGGTCAGTTTTTCCTGGACCTGGAAGCGGCGCGCGTAGGCCTCGACCACGCGCGCGAGCTTGCTGATGCCGACCACGCGGCCGGTCGGCAGGTAGCCGACATGCGCCTTGCCGATGATCGGCGCCATGTGGTGCTCGCAGTGGCTTTCGAATTCGATATCGCGCAGCACGATCAGCTCGTCGTAGCCCTCGACTTCCTTGAAGGTCCGGCGCAGGTACTCGGCGGGATCCAGCGCATAGCCGGAGAACCAGTCCTTGTAGGCCTTGGCCACCCGTGCCGGCGTATCGATCAGCCCCTCGCGCGCGGGGTCTTCGCCGGCCCACTGCAGCAGGACCCGGATCGCGGCCTCGGCGTCGGTTTGCGTCACGGACTTGGCCATGTCGGTCTCTCCTGTACTGGCCCCATCATCCTACCGAACACCGGCTCAGCGTGGGCGGGTGGCCCGCCAGGCCAGCAGCAGCGAGCCGAGCAACAACGCGGCGGCCAGCCAGAACGTGACCCCCACCCAGGCCGTGTGCAGGTCCCGGCTGGTCACGGCCGCGAAGGTTCGGGTGAATATGCTGGGCGCGATGATGCCGGCGATGCTGGACAGGCTGACGATGGCGCCCTGCAGCCGACCCTGCTCATGGCTGGCGACCTGCCGCGTCATCAAGGCCTGGGCGGCCGGCATCGCCAGGCCCCAGAACGCGGCGATCGGCATCACCGCCCAGAACCAGTACCCGGTGCTCGCAAAGCCATACAGGGTGAAACCCAGGGCGCCGCAACCCAGGCCCAGCAGCAGGGCGTTCCGCTCGCCGATCGCGCGGATGATCCGTCCGATCAGCCCGCCCTGCACGATCGCCGACAGGATGCCGACCCCGGCCAGCGTGTAGCCGACCATCTTTGCGCCCCAGCCGAAGCGATAGTCGGCGTAGAGCACGAAGGTGCTCGGATAGACGATATGCGCCATCTGCATCAGCAGGATCAGCGCCCGCGAGCGCGAATACTTCCGGATGCTGGCCCAGGAAGCGCAGCGAGGCGACCGGGTTGGCGCGCCGCCAGGAAAACGGCGCGCGCCGCTCCACCGGCAAGCGATTCGGGCAGGACGAAATAGCCGTAGCAGAAATTGGACAGGCTCAGGCCGGCGGCGATCCAGAACGGCAGGCGGGGATGCATGTCGCCAAGCAGGCCACCGATCGCCGGTGCGATCACGAAGCCGATGCCGAAGGCCATGCCCAGCTTGCCGAACGCCGCGGCGCGTTTTTCCGGCGGCGTGACGTCGGAGATGTAGGCATTGGCGGTGCTGAAGCTGGCCGAGGTGATGCCCGACAACACGCGGCCGATGAACAGCAGCGGCAGCGTCTGCGCGACCGCCATCAGGATGAAGTCCAGGCCCAGGCCCAGGTTCGACAGCAGGATCACCTGCGCCGGCCGAAGCGGTCCGAGAGCGCGCCCTGCACCGGCGAAAAAATGAATTGCATGACCATGAACACCGAAGCGAACAGGCCGTGCACGATCGCCGCATTGGCACAGGTTGCCGCCGAGGAAGCTGGCGATCAGGTGCGGCAGCACCGGGATGATCATCCCGAACGCCAGGATGTCGAGCAGCACGGTGATGAAGATGAAACTCAGCGCGGCGCGGCGCACCGGCACTATCGCGGTGGTGGAATCCACGGCGGTCTCGACAGGAGGGGATGCGCCACATTCTATGGGAATGCGGCGGCGCCTTCAGCCTTCCGGATCAATCAGGGTGAAGCAACCGTCCGGGCGCCGGACGCCATGCCCGCGCGGGCGACATTCTTGTTGCGGCAGTCCAGGAACGGCGAACGCGCCAGCCAGTTGCTGTCCGGGTAGTAGGAGAAAATCATCTGCCCGTTCTTCAGGCTGTCGATGACCTGCTTGGCCACTTCCGGGCGCAGCGCCGGGCAACCCCAGCTGCGGCCGAGCCGACCCTGCTTCTGCGCATTCTGCGGATTAACGTACGCCGCGCCGTGCATGACGATGGCGCGTTCCATCGCCGCATCGTTGGTGCCCGGCTCCAGGCCCTGCATGCGCAGCGAGTAGCCGTTGTGGCCCTGGTAGGTGTCGGCGGTGCGGAACAGGCCGAGGCTGCTCTTGTGGCTGCCGTTGCTGTTGGAAAATTCGCGCGCCATGTTTTCGCCGGTGCCCTGGCCGTGGGCGACCAGTTCGCGGAACAGCAAGGTGTTGTTGGCAAGATCGAACACCCACAATCGCGGCGTGGTCGACGCCAGCGAATAATCGATCACCGCCAGGCGCGGCGATGCCGGTTGGCCGAGTTCCTGCGACGCACACTCGCGTGCCTCGAGGGCCAACGCAAGTACGCGGGGGTCGGCATCGGGGGCGAGTCGGGAAAGGGTGGCGACGCTGCTTGCGGCAGCAGCCGAAAAGACGGGGCACAAACCAAGCGCGAGAACGGCAAGACTTGTTCGCATCGGGGGGATTCCACTTTGGGCAGGGCAGAATACTAGAGCCGAGGTTAACAAAACCTTCGCGAAACACCAGCATTGCTGGCTCGAAGCTGAACACAGCAGGCACTAAATTATGTTTTTGTGAGTGGCTTGGCGGATTCAGTTTCCCGCGACGGCCATGCGATCGAAGTGGATCAGGGCGGCGGTGGCGGCACGGTTTCCGGCGTCGATGGCGTCGATGGCGGCGCCACCAGCGGTATCGCCGCGGGTGTCGATGACGCCGGCGCCGGTTCGGATTCATCTTCCGAGGTGATCACGGTCATCGCCGGGCCCGTGGTCTTGGGCAGCACCGCGGCATCGGTCACCACCAGGCTCGTGCCCGGTTTCATCTGGTCGTAAACCAGTTGGCCGAACTCCGGCGATACCGTCACGCGGCTCACCACCTCGCTATCGAGCGTCGTGCCAACCCGGGCGGAATAACCCGGCATCGGGATCGATTGCCAATTCAAGCTTGTTGCGACCCGGCAGCACGCTGCTCGGTATGCCGGTGTCGCCGGCCAGCAACACGTACGCCTGGGTGCCGATCGGCGCCAGGCCGGGCGCGATGCTGATTCGCGCGCGACCGATCTCGATGCCGTTGCGGATAACCAGCACGCGTTCGTCGGCGGTACTCAGCAGGATCGTGAGCGGACCTTCCGGCGATTTCTCCGGCGTCCAGCTGTAGGCCTGGAACCAGGACAGTCGCGGCACGTCCGGCGTCGTCTCCGGCTTCACGCCGACGGTCGGCGCGAACAGCCCCGGATGCGCCAGTTCCGCGTTCTGCTTGGCCGAGGAGGCGACCACGACAGTCATCGCGTAATCGGTGACGTCATACAGGCGGCGGGCGAATTCATAGGGCAGGCGGATGCAGCCATGCGAGGCCGGATAGCCGGGCAGGTGGCCGGCATGCAAGGCGACGCCGCCCCAGGTGAGGCGCTGCATGTAAGGCATCGGCGCATCGTCGTACAGAGCTGGAGAAATGAACCTTCTGTTTTTGCAGGATGGTGAACACGCCGGTCGGCGTCTCGTAGCCCTTCTTGCCGGTGCTGACCGTGCTTACGCCGATGCGCAGGCCGTTGCGATAGACGTAGGCGAGTTGTTCGTCGAGGCTGATCACCATCACCAGCGGACCGGACGGCACCGCTTCCGGGGCCCAGATGAATTCGCCGGCCTTGAGCTGGCTGGGCGGAAAATCCACCGGCATGGATTCCTTCGCGCCCTGTGCGAACGCAACGGCGGCGATGCCCAGTAGCAACCCGGCGATCAATGACTTGAACTGGATCCGCGGTTTCATCGCTGCGTTCCCATGCAACTCCGGCGCGCTACAGCACGCGACAGAAGGCGGCCTTCAGGTAGCGTCCTTCCTTCACGTGCGCCATGAACGGATGATCGCCCCCGGCGCCGGAGACTTTCAGTATCTGCACCGTTCGCCCGGCATAGAACGCCGCGCGACGGATCATGTCCAGGAATTCCTCTTCGCTGACCAGGCCAGTGCACGAACACGTGAGCAGGATACCGCCGGGCGCGGTCACCTGCATCGCCAGTTTGTTCATGTCGTTGTACTTCTTCAGCGCCGCGATCACCTGCTCGCGGTCGCGGGTGAGCTTGGCCGGGTCGAGGATGACCACGTCGAACATCTCGCCCGCCGCGGCCGCATCACGCAGGTAAGGAAACAGGTCCGACTGGATGAACTTGATCCTGGCGTTGTTCAGATACGCGTTCTTGTTGGCGACCTCGAGGATTTCCTCGTCCAGGTCGATCGCGATCACTTCCTCGGCGCCGCCGCGGGCCTTGGCGTAGATGGCGAAGCCGCCGGAGTTGCAGCAGATATCCAGCACGCGCTTGCCCTGCGTGAAGCGCGACAGGTACTCGCGGTTGTCGCGCTGGTCGGCGAAGAAGCCGGTCTTGTGCCCGCTGCCCGGGCTGGCGCGGAATTTCAGGCCGTTCTCGGTGATCACGCTCGGCGCCGGCGGTTCGGGCGAACGGAAGTCGAAGCTCTCCTGCTTTTGCACATGCTCTTCGGCGAAGCTGTAGAAACGGCAGCCGGGAAACGCTTCGCGCAGGGCGGCGTAGATCCACTCGCGGTAGCGAAACGCGCCGGCGGAGAAGAACTCGACCACGACCAGGTCGCCATAACGGTCGACCACCAGCCCGGAGATGCCGTCACCCTCCGAATGCACCACCCGCCAGGCGTCGCTGGTCTCGTCCAGGCGCAGCACGTCCCGGCGCAGGCTGACCGCCTCGCGCACCTTGCGCACGAACCAGGCCTCGTCGAGGTTTTCCTCGTAGTCCTCGGTCAGCACCCGCAGGGCGATCCGGGAGTGGCCGTTGTAGAAGCCGCGGCCGACCCAGTGCCCGGTGTTGTCGACGATATCCACGATCGAGCCCGGCTTGGGCTTGGCCACCGGCTTCTCGACCATTTTCTGGAAGATCCAGGGGTGGTTGGAGCGGCGTTCGATCTTCAGGTGGACGACGGGTAGCTCGGCGACGGATGCGTTCATGCCTCCATTGTAATTCGGATCTTCGCGTGACTTTCACGGGGTAGCCCCTTAAAGTCGCGCCTGAAGGGGAGTAGCTTCCGCTGCCGAGATCGTCAACACGAGGGTTCGCCCTCCGGTCCGGTGGGCAGGTTCGCCTGCAAGCAAGACCTTCGTCCTCCGGCGCGCGCGGCAGTCCCTGGACTACCCTGTGCTGACCGGTCGCGGGGTCGTGACGTCAGGAAGCTAAACATGGAAACCATTGGCACACCGATGATGTGGGTGGCGTTCGCCGCCTTCGTGGTATTGGCCCTTTGCGCCGACCTGCTGGTCATGCGCTCGAACGGCCCGCACCGGGTCGGCAATCGCGAAGCGCTGATCTGGAGCGCCGCCTGGATCGGGCTCGCCCTGGCCTTCAACGCCGGCCTCTGGTGGTACCTGAAATCGCACGTTCCCGGCGCCGACGCCGACCGCATCGCCACCGAATTCCTGACCGGTTACCTGGTCGAGAAGGCGCTCGCCGTCGACAACATCTTCGTCTTCCTGATGTTGTTCACCTACTTCGGCGTGCCCGCGCAGTCGCAGCAACGCGTGCTGGTCTACGGCGTGCTGGGCGCGATCTTGTTGCGCGGCGTACTGATCATCGTGGGCGCGGCGTTGATCGCCAAGTTCCACTGGCTGCTGTATTTCTTCGGCTTCTTCCTGCTCGCCACCGGCGTGAAAATGCTGGTCGCCGCCGGCCAGGAGCCCGACCTGGAGAAGAACCCGGTGCTGCGCTGGATCACCGGCCACCTGCCGCTGACCAAGGGCTACCACGGCGAGCAGATGTGGATCGGCGAGGGCAAGCGCCGCCAGTACACGCCGCTGTTCGTGGTGCTGGTGATGATCGGCGTGACCGACGTGATCTTCGCGGTCGACTCGATTCCGGCGATCTTCGCCATCACCACCGATCCGTTCATCGTGCTGACCTCGAACGTGTTCGCCGTGCTCGGCCTGCGCGCGCTGTACTTCCTGCTGGCCGGCATGGCCGAGAAATTCCACCTGCTCAGCTACGGGCTGGCCGCGGTGCTGGTTTTCATCGGCGCCAAGATGCTGTTGGTGAGCGTGGTGAAGATCCCGGTGTTCGTCGCCCTGGGCGTGGTCGCCCTGCTGATCGCCGCTGCGATGGTGCTGAGCCTGGTGATCCCGCCGAAGCCGAAGCGAGCGGACTGAGATCGCGGCGGGGCTTGCCTTGCCGGCGATCCGCCCCATCTTTGCGGGATGGACGAGAACGACCCTGAGGTAGCCGCCGGCCCGGCAGTACGCCGCCGATTCATGTTCGCGCTGAACTGGAGCATGGTGGCGGTGATCGTGCTGGGCGCGGTGTTCTTCGCCCAGGGACAGTTCGCCGATGTGCGCGCGTTTTCGATCCAGCCGCAGGTGCCGGCCGGGCTGCTCGGGGTGCTTTTCGCGCCCCTGCTCCATGGCTCGATCGAGCACCTGGGCGCGAACGCCTTGTCGGTGCTGATCCTCGGGACACTGGCCGGCACCGTGTATCCCAAGGCCACCTTGCGCGCCTTGCCGCTGATCTGGATCGGCTCGGGCCTGGGCACCTGGCTGATCGCCACCGGCGGTTTTCACCTGGGCGCCAGCGGCGTGACCCACGGGCTGGGCTTCCTGTTGTTCACGCTCGGCCTGTTGCGCCGGGACCGGCCGGCCATCGCGGCCGCCCTGATCGCTTTTTTCTTTTTCGGCGGCATGGTGCTGAGCGTGTTGCCGCATGAGTTGGGCGTGTCCTGGGAATACCACCTGTCCGGCGCGCTCTCGGGCATCCTGGCCGGCATCCTGTGGCGGCACGCCGATCCACCGCCGCCACGCCGCCGCTATAGCTGGGAAGACGAGGCGGAGGCCGCCGGAAACCGAGGCGAGCCTGGAGCCGCCGCGGCCGGAAGAGGTGCCGGTTCTTTGGCACCGCCAGGAATCCAGTGGCGTCGTCCTGCCGTTCCGGCGGCCCACTGCACCTTCCGACAAGGAAACGTGATCTAGGTCTCGTTTTACCGCCCGGTACTGGCGCGTATGTTGCATCGCATTACCGACACAGTCTTTGGGGACGGATCTTGACCGTCGGCTGGTCGTTCGACCTTCGTACCGCGGTTCTGTTCGGTGCGCTGGTGGCATTGCTGACCGCCGCGTTGCTCCTGCTGAGTTGGAGGAGCCTGCGCGGCAACGTGCGGCCCAGCCTTCGTTGGTGGCTCGCGGCGCTGCTGTTCCAGCCGCTTGGCCTGAGCCTGGTTTACCTGCGAGAGCTCCTGCCGATCTGGCTGGGCGTTGTCGTCGGCAATACAGCCCTGGCCCTGGCCCTGGGCTGCATGGCCGTTGCCCTGCGCGTGTTCTACGGCATGCCCGAGCGCCGGATGGCGTTGCTCGGGATCACCGCGCTGGTCGGGGCGACCTCGGTCTGGTTCACCTATGTCACGCCGAGCCTGCAGTGGCTGATCGTCCTGCGCGAGGTGTTGCTGGCCGCGCTGCTGGCCAGCGCGGCGCGGGCCGTGTTCCGACCCGGCGGGCCGCCGGGCCGGGTGCCGCGGCTGACCGGCTCCCTGTTCGCCCTGGCCACCGTGTTCCTGCTGGTCCGGGCCATTCACGAAGTGCTCTGGCCGATCACCTGGTCTCAGGTGATGGCGCCCACGTACGTCAACCTGCTCTGCCTGGGCGCGCTGGTGGTACTGCCGCTTGCTGGCCACGGTCGGCTTCCTGCTGATGTGCACCGAGCGCGGCCAGGAAGAGCTGGAGCGCACGGCGCGGCTGGATTTCCTGACCGGCATTTTCAATCGCCGCGCAATCGAGGACCTGGCCTCGCGCGCGATCAGCGCCGCGCGCCGGCATGGCATGCCGCTGGCGATCATGATTCTGGACCTGGACCACTTCAAGCGGATCAACGATGCGCACGGACACGAGGTCGGCGACCACGCGTTGCTCGAAACCGTGCGGCGGATGCGCGAGGCCATGCGCGCCGAAGACCTGGTCGGCCGCCTTGGCGGCGAGGAATTCGTCGCGGTCATGCCCGAGATGGACCTGGCCGGCGCCTTTGCCGCCGCCGAACGCCTGCGCCGAAGCTTTTCCGATCGGCCGATGTTCATCAACAGCGGTTCCGAGCGGCTCGAGATAGTGGTCACCGTCTCGATCGGAATCACCGTGCTGGAGCAAGGCGACCAGCTGTTTTCGCACCTGCTGCGCCGCGCCGACCAGGCGATGTACGCGGCCAAGGCGGGCGGCCGGAACCTGGTGGTGCTCGACGGCGGCTGACTCCGGCCGGGAAGCGATAGACTGTCGCCACCCGAACGCCCGAAAAGCCGTCATGAACCAGCCGCAACGCGTCGAACACCTGAGCACCGACAAGGGCTCCGTGCCGGTGTACACCACCAGCGTGGTCGAGCAGCCATGGGACAGCTACACCGCCACCGATCATTCGGTCTGGGGCACGCTGTTCCGTCGCCAGCGCGAGGTGCTGGTCGGACGCGCCTGTGCGGAGTTCCTCGCCTCGCAGGACCAGATGGGCATGGGCGAGGATGCGATTCCAAAATTCTCCGACCTCAACCTGCAGTTGCGCGCCAGCACCGGCTGGGAAGTGATCGGCGTCGAGGGTCTGCTACCCGAGCTGACCTTCTTCGAGCATCTGGCCAACCGCCGGTTTCCGGTGACGTGGTGGATCCGCCGGCCGGAACAACTCGACTATCTGTCCGAGCCTGATCTGTTCCACGATCTGTTCGGCCATGTGCCGCTGCTGATGAATCCGGTCTTCGCCGATTACATGCAGGCCTATGGCCGCGGCGGCGTGAAGGCGCATGGGATCGGTCCGGAGGCGCTGGCCGAGCTGACGCGGCTGTACTGGTACACGGTGGAGTTCGGCCTGATCAAAACCGCCGAGGGCTTGCGCATCTACGGCGCGGGCATCGTCAGCTCCAGCGGCGAGAGCCGCTACTGCCTGGAGTCGCCGGCGCCGAACCGGATCGGTTTCGACCTGTTGCGGGTCATGCGAACGCGCTATCGCATCGACACCTTCCAGAAGACCTATTTCGTGATCGACAACTTCGACCAGTTGTTCGAGGCGACCGGGCCGGACTTCCGTCCGTACTACGAGCAGCTTGGCGCGCAGGAAACCATTCCAGCGGGAACGGTGCTGCCCACCGATCTTGTCTACCAGCGCGGCACCGGCGAAGGCTGGTCGCTGGCCGGAGACGTTTGAGCATGTCGCCGAAGCCTATTTCCCTGACCCGGTTCCTGATCCAGGAACAACACGCCGGCCACATCAACGCCGACCTGCGCCTGCTGATCGAAGTCGTGGCGCGCGCCTGCAAGACCATCTCGACCGCGATCGGCAAGGGCGCGCTGGGCGGCGTGCTCGGCGATGCCGGCACCGGCAACGTGCAAGGCGAGGCGCAGAAGAAACTCGACGTGCTGTCCAACGAAATCCTGCTCGAGGCCAACGAGTGGGGCGGCCACCTGGCCGGCCTTGCCTCGGAAGAAATGGACCACGCGCATCCGATTCCGATCGCCTACCCCAAGGGCAATTACCTGTTGCTGTTCGATCCCCTCGACGGCAGTTCCAATATCGACGTGAACGTCTCGGTGGGCACCATCTTCTCGGTGCTGCAATGCCCCGACGGCGTGATCGAGCCTGGCGATGAACACTTCCTGCAGCCGGGCAGCGCCGCAGGTCTGCGCCGGTTACACGATCTACGGTCCGAGCACGATGCTGGTGCTGACCATCGGCCGCGGCACCCACGGCTTCACGCTCGATCGCGAGCAGGGCAGCTTCGTGCTGACCCGGCGCGACATCCAGTGCCGGTGGACACCCAGGAATTCGCGATCAACGTCTCCAACCAGCGCCATTGGCACCCGCCGATGCAGCGTTATGTCGAAGACCTGCTGATCGGCAAGCAGGGTCCGCGCGGCAAGGATTTCAACATGCGCTGGATCGCCAGCATGGTCGCCGACGTGCACCGCATCCTGACCCGCGGCGGCATCTTCATCTATCCGGCCGATCGCAAGGACCTGTCCAAGCCCGGCCGCCTGCGCCTGATGTACGAGGCCAATCCCATGGCCTTCATCGTCGAGCAGGCCGGCGGCGCGGCCAGCACCGGGCGCACGCGAATGCTCGACCTGGTTCCGGAGCAATTGCACCAGCGCGTACCGGTGTTCCTGGGTTCGAAGCACGAAGTGGAAATCGCCACTCGCTATCATCTCGAGAGCGACGCGGCGGCGAGCTGAGCACGGGCGACCGCCGCCGTCACGACGAGCCTGGCTGTACGCGCGCGGAACACAAGCCCAACGCGCCCTGAAGCGGACTGCGGCCTTGCATTGCCAGTGGCGGCCAGTGCGCGTACTTATGTCAGCGCGGTCTCCACATGGGGACGGCACCACTACTCGGGGGAACGCACTCATGTCCATGGAAACCTTGCTCACTCATCTTGTTCATTGGCGGCATCGCCGGCTGGTTGGCCGGGTTGATCGTCAAGGGCTACGGCTTCGGCCTGCTCGGCAACATCGTCGTCGGCATCATCGGCGCGTTCGTCGGCACCTGGCTGCTCGGACGCCTGGGCATCTCGCTCAGCGCCGGCATCGTCGGCGCGATCCTCAACGCCATGATCGGCGCGATCGTGATCCTGGTCCTGATCGGCCTGGTTCGCCGGCGCTGAATCCATCCAGCGGCCTGGCAGGAGTAAACGGCGGCTTCGGCCGCCGTTTTTGTTGTGCCCGGCGCACGCGCGGCGCCACGCGGCTATGGTTAGACTGACGCCATGACGGAACTCTGGCAGGTCTTGCACCCGCATTTCACCCTCTGGCTGGGCCTGTTCTGGGCGGCTTACCTGATCTGGCTGGCGGGCTGGATCGTGCTGCAGAAGCGCGAGCCGGTGGCGACGCTGAGCTGGATCATGTCGCTGGCCTTGCTGCCCTTGCTGGGCTGGTGATCTACCACTTGCTCGGCCCGCAACGCATCCGCCGCACCGCGGCTCAAGCGCCTGGCCGCGCGCGCGCGCCGTTGGCTTGCCGATTTCCGGCGGAGCTCGCCGGCTCGGAACCACCGGGTTTGCATCGGCTGGCCCAGGGCAGCAGCGGCTTTCCGCCCAGCTTCCAGCCAGCGCGTGCAATTGCTGGTGGATGGCGTGGCGACCTTCGACGCGCTGGTCGCGGCGATTCGCAGGCCGCGCCACCATGTGCATCTCGAGTACTACATCTTCGATGCGGACGTCACCGGCGCGCGCGTGCGCGATGCGCTGGTCGAACGCGCCCGGGCCGGAGTGAGCGTTCGCCTGCTGCTCGATGCGCTGGGCTCCGGCGGCATGCATCGCGCAAGTTCCTGGCGCCATTGCGGGCGGCCGGCGGCGAGGTGGCCTTCTTCCACCGCTTCCGGGTGCGGCGGCTGTGGAGACCGCGCCTGAACCTGCGCAACCACCGCAAGATCGTGGTGATCGACGGCAGCATCGGCTTCACCGGCGGCATCAATATTTCCGACACCGAGAACGAGGCGCTGCGGACCGACGCGTTCCACGACCTGCATCTGCGCATGGATGGCGAGGCGGTGCGCTGGCTGCAGCTGGCGTTCGCCGAGGACTGGGCCTACGCCAGCGGCCGTGCTCCGGGCGGAGCCGTCGCTGTGGCCGATACTGGCGGCCGGGCGCCATCCGCACCCAGGTACTTGCCGGCCGGACCGGACTCGCCCTGGGAACCCATCCACCGGGTCATGCTGGCGGCCATGTATCGGGCCGAGCGGCGCATCTGGCTGGCGACTCCCTATTTCGTGCCCGGCGAGGCGGCGCGGATGGCGCTGACCTCGGCCGCCTTGCGCGGGCTGGACGTGCGCCTGCTGGTGCCGGCGCGAGACCGACTCCCGGCTGGTCTCGGCGGCGGCGCGCTCGTATTTCGACGAACTGATCGCGCGCCGGCGTGCGCGTGTTCGAGTATCCCGCGCATGCTGCACGCCAAGGCGCTGCTGGTCGACTCGGAAACCTGCCTGCTGGGCAGCTCGAATTTCGACAACCGCAGCTTCCGGCTGAATTTCGAACTGTGCGTCCTGTTCGAGGACGCGGGCTGGCCGGCGAGCTGAGCGAGGTGCTGGCACGCGACCTGGCGCTGTCCGAGCGAGGTGCTCGCGCCGCGCCACCTGCGCGTTCTGGCCGCGGCTTGGCGAAGCGTTGGCGCGACTGCTCTCGCCGCTCCTGTAAGGCTTGGGCTAAACTGCCGCCAGGCAAACGAGGTGTCCCATGCATTGGCTTTATCTGACTGATCGCCGTTGCTCTCATGCTGCGCGCGCTTCAAGGTGCGGGTTGGCTGGTGCTCCTGCTTCTGCGGGTTCGTTGGTGTTGTTCGTCGCCTGGATGCTTGGCTGGGTATCGACCCGCATCTCCAGCGGTGCGCGCAACGAAATCGCAGATCATCAGCCCGGAAGAACTGCGCCGTCTGCGCGAACAGGCCGAGGCGCGCAAGGCGGCCGCCGCAGTCGAAGCCGCAACGAACCGCAACCCTGATTCCGCGGCCCGCCCTGGCCGAGCTGAGGCGGCGCCGCGCCCGCCGCTGGCCGCGCGGGAGCTGCGCCTGCTATTGGTGCCCCGAGCGCGACGACGCCGGCGTCGCGGCGGGAGCGCATCGATCGCTTGCTGCGCGCGCCCTGGCGCCGTTGGTCGGCATCGCCCGCCGAGGCCCTGCTGTTCGGCCGCGAAGCCAAGGGCCGGCCCTTCCTGCGCCACGCCGGGGCGCCGGATTTCAACCTGAGCGATACCGTCGGCGGCACGCCTGATCGCCGTGATCGACGTCCGGCGAGGATCGGCGTGGACCTGGAGCGCGTCGACCGCCGAGCCGCCGGTGCGACGGCTGGCGGCGCGCTGGTTCAGTCGACGGAGGAATCGGCCGCCTTGCTGGCACTCCGGAGTCCGGAGCGGGCGCGTTGGCGTTCCTGCAGCTGTGGACCGCCAAGGAAGCCAGCTGCAAGGCCACCGGCACCGGCATCTATCGGCTTCCTGGCCGACTGGCGCTTCGATCGCGTCCTCGGCCACGCCGCGCTTGCTGGCGGCGCCTGCCCGAGGCGGCGGCGCGGCGAGCGCTGGCGCTTCCTGCGCCTGGCGCCGTCGAGCGAACACACCGCCGTGATCGCATTGCGCGACGCGGCGGAATTGCGCCATCAGCGCCTACCGCCTGATCGACTAGGCCGCCGGCGTCCGGCGTGCTGCCGGTATCGGCCTCGACCCGGTTGCGGCCGGCGCGCTTGGCCCGATACAAGCGCCGCATCGGCGCGCCGCAGCAGGTGGCATCGAATCGCCCTGCATGGTCGGCACGAAGCCGGCGACGCCGATGCTGATGGTGGTCTCGCTGAGTATGTTCCTGCATGCACCTGGCGGATTTCTTCGGCCCGGCGCAAGGCATCGTCCTGGTGCACGCCCGGCAGCAGCATGGCGAATTCTTCGCCGCCGTAGCGGGCGAGCAACTCGCGCTTGGGATCATGCTGCGATGCAAGTGCTGGGCGATCGTGCGCAGCAGTACATCGCCTTCAAGATGGCCGTGGGCATCGTTGTAGCGTTTGAAATGGTCGACATCGACCATCAACACCGACAACGGCCGCCGCTGGTCGAGGCAGCGGTACCATTCGCGCTGCAATGGCGTTTTCCAGCGCGCGCCGATTGGCAACGCCGGTCAGCGCGTCTTCGGTCGCGAGCTCGGCGAGCTTGCGGTTGACCTCTTCCAGCTCATGGGTGCGTTCGCCGATGCGCGCTTCGAGCTTGCGGTTGGCCTCGACGTAGCGTTGCGTGCGCCGGCGGACGAATTCCTGGATGAGCAGGATGATCACGCCCGAGCAGCAACAGCGCGCCCAGCCAGGCGAACCCACATCTTCTCGTACCAGCGTGGAAGCACGCGGTAGCGATAGCTGGTGGGCGCGGCGACCCGGCCGCTGCGCGTGCGCGCTTCGACTTCCAGCAGGTAAGTCGCCCGGCGTGATAGCGCGCGGATGAACAGGTCGCGGTCGGTCCAACTGCTCCAGGTGTCCGGCAAGCCGGCGCCGTTGAGCCGATAGCGGAACTCCAGTCCGCTGTCCATGCTGACCAGGCCGTAGCGGAAGTGCAGCCGATAGCCGGATGGAATTTCCACCAGCTTGCCGTTGCTGGTCACCGGCAGGTGGCGTACATCCTGACCGTCCGGGCTTTCGGCGGTGACCAGCTCGAAGCCAAGCGCCAGCGGCGCCGGCAGCCGGCTGTTTCTCGCTGGGATTGAATTGCAGCAGTCCGCTCCAGGTCGCCAGGCGCAACACGCCATCGTGGTTGAAACGAAGGCGGCTGTAGCCGGCCGCGAGTTGCGAGCCCAGGTGCAGCGGCTGCCATGCCGACTGGCCGGCCGCGCGAAACCACAGCTGGCGGCGGGTGAAGGCGTAGGTACCGAGCGGCGTCTGCTCCACGACCAGCTCGTTCGGCCGGTCCACCAGCGTGAACGGCGGGCCGTCATCCGGAACGAAGCCTGGGTCGCCGCGAAACGGAAGCTCTCGTTCGCCGCTGACCACGTGCATCTGCCCGTCGAGCATGAAAAGGCTGCTGCCGCGACTGCGGGTCCAGCTCCAGCCCCTGGCGCTCGCCAAAGATTTCCTTGCGCAAGCACTTTCGGTTGGCCACGTCCAGGGTCCAGCGCTGCGGGCCGCCACGCGAATCGCCGAACCACAGCTGCTCGGGGCCGGTTTCGATGCAGGGTCGCGGCGCTGGCGCCGTCCAGCGGAGTGGAGAAACCGAATTGCCAGCGTCCATCCTTTCTTTCCAGGACAAACAGGCGCTGGTCGCCCAGGGCGTAGATGCGATCCGGATCGTAGCTTGGAGGCGATCATCTCCAGCACGCCTTCCGAGTCGGAGTGGTAGAGCGTTCGCGGCGTGGTCGGCCCCGGATCGAGTACCAGCAGCCCGTTGCGGTGGCCGATGACCAGGCCGCTGTCGGTGCCGACCAGGGCGTAGCCTTCGAGATTGACCCATCCAGTCTCGGTGGCCTGCATCCTGCCGTGCTCGCCGGCCTGCATGCGCACGATGCCGCGTGTCGTGCCCAGCCACAGGGCGCCGTCGTACCACTCGAAATCGAAAACCGTTCCGCCCAGGCCTTGCGCCGCGCCGATGAACGACCACGGTGAGGGCAGGGACATCCGGACCAGGTCGCCTTCGGTGGCCGCCCAAAGCCCGCCCTCGTGGTCGGCGCCCAGCGCGACGATGCCGAAGCTGCCCAGGCTGACCCGCTCACGCAGGCGAAGTCCGGCCCGAAGCGGAACAGCTCGCCATGGACGCGTTCCCACGGCGAAGCTGCCATCTTCAAGCGGCTGGACGATATAGGGGTGCTGGCCGGCAAGCTCGGTGCCCGCGGCATTGCGGCATCGGCCGGATACCCGAGGCGTCGGCGCGATAAAAGCCGTCGTCGCCGATCAGCAGGCGCCAGCCGTTCGGCTCATCATGCCCGGCAAGGCGTTGTTTCGCGAACAACTCGCCGCCCGGCTCCAGCTCGAACCGGCCATCGACGAACCGGCAGAAACCCACGCCATCGATGCGCGCGAACAGTTGGTTGCCCTGGGCGAACAGGCTGCGCTGGTTCTCGCCGAGCGGCCAGTGCTTGACCCGCTTGTGATCGTAGGCGAGGAAGTGAAGCGCCGACTGCGCGCGAAAGTACACGCCCTCGCTGGTCACGACGATCTGCCAGACATCTCCGACCGCCCGGTCACGGCCCTTGAGTCCAACGGCGGTGAGCAACTCCTGATAGACGATTTCTCCGTCGGGGGTCGTCTGCAACCAGCCGAAGGTGTCGTAGCTTCCCACGTAGATCCGGCCGTCCTCGCCCATCACCACATCGCGGGCGAATTGCTTGCCGGGCAGGCCGATCAGATCCCAGGTGTCGCCGTCGTAGCGCAGCACGCCCTCCGTGTTGCCCACGAACAGATGGCCCTCCTTGTCGGTGGCGATCGCCCAATGCTGGGGAGTGGCGTTGTAGTCCTCGGGCAGGTAGCGGCGCAGCAACGGAGTGCCGTGCAGCGTTTCGGACTGCGCGATCAGCGGAACCAGGACCAGCGAAAACAGCAGCAGCAATCGCGCCAAGAGGGATCTGCTCATCTTCACAGTATGCGTCACGAAACGGACGCGGTACTGTGCGCGGTAGCCCAAACCGCCAGCCGTTCCAGGGCTGGCGGCGCCCATCCTTCGATATTCACTGTAGTCACTCCCCATGACCGCACTTAGCGTAAATGTGAACAAAATCGCCGTGCTGCGCAACTCGCGCGGCGGCCGGGAACCCAGCGTAAGCACCGCGGCCTTGGCCGCGATCGAGGCCGGCTGCGCTGGAATCACGGTGCATCCGCGACCCGACCTGCGCCATATCCGGCCCGACGATGTGATGGAGCTTGCCCGAATCACTCGCCGTTAAGGTGGAATTCAATATCGAGGGCAACCCTTTTGCTCCAGCCCACGGCGCCTACCCGGGGCTGCTGGCGCTGGTACAGGCCGCGCGACCCGAGCAGGTAACGCTGGTCCCCGACAGCGACGGCCAGCTGACCTCCGACCACGGCTTCGATCTGCGCCGCGACAGCACCGCCCTGCGCCCGATCATCGCGGCTTTGAAAGACTGCGGTGCTCGGGTGTCGCTGTTCATGGATGCCGGCGCCGAGGGGCTTGAACTGGCGGCCGAGATCGGCGCTGACCGGATCGAGCTGTACACCGGCCCCTTCGCGGAGGCGTTCGCCGCGGGCGACGCGAGCCAGGAGTTGGCGCGCTGTGCGGGCACGGCCGCCAGCGCGCGGTCGCTCGGCCTGGGCGTGAACGCCGGGCATGACCTGAGCCAAGCCAATCTGGCCGCTTTCCTGCGCGGCGTCGCCGGCGTCGAGGAAGTATCGATCGGCCATGCGCTGATCTCGGAGGCGCTCTATGGCGGGCTTCGGGAAACCGTGCGCGCCTACCTGAAGATCCTGGCGGCCGATTGAATAAAAAAACGCCGCCCTGGGGCGGCGTTTTCGATTCAGATCCCGGGACCGTTACTGGCCCGAGCTGGCAGTCACGAAGTTGATCTTGATCAGGTTGGCGTTCTTGGCCCGGGAAAGAACCTTGGCCAGGATCTTCGTACATCGGCTTCCGGGTCGGTCTCGATCTCGATGGCAGGCTGCTTGGTGGCATCGATCGTGCCGGTCGGCGTTTCACCGCGTGCGCCTTCGACGTCGAACTGCGACTGCAGCGTGCTCAGCGGCGTCGGGCTGCCATTCCAGGTGACCGTGCCGCCCGCATCGATGCGGATGCGGATCGGCTCCGGCGGGTTGCCCGGCGGCGGCGGCGAGTTGGACGGCTGCGGCAGGTCGACCTGGATCTGGTAGGACAGCGCCGGGACGGTGACCATGAAGATGATCAGCAGCACCAGCATCACGTCCACCAGGGGCGTGACGTTGATGTCGGCCATCGGGCCACCACCGGAACTGGAAGCAAATGCCATGGCTCTACGTTCCCTTACTTGTCGCGTTCGGGGCCGGACACGAAGCCGACCTTGCGCATGCCAGCCTTGCGCAGCGTCTGCACGGCGTCGTTGATGATGCCGTACTTGGTGTTGGCGTCGGCGCGGATGTTGACCTGCGGCTGCGGGTCACTTGCGTGATCAGGACGCCCAGCTTCTGGTCAAGCTGGGCGGCGTTGACCGGCTCGTCGTTCCAGAACGCTCGCCGGTGGACTTGATCGCCAAGGTCACCGGCGGCGTCTTGAGCACCGGCTTGGTGCTCAGAGGTCGCCTGCGGCAGCTTGACCTTGACCTTGTGCGTCATCAGTGGCGCCGTGATCATGAAGATGATCAGCAGCACCAACATCACGTCCACCAGGGGCGTGACGTTGATGTCGGCCATCGGGCCACCACCGTTTGAGTTCGAACTGAATGCCATGGCTGTGCTTACCTTGGGGGCCGGGACTTAGCGCTTGACTCGTCGCCGACGCGCGAGCCGGTGGCGAAGAAGTCGTGCAGGTCGTGGGCGAAGGTGTCGAACTTGGCGTTGGTGTCGCGGTTGACGCGCACGAAGTAGTTGTACGCGAGCACCGCCGGGATGGCGACGCCCAGACCGATGGCGGTCATGATCAGCGCCTCGCCGACCGGGCCGGCAACGGCGTCGATCGAGGAGCTGCCGCTCTCGCCGATGCTCAGCAGGGCGTGGTAGATGCCCCAGACGGTGCCGAGCAGGCCGACGAACGGCGCGGTGGCGCCGACGGTGGCGAGCCAGGTCAGGCCGTTCTCGAGGTTGGCGCTTTCGCGGGTCACGGCCTGGCGCAGGGCGCGGTCGATGAACTCGGAGCGGTTCAGGGCTTCGACCAGGCGGCTGCCTTCATTGCGCTGGTGATGGGCCGCGGCCTGGGCGCAGTCGAGGGCGATCTTGGAGAACGGCTCGCTCGGCCTTCTGCTCTTCCATGAAGCGGATCGCGTCCTGTGCGTTCGGGGTATCCCAGAACGTGCGGATCACGCGGTCAGCGCGGGTCCGGATCACGGCGTTCTTGATCAGGTTGACGATCGTGTACCACCAGGAGCCAATCGACATGATTACCAGGAAGACCAGCACGCCGGCGCTGATCATGTCCAGGTTCTGGATCATGTGGCTGAAGCCCAGCTTCTGCAGGGATTCGGCGTTGCTGGCGGCCGGCGAGACTGCGTTGGCAGCAGCGGCGGCGGTGAAGAGGATGTCCTGCAGCATAAATATGACCTTCTAGTGTTAGTCGTTAGAGTGTGAAAGCGACGGGGACTTTCGCCTGACCGGCCACGCGTCACGCCGCCCCGGGACCCAGGATTGATCTTCCAGCGTTTGGCCGCCGTGACAGCGGCGCGATCCAGATTGCGGTTGCCGCTGGATTGTTCGACCGTGACGTCGGTGACTACGCCGCTGACGTCATAGCTCAGGATCAGGATGACCGTGCCAGTGATGCCGCGACGCTGTTCCTCGGCCGGATATTTCGGCGGATTCAGCGCGCGGCCGGTCGGGATCGACGGTGCCGGCGAAATCGGCCGGCGGAGCCGGTGGTGACGGCGGCGCCGGCGGCGGCGCCTGGAAGGCGACCGGGCTTGGATCGTTGTAAACCATCGGCGGCTCTTCCGGCGGCGGCGGCACGTTGGTCGGCTTCGGCGCTTCGATGATCTTGGTGATCGTCTTCGGCGGCTCCGGTGGCGGCGGCGGCGGTGGCGGCGGCGGCGGTGGCGGCTCGATGAAATTGACGAGCGTCACTTCCTCGTCCTTGTCGGCGCTCTGCGGCGTCGTCACCGGCGCCATCAGGGTCATGAAGACCACGACGTGCAAAGCGATAGCAAACGACGTCCCGCAGATTCGCGGCCAGCTCAGCGATTGCTTGGGATTCTCAAAGCTGGTGTGTGTATCCGTCATGCGGGTGGCGGCTCGATCGATTCGTTCTCGCGGCGCTCGGGCGCAACGACCCCCCACATTCCGGTGGCAGGAACGTATTAGCTTATACGAAGGCGACAGCATTACCAACCGTCACTTTCCGGAAGCTTGACGAAGTGCCGCCTCGGCGGTTTTCTTGGTTTCCGGGTACTTCGCGGCCTCGCGGTAGGCGGCCAGGACGCCGGCCTTGTTGCCCAGGCCGAACTCGCTGCGGGCCACGACCATCCATGCGTCGCCCGGCTGCTTCACCCCTTTCGACAGGGCTGTCTGCGGCCGCGGATTTGGCTGCCGCCCAATGTTCTTCACCGACCTGCAGCTTGCCCAGGTTCAAGTACATCTCGCCGTCCTTGCCCAGCGGCGCGGCCTTGCTCCAGGCCGCGATCGCCTGCTCGGTCTTGTCCTGGGCGTAGTACACCTGGCCCTGGTAGGCGTACAGGTCGTAGCTCGGCGGTGAGGATGCCCTTCTTGAGGCCTTCGTTGATGATGGCCAGCGCGTCCGCCTCGCGGCCGTCGATATTGGCCAGCAGGCGGTAGGCGTTCTCGTAGTCCTTGCTTTCGGTCAGCAGGCCGGCGGCGCGCATGCGGTCGAAGACCTGGCCGGCCTTGGCGTCCTGGTCGGACTGCTGGTAGACGCTGGCCAGATTGATCATCAGCGCCTTGTCGTTGGGCTTGCGGGTCAGCAGGTCCTCGAGCACCTTGGCCGCTTCCTGGGGCTTGTCCATCTCCAGGTAGTCGGCGACCAGCAAGCGGATCAGGTTGTCGTCGGGCTTGGGATTGAGCGCCAGGGCCTTCTTCACGGCTTCGACCGATTCGGGATAGCGCTTGCATCTGGTAGAGCACATTGCCCTTGAGCGCGTAGGCCTTTGGATCCTCGGACTGGGTCTCCGTCAGGTAGCGGTCGATGTAGGTGAGCGCTTCGGCATGCTTGTCGTCATTGGTCAGCATCTGCGCCACCTGGAGCATCATCTGGTACTGGGTGTTGTTGCTCAGCGCCGTTGTCGTTGATCGCGCCCGCGATGTACTTGATGGCGTTGGTGTAGTCGCTGGTGTCCTTGGCCAGCCAGGCATAGCCGGCGATGTAGCCGGCCGAGGACCGGTCGAATTCGTTGGCGCGCTTGATCGGCGAGGATGGCGTCGGCCTTCGCGATCGCTTCATCGTCCTTGCTCTGCTCCTGCAGTTCGAACAATTCGGTCAGTTGCTTGCCCAGTGCCTTGGTGCCGACCTGCTTGGGCTCCTCGCGGGTGGCCTTGGGAAACAGCGGCGCCGCCTTGCCGGCCTTGGCTTGCTGCTTGGCTTCCTCGGCGCGCTTGGCGGCCCGGGTGTTGGCCTTCGGCGCGTCCAGCTGGGCATGCACGACCGCGCACCGGCATGGAGGAAAGCGCCACCGCGAATGCGGCGGACATCAGCAAGGTCTTTTTCATGGTGTCTCTCCGTGGTGACGCCGGCGAGTCGGCCGGGCGCCAAAGGTCAAAGCGTACGAGGGGTGGAGCCGTGGATCAACTCCACCCTTGTAGGACAGTGTGGCTGAATCAGGCAGCAACGGCGCCGAAGGGGTCGAGGCCGGACAACGAGCGGTCCCCTGGCTGCGAACTAGACGTCGAGGTTGCCGACGCGCAGTGCGTTCTCTTCGATGAACTCGCGGCGCGGTTCGACCACGTCGCCCATCAGGGTCGAGAAGATCTGGTCGGCGGCCACCGCGTCTTCGATGCGCACCTTGAGCAGGCGGCGTGTTTCCGGATTGACCGTGGTGTCCCACAACTGCTCCGGATTCATTTCGCCCAGGCCTTTGAAGCGCTGGATCGTGCGGCCCTTCTTGGCTTCTTCCAGCAGCCATTCCTGCGCCTGGCGGAAGCTCGAGACCGCCTGGGTCTTGCCGCCGCGGGAAACCGTCGCGCCTGGCTGCAGCAGGCCGTGCAGCTGCGCTGCGATCTCGTTGATCTGGCGCAGCTCGCCGTGCACCAGCTGATTCACCGCCAGGGTCTGGATGCTGGTCAGGCCGTGGTGGCGCTTCTCGATGAGCAGGGCCCCGCCCTGCCCTTCGCTGCGCCGTCTGGATGCGCAGGCTGTACTGCGGGCCGGCCCAGGCCGACGTTGTTGAGCTGCGCTTCGAGCGCGGCGCACCAGCCGGACAGGCGCGACGCTGTCGAGGAAATCTTCGGCGCGCCAGCGGCTTGGCCTCGAGCAGCGCCTCCAGCACCGCGCGATCGACGCGATAGGCATGGCGGCCGATGATGTCGTTGGCGGCGACCACGTCCAGCAGCAGTTTTTCCAGCGCCGCGCCGAGCATCGGCGGCGCGCCTTCGGCGGTGCGCAACTCGGCGCCGTCGATGGCGTTGTTGACCAGGTAGGCGTTGAGCGCCGCATCGTCCTTCAGGTAGAGCTCGTTCTTGCCCTGCTTGATCTTGTACAGCGGCGGCAGGCCGATGTAGATGTGGCCGCGCTCGATCAACTCCGGCATCTGCCGGTAGAAGAAAGTCAGCAGCAGGGTGCGGATGTGCGAGCCGTCGACGTCGGCGTCGGTCATCAGGATGATGCGGTGGTAGCGCAGCTTGTCCGGGTTGTATTCGTCCTTGCCGATGCCGCAGCCGAGCGCGGTGATCAGCGTGCCGACTTCCGCCGACGCGAGCATGCGGTCGAAGCGCGCGCGCTCGACGTTGAGGATCTTGCCCTTGAGCGGCAGGATCGCCTGGGTCTTGCGGTTGCGGCCCTGCTTGGCCGAACCGCCTGCGGAGTCGCCCTCGACGATGAACAGTTCCGACAGCGCCGGATCTTTTTCCTGGCAGTCGGCCAGCTTGCCGGGCAGGCCGGCGATATCGAGCGCGCCCTTGCGGCGGGTCAGGTCGCGCGCCTTGCGCGCGGCTTCGCGCGCGCGCGCCGCATCGACGATCTTGCCGGCGATGGCGCGCGCTTCGTTCGGGTCGTTCCTGCAGGAACTCCTCGAGCTTGGCCGCGATCACCGACTCCACCGCGGGACGCACTTCGGAGGAAACCAGCTTTTCCTTGGTCTGCGAAGTGAAGCTCGGGTCGGGCACTTTCACCGACAGCACCGCGATCATGCCTTCGCGCATGTCGTCGCCCGACAGCGTGATCTTGGCCTGCTTGGCGATGCCGTTCTGTTCGATGTAGTTGCTCAGCGTGCGGGTGAGCGCGGCGCGGAAACCGATCAGATGGGTGCCGCCGTCCTTCTGCGGGATGTTGTTGGTGAAGCAGAACATCGTTTCCTGGTAGGCATCGGTCCACTGCATCGCGATGTCGACGACGATGTTGTCCTTCTCGCCGGAGGCCGAGATAACTGTCTGATGCAGCGGGGTTTTCAGTGCGGCCAGGTGCTCGACGAAGCTCTTGATGCCGCCTTCGTACTCGAACAGGTCGCGCTTGCCTTCGCCGCGCTCGTCGATCAATTCGATCTTGACGCCGGAGTTGAGGAAGCTCAGCTCGCGCAGGCGCTTGGCCAGGATGTCGTAATGGAACTCGACGTCGGTGAAGATTTCCGCGTTGGGCAGGAAGCGCAATTCGGTGCCGCGCTTGCTCGACGGACCGACGAGCTTGCAGCGGATACAGCGGCTCGCCGCCGGCGTATTCCTGCCGGTGGTGATTGCCGTCGCGCCAGATATCCAGCCACAGGTGCGAGGACAAGGCATTGACCACCGACACGCCCACGCCGTGCAGGCCGCCGGAGACCTTGTAGCTGTTGTCGTCGAATTTTCCGCCGGCATGCAGCACGGTCATGATGACCTCGGCCGCCGAAACGCCCTCTTCCTTGTGGATGTCGGTCGGGATGCCGCGGCCGTTATCCGAAACCGAGACAGGAACCATCGTTGTGCAGGGTGACGATCAGGCGGTCGCAATGACCGGCCAGCGCTTCGTCGATGCCGTTGTCGACCACCTCGAACACCATGTGGTGCAGGCCGGTGCCGTCATGCACGTCGCCGATGTACATGCCGGGACGCTTGCGGACCGCTTCCAGGCCGCGGAGCACGGTGATCTTGCTGGAGTCATAGGCGTTGTTGGGGGTGGCGGGTGTCTGCGACTCGGTCATCGGGCTGGGGTCTCGTAGCTGACAGAACGGCGCGGCCACCGGGGGCGGTCGCACGCTCTACAATAATGAGTAGGAATTATAGCGCGCCGGATTGGCATTCGCTTTGTTTCGGGCGGGCGCGCCAAGCCTCAACCGCTCGCGATCAAGCCGTGTTCCACGTGGAACAGGCGGAATGGCGGCGGTGCTTCGAGCAATGCCTGGGGAACCTGCGTTCCAGAGAGCAGGACCTGCGCGCCCGCGCTCAACGCGGCGGCCAGGACCTGGGCTTGATGGGCGAGATCGAGCTCCGAGGCCAGGTCATCCAGGCAGACAATCGGCCAATCACCGCGGCGGGCGGCAAAGTCGCGGGCCTGACCGAGCACGCAGGCCAGGGCCGTCAGTTTCTCCTGGCCGCGAGACAGCGCCTCACGGCCCGGCAACCCGGCAAACTCCACGCGCCAGTCCGCCCGGTGCGGGCCAAGGCCGGTATAGCCCTGGGCGATGTCCCGTTCGCGGTTGAGCAAGAGCGCGTCGGCCAGGCTGAGATCCGCCCTCTTCCAGCCCGGACGGAAATCCAGGGTGGCTGGCGCCAGCTCGGCCAGGAAGGCCTGCGCCTGGTCGCTGACGAAGGGCTCCAGGCGATCGAGGTAGCTTTGCCGCAAACGGGTGAGCACCTCGCCCGCCTCCGCCAGTTCGCGGTCCCAGGGCTCCAGCGTTGCCGGGGACGGCCCATTCTTGAGAAGGGTGTTGCGCTGCTTCAAGGCGCGGGCATACCGCCGCCATTGCGGCAGAAAGTCTGGTTCCACGTGAAACAGACCCCAATCGAGGTAACGACGGCGGTGTTCCGCGCCACCGGCAATCAGGTCGTGACTGCCCGGTTCGAAGGTGACCACCGCAACCTGGGCGCAAAGCTCGGTAAGGCTGGGTGCGCTTGCGCCGTCCAGGCGAGCCTCCCAGCTGCTGCCGCCGTGCCGCAAGCCCGCGCGGTGCGGCTGCTGGCTTCGGTCCAGCCATTCGGCGTAGACCTCCAGATGGCTCGCTCCGGTCCGGATCAGGCCATCGCTGACCCGGCCTCGGAAGGAACGTCCGTACCCCAGCAGGTGCACGGCCTCGATCACGCTCGACTTGCCTGCCCCGTTGGGCCCGATGATCAGGTTCAGGCCGGGGGCCAGTTCGAGCTCCACATCGACCAGGCAACGCAGTTGGCGAATCTGCAACCTGGTCAGCAGCACGGTTGGGCTCCCTGACTCGGCATGGGCTGCTCCCGCCCCCGAACAAGCTCAGGCCCGGGGATACCGGGCCTGAGGGAGGTTGCTGTGGCGCACGGCAGGCACTGGGTCACAGGCGTAGCGGCATCACCACGTGTCGGCTGCGCTCGTGGCTGGCTTCGCGGATCAGGGCGGACGAATTGCCGTCACGCAGGTTGATCACCACGTGCTCCTCCCGCAGAGCGCTCAAGGCGTCAAGCAGGTAGGTGACGTTGAAACCGACGGCCAGTCCGTCAACCCGGGTTTCGGCTTCCACCTCTTCCTGGGCTTCTTCCTGTTCCGGATTGTGGGCAACGATCTTCAGCTGGCCCGGGGAAACCTCCAGCTTGACGCCCCGGTACTTCTCGTTGGACAGGATCGCGGCACGCTGCAGGGCGGCTCGCAGCACCTCGCGGTCCACCTTCACTTCCTTGTCGGCGCCGATCGGAATGACGGCGTCATAGTCCGGGAAGCGTCCGTCGATCAGTTTGGAAGTAAACGTCACGTCTTCCCGGCGCATGCGCAGATGGTTCCGGCCCACTTCCAGTTCGACGTCGCGGTCGCCGCCTTCGAGCAGACGCTGCAACTCGAGGACTCCCTTGCGCGGCAGGATGATCTGCTTGCGGGTTTGTACGCCTGCAGGCAACTCGGCTTCGCACATCGCCAACCGGTGTCCGTCGGTTGCCACGCAGCGCAATGAGTTCTCGCGCAAGTCCAACAGCAAGCCGTTGAGGTAGTAACGAACATCCTGTTGCGCCATGGCAAAAGCGGTGCGTTCGATCAGTTCCTTGAGCGCCGCCTCCGGCACCCGCACCCGCTCCACCAGCTCCAGATCCTCGATGGCCGGAAAATCATTGGCCGGCAAGGTGGCCAGGGTGAAGCGGCTTCGGCCTGCCTGGACCGTGACCTTGTCTCCGGCCTGGCTGACCGTCACCCGGGAGCCATCGGGCAGGGCCCGGACGATTTCGAAAAACTTCCGCGCGGGGATCGTGCTTTCGCCCGACTGGGCATCATCCACCGCTGAGCGGGCAACCATCTCAACTTCGAGATCGGTGCCGGTCATCGACAGATTGCCGCCGTCGACCTGGACCAGCAGGTTGGCCAGCACGGGCAGGGTTTGGCGCCGTTCGACAACATTGACGACCTGTTGCAGCGGCTTGAGAAGTGCTTCTCGCGAAAGGCTGAAACGCATGCAGGGAACCCCAAAATCCAGATGGATATATTAAATATGGTGGTGGTAGAGGGAGCGATTTTACCTGTAACCTGCTTCTATCTTGTTGAATTGTATAACAAAATCTTGAAAATATCCTGTGTGCGAACGGTGCCGGGCAGGGAGGATAATCTGTGGATAAGTCTGTGGTCGGCAATGCTTCCCAAGTTTATCCACAGCTTGTTCACCGTCAGTATCAGGCTGGATTCCTGCCCCTTCCCCAGCTTCCGACCGTAGCCCTGGCTCGACTCATTCGGTCAGCTTGCGCACCAGTTTGTCCCAGTCCTCGTGCAATTTCCCGTCGGTGCCGATCAATTCCCGAATGACCCTGCAAGCGTGCAACACCGTCGTATGGTCGCGACCGCCGAACGCATCGCCGATTTCCGGCAGGCTGTGCTCGGTCAGGTCCTTGGCCAGCGCCATCGCCATCTGCCGCGGGCGCGCCAACGAACGCGTCCTCCGCTTCGACAACATGTCCGCCATGCGCAACTGATAGTAGTCTGCCACGGTCTTCTGGATATTGCTGATCGAGATAACCTGCGCCTGCGCACGCAGCAGGTCGCGCAGGGTTTCCTGGGCAAATTCCGGGGTGATCGGCCGGCCCATGAAGTTCGAACGCGCGGCCAGCGTATTCAACGCGCCCTCGAGGTCGCGCACGTTCGAGCGCATCCGCTTGGCGATCAGGTAGGCGACGTCCTCGGGCAGGCTCATGCGCCGTTCGCTGGCCTTGGCGGTCAGGATCGCCGCGCGGGTCTCGAAATCCGGCGGCTCGATCGCCACCGACAGGCCCCAACCCAGCCGGGACTTCAGCCGGGGCTCCAGGTTTTCAACTTCGCGCGGATAGCGGTCGCAGGTCAGGATGATCTGCTGCTTGCCGTCGAACAGGGTGTTGAAGGTGTGGAAGAACTCTTCCTGGGTGGTGTTCTTGCCGGCGAAAAACTGGATGTCGTCGATCAGCAGCGCGTCCACCTGGTGGAACTGGCGCTTGAACTGGTCCATCGACTTGTCCTGCAGGGACTTCATCATGGCGCTGAAGAATTGTTCGGAGCGCAGGTACAGCACGCGCATGCCCGGGTTGTTGGCGCGCATCAGGTTGCCTGCGGCGTACATCAGGTGGGTCTTGCCCAGCCCGGTGCCGCCATACAGCAGCAGCGGGTTGTAGTCGCGGCCTGGATTGAGCGCGACCTGCAGCGGCCGCGGCGCGGCCCAGCTGGTTGCTGCGGCCCTCGACGAAGTTGTCGAAGGTGTAGTGCTTGTCGAGGTTGCTCTGGAAGTCCGACGGCCGCCTTGATCGGGCTGGCGAGCGCGGCGACCGGCTCCTTGCTGAAAGAGCCAACCTCGAGCGATACCGGGGTGGGCAAGCCGGCGAAGTGCGAGATCAGCTCGCGGATCCGGGTCAGGTAGCGTTCGCGGACCGTATCCACGACGAAGGCATTTGGCGCATACAGGATCAGGCCATCCGGACGCGGCGAAGCCTGCAGCGGCTTGAGCCAGGTGTGTACGTCCTCGGCCGAAAATTCGGTCTCCAGGCGCTCCAGGCAGCGGGGCCAGACAGTTTCCATGAAAGCGGGGTCAACTCTTCAGGCCGGCGGCAGCGGGCTGTGGATAAGTGGGGGGACGTGCAGTCTAGCCTCGGCGGAAGGCTTGTGCCAACTGCGATTGCCTTGACGTGCAAGCAGTCGGTTGCTATCATTTTCAGTTCTTTTCCGCCCAACTTTAAGCTGAGCTGCGACCATGGCCACCAAGCGTACCTACCAACCGAGCAACATCAAGCGCAAGCGCGACCACGGGTTTCGTGCGCGCATGGCGACCGCCGACGGCCGCAAGATCATTGCTCGTCGCCGCGCCAAGGGCCGTTCGCGCCTCTGCGTCTGAATCGGCGCCGCTAGCCGGCGCCCTGGATCCGCGGCTGCATGCACGTGACGCCGTGATCATGACGACCCCCTTTCGCTTCCCTCGCAGCGCGCACTTGCGCGTCTCGGCCCAGTTCCAGGCCGTGTTCGGCGAGGGAAGACGAATTTCAGGCGCCTGCTTTCGCCTGCATGCCAACCTTCCGGCCGATGCCGAACAGGCCCGGCTTGGCGTGACCGTATCCAAGCGCGTCGACAAGCTGTCGGTCGGTCGCAATCGCATCCGCAGGCAAATCAAGGAAAGCTTTCGCCTGTTGCGGCAAGTGCTGCCAGCCGGAGACTACGTCCTGCTGGCCAAGCCCGAAGCGGCCAAGGCCGATAACGCCGCCCTGCGCGCCGACCTCTTGTCCCTGTTCGAGCGCGCCCGCACATTGAAGGCAATGCCGCCACGCGGCACAATGCCGCCCTCCGACGCCAACACCGGTCGCTCCCCCACCGAAACCTAGCAGGCGCCTCGCGCGCCGGGTGATTGTTCGTCAATGAATCAGACTCGCTCGTTCCTTTTGATCGCCTGGCTCGTGGTTGCCACCCTGTTGTGGATCGAGTGGAGCAAGGCGCCAGCGCCCGGCGCCGCCGCGACCAACGCCACCAGCCCCAGCAACAGCACGGCCGGCACGCTTCCCGGCGCCGCTCCGGCTGCACCGCTCGCGGCCGCGGGCGAAACCGCGCCGCTGCCCGCCGCCGCCGGGCCCCGTTGCCCGCCGTCGGTGCCGCCCCCGTCAACAGCCAGGCACCGGCCCAGGTGATCACCATCGCCAACGACATGCTCCGCCTGACGGTGGATCTGCACGGCGGCCGGGTGATCGATTCGCAACTGCTGCAGTACACGCTCGAGAAGACCCCGGGCAGCCCCAACGTGCAGCTGCTGAGCGGCACGCCTTCGCTCTACTACGTTGCCGATGCCGGACTGATCAGCGTCGATGGAAAGAATCCCCAGCGCGAATTGAATGCGCAGTTCCAGACCCTCGGGACCGCAACCAGCTTCGCGCTGGCTCCGGGTTCGGCCGCGATCGACGTGCCATTGCTGTGGACCGATCCGGTCAGCGGCATCAGCGTACGCCGGACGCTTACCCTCAAGCGCGGCAGCTATGTGCTCGAACTTGCCGACCAGGTCGCCAACAGCGGCACGGCCGTGCACCGCGTGTATCCCTTCGTCGGCCTGTCGCGCGTGGCGCCGCCGCCGCCGCCGAAGCACAGTTTCATGACCAGCCCGGAAACCTTCAGCTTCGTGGGCGCCGCCTGGTACACGCCAGAGGACAAGTACAAGAAGGCCAAGCTTTCCGACTTCCTGGATGAGAAACCGCCGGCAACCGAAGTGCAGGGCGTCTGGATCGGCATGCTGCAGCATCACTTCGCCACCGCCTGGGTGCCGCTCGAGGGCGACAAGCAGGTCCGGCTGGAAACCAGCGTCACCACCCACGATGGCGTGCCGCTGTATTCGATTCGCAGCATCGCCGCGCCGCTCGACGTTGCTCCAGGCGCGAGCCAGACGCACCTGAGCCGCCTCTGGGTCGGCCCGAAGCTGCAGGCGCCGATGGCCAAGCTGGCGCCGTCGCTGAAACTGAGCGTGGACTACGGCGTGTTCACCTTCATCGCGCAGCCGCTGTTCTGGCTGCTGTCCTGGTTGCACCTGCTGTTCGGCAATTGGGGCTGGGCGATCATCGCGATCGTGGTGTTGCTCAAGCTCGCCTTGTATCCGCTATCGGCCAAGCAGTACCAGAGCATGGCCAAGATGCGCGCCGTACAGCCGCGCATCGAAGCGCTCAAGGAGCGCTACGGCGACGACAAGCAGCAGTTCCAGATCGCGATGATGGAGCTGTACAAGAAGGAAAAGATCAATCCGATCGGCGGCTGCCTGCCGATGCTGATCCCGATTCCGATCTTCCTCGGCCTGTATTGGGTGTTGCTGGAAACGGTCGAGTTGCGGCACGCGCCGTGGGTGGGCTGGATCCAGAACCTCACCGCCGCCGATCCGTATTTCATCCTGCCGGCGATGAACCTGATCGTGATGTACCTGACCCAGAAGCTGACGCCGATGCCGGGCATGGATCCGCTGCAGAAGAAGATGATGCAGTTCATGCCGCTGGTGTTCGGCGTGATGATGGCCTTCTTCCCGTCGGGCCTGGTGCTGTACTGGGTCACCAACGGACTGCTCGGCCTGGCCCAGCAATGGTGGATGACCAAGCGCCACGGACCGAAAACGGCGGTGGTCGCCAAGTAGGCGAGCCACCAGCCGAAGTGAGGGGCCCGCTTCGGCGGGCCTTTTCTTTTTGCGCCCGATGCCCGCAATCTAGGCAGCCAAGGGAGCCTGTGCGATGCCGCGTCGCGACGACAACGAAACCATTGCCGCCATCGCCACCGCGCACGGTGCCGCGGGTGTCGGCATCGTTCGCCTGTCCGGTCCCCTGGCGGCGAGGATCGCCGAAGCGGTCGTGGGCAGGCGGCTGCGGGAGCGGCAAGCCGTCCACGCAAGATTCCTGGACGGCGATGGGCAGGTGATCGATGACGGCATCGCGATCTACTTCGTCGGGCCGCGGTCCTACACCGGCGAGGATGTGGTCGAGCTGCAGGCGCATGGCAGCCCGGTGCTGCTCAACCGATTGCTGCGCCGATGCATCGCGCTGGGCGCCCGACTGGCGCGGCCGGGCGAGTTCACCGAGCGTGCCTTCGTCGAAGGCAAGCTCGACCTGGCCCAGGCCGAGGCCGTCGCGGACCTGATCAGCGCCGGCAGCGAGGCGGCGGCGCGGGCCGCACGCCGCTCGCTCGATGGCGAGTTTTCCCGGCGGGTGGACGTGCTTGCGGAACAGCTGACGCAATTGCGCATGTACATCGAGGCGGCGCTGGACTTTCCCGATGAAGACATCGATTTCCTCGCAGCGCCGGCCTTGCGCTCGCAGCTGGCGGAGGCCGCCGAGTCGACGGCCCGGTTGTTGCGCGACGCCGAGCGCGGCAAGCGCCTGATGGACGGCGCCCACGTGGTGATCATCGGTGCGCCAAACGTCGGCAAGTCCTCCCTGCTCAACGCCCTGGCCGCGGACGACAGGGCGATCGTGAGCGATATCGCGGGGACCACCCGCGACCTGCTGCGCGAAAATCTCAGCCTGGACGGGGTCGCGATGACGCTGGTCGATACCGCCGGCCTGCGTGAATCGCCGGACAGCATCGAGGCCGAGGGAATGCGCCGGGCGCGGGCGGAACTGGCCCGAGCCGACACCGTCCTGGCCGTGGTCGATGATCGCGACCCGGGATCGCGGCGCATGCTGGGGGAGGAACTGGCTGCCGCCGACAAGGTGATCTGGTTGCACAACAAGTGCGATCTGGATCGCCTGCCGCGGCGCCGAGCCCGAGCCCGAGCCGGCGCCGGTGAGCACCTGTGGGTGTCAGCGAAGACCGGAGCGGGGATGGGTGCATTGCGCGAGCGGCTGCGCGGACTGGCCGGTGCCGAGGGCGAGGGCAGCTTCAGCGCCCGCACGCGGCACCTGGAAGCCTTGGCGCTTGCTCTGGTACATCTGGCTCAGGCCGATAGCCAGCTTTCCGTGGAGAATGCCGAATTGGCGGCCGAAGAACTGCGCCAGTCCCAGCTCGCGCTGGGCCAGATAACCGGGCATCTGGATGCGGACATGCTTCTGGGCCGCATCTTTCAGGGTTCTGCATAGGAAAGTGACTCTGGTAACGGAAAACTGTTGACAAAACGACCAAAGTTTCATGTCCTGAAAATGATTGTTCAACCTCAAGCGAGCGAGACTTCCCATGGCAGCGAGTCAAACAGTCCCCTCTTTCCCTTCGCTGGGCGATCGCACTGGCTCTGGGTCTGGGTCTCGCCGCATGTTCCAAGAGTCCGCGCTCCGGCCGCGACCGCTCCAGCGGCCGCGACGGCCGCCGCCGACCAGGCGGCCAACCAGGCCGCGCAACAGGCCGCGCAGCAAGCCGCCGCCCTGGCCGCCCTGAGCGCGGACGAACTCAAGACCCGCGGTCGGCAGGCATTGCGCGAGCAACGAATCTACTCGCCGGCAGGAAACAACGCGATGGAGTACTACCTCGCGTTGCGCAAGAAGAGCGACAAGCCCGATGCCTCGGCCGAGAGCGCGCTGATGGACCTGCAGCCGTACGCGGTGATCGCCGCGGAGCAGGCCATCACCCGGCAGGATTTCGTCGAAGCCGAGCGCCTGCGCAGCCTGATTGCCGCCGCCGATCCGCAGGCGCCCTCGCTGACCCGCATCGCCGATGCCATCGCCAAGGGCAAGAGCCTCGCCGCGCAGCAGCAGGCCGCGGATGCAACGCCGAACCGCGGATCAGGCCAAGGCCGCCGAAGCGGCCAAGCTGCAAGGCGGCACAGGAAGCCACTGGCTGCGCAGCGGCCGCAGCCGCCACCGTCCAGCGCACCCACCGCCGACGACGGCCGCGACCACGCGCCCGCAGCACCAGCGCAGGCGCAGGCCCAGGCGCCAGCCCGCTCCGGTCGAGGTGGCTCCGCCGCCGCGGCCTGCCCCGGCGGCGCCCGCGCCGGCCCCGGCGCGCGCCGCCGAGCGATCTGGTGGCCGTCAGCACGCCGCAGCCGGTCTATCCGCCGGAGGCGAAACGCGGCGGGACCGCTGGCGAGGTGGTCGTCTCGTTCACGGTCAACACCGACGGCAGCGTCAGCGACATGGACATCGTCAGCGCGACGTCCGCGCGGCGTGTTCGAACGCAGCGTGCAGTCGGCGGTGCGGCGCTGGAAGTTCGAGCCGATCAGCGGTCCGCAGACGCGTGACCCGCACCTTCGACCTTCGCGCGCTGATCGAGCTTGCCGGAAGCGCCTGGCCACGAGCCGGCTTCAGGCCGGAAATCGCCAGTCGCTCGTCGAGGTAACGGCGCGCCGCCAGCCACCACAGCACCACGCCTGCGCCGAAGCCGGCGAGCAGATACACGCGCCCACTCGGCGCCGCTGATCGTTTCGCTGCGCACCAGCTTCAGGATCATCTGGTTCTGCGCCAGGAACGGCACCGTCGATCATCCACAACTGGTTCTTCACCGGATTGACCATCAGGATGATGGTCGGCAGCATCGGCACCAGCATCAGCACGCTCATGTAGCTCTGCGCTTCCTTGACGCTCTTGGCGCCGGCGGCGATCAGGGTCAGCAGGCAGGTGCCGATCAGCACGATCGGCAGCAGCACCAGCAGGATCCGCGCGAGCGCCCAGAACGAGACGTCGAGCTTGATGCCCAGGCTCGGCGCGAACTGGAAGCTGAGCTTGAACATGGCCAGGGTCAACACCAGGCTGATCAGGCCGAAGGTGCAGGCCGCCATGATCTTTCCGCTCATGATCACCGCCCGCTTCGCCGGCGTCGCCAGCAACGGCTCCAGTGAATTGCGTTCCCGCTCGCCGGCGGTGGCATCGATCACCAGGTAGGCGCCGCCGAGGAACGAAGTCAGGATCAGCAGGTAGGGCAGGAACGCCAAGCGCCTGGCCGCGACGCGCTTCGGGCGTCGCCAGGTCGCGATCGCTGATCCGCAGCGGACGCGCGGCGGTCGGGCTGATGCCGCGCGCGACCAGCCGCAGCGCGCCGACGCCGCGGTCGTAGTTGTCGAGCAGGTTGCGCAAGCGCTCGACCGGGATCTGCGCGTCCTCGCGTGAGCTGTCGTGCAGGATCTCGACCGTTGCCGGCATGCTGCCGCGCCATTGCTCGCCGAACTCTGGCGTCGATGCGCAGGATCACGTCCTCGCGTTGCGAGCGGATGGCCGCGTCGGCATCGGCGGGCGCGGGCTTGACCACGATGTTCTGGCCGTCCAGCCAGGCCACCAGGTTCGGCGCGTTGCTCGCGCCGATCACCGGCACTTCCAGCGGCTTTTCCAGTTGCGTGGTGACCCGATCGCTGGCCAGCTTGCCGATGCCCAGGATCAGCGCCGGCATCAGCAGCGGGCCCATCAGCAACGAGACCATCATGGTCCGGCGGTCGCGGAACAGGTCGGTGAGTTCCTTGGCCCAGACGGTGATCAAGGCGTTCATGCGTGCAGTCCTTCTTCCGAGCCGATCGCCTTGACGAAGGCGTCTTCGAGATTTTCCTCGCCCGTCTGCGCGCGCACCTCGTCCGGGGTGCCGGCGGCCATGACCTTGCCCTGCGCGATCACCACGATGCGATCGCACAGCGCGGCGACCTCCTGCATGATGTGGCTGGAGAAGATCACGCAGCGGCCCTCGCCGCGCAGCTGGCGCAGGAACTCGCGCAAGCCGCGGGTGGTCATCACGTCCAGGCCGTTGGTCGGCTCGTCGAGGATGACGTTCTTCGGATCGTGGACCAGGGCGCGGGCGATCGCGGTCTTGGTGCGCTGGCCCTGCGAGAAGCCTTCGGCCTGGCGATCGAGCACATCCTCCATGCCCAGCGCCAGGGAAAGCTCGCGCGGTGCGTCGCGCGATATCGGCTTCGCTCATGCCGTGCAGGCGGCCGAAGTAGGCGATGTTCTCGCGCGCGGTCAGCCGCTTGTAGACGCCGCGCGCATCCGGCAGCACGCCCAGGTGGCGGCGCACCATCTCGGCATCGCGCACGCTGTCGAAACCATCGACCTGCACGCGTCCGGATTCCGGCGCCATCAGCGTGTACAGCATGCGCAGCGTGGTGGTCTTGCCGGCGCCGTTGGGGCCGAGCAGGCCGGTGATCTCGCCATCGCGGGCGGTGAAGCTCACGCCTTGCACGGCCTTGACCAGGCCGGTCTTGGTGGCGAACGATTTATGCAGATCCTGGACTTCGATCATGGTCAGGGCTCCCACCCGTAGAACCCGGTGAACGGCTTGGCGTAAGGCACCTTGTCGAGACAGGCCGACGTCGAGTTTCCTGACGTCGGCGCCATCGACGAAGCTGGCGAACAGTTTCGGCATGCAGCCGACCGGCAACACGTTGTGGCCCTGGCCGCGCACGATCAGGTGGCGGCCATTGGGCAGGCTGCGCAGCACCTCGTCGCCATAGCGCGGCGGCGTGACCGGATCGAATTCGCCGGACAGGATCAAGCACCGGCACCGGGCCGGTCAATGGCTTCCGGAAATCGGCCGGGCGCTGGCCGTGCGGCCAGACTGCGCACTGCGCCAGCAACACCGTCGATCATGTCCACGCCCAGCAGGCTGTTGGCGTCGGCCGAATCGGCCTTCAGTTCGGAGGCGTCCTCGCGTGCAGATCACCGACAGCTGCATGCCATGCATGATCTGGCCGCTGATGGTGCTCGACAGCAGGTTCGACAGCGCCATGATCGGCTCGTAGCGGCCTTGCGCGGCTTCGTTCAATTCCAGCGGCAGCAGTCCCGCGATCGGCCGGCGCGTAGGCGAACATGCGCGCCAGCGTCGCGATGTGGCCGGCGGTAAGCTGCTCTTCCTTCGACTCGCCGGTGATCGCGTCGCGGTAGCGAACCATGGGCGGCGAGGCTTTCACCAGCGTCATCAGCGCATCCAGGTGTTGGCGCGGGATTGCCCAGTTTCTCCGCACAGGCCTTGTCGCTGGCGCAGCGACCGAACTGGCGATCGAGCGAGCTCTCCAGATTTTTCGCGTGTTCGTTGCCGAGGATCAGCGAATTCGGCGCGATGCCGTCGATGGTCACCGTGCGCGTGTGCGCCGGGTAGCGCTTGGCGTATTGCTGGGCGACGCGGGTACCGTAGGACACGCCCATCAGGTTGATCTGCTCCGCGCCGATCGCCGCGCGGACGTCATCGAGATCCTGGATCGCGTCGGTGGTGCTGTAGAAACGCAGGTCGGCCTTTTTCGACAGGTCGACGGCGCAGCGGCGGGCGAATTCCCTGGCCGCGTCGAGTCCGTAGTCGTCGTCTTCGACCACCGCGCTTTCGCCCTTGGAGTCCTTGCAGATCAGCTTGTTCGAGCCGCCGGTGCCGCGCTGGTCGACCAGGATGATGTCGCGCTTCTTGCGCACCTCGGCGAAGGCCGGTGCGATTGCCGGGAAACGATTCGAGCGCCGACTGGCCCGGGCCGCCGGCGAGCATGAACATCGGATCGGGCTGTCGCTCGCCCTTGGCCGGCAGCCAGGCGATCGCCAGGCTGATCTTGCGACCCGTGGCGATGGCGTGGTTCTCCGGCACCTGCAGATGGCTGCACAGGGCCTCCACGGTTTCCGTGCCGGTCTCGGTCGCCAGCGTGCACGGAGTGAAGGCCAGCTGCCCCAGGCGGCGGGTGATGGCCGGCGCGATGCTGGCGGCATCGGCATCGGCGCCGGCCTTGGCGGCCGGCGTTGCCGCGTCGTGCTCGCGCTGCGCGAATTGGCGATAGGCAAACAGCGACAGCAGCACGGCTGCCGCGAGGATCAGGCGGATTTTCCGGCTCATGCCAGCGGTTCCTGCGGTATGGAGTGGACGGTCGTTCGGTTCATGGCTGCCTTAGCGTGGTTCGTCGAAGAAGATCTGCTCGATGCTCTGCTCGAACATGCGGGCGAGTTTGAAAGCCAGCGGCAGGCTGGGATCGTATTTGCCGGTCTCCAGCGCGTTGACCGTCTGCCGCGAGACCGCCAGGTGCTCGGCGAGCTCGCCCTGCGACCAGCCGCGCGCCTCACGCAATTCGCGCAGGCGGTTGTTCACTGATAGCGCCGGGCAATGAACACCTTGGAGATCCCATAGGTGAGGCACAGCATCGGGAACACCCACAGCATCGCGACCGAGGACGGCACGTCGATCAGCTTGGCGCTCTGCAGGAAGCCCGCGGCCATGAATCCGGCGCTGACCAGCAGGGCGCTGACGGCGCCCGACTCCAGTTCGATCCGTCGCTGCATCTCGTCCGAATCGCGCACGAAGCGCACGAAGGCGCGCATCACCCAGAGCACCAGCAGCGCCGGCAGCAGCGCGACCAGCACCCGCAAGGCGGGAACCTGCACCCACTCCAGCAAGCGCTTCCAGACCAGCATCACCGCGACATAGCCAAGCATCGCCGGGGTGAATTCGCGGTAATAGCGACGCATCAGCGCCTTGGGCGCGGACCCGCTGGTATCGGGCATGAACCACAACAGCGCGGAGCTGAACACCAGGCCCGCTCCCATGCCCGCCAGCATGCCCAGGCTGCGATCGCCGATCGGCCAGTGACCGGCCTGCGCGGCCCAGGCGAGGGCAAGGCAGGCCAGGCCCAGGCCCAGGGCGAGCAATGCCTTGCGGCGGCAGGGGGGCAGGGGTTCGGAAGAGGGTCATGGCGGCCTGTCAAGGAGACTTGACAGGCAAGATAGCGGCGGCCCGGCTGGCTGTCAAGTGTCCTTTACACCTGCCCGACGGACTACTTGCTGCTGACGTACTTCTCGCGGCGGATATGCGGCACCGGCAGCCCGCCGGCCTTGAGCGCCTCGAAGCAGGCGTCGACCATGTTCGGGTTGCCGCACAAGGTAGGCGATGTCGCCCGCAGGGTCGGGCGCGAATTCGGCCAGCACGTCCTGCACGTAGCCGCGACGCACATCGGCATGCGGATCGGCCGGCAGCTCGCGGCTGAAGCACGGCACGAAGCGGAAACCCGGATGGCTGTCGGCGAAGCTGCGGAAGTCTTCGCCATAGATCAACTCGGCCGGCGTGCGCGCGCCGAACAGCAGCACCACCTCGACGCCACGCGCCGCGATCAGCTGCGCAAGCTGCGGCAGCATCGCCCGATACGGGCGTGACCCCGGTGCCGGTGCCGATCAGCAGGTAGCGCCGGTTGCTGTCGCTCGGTGCAGGCAGAACCGGCCATAGGGGCCGCTGGCCTGGATCTGCTGGCCTTCGTCGAGCGCGGTGAACAACGCCGTCGCCGCACCACCGGCGACATAGCTGACCGCAATTTCCACCGGCTTCGCCGGGACCCAGCGCGTGGTCGTGCATGGTCGCCAGCGAATAGCTGCGCTTGGTCGGCGCGCCATCGGGATAGTTGAAATGGACCTGGATGAACTGGCCCGGGATGAAATCGAGCGGCTGCCCGTCGTCCCGGGCGAAATCCAGATGGCGCACGCTCGGCGCGAGCATGCGGCTATCGATCAGCCGGAGCGGGAAATGGTTGGCCACGAAAACTCCGGACAAATTACGCAGGCCATATAATAGACGTCACGCCCCGCTCGTGCCGCGAATGGCCGCACAGCCCCGGCCCTGGAACCCTATGTCCAACCCTGCCCTGCAAATCACCGACCTGCGCAAGATCTACGAAAACGGCGTCGAAGCCCTCAAGGGCGTCTCACTGACCGTGGAGCCGGGCGATTTCTTCGCCCTGCTCGGCCCCAACGGCGCCGGCAAGTCCACCCTGATCGGCGTGGTCAGCTCCCTGGTCAATTCCAGCAGCGGCAGCGTCAAGGTGTTCGGCGTGGACATCGCCGCCGAGCGCTCGGCCGCGATGCGCCTGATCGGCCTGGTGCCGCAGGAAGTGAACTTCAACATGTTCGAGAAGCCGCTCGACATCCTGGTCAACTACGCCGGCTTCTACGGCATGCCCCGCGCCGAGGCGCTGGTGCGCGCCGAAGAGGAATTGAAGGCCGCGCAGCTGTGGCCGAAGGCGCACATGATGAGCCGCACCCTGTCGGGCGGCATGAAGCGCCGGCTGATGATCGCCCGCGCGATGATGACCCGAGCCGCGCCTGCTGATCCTCGACGAACCGACCGCCGGCGTGGACATCGAGATCCGTCGCGGCATGTGGAAGACCTTGAAGGAGGTCAACGCCGCCGGCACCACGGTGATCCTGACCACGCATTACCTGGAAGAAGCCGAGAGCCTGTGCCGCAACCTGGCGATCATCGATCGCGGCCAGATCATCGAGCAGGGCCCGATGAAGCTGCTGCTCTCGAAGCTGGATGTCGAGGGCTTCATCTTCGACATCGAGGGCACGCTGCCGACCAGCCTGCCGCCTGATCGAGGGCGTGCTGTTCGAATCGCCCAACGACCACACCCTGACCCTGGAGATGCCGCGCAGCCTGGATCTGAACGGCGTGTTCGCCTCGCTCAGCGACGCCGGTATCCGGGTTCGCTCGATGCGCACGCAGACCAACCGGCTGGAGGAGTTGTTCGTGCGCCTGACCGGCGACAACAACCCCGCGCCAGCGACCAACTCCAAACCGGCGGGACACCCCTGATGGCCGCGAACGAAGCAAGCATGCTGGACTCGCGCCAGCCCCAGGAAGCGCGGACCATGGGCAGCCAGAACCTGATCGCGCTCAAGACCATCGCCCGCCGCGAAGTCGCCCGCATCCTGCGCATCTGGGGCCAGACCCTGGTGCCGCCGGCGATCACCATGACGCTGTACTTCCTGATCTTCGGCAGCCTGATCGGCTCGCGGATCGGCCAGATGGGCGGCTTCAGCTACATGGACTTCATCGTGCCCGGCCTGGTGATGATGGCGGTGATCCAGAACGCGTACGGCAACATCAGCTCCATCGTTCTTCGGCGCCAAGTTCGGCCGCCATGTGGAGGAGTTGCTGGTCAGCCCGATGCCGAACTGGGTGATCCTCGGCGGCTACGTGGCTGGCGGCGTGCTGCGCGGACTGATGGTCGGCGCGATCGTGCTGGTCATCGCCATGTTCTTCACCCACGTGCGCGTGCCGCATCCGCTGGTGACCTTCTCGACGGTGCTGCTGGGCGCGATGATTTTTTCGCTGGCCGGCTTCGTCAATGCGGTCTATGCCAAGAAGTTCGACGACATCGCGATCATCCCGACCTTCATCCTGACCCCGTTGACCTACCTGGGCGGCGTGTTCTATTCGGTGCGCGTGCTGCCCGAGTGGGCGGAGACCGCCACTCACCTGAATCCGATCTTCTACATGGTCAATGCGTTCCGTTACGGCCTGCTCGGCGAGGCGGCGATCGACATGCCCTTGTGGACGGCCTACGCGGTGATGCTTGGCTTCGTCGTGGCGCTGACCTGGCTGGCGTTGCGTTTGCTGACCAAGGGCGTCGGCCTGCGCAGCTGATGATCGGCGGCTCGGGCGAACCCGAGCCGAGCACGCCGAAACATCGAAATCAGCTGGTGACGGAAGCGGCTTGCTTGCGCTTGCCGCGCCGTTTGACCCACTCGCCCAGGTCATCGAGCACGGTAAACGCCGCCGGGATCACGATCAGGCTCAGCAACGTCGACGTGATCAATCCGCCGATCACCGAGATCGCCATCGGCGCGCGGAAACTGGAATCGCCGGACAGGCCCAGTGCGATCGGCAGCATGCCGGCTGCCATCGCCAGCGAGGTCATGATCACCGGCTGCACGCGCTTGCGGCAGGCGTCGATCAGCGCGTCGTGCTGGCTCAGGCCGTGTTCGTCCTCGGCCATCACGGCGTAGTCGACCAGCAGGATCGAATTCTTGCTGGCGATGCCGATCAGCATCAGCAGCCCGATCAGCGCCGGCAGCGAAAGCGCGTTCTGGGTCAGCAGCAGGGCGCCGAAGGCACCGCCCGCGCATAGCGGCACTGCGATCAGGATCGTCAGCGGTTGCAGCGCGTGGTTGAACAGCAGCAGCAGCACCATGTAGATGCAGATCAGGCCGGCGCCCATCGCCAGCGCGAAGCCGATGAACAGTTCGACGAACACCTCGGCATCGCCGGTGTTGAGGAAGCTGACGCCGGCGGGCAACTTCTGCACGCTGGGCAATGCCTTCACCTCGCTCATCACCTCGCCCAAGGGCCGGCCGTTGAGTTCCGCGGTGAAGGTGATGTTGCGCTGGCGCTGGTAGCGCGCGATCTGCGATGGACCGCTGGTGAAAACGATGTCGGCGACCGCGTCCAGTGGCACCGGCCCGTTCTTGCCTGGAACGCGCAGCGCGCCGATCAGCGCCGGACCGGCCAGGGCGGCCTGGCTGAAGCCGACCCGGATCGGCACCTGCCGCTCGGGTAGATTCAACTTGGCCAGGCGCTGCTTGTAGTCGCCGGCGGTAGCGATGCGCGCGGCCTCGGCAATGTCGGCGGTGGCCACGCCCAGGTCGGCGGCGCGCGCCGGATCGGGCACGATCACCAGTTCCGGCCGCAACAGCGAGGCCGAGGACGTAATGCTGCCGAGCCCCTTGACCTGGCGAAGATCGCGCTCGAGCGCCAACGAGGCGTCGGTCAGGCGAGCGGGGTCATCGCTGGCCAGCACCAGTTGCAACAATTCGCCCGGCTCGGTGCTGATGAAGCTCACCCGCACTCCCGGCAAATCGGCCATGCGTGCGCGGACTTCGCGCTCAAGTTCCTGCTGGCTGCGTTCGCGCTGGTCAGGCACGCCCCAATCGAGCACGAGGGTTGCCTTTCGCGGCTCGCCGACGCCGGTCTTGGTCGGGTCGCCGATGTCCAGCGTGCTACCGATCGTGCTGTAAACGTGGCGAAGCTCAGGCAGACCGGCGAGTTTGCCGCGCGCCAGTTCCGTCATCGCCACGGTGTCCGCCAAGCGCGTGCCCGGCGGCAGCTCCAAACTCAGGTTGCTGCGGCCAAGATCGGTGGTCGGGATGAAAGTGGTGGGGATGAAAGGCAGCATCGCCAGCGAAGCGACGAACAGGCCGAAGGCGATCCACAGGGTGCGCGCACGATGGCGCAACGCGGCATCGACCCAGCCCAGGTACCAGGTCATCAGTCGGGTTTCAGCCTTGTCCCGCTCCGGGTGCGCCCGCAACTGGTAGGCCGCCATCATCGGCGTCAGCAGTCGCGCCACCATCAGCGAGAACACCACGGCGGTTGCCGCCGTCCAGCCGAATTCGCGAAAGAACTTGCCGGGAATGCCGGGCATGAACGCCACCGGCACGAAGACCGCCGCCAGGGTCAGCGAAGTGGCGATCACCGCCGTGCCGATTTCATCGGCGGCATCGCGGGCGGCGTCCAGCGGCGACTTGCCCATGCGCAGATGGCGGACGATGTTCTCGATCTCAACGATCGCGTCGTCCACCAGGATGCCAACCACCACCGACAAGGCCAGCAAGGTGATCAGGTTCAGGCTGAAGCCGAACCAGTGCATGATCGCAAACGTCGGGATGATCGACAGTGGCAAGGCGACCGCCGAGATCCAGGTGGCGCGCCAGTCGCGCAGGAACAACCAGACCACGAACAAGGCCAGCAACGCGCCTTCCCACAACATGGTCATCGACGAATCGTAGGAACGCTGCGCTTCCTCGACCGTGGAAGTGACCAGTTCGAATTGCAGGTCCGGATTGCTGGCCTTGAGCTGGTCGAGCACAAGGCGCACGCGCTTGGCAACCTCGACCTCGCTCGATCCTCGCGTGCGCGACAAGGAGAAGGCCACCACCGGCTTGCCGTCGAACATCGCCACCTGGGTCGGGTCGGCGGCGCCATCGACGATCGTGGCCAGGGCCGACAGGCGCAACGCGCGGCCGTCGGGCAGGCTGACGGAAAAATCGCGCAGCTGGTCGGCGCCGGCAATGGTGCCGACCGTGCGGATGGTTTGCTGCGCGCCGGCGACTTCGGCTTTTCCGCCCGGGCGCTCGACCTGGATGCGCGCCAGTTGCTGCGACACCTGCCCGGCGGTGATGCCATAGGCCTGCAGCGCCTGCGGGTCGAGGTCGACCCGGATCTCGCGATCGATGCCGCCGGCGCGGGTCACCAGCGCCACGCCAGGCACCCCGTACAGCGCCTTGTTGATTTCCCGATCGACGAACCAGCTCAGCTCGTCGGTGCTGCGTCGGCTCGAGCCGACCGCATAGGTCATCAGCGATCCGCCGACGTTGATCTTGGCCACCACCGGTTCCTGGATGTCCTGCGGCAGGTCGCTGCGAATGCGCGTGACCGCATCGCGGACTTCATCGAGTGCGGTCGGCAGGTCGGTCTCGAGCGTGAACTCGATGGCGGTGTTGCTGCGGCCCTCGGTGACGGTCGACATCACCCGCTTGATGCCGTTGATGGTTGCGACGGCATCCTCGACCTTGCGCGTGACCTCCGTTTCCAGCTGGCTGGGCGAAGCGCCGGGCAGGGCGACGGTTACTGTCACCATCGGAAAACTGATGTCGGGAAACCGGGCCACGGGAAGCTTGTGAAAACCCCACAGGCCGGCCACGCAGAGCACGAAGAAAATCATCAGTGCCGGCAACGGCCGGCGAATCGCCCAGGCCGAAAAATTCATGGCCGGTCGCCAGCCTTGGCCGGGGCCTGCGCGTTCGCCGCCGCGACCACGCGGACCGTGTCGCCATCGCCGAGGAACCCGGCGCCGGTCGCAACTATCTTCTGGCCGGGGCGCAAGCCTTCGAGCACTTCGACTTGATTGCCCTCAGCGGCACCGGTACGCACGCGCAGACGGCGAACCCGGCCATTGTCGTCGGCCGTGAACACATAGGCATAACCGTCGCGCATCACCACCGAGGCGGCGGGCACCATCAACGCGTTCGAGCTGCTGGTGACGATGCGGCCCTCAACGAAGGCACCGGCCTTCAGTGCGCCCGGTTCGGGCAAGTCGACATACACCGTTCCGGTGCGCGTTCCGGTGTCCACGCCGGGGGAAACCGCGCGCACCCGACCGTTGACCGCTTGGCCGGCGCCATCGCGAACGATCGCGTTCGCCCCGACGGTGACGCCAGCCAATTGCGCCTCAGGCAACTCGGGACGCCATTCCAGCCGGCCCTGGCGGATCAGCCTAAGCAGCTCGGAGCCGGCCGAAACGACCTGCCCCGGCTGGACGAGGCGTTTTGAAATTACGCCGTCATCCGGCGCGCGCAAGGAGGCGAAGTCACGGCGCAGCTGAACACCGTCGCGTTGCGCGCGGGTGGTGCTCAGTCGCGCCTCGGCCTGGACCAGGCTGGCGCGCAATTCATCCAGCGCGCTGGCGCTGATCAGCTGGCTCTTGGCCAGGTTCTGGCCGCGGCCCAGGTTGATCCGGGCCAGGGCGAGGCCCGCTTCGGCTTCGGTCAGGGCGGCCTGGGCCTGGCGAAGGTCGCTGTCCAGGGTCCGGTGGTCGATCTCAAGCAGAACCTGGCCCTTGCGGACACGTTGCCCGACATCGACATTGAGGGCGGTGACGCGCAGGCCGCTCAGTTCGACGCCCAGTTGCATTTCCTCCCAGGCCGCTACCGGTCCGGAGGCGATCAGGTTGCGCTCGATCGGCCGCTGCCGGGCTTCGAACAGGGTCACCGCCATGCTGGCGGAGGCCGCCGGCGCGGCGCTCTTCCCGGCCGAAGGCTCGTCCTTCTTGCCGCAGCCGGCGAGAGCCAGGCCGGTAACTGCCACAAGGAGAAGTCGGAACGCGAGTGAAGCCATGGCGAAGGGAGCCCGTCGGTGTATTATCAGGGCCATGATAACTTATCAGTACCCTGACAATGCAATCTGAGGACGCGAGCGCCTGCCGAAGCGTCGAAGGTAATCTGGGCTACGCCATCAAACAGGCCCACCACCTGATGCGCGCGGCGATCGAGAATCGGGTCCGGGCCGCCGGGCTGGGCATGACCTTTCCGCACATGGCCGCCCTGTTCCTGCTCTCGGAGACGCCGGGCCTGTCGGGCGCGCAGCTGGCCCGCTGGGCCATGGTGACGCCGCAGACCATGAACCAGATCCTGACCCGCCTGGAAGCCGATGGCCTGATCGTGCGCGAGCCCGATCCGGAACACGGCCGGATCCTGCGAGCGCGGGTCACTGGTCTTGGGAGCGAGGAATTCGAGCGCGGCTGCCAGTTGGCCGATGCCCTGATCGAAGAAGCCCAGGCCGGGCTGTCCGCGGCCGAGCGCGGCGAATTGCTGCGCCTGCTCGGCAAATGCCAGGACAACCTGCTGCAGATAGCCCGCGCCGAGAAAGCGCCGCTCGAGGACATCGGCGCCATGCCGGTGCGGCGCGTCGGCCGGAAAAAGACCCGCGAAATTTGACCGTACGGGTGGTTTTGCCTGGACCATGGGGACTACAGTCGTAGCCGTCAGTACCCGGATCGGAGTTCGCAGCGCTCCTGGATTGACCGGGGTCTTCTTTTTCAGGGATGCCAATGTCCGAGTGGTTCTCGATCTTCCTGCTGCTGGTCCTCGTGGTGCTTGCCAGCACCGCCTTGTTCTTCTTCACCGTGACGCGGGGCGCCCTGCTGGTGCGCAGCGCCATGGGCGGGCCGCAGGACGACGTGGCCCACATCTACCCGATCTACTCCAACAAGCAGTTGATCCGCTTCGTCGATTTCCAGCCGATCAGCGCCGCGATCCTGCTGTTCCAGTACGACCGCCTGGTGTCGGCGATCACCGACGGGCTGGCCAACACCGACCTGCATGGCAAGGACCTGCTGATCACCTCTTGCCCGTTCGGCAACGTGATCCCGCGCGTGGTCGGCGCCGCGGTTGAGTCCGGTGTTCGCCGGGTGCTGGTCGCGGACATCATCAAGCACGAGCTCGATAACGCCGAGGGCAAGCTGGCGGCGTTTCCCGGCAAGCTGGAGTTCGTCGAAGAGGATGCCACCGCGATGAAGCACGCGGACGGCTCGGTCGCCGCCAACGTGATGTTCTTCCTTCTGCACGAGCTGCCCGATCACCTGAAGGGACAGGCATTGAACGAAGCCTGCCGGGTGCTGGAGCCGGGCGGCAAACTCTACCTGGCCGAATTCCACAAGCCGCGCACGCGCCTGATGTACGCCTTCAGCTGGATCTACTTCAAGACCTTCGAGCCCTGGGCGCTGGCGGTCTGGGAGTCGCATGACCCGTTGAAGCAGCTCGAGCGCATGGGTGGATTCAGCTGCGAGCGCAGCACCTACTTCTTCGGCAACTTCCAGATCACCGTGGCGACCAAGAATCTCGCCTGATCAAGCGTGTGCGTCCAGCGCGCTCAGATGCGCAGCAGGTAAAGCAGCGAGAGCACCGAGCCTGCGGCGGCGACCAGATACAGCACCACAGCGGCCAGCAGATCCTGGCGCAGCCCGAAATCGTGCAGGGTGATCCGCAGGCGATGCGCGGCGTGCCACAGGAACAGCACGATCACCGCCAGCAGGAAGACCTTGCCAAGCCAATGGGCGGCGAAGGCGTGCAGCTGGTCATAGCCCAGCAGGCCGGGCGGATGGCCCAGCGCCGCCAGCAGGAACAGCAGCACCAGCACCGGCGTCAGGAAGGCGGTCAGCGTGCCGCCGGCCGCGAACGGGCCCCAGACGATCGGTTTGTTGGATTTGGCCATGGTCAGAATCACCCGCGCAAAGTACAGGACCAGCAACGACAGCGATCAGCCCACGCCGCATAGTGGGCGCCGACGATGTACGTTGCCGGGCAGGAAGTCCTCGCCGATCTGCACCGGCATCGCCTTCGGCGTGACGTTGAACCAGGTGGTGCTGTGATAGACGGCGAAGGCCAGCGCGAGCAGCAGTGGAACGCGAGCTCGCACGGGCTCGTCAGGCGTGCGAGGAACGCCTCCTAGGCCGCCTGGCCCTCGGACAGGCGCTGCGAGCGCGCACAGCATCAGCAGCGGCGCAAGGCGCCGATGAACAGGCAGGTGACTTCGCGCGACATGTAGCGCAGGTAGCGCGGGTGGCTGGAAGATACCAGCGGGTCTTCGAGACTTCGCGGACATAGGGTTTGCGGCTCATTTTTTCACTCCATGGCATCAGGTGCTCCTTGTACCAGTCGATCGTGCTGGCGATCTTGACCTGCTGCAGCGCGCCGGCCGGATCGACGTGCTCCGGGCAGACCTCGGAGCAGGCGCCGACGAACGAGCATTCCCACACGCCTTCGTGGCTGGCGATCACTTCCTGGCGCTCGTCGCGGCCGCCGTCGCGCGAATCCTGGTTGTAGCGGTGCGCCAGCGCGATCGCCGCCGGGCCGATGAACTTCGGCATCAGCGCCGTATTCCGGGCAGGCCGCGTAGCACAGCATGCAGTTGATGCACATGCGTGTACTGCTTGAACTTCATCAGCTGCGCCGGCGTCTGCTTGTACTCGCCCTCGCTGACCGGCTTGTCCTTCTTCGGGAATCAGATAGGGCTTGACGCGCTTGAGCTTGTCCATGAAATCGTCGATCACCGTCACCAGGTCGCGCTCGATCGGGAAATTGCGCCAGCGGCTCGACCCGGATCACGCCCTCGTAGTCGCGCAGGAACGCCTTGCAGGACAGCTTCGGCTCGCCGTTGATCATCATGCCGCAGCTGCCGCACACCGCCATGTGGCAGGACCAGCGGTAGCTCAGCGTCGGGTCGATGGTTTCCTTGATGTGGTTCAGCGCATCGAGCACCACCCACTCTTCCTTGCAGGTCGACCGCGTAGCGCTGGAAATGCGGCTCGCTGTCCGTCTCCGGGTTGTAGCGCAGCACTTCCAGCTGGACCATGCGCGTTCGCTCATTTGTGGTCTCCCGAATAGTCGCGCACGCCGGGCTGCGATTTGGTGATCACCACGTCGCAGATAGTCGACGCGCGGCGGCTCCATTGCCCTGGTAAGTGGACCAGCGAATGGCGCAGGAAGTTCTCGTCGTCGCGCTCGGCGAAATCGAGCCGCTGGTGCGCGCCGCGCGATTCCTTGCGCGCCAGCGCGCTCGACCGTCACCGCCTCGGCGCAATCGAGCATGCGAGCCCAGCTCCAGCGCCTGCAGCAGGTCGGTGTTGTAGACGTTGGTCTTGTCGTGCAGCTCGACGTGCCGGTAGCGCTGGCGCAGTTCGGCGAGCTTGTCGCACGGCTTCCGCCAGGCCCTCCTCGGTGCGGTAGATGCCGACGTTCTTCTCCATCGTGTCCATCATTTCCTTGCGCAGGCCGGACATCGATTCGGTGCCGTCGGTGCGCTGCGAACAGTTCGCGGATGCGCGCCTGCGCGTCGTTGGCGCGCGCTGCGAGCGCAGCGTCGTTGGCCGGCCGGCACGCCGACTGCAGGTACTCGATCGCGCTCAGCGCGGCGCGTCGGCCGAACACCAGCAGTTCGGTCAGCGAGTTGGAGCCCAGGCGGTTGGCGCCGTTGATGCTGACGCAGGCGCATTCGCCGGCGGCGAACAGCCCCGGCAGCGGCGTCGCGGCCTTGATGTCGGTATGGATGCCGCCCATCATGTAATGCACCACCGGGCGCACCGGCACCGGATCGGTGACCGGGTCGACGCCCAGGTAGCTGATCGCCAGTCGCGCACCAGCGGCAGGCGCTCGTTGATCTTCTTCTCGCCCAGGTGGCGCATGTCGAGCAGCACGCAGTCGCCCCACTGGGTCGGCACCGTGTTGCCCTTCTGCTGCTCGTGCCAGAACGCCTGGCTGACGCGGTCGCGCGGGCCGAGCTCCATGGTCTTGAGCAGCGGCTTGCCGAGCGGCGTTTCCGGCCCCATGCCGTAGTCCTGCAGATAGCGGCGGCCGTCCTTGTTGACCAGCACGCCGCCTTCGCCGCGGCAGGCCTCGGTGAGCAGGGTGCCGGTGTTGGGCAGGCCGGTCGGGTGGTACTGGACGAACTCCATGTCCTTCAGCGGCACGCCGGCGCGATAGGCCAGCGCCATGCCGTCGCCGGTCTTGATCGCGCCGTTGGTGGTGAACGGGAACATGCGCCCGGCGCCGCCGCCGGCGATGATCACCGCCTTGGCGTGGAACTGCTGCATCTGGCCGCTGCGCATCTCGATCGCGGTGAGGCCCTGGCAGCGGCCGTCGTCGACCAGCAGGTCGGTCGCGTAGTACTCGTCGAAGCGCTGGATCGAGGGAAACTGCAGCGAGGTCTGGAACAGCGTGTGCAGGATGTGGAAGCCGGACTTGTCGGCGGCGAACCAGGTGCGCTGCTTCTTCATGCCGCCGAACGGCCGCACCGCCACCGAGCCGTCCGGCTCGCGGCTCCACGGGCAGCCCCAGTGCTCGAGCTGCATCAGTTCCTTGGGCGCTTCCTGGACGAAATATTCGACCGCAGTCCTGGTCGCACAGCCAGTCGCCGCCGCCGACGGTGTCGTTGAAGTGCATGCTCGAGGCTGTCGTCGGCCTTGATCACGCCCGCCGCGCCGCCCTCGGCCGCGCAGGTGTGGCTGCGCATCGGATAGACCTTGGAGATCAGCGCGATGCGCAGGGTCGGGTCGGTCTCGGCCAGGGCGATCGCCGCGCGCAAGCCGGCGCCGCCGGCGCCGACGATGGCGACATCGATGTTGACGATATCCATGCTTGCCTTCCCCTCGCCGCAGTGATTGCGGGTCCACGTTACGCCAATCTACTGAATCGGGGCTGGGTGAACTTGACTTGCGTCAGTTCCTGATCCCTAGATGGCCGCCGGGGCGGCGCGAAATGCCGCTCATCCGACTGGCAGGAGGGCGTGGATGAACACATGGCGGCTGGCCCTGGCGACACTCGCCGGACTTTGCCTGGCGGGATCGGTGGCGGCGCAAGCGCCCGTGGCGCAAAAACCCGCATTGCCCAAGGTCGCCACCGGCAGAATCGAGCGGCTGGAGAACTTTCCTTCCAGGTTCGTCGACGCCCGCAACGTCGATGTCTGGCTGCCGGACGGCTACCGCCGCGGCAAGCGCTACAACGTGCTGTACATGCAGGACGGCCAGATGCTGTTCGATCCGGCCACGACCTGGAACAAACAGGCCTGGAAGGTCGACGTGACGATGGCGCGGCTGATCAAGGAAGGCCGCATCCCCGACACCATCGTCGTTGGCGTCTGGAACGCCGGCAAGCTTCGCTACGCCGAGTACTACCCGGAAAAATTCCTCGCCCTGGTCGATGAGCCGATCCGCAAGGACTACGTGGAGCGGGCACAGCTGGGCCGGGCGCGCGCCGACGACTACCTGCGCTTCCTGGTCGAGGAACTCAAACCCGCCATCGACCGCAAGTACCGCACCAATCCCGGGCCGGAACACACCTTCGTGATGGGCTCGAGCATGGGCGGGCTGATCTCGATCTACGCGATGTGCGAATACCCGCAGGTGTTCGGCGGCGCGGCCGGGATTTCCAGCCATTGGATCGGCCGGCCCACCGCATGGGGTCCGATTCCCACCCTGCAGAATGCGGCGTTGCCGCTGGCGGCATTCAACTATCTGCGCGAGCACCTGGCCGCTCCGGAAACCCATCGCCTGTACATGGACCACGGCACCCTGGGCGTCGATGCCATCTACGGCGTCCACCAGGCCTTCGTCGACGAGATCGTCCGCCAGCGCGGCTACGACGAAAGCAACTGGATGTCGCGCAGCTTCGAAGGCAAGGGCCACAACGAGGTCGACTGGGCCGAACGTTTCGAAATACCGGTGTTGTTCCTGATGGGGAAAAAATAGCCAGGCGGAAATGACGCGCGACACACCCGGGGCGGCGCATCTGCCCTAAACTGTGCGCCGCATGTCCGGCCTCAACTCCCACCAGAAACTCGCCGTCGAATACACCGACGGCCCCCTGCTCGTGCTCGCCGGCGCCGGCAGCGGCAAGACGCGCGTGATCACGGAGAAGATCGCCCACCTGATCGCGCGCGGCAAGCACGAAGCCAAGTACATCGCCGCCATCACCTTCACCAACAAGGCCGCGCGCGAGATGCGCGAGCGCGTGGCCAAGCGGGTCAAGGGCGACGCCGCCGAAGGGCTGACCATCTCGACCTTCCATTCGCTGGGACTGAAGTTCCTGCAGATCGAACATGCGCGCGCGAAGTTGCGCCGCGGCTTTTCCATCTTCGACAGCGACGACCAGATGGGCATCGTCAAGGACCTGGCGCCGAGCGGGCTGAAGAAAGACGCGCTGGAATCGCTGCGCGGACTGATCTCGCGCGCGAAGAACGAAGGCCTGTCGCCCGAGCAGGCGCTGGACGCGGCGCGCACCGTGCGCGAGAGCGAGGCGGCGCTGTTGTACAAGCGCTACCAGGCGCGCCTGCAGGCTTTCAACGCGGTCGACTTCGACGACCTGATCCGGTTGCCGCTGAGCCTGCTCGAGGAAGACGCCGAGCTGGCGCCGGCCTGGCGCGAGCGCATCCGCTACCTGCTGGTGGACGAGTGCCAGGACACCAACGGCGCCCAGTACCGCCTGCTGAAGTTGCTCGCCGGACCGCGCGGCAACCTGACCTGCGTCGGCGACGACGACCAGAGCATCTACGCCTGGCGCGGCGCCAATCCGGAGAATCTCGACCAGCTGGCCAACGATTATCCGCAGTTGAAAGTGGTCAAGCTCGAGCAGAACTACCGTTGCTCCGGCCGCATCCTGCGCTGCGCCAACACGCTGATCGCGAAAAACCCGCACGCGCACCTCAAGCAGTTGTGGAGCCAGCACGGCGACGGCGAAAACGTGCGCGTGTGGGCCTGCAAGACCAACGAGCACGAGGCCGAGCGCGTCGCCGCGGAGATCCACTACCTCAAGCAGGCCAAGGAAATTCCCTGGGGCGAGTTCGCCATCCTGTTCCGCGGCAACCACCAGTCGCGGCCGCTGGAAAAGGCGCTGCAGCTGTTGCGCATTCCCTACCACCTGACCGGCGGCACCGCCTTCCTCGAGCGCGCCGAGGTCAAGGACGCGCTGTCCTGGTTGCGGGTGCTGGCCAATCCCGATGACGACGCGGCCTTCCTGCGCGCGATCACCTCGCCCAAGCGCGAGGTCGGCGGCACCACCCTGGCCAAGCTGGCCGAGATGGCGCAGCAGGCCGGCTACTCGCTGTCGCGCGCGGCCGAGGAAATCGGCCTGCTCAAGCAACTCACGCCACGCGCGGCGGCCGGGCTGGACGAGTTCACCCGCATCATCCATCGCCTGCGCGATCTGTCCGAACGGGTGACGCCGGCCGAACTCACCCGCCAGCTGGCCGAGCAATCGGGTTTGCTCGCCGCCATCCGCGCGCAATGCAAGGACGAGGCCAGCTTCCTCAAGCGCCGTGAAAACCTCGACGAACTGTCGTCATGGTTCGAAAACGCCAAGGGCGGCGGCGCCGGCGAGCTGGCCGCGCAACTGGCGTTGCTCACCCACGCCGATCGCGGCGAGCCCGGCAACGAAGTGCGGCTGATGAGCCTGCACGGCGCCAAGGGCCTGGAATTCCGCGCGGTGTTCATCATCGGCTGCGAGGACGGCAACCTGCCGCACGAGCACAGCATCAACGAGGGCAGCCTGGAGGAAGAGCGCCGCCTGTTCTACGTGGGCATCACCCGCGCCAAGGAGCGGCTCTACATCTCGCACTGCGCCGAGGTGAAGCGCTGGGGCGAGGCGCAGCATCTGCTGCCCAGCCGCTTCATCGACGAGCTGCCGGTCGGCGACCTGCAACGCGACGGCTCGGATCCCGAACTGGAATCGGCGCAGAAAAAAGAACGCGGCCGCGCCCACCTGAGCGACCTCGCCGCGTTCTTCAATTCCTGAGCACTCGGAGCGGCTTTAGCCGCGAGCTTGAGCTCAGTAAGCCGAACCGCCTGCCTGGGTGGAGGTGAGCAAGCCGGCTTCCACGGTCACGTTGTAGGCGCTGCCGCCGGTGCGCGCCCAGGTGACCAGGTCGAAGCCGTCGCCGGAATGGATCCGCTGCACGCCGATGTTGCGGTAGGTCAGTGGTTTGTTCGCCACGCACTGCTGCGGCAGGCCCGGCGCCTTCAGGAAATAGACGTTGCCCGAGCCGACCACCTGGCGGTGCCGCCGTTGGCCACCAGCAGCGCGGTCATCTCGTCCACCGCGATACCACGCGGCGCGCTGCTCCAGCCATAGGCCGCCACCCGGCACAGGAAAGCGACGTCACGGCCCATGCGATCGCGGGTGGTGAAATGCGGATCGCCGATCACGCCCTGCATCACCGGCAGCGAAACGAAATCGCGATCGAAGCTCATGTACTTGTTGAAGGGGTTCGGCCACGGCCTGGCTGGAGGTCACGCCCTGGCTGGCCTGCGCGGTGTAGATGAACTGGGTCAGCACATTGAGCCCGGCGCTGGTGCCGCCGACCGGTACGCCCGCGGCGATCCGCGCATTGAGGGTCGACTGGACCGGCGTGCCTTTCCAGTAGTTGATGTAGTTGGACTGGTCGCCACCGGCGATCCAGACCACCTCGGCCTTGGCGATGATCGCCGCCACCGCCGCGTGTTGGCCGCCGTGAGGTGGGGATGATCAGGGTGGCGACCGAGTTCGCGCCCGGGCACAGGTCGCGGATATAGGGGTTGTAGGCATCGGTGCCGGTGGCGCGGATGATCAGGAAATCGCCATTGCCACCCAGGCCGCACAGCCACTGGAAGGCGGCATCGACATCCGTGCCGCCGCCCATCAGGACCACGCCGGGGGTGGTCGCCGGGGCCACGTCGACAGCGTTGCCGACCCGCACGTAGGTGTAGGCAGGCGCCTTGCCGGCCATGGCGGCAGGGGCGAGGGTAAGCGTGAGCAACACGACGAGCAGGCGACGGAGCATGGACGCACCTCAAGGCCAAAGGACGCCGCAGTGTCTCCCGCGCCGGCAGGGGGCACAAGCGTGCGTCCCGTCACGGCCGCTCGGTTCGTGACGGCCTCGGCTTTGGCGCCGGCGGAAGTTTGCGACAATGCCCGACCTGCCGATCCCACGAGAGTGTGCCGATGTCACTGACCCGCCTGCTGCCCATGACCCTCCTGCTCGTGTCGCTTGCCGCCTGCGACACCTTGCCCCAGCGCGCCGGGACCACGACATCCGGTGCGATCGTGACCGGCGCCGCCCAGGCCGGCCCCGGGGCCCAACGACAACCTCAATGCCATCGCCTGGATGCAGACCTCGGTCGAGTTCCGCCTGATCGCCGGCCAGACCTGGCGCGGCGCCCTGCTGCAGCTGGACGGGCCATCAAGACGCCGTCCTGGGACGCGCTGACCAAGGAAGACCGGGCCAAGCCGGCCGCCGGCCTGCCGATGGCGGTGATCGTCGACATCGACGAGACCATGCTCGACAACACGCCCTACGGCGCCCGCCTGGTGCGCGACGGAAAGAGCCACGACGAAGCCGCCTTCAACCAGTGGGTGAACGAAGCAGCCGCCAAGCCGGTGCCCGGGGCGCTGGAGTTCGCCCGGGCGGCCAACGCCCGCGGCGTAACCATCTTCTACATCTCCAACCGGACCGCGGACCAGGCCGGCCCCACCGTGGACAACCTGCGCAAGCTCGGCTTTCCGATCAAGGACGCCGGCCAGTACCTGGGCAAGAACACCACCCTGGGCGGCTGCGAAAACTCGGGCTCCGACAAGGGCTGCCGTCGCCAGCTGGTTGGCCGCACCCACCGGGTCCTGATGCAGTTCGGCGACCAGCTCGGCGACCTGGTCTCGATCGCCAGCAACACCCCGGCCGGCCGGGAGCAGGCGGTGCGCCCCTATCTGGGCTGGGTCGGCGAGCGCTGGTTCATGCTGCCAAACCCGAGCTACGGCAGCTGGGAACCGGCGCTGTTCAACAATGACCCCTCGCAGCCCGAGGCCGTGCGCCGCCAGCAGAAGCTGAACGCGTTGCGCTATTGACCGGCGCAGGGGCGGCGGACCGGGGCAATCTGCTAAATTCCCCTTCCCGCCACCCCCGTACTGCTTGATGTCCCGATTGGCCACCCGCCTCGTTGCCCTGATCCTGCTGGCCTGCCTGTGCCTGGCCGGTTGTCGTCGCGAGGTGGTCGCCCCCGGGGACCCGGTCGCCGCAGTGAAGGGCATGGCCGCGGCGGTCAGGGACAATGACCTGGTGCGCTATTCGCGCCTGTCGATGCCGCCCGGGCTGCACCAGCAGATGGAAGCCCGCTGGCATGCCAACCTGGCCCTGGCCGCCCCGCCCACCGCCGAGCAGGAGCGCGAGTACGCCCGCTGGATGGCCCGGATGACTTCGGCCGACGCCGAAACCAAGCTGTACCGGAGCTTCGACCGCCGGTTGCGCAAGCTCGAGTCCGAGATCAACTCGCAATGGCCGCTGATGAAAGCCACCGGCGGGATCTTCATCAACGGCCTGATCCAGGCCAACGACGATCTCAGCCCGGCCCAGAAAGGCCACGCCAAGGCCGTCGGCACGGCGCTGCTCGGCTGGACCACCCCCGCGCTGCTGGCCGACCGCGTCAGGGCCCGGAAGGCGATAGCGGTGGTCGCCAGCACGGCCCGCAGCCTCGACCTGGATACGCTGCAGCAGTCCCGCGCGCTGGAGATGATTCCCGCGCTGGAGAAGGGTGGCCAGGTGCTCAAGGGCGTCAAACAGATCGGCGCGCATCTATGGCCTGGATCTGGACGCGTCCCTGGCGGGCGTGGAGGCCAGGGTGGTCGGGGTCGAGGGCGAGGTGGCGACGCTGGAAGTCAGCTATCCGCTGCTGGGCCACACCGTGAAGTTCAACCTGGACCTGATTCGCCGGGACGGCCGCTGGTACAGCGCCGACGCCGTTCGCAGCGCCGAAGCCGAATTGGCCCGCCCGCCCGCTGCCGCCCCCCAGCAGAACGCGCCATGACCGAGCAGCCCGAGCTGCCCCTGCCGCCGCCCGTGCCGCCACGGGGCCGGTCGCGACCGCGCCGCCGCCGCCCAGGACGCTGGCCAAGCCGCCCTGGTGGGCGCGACTGATGGAGCATGTGCTGGCGCCGTGGATCGAGATCAAGCGCGAGCCGACCGTGCCGCCGTTCGTCGCTCGACCGGCCGGTCTGCTACGTGATGGAAAACTACGGCTTGTCCAACGCGCTGATCCTGGATCGCGCCTGCCGCGAAGCCGGGCCTGCCGTCGCCGTTCGCGCCGCTGCCGAGCGACCCGCTGGGTCGCAAGCGCGCCTACATCGCCATGTCGCGGCGCGGCGGCAACAACGAAAGCGGCAGCAAGCAGAAGAGCTATTCGCAGGGCCTGTCGCGCCTGCTCATGGCCCATCGCCTGACCCCGGAGCAGGACGTGCAGCTGGTGCCGGTGTCGATCTTCGTCGGCCGCGCACCGGCCCGGCAGTCCGGCTGGTTCTCGGTGCTGTTTTCCGAACACTGGGCGCTGGTCGGCCGCTTCCGGCGCCTGCTGGCGATCCTGCTCAACGGCCGCGACACCGTCGTGCAGTTCTCGCCGAGCTTTCCGGTGCGCGACATCCTGGCCGAAGAGCTGCCGCACGAGCGCACCGTGCGCAAGACCTCACGGGTATTGCGCGCCCACTTCCGCAAGATCCGCGCCGCGGTCATCGGCCCGGACCTGTCGACCCGGCGCCTGCTGGTCGATCGCGTGCTCGATGCCGAACCGGTGCGCAAGGCGATCACCGACCAGGCCCGGCGCGACGGCAGCGAATACCTGGAGGCCTGGAAGAAGGCGCACCGCTTCGCCTGGGAAATCGCCGCCGATTATTCCAACCCGATGGTGCGCTCGCTTTCGTTCGGCTTGACCGGTTTCTGGAACCGGATCTACGACGGCGTCACCATGCACCACCTGGACAAGCTCAAGCAGGTCGCGCCAGGGCATGAAATCGTCTACGTGCCCTGCCATCGCAGCCACATGGATTACCTGCTGCTCAGCTACCTGCTGTACCAGCACGGCATCGTGCCGCCGCATATCGCCGCCGGCGACAACCTCAACCTGCCGATCATCGGCTCGGTGCTGCGCCGGGGCGGCGCGTTCTTCCTGCGCCGCAGCATCCGCGGCAACGCGCTGTACGCCGCCGTGTTTTCCGAATACGTCGCCCAGCTGGTCGGCGAAGGATTCTCGCTGGAGTATTTCATCGAGGGCGGCCGTTCGCGCACCGGGCGGCTGATGGCGCCCAAGGGCGGCATGATCGCGATGACCGTGCGCGCCTTCCTGCGCGCGCCGCGGCGGCCGGTGGTGTTCCAGCCGGTCTATATCGGCTACGAAAAACTGATCGAGGGCAAGAGCTACCTCGACGAACTCACCGGCCAGCCCAAGCAGAAGGAAACGGTGTGGGCGCTGGTCCGCGGCGTGTTCGAAGTGCTGCGCTCGCACTACGGCAAGGTCACCGTGAATTTCGGCGAGCCGGTGCGGATGGACGACGTGCTGGATCGCGCGCGATCCCGACTGGCGCGCGCAGATGCACGAGGACAAGCCGACCTGGTTCAGCGACGTCGTCGACGAGCTGGCCCAGCGGATCCAGGTCAACATCAACCGCGCCGCCGACGTGAACCCGATCAACCTGCTGGCGATCGCCCTGCTTTCGACGCCCAAGCACGCGATGGCCGAGAGCGACCTGCTCGCCCAGCTGGCCTTGTCGAAGCGATTGCTGGCGGCGCTGCCGTATTCCGATCGCGTCACCGTGACCCCGCTGGGCCCGGAAGAGATCATCGCCTATGGCGAGAAGATCAGCGTGCTGACCCGGCGCAAGCATCCGCTCGGCGACGTGATCAGCGTCGAGGGCGAAACGGCCGTCCTGCAAAGTTATTTCCGCAACAACATGCTGCACCTGTTCAGCGCCGCCGCCTGGGTCGCCTTGTGCTTCCAGAACAACCGGCGGCTTTCGCGCGTGGGCATGCTGCGCCTGGGCAAGACGATCTACCCGTTCATCCAGCAGGAATTGTTCCTGCCCTGGAGCGAGGACGAATTCGCCGAGCGGCTCGAACGCGACCATCGACGTGTTCATCGCCGAGGGGCTATTGCACCCGGTCAACGAAGACGACGGCGGCATCCTGTCGCGCGGCCCCGGCCAGACCGACGAGGTGTTCCGCCTGCGCGCCATCGCGCACAGCCTGCAGCAGGCGTTCGAGCGCTACTTCATCGCCATCACCACGCTGGTCAAGAACGGTCCGCGCACCTTGTCGGCGGGCGAGCTGGAAACGCTGTGCCACCTGGCGGCGCAGCGCCTGTCGCTGCTCTATGCGCCGGCCGCGCCCGAGTTCTTCGACAAGTCGCTGTTCCGCGGCTTCATCGGCAAGCTGCGCGAGCTGAAGATGGTCTGGCTGTGCCCGAACGGCAAGCTCGATTTCGACGAGCGGCTGAACATCTGGGAAAAGGACGCCAAGCTGGTGTTCAGCCGCGAGTTGCGGCATACGATCACGAAGATCTCGCCGGAAGCAGTCAGCAAGGTTGCTGGTTCCGCGCCGTAAGCAAGCCGAACGGCTGGATTTGAGCCGAGCGAACCGGTGGCAGGGCCGCTGATCTGGCGGCGCTTTCGGTGGTCTGTCGCTAACGCGGGTTCGATGGCATCCGCCGACGGCGGTGGGACACCCCTTGCATGCCCGCCGCCGACTGCTCCATACTGAACCACATGGTTCAGCATTCTCCGTCCCACTTCAACGCCTCCTTCGCCGCCCTCGCCGACGCCACCCGCCGTGGCGTCCTTGGCCAGCTCGCACGCGGCGACGCCTCCATCACCGACCTCGCCGACAAGTTCGAAATGACCCTCACGGGCATGAAGAAACACGTCAGCGTGCTCGAGCTGGCCGGCCTGGTGACCACCGAAAAGGTCGGCCGCGTGCGGACCTGCCGCATCGGCCCGTGCCGTCTCGAAGAGGAAATGCAGTGGATCGCGCGTTACCGCCAGGTGTGGGACGCGCGCTTCGAAGCGCTGGACGATGTCATCGACGAACTCAAACGACAGGAGAAGGCCCGTGGTCGCAGGAAACGAAAGTGACTCTCAGCGCACGACGGTGCAGAAGCAGTCGGAGCGCGAGGTCGTCGTCACGCGGACCTTCGACGCGCCCGCGCGGCTCGTGTTCGAGGCGTGGTCCAAAGCCGAGTTATTCAGGAAGTGGTGGGTGCCCCGCTCCATGGGCATGACACTTCGATCGTGTGAGATGGACGTGCGCACCGGCGGCAAATACCGCTTGGTGTTCGGCGACGATCCTGCGAACTCGATGGCGTTCTTCGGCAGTTACCTGGAGGTGGTGCCCGACAAGCGCATCGTCTGGACCAACGAGGAAAGCGGTGACGCGGGGTCCGTCACCACCGTGACGTTCGACGAGCGCAACGGCAAGACGCAGCTCGTCATGACCGAGCTGTATCCCACCAAGGAAGCGCTCGACGCGGCCGGCACCGGCGCGCAGGAAGCGACGCACGAGACGTTCGGACAGCTCGACGAACTGCTCGCCGAGCTATCGGCGCGCTGACTCAGTTCGCGGTGAACCCGCAGGATTACCGGGTCGATGCGGCGACCGCCCGTGATCTCAAGCATCCAGATCCGGAATCAGCTGGTTCTCCAGATAGGCCAGCATGTCCTTGATCCGCAGCTTGCGCTTCTTCAGCCGCTTGATCGCCAGTTCGTCGGCGATCCGGTCGGCGGTCAGCCGGGCGATCGCCACGTCCAGGTCGCGATGCTCCAGGCGCAGCTCCACGAGTTGCGCGGTGATCTTGGCGGGATCCGGAGGCTGAATCATTTGCCCAGCTTAACGCCGCGGCCGGGGCGGCGACAGGGGTTAAACTAGGCCATTGCCGATTCGTAAACTGGAAATCGATGTTCTTCCGCAACCTGACTTTCTTCCGCTTCCCCGTTTCGCTGAAAAAATCCTTCAACACCCTCGATGACGCCCTCGCCGAATGCGCCCTCAAGCCGGTCGGCCCGCTCGAGGCCATGTCGCGCGGGTTCGTTTCCCCGTTCGGCCGCGACCAGCCGGCCCTGTCGCACAGCGTCGGCCCGGCGCTGTGGCTGACCCTGGGCGGTGAAGACCGCCTGCTGCCCTCGGCGGTGATAAACGACGAAGTCGGCAAGAAACTGGCCCAGATCGAGGCCCAGGAAGGCCGCAAGCTCGGCGGCCGCGCCCGCAAGCGGCTCAAGGAAGACGTGGTCCACGAACTGTTGCCGCGGGCCTTCGTGCGACCGAGCCGGCTCAATGCCTCGATCGACCTGGCCCAGGGCTTCGTCGCCGTGGATACCTCCTCGCGCAAGGCGGCCGAAGGCTTCGTCACCGAACTGCGCCACGCGCTCGGGAGTTTCCCGGCCCTGCCATTGAATGCCGAGCTGTCGCCGCGCGCGGTGCTCACCGGCTGGATCGCCGGCGAGGCCTTGCCGACCGGCTTCGCGCTTGGCGACGAGTGCGAACTCAAGGACCCGATCGATGGCGGCGCGGTGGTGAAATGCCAGCGCCAGGAATTGCTCGGCGATGAAATCCGCAAGCACCTGGAATCGGGCAAGCAGGTCTCGCGCCTGGCGCTGATCTTCGACGACCACGTCAGCTTCGTGCTCGGCGAGGACCTGGTCGTGCGCAAGCTGAAATTCCTCGATGGCGCCGTTGATGAGCTGGAGAACACCGAGCGCGATTCGCTGAACGCCGAGCTCGACGCCCGCTTCGCCCTGATGTCGGCCGAGTTGTCGCGCCTGTTCATCGCGCTGGAAGCGGCGCTCAAGCTGAGCAAGCCCGAGCAGGCCTGAGGATTGGCGCTAGAATCCAAGCCATGGACCCCGCCCCGCCGAATGCCAACGCCGAGCTGCTGAACCGTTTCTATCGCGCTTTCGCGGCGCTCGATGCCGACACCATGGCCGCCTGCTATGCGCCCGACGCGCAGTTCCAGGACGAAGTGTTCACGTTGCATGGCCGCGAGGAAATCGCTGCCATGTGGCGGATGCTTTGCACGGCCACGCGCGCCAAGGGGCTGGATGCCTGGTCCTTGGAGTTTTCCGGGGTCAGCGCCGATGCCAACCAGGGCCGCGCCCATTGGGAGCCGCGCTATCGCTTCAGCGCCACCGGCCGCAGGGTGCACAACATCATCGACGCGCAGTTCACTTTTCGCGACGGCCTGATCGCCAGCCACCGCGATCGTTTCGATTTCTGGTCGTGGTCGCGCCAGGCGCTCGGCGCGCCCGGCTGGCTGCTCGGCTGGTCGTCGGCATTGCGCCGGAAAGTGCAGGCGCAGGCGGCCGCCAACCTGAAAGCGTTTCGCGGCCAGGGTTAGCGATGGCCTGGCTGCGTGTTTTCGATCCGCCGCAAGATGAAACCGAACACAGCCTGGCCTTGCCCGATGGCGAATCGGTGGCGGTGCGCTGGGTGCGCGACAGCCGCGCGCGGCGTTTGCGCCTGATCGTCAACGATCGCGGCGTCCGCCTGACGTTGCCGCGAAGGGCGTCCGCGCGCCTGGCCAACAGCTTCCTGCTCGAACATCGCGACTGGCTGCAGGCGCAGTTGGCCAAGCGCGCGGCCACGCCGACCCGCTTGTTCGCGCGCGAGCACGACACGCAACTGCAGTTGCGCGGCGAGCTATTGCCGATCGAGTGGCGCGAGGGTCGCTACGCGCGGGCCGAGCTCGGCGAGCACGGCTTGCTGCTTACCCAGCCGGCCGGCGGTTCGGACCAGCGGATGCGCGCGGCGCTCAAGGATTTCTATCTCCAGCAGGCGCGCATCGACCTGGGCCTGTGGCTGCCGAAATACCTGCCGAACCTGCCGCGCGCGCCGGTCGCGATGAAGCTGCGGCCGCTGTCCTCGTTGTGGGGTTCGTTGAGCCCGAGCGACGGATTGTCATTGGACCTGGCGCTGGTGCTCGGTCGCCCCGGCGCGTTCGAGTACGTGCTGGTGCACGAGCTGTGCCACCTGATCCACCGGAACCATTCCCGCAGTTTCTGGCAGGAAGTCGAGGCCCGCTGGCCGCACTGGCGGCAGGAGCGCGATTACCTGCATGGCGACGGGCTGGCGATAAAGGCCGAATTGCGGCGCATGGTGTCCGCGTGATGGCACCGGCGCGATCTCAACCGGTGCGGGCGCCGCGGCAAGTTCCTGATGCCCACCCTGGTCTGCCTGGCCCTGATGGCTGTCGCGGGTCATTGCGCACGCGCAAGCGCAAGCCGCGCCCATGCCGCTGACCGATGAGCAACTCGCCGAGACCGCTGCGGAAGCGGAAACCGCGTTCGTGCGCCTGGATACCAATCACGATCGGCAGCTGTCGCTGGATGAATTCAAGGCCATCTCGGCCGGCCGCCGCCAGGGCCTGGTCTACCAGCGGCTGTCGGCGCATTTCAGGAGCCGGGATGCGGACCAGAGCGGTTTCCTGGAGGCCGGGGAATTCGCCGAGCTGCAGATGGTGATCAACGCAGGCAGCGCGGCGCCGACCCTGGCCTCCGCCGACGGCAACGGCGACGACAGGCTCGACTTCAGGGAGTACGTGCTGTTGATGGCGACGCTGGATGGGGCGTTGCCGTAAGCAGGAACGGGCACAGCAGGGCGGCGATGCGGTCGGCCTGCTCCATGTGCAGATGGTGGCCGCCGGCGACAACTTCGATCCGCCCGTCGCGCAATTCGGCCGCGCGTGCATCGCGGACCGCCGAGCTGAAATAGGGCGGCGCGGGATCCGCCGCGATCACCAGCGTCGGCGCTTCGATGGCGCGCACCCAACTGCGGATGAAACTCTCGTCGGTGCGCACGTGCGAAGGCAGCGTCAGCCGCGGGTCGCTGCGCCAGGCGAAGCCGCCGTCCACCGCGCGCAGGTTGCGGGTCACGATCAGGCGCGCCGCATCGCGGGTCATGTCCGACACCGCCAGCCGCGCATCCACGGCCAATTCGATATTGGCGATCACCCGCGGCGCCTTGTCGGCGTTCATCGCGCGCCGGGCGGTCACGGCCCGCCGCAGTTGCGCCGCGGCCTCGTCGGCCTTGCCGGCAATCGGTCCCAGCGCCTCGATCAGCGCCAGCCTTTCCACCCGCTCGGGTACGGAGGCGGCCACCATCGTGGCGATGACGCCGCCCATGGAATGGCCGAGCAGGCTGGCCCGAGACCAGCCCAGCACGTCGAGCGCATCGAGCGCGTCGTGGATCCAGTCGACGAACGCGTAGTCGTAACCCGGCATCCGGTGCGCACTGCCGCCGTGGCCGGGCAAGTCGAGCGCGACCACGTCGAACGCGGCCAGGTGCGGCAGCAACGGGATGAAGCTGGCGGCGTTGTCGAGCCAGCCATGCAGGGCCAGCAGCTTGGCTCCGTCCGGATTGCCGCTGCGCAACGCAGTCAACTTTCCGCGGGCGCCGTGCAGGGATATCTCCTGGCTCAATGCGGCCAGCCCTGCGCGTGGCGGCGGGCCAGCGTGGCCAGCGCCGCGACATGCCCGGGCGTGGCATTGAGCGCCGGGATGTAGCGCAGCTCGGCGCCACCGGCGCGCTTGAAGGTCTCGGCGTTCTCCACCGCGTTCTCTTCCAGTGTCTCCAGGCAATCGACGGCGAAGCCGGGGCAGATCATGTCCACGGTCTTCACGCCTTCGCCGGCCAGCGCCTCGAGCGTCTTGTCGGTGTACGGCTGCAGCCACGGCTCGCGACCGAAGCGCGACTGGAAGGTCATCAGCCACTGCCCCTCCGACAGCCCAAGGCGTTGCGCCAGCGCCCGCGCCCCGGCCTCGCATTGCTGGGCATAGGGATCGCCGGCGCGGACGAAGCGTTGCGGAATCCCGTGGAAGGAGACCAGCAGCCGTTCGCCGCGGCCATGCAGGTCCCAGTGGTTTTCCACGCTCGAGGCCAGCGCATCCAGCCAGGCCTCGTCCAGGTGATAGTCGTTGACCAGGCGCAGCTCGGGCATTCGCCGCCAGCCGGACAACTCGGCCATCACCGCGTCGTGCACCGAGGCGACGGTCGAGGCGGAATACTGCGGATACATCGGCAACACCAGCAGGCGCTGCATGCCCTTGTCGTGCAGTTCGCGCAGCACGTCGGCTACCGATGGATTGCCGTAGCGCATGGCCAGCCGCACCTCGAACTCGGGCAGCTGCGCCTGGACCGCGTCGGCCAGTTCGCGACTGAGCGACATCAGCGGCGAACCCTTGCTGGTCCAGATGCTGGCGTATTTCTTCGCCACCTTGGGCGAGCGCAGCGGCAGGATCACGCCGTGCAGGATCGGACACCACAGCCAGCGGTTCAGGTCCACCACCCGGTAATCGTGCAGGAATTCAGCCAGATAGCGCCGGACCGCGCTCGCCGTCGGGGCGTCCGGCGTGCCCAGGTTGACCAGCAGCAAGGCCGTGCGCGGCATGGGCTGCGGTGGGTGAACCGTCGCGAAATCGTGGACTCATGGGAACTGTTCCGATCAAAAGCACTCAAATTATCATCCCATACATGAAGAACGGCTCATGCTGTCTTCCCTTCACTGGGCCCCCGCCCGCTTCCCGGAGATCACCATGCGTCGACTGCCTTCATCGCTTGCAGCATTCCTTTTGCTCCTGGTGGCCCTGCCCGCCCTGGCCGGCGAGGTCGAAGACAAGCGGGCCGCCGAGGCCAGCCGCGTGCTGAGTGAAGTCCTGCGGATCCCGGAAGAATCGATCCCCGCCAACCTGCTTGCAGGAAGCGCAGGCGGTCGCGGTGATTCCTGACGTGATCAAGGTCGGCTTCATGGTCGGCGGCCGCCGCGGCCGTGGCCTGATCGCCATCCGCGGCAGCGACGGCACCTGGTCGAACCCGAGTTTCATCACCCTGACCGGCGGCAGCTTCGGCTTCCAGGCCGGCATCCAGGGGACCGACGTGATCCTGGTCTTCCGCACCACGCGCGGCGTGGATTCGATCGTCAACGGCAAGTTCACCCTGGGCGCCGACGCCAGCGTCGCCGCCGGCCCGGTCGGTCGCACGGCACAGGCGAGCACCGACGCGCAGCTCAAGGCCTCGATCTACAGCTACTCGCGCGCCCGCGGCCTGTTCGCCGGCGTGGCGCTGGACGGCACCCATCTGGGGATCGACAACAAATCCAACCAGGCCGTGTACGGCAAGGACAAGACCGCCCGGGCGATCTTCGAAGGCCGCGCCGGTTCCGGCTCCGACGCGATGGTGGGCTTCCGCGACAAACTCGAGGAAAGCACGGTCAAGCAGGGCCCGCAGCCCGCGCCAGCTACCGCGCCGGCCCTGACCGTGGCGCCGGCAAAGTAGGCGGCGCAAGTCCGCAGCCGGGCATCCGGCGGCCCGCTGCGTTATCCTGTGCATTGATTTGACGAGGACACGGACATGGTCGGTTGGAGAGAATTGTTGATCGTCCTGGTCATTGTTCTGCTGGTGTTCGGCACCAAGCGGCTCAAGAACATCGGCTCGGACCTCGGCGATGCGGTCAAGGGATTCAAGAAGGGCCTGAACGGCGACGAAGAATCCAAGCCCGACGCCGGCAAGAGCGATCCCGGCCTGCGTGACGACTCGCGCAAAGACTGATCCGCGGCGCCGGCGGAATTCTCGATGTTCGACGTCGGTTTCAGCGAGCTCCTGATCATCGCGGTCGTCGCCTTGCTGGTGCTCGGTCCCGAGCGCCTGCCCAAGGCCGCCCGATTCGCCGGGTTGTGGATGCGTCGCGCCCGCGCGCAGTGGTATTCGGTCAAGGCCGAGCTCGAGCGCGAGCTGGCCAGCGAGGAATTGCAGCGCGGCCTGAAGAATCCCCTGTCGGACCTGCAGCCGCAGATGCAGGCGCTGGAAGCGGACGTGCGCAAGGAACTCGACGGGCTTGACCCGACCAGGCGCGGCCACCCGGGCCGACGCACCGGCCAGCCGAAGCGCCGCCGGCAGAGCCGCCCGCGGAAAAGCCGCCGCTCGGGCCGCCATGACCGCCGCCGCGGGTCCTCCCGAAGAAAGCCTGATCGGGCACCTGCTGGAGCTGCGCACGCGGCTGTTGCGCGCGGTGCTCGCGGTGGCGCTGGCCTTCGCGGCCATGCTGCCGTTCGCGGACAGGCTCTACTCGATGATCGCCGCGCCGCTTGTTGCGCACCCTGCCCAAGGGCAGCCAGCTGATCGCCATCGAGGTGACCTCCACCTTCTTCGTGCCGATGAAGCTGGCGTTCTTCGCGGCGCTGATGCTGGCCATGCCGGTGGTGCTCTACCAGCTGTGGGCGTTCGTGGCGCCCGGCCTGTACCAGCAGGAAAAACGCCTGGCGCGGCCGATCCTGATCGCGGCCACCGCGCTGTTCTACGCCGGCTGCGCGTTCACCTATTTCCTGCTGCTGCCGGTGATGTTCGCCTACCTGAGCAGCACCGCGCCGGCCGGCGTGGCGATGATGACCGACATCAGCCACTACCTGGATTTCGTGCTGGTGATGTTCCTGGCCGGCGGCGTGAGCTTCGAAGTGCCGGTGGCGGTGATGATCGCGGTGATCCTTGGCTGGGTCACGCCGAAGCAACTCTCGGAATGGCGCGGCTATGTGATCGTCGCCATCTTCATCATCGCGGCCATCATCACGCCGCCCGACGGCCTGTCGCAGATCATGCTGGCGGTGCCGATGTGCCTGCTCTACGAAGCGGGCGTGCTGATGGCCAGGTTGTTGCGCAAGGGCGCCGAGCACGGCGCCGTCCCGCAGTGACGCCGAGCGGCGCCCACCAGACGCCGAGTCCGCACGAGCTCCCCGCGCAAGCATCGGCCGAAGATGCGCCGCAACCGGCCGGCTTCTGGCGGCGCACGCTGGCCTATGGCATCGACTGGCTGCTGTTGGCGCCGGTGCTGGCGTTCGTGCTCCGCTCGCCGCTGGCGGCCGCGTGGAATGGCATGCGCGACTTGAATGCGCTGCTGCAGGACTGGCTGCTGGACCGGCTGCTCGAGGGCAGCGGCCCGGTGCCCTCGCCGCTGGCGCTGGCCAGGACGCTGATGCAGGACGCGCCGCTGCTGGCTTCAGTGCAGGCGCAACTGGTCCACTTGAGTTCGGCCCTGACCCAGGCCGTGCTGCTCGCGGCTGCCGTGGCAGGCCTGTATTTCATCGGTTTCGAGGCCAGTCCCTGGCAGGCGACGCCGGGCAAGCGCCGGCTCGGCATCGCGGTAGTCGACCTGCAGGGCGCGCGAATCGGCTGGGCCGGGCCGGTGTTCGCTTCCTCGCCGGCGCACTGAGTTGGCTGACGCTCAACCTGGGCCATGCATTGGCCGGATGGCGCGCGGACGGACGCGCCTTGCACGACCTGATCGCCGGTACCCGCGTGGTGACGCGCCCGCCGCTCAGGCAACGATCTGGTGGTCGGTCGGGATGACTTCATCCGAGCCCAGCGTCTCGCGCCAGGCATGGTAGAAAAACGTGAACATCAACGCGTACATCAGCAACACCAGCAGCAGGCTCAGCGGCACCACCAGCACCGCGGCCAGCATCGGGATTGACCACGCTCAACATCGCCCCGACCAGCACCGCCACGAGGGCGAAAACCAGCGCCACCACGAAGGCGACCACGGCCACCGGCAGGTAGAACAGCAGGAACGCGCCGATATTGCGCAGCGCCGCGCCGAAACCGGCGCCGATCGCCGCGAACGGCGACGCCCCCGATACCGCCACGTGGGCTGTCGCCAAACCCTGCGCGGTCATGATCAGCATGGCCACGATCAGCAAGACCGCCATCAGCGTGAGCAGGCCATCGGGAAAGGGCGGCATCTCGGTTGCGCCCGGCTGGAGCATCGCCATCGCACGCAGGAAGGCGAGCAATTCCTCGCCGCCAAATGCCACCGCGAGCCCAAGCAGCGCCACGATCGAGATCAGTATGAAGACCAGGTTGGTGACGATCAGCCGGCGCGCGGCGATTGCATCCTGGAACACGGCGAACAGGTCGAACGCATTGGCCTGCCGGCCCGAATGCAATGCGTGCACCAGCCGGTAGAAGCCGCCCACCATGGGCGGAAACACCATCAGCGAGACCACCGAAAACAGCGCCTGCAATGCCCAGCCCACTGCGGGCGACGGGTGGAACAGGGCCTCCAGCAGCAATTGCAGCATGCTTGGCAGCAAGGCCACCAGCATCAGCAGGCAGGCCGCGCCGAACACCACCCGCGGTTGCGCGCGACACATGGCGAAGGCTTCGCCGAGCCAGCGGTAGGGCGCGCCGAGGCTTACTTTTGCAGCGGTCATAGGGTCATCCTCGGCCAAGCGGGCTTCGCAGTTATACTAACCTCCTTTGATTCCACGCTTCATCGCCAGGCGGTTTTTCTGTCATGACGGCACCCACTTTCCAAGAACTGATCCTGCGGCTGAACCACTATTGGGCGGAGCAGGGTTGCGTGCTGATCCAGCCGCTCGATCTGGAAGTCGGCGCCGGCACCTTCCATCCGGCCACTTTCCTGCGCGCGCTCGGCCCCGAGCCGTGGAACGCCGCCTACGTGCAGCCATGCCGCCGGCCGACCGATGGCCGCTACGGCGAGAATCCGAACCGCCTGCAGCGCTACTACCAGTACCAGGTGGTGATGAAGCCGAACCCCGACAACATGCTCGATCGTACCTGGAGCTCGCTGAAGGCGCTCGGCGTGGATCCGCTGGTGCACGATCTGCGCTTCGTCGAGGACAACTGGGAATCGCCGACGCTCGGCGCCTGGGGCCTGGGCTGGGAAGTCTGGCTCAACGGCATGGAGATCACCCAGTTCACCTATTTCCAGCAAGCCGGCGGCATCGAATGCCGGCCGGTGACCGGCGAGATCACCTACGGGCTCGAGCGCCTGGCATGTACCTGCAGAACGTCGACAACGTCTTCGACCTGGTCTGGACGGTCGGTCCGCAAGGGCCCGGTGACCTACCGCGACGTCTATCACCAGAACGAAGTCGAGCAGAGCGCCTACAACTTCGAGCACGCCGATGTCGGCGAATTGTTCCACCGCTTCGACGCCTGCGAGAGCGAAGCGCTGAAGCTGGTCGACACTCGGCCTGCCCTTGCCGGCCTACGAGCAGGTCTGCAAGGCGTCGCATTCCTTCAATCTGCTCGATGCCCGCCGGGCGATTTCGGTGACCGAACGCCAGCGCTACATCCTGCGCGTGCGCACGCTGTCGCGCGCGGTCGCCGAGGCCTATTACGCGCAGCGCGAGAAACTCGGCTTTCCGGGACTGCCGAACAAGGACGTGGCAAATGCCTGAGATGAAATCACTGCTGGTGGAAATCGGCACCGAAGAACTGCCGCCGAAGGCCTTGCCCGAGCTTGGCCAGGCCTTCTTCGACGGCATCTGCGCGGGCCTGGAGAAACGCGGCGTCGGCTTCGATCGCGAGGCCGCGCGCCGCTGTATTCGCCCCGCCGCCTGGCGGCGCTGTTCCCCGCGCGTGGCAATCGAGCAGGCCACGCAGAAGAACGAAGTGCTGGGCCCGTACCTCAACATCGGCTTGAATGCCGAGGGCCAGCCGACGCCGGCCTTGCTCGGTTTTGCCGCGAAAAACGGCTTGGCCATCGAGCAGTTGCAGAAGATCACTGATGGCAAAGGCGAGCGCTTCGTCGCGCGCACCGAAAAGCCCGGCGCGCCACCGCGATGCTGCTGCCGGAGATCGTCAACGAAGCCGGTGAAGGCCTGCCGATACCCAAGCCGATGCGCTGGGGCAGCCGCGAGATCAGCTTCGTGCGCCCGGCGCACTGGCTGGTGGTCGTGCTCGGCAATGAGGTGGTCGAGGGCGAAGTGCTCGGCCTGAAAGCCGATCGCATGAGCCGCGGCCATCGCTTCCATCACGGCAAGCCGGTCTGGATCGCCGCGCCCGAGCAATACATCGATGCGCTGCGCCAGGCCTTCGTGCTGGTCGATCCGATCGAGCGCCTGGCGACGGTGCGCGCGCAAATCGATGCGGCGGCGCGACAGGCCGATGGCGAGGCCCATGTGCCGCAAAGCCTGGTCGAAGAGGTCGACTGCCTGGTCGAATGGCCGAGCGCCATCCTGTGCAGCTTCGAGCCCGAGTTCCTGCGCGTGCCGCACGAGGCATTGATCTCGACCATGAAGGGCAACCAGAAATTCTTTCCGGTGCTCGACGCCGAGCATCGCCTGACCGAACATTTCATCGGCATCGCCAACATCGAGTCGAAGGATCCGGCGGAAATCCGCAAGGGATACGAGCGGGTGATCCGGCCGCGATTCGCCGATGCGCGAATTCTTCTACGACGAAGACCTGCAAGCAGGGCATCGAATCGATGCGCGAGGGCCTGGCCTCGGTGACCTATCAGCAGAAGCTGGGCAGCTATGCCGACAAGAGCGATCGCGTGGCGCTGTTGGCCGAGGCAATCGCCCGGCAGGTCGGCGTCGATGCGGCGCAGGCCAGGCGCGCGGCGCAACTGTCCAAGGCCGACCTGCAATCGCGCATGGTCGGCGAGTTTCCGGAGTTGCAGGGCATCATGGGCCGCTACTACGCCGGCGCGATCGGCGAGAGCGGCGACGTGGCCGACGCGATCGATCATGCCTACATGCCGCGCTTCGCCGGCGACGCCATCGCTCCCGAGGCCCTGGCCCAGGTGCTGGCCGTGGCCGAACGCCTCGATACGCTGGCCGGCGGTTTCGCGGCCGGGCAGAAGCCCAGCGGCAACAAGGATCCGTTCGCCCTGCGCCGGAATGCGCTCGGGCTGGCGCGCACGCTGATCGAGGGCGAGATCGAATGTTCGCTGACGGCCATGCTCGGCCGCGCCTGCGAGCTGGTCGCGCTCGACATGGCCGGCAAGGCCGGCGAGAAGAAGGCCGCTCCCCTGGAGGACGGCTCCAACGCCGATCCGGCCCTGGTCGATGAGCTGACCAACTTCGTCCTCGAGCGCCTGCGCAGCTATTACGCCGACCAGGGTTTCAACTCGGCGCAGTTCGATGCGGTCGCCACGCTGGGCAAGGACACCCCGGCTGGCTCGCCGGTCAGCTCCCTGCTCGACTTCGACCATCGCCTTCGCGCGATCGCCGAATTCTCCCGGTTGCCCGAAGCACCCGCGCTCGCTGCGGCCAACAAGCGGATCCGCAACATCCTGCGCAAGTTCGAGGGCGTCATTCCCGCCGAGGTCGACCACGCGCTTGCTGGTCGAGCCGGTCGAACTCACCCTTGCCGATGCCGTCGATGCCGCGGTCCGCGATACCGGTCCGCTGCTGGCGGCGCGCGACTACGTCGGCGTGCTCAGGCGGCTGGCCGCGTTGCGCGCACCGGTCGATGGCTTCTTCGATGGCGTGATGGTGATGGCCGAGGATCCGGCGGTGCGCGGCAATCGCCTGGCGCTGCTGGCGCGCCTGGCCGATCGTTTCGCCGCGGTGGCCGCCGTCGAGCAGTTGTCCAACGCCTGAGTCCCTTGCAGCGGCCGTCCGGCGCCTTGCCGACGTTCACGGACGCTCGTTTACACTCGACCGATGCTTCTCGCTCCCGTGCCCCGCCTTCTGGGCCTGATCTTCGCGATGGCGCTCGCCGGGGACGCTTTCGCGCTGGAATTGAAACAGGTCGAGCTGAGCGGGATCGATGCCGAACTGGCGGCAAATGTTCGCGCGCACCTGTCGATCGACCGACTGACGCCTGGAGCTTCGCGGCAACATCAGCGAGACCCGTTTTTCCTATCTGTTGTCGCAGGCGCCAGCCGAGGTCTTGCAGGGACTCGAGCCCTACGGTTATCTACGACGCGCAGGTCACGCCGAAGTCCTCGCGTCGGCGAGCAGGTCACGGTTCGCCTGATCGTGCAGCTCGGCGAGCCAGTGCGGGTCCGCGCGCTCGACCTGCTGATGCGCGGGCCGGGCCGGGACGATGCGCCAGTGGCTGCGCGCGTCGCCGCCTTCCACCCCTTGCCCGGCGAGCTCTTTCACCACGCGGTCTATGAGTCCAGCAAGGCCGCGGTCGCGCGGGTGCTGGCCGAGCGCGGCTATTTCGATGCCGAGCTGGAAACGCACCGGGTGGAAGTCACGCGCGCCGAGCGCGCCGCCGACATCGATCTGTCCTGGACAGCGGCCGTCGCTACTCGCTTGGCGCGGTTACCTTCGAAGGCCAGCAGCTGCGCGCCGGCGTGCTCGATCCCCTGGTGCCCTGGCAGCCCGGCGCGGAGTACGACCAGGCCCGGCTCATCGAGCTGCAGAAATCGCTCGCGGACACCGATTACTTCAGCGCGATCAGCGTAATGCCGGAGCCGGACAAGGCCGTGGACGGACAGGTGCCGCTGAAGGTGCTGCTGGTGCCGGCCAAGCGCAGCGTCTACAACGTGGGCCTGCGCTACGGCACCGACAGCGGCGCCGGTGTCGCCGCACGGATGGAACGGCGCTGGATCAACGACCGCGGCCACAAGCTGTTGCTCGACATGAACCTCGCCCAGTACGACAGCTTCGCTGCTGGCCCAGTACCGGGTGCCTGCGTTCGGCTGGCTCGATGGCTGGTACAGCTACAGCGTCGGCCTGCGCGAGGAGGTCATCGACAACGTCACCACCCAGTATGTCGATGTCGCTGCGGCGCGAAGCGGTCGCTGGCGCCAGTGGGACCTGCTGGCCGGGTTGAACTTCAAGCGCGAGCGCTCCAACAACCTCGACCTGGACGAATACAGCTATGTCTCGCTGGTCTATCCGTCCCTGTGGGGACAATGGAAGCAGTCCGATGACGTGAACACGCCGCAACACGCGCGCGCGCTGACCATGAACCTGCGCGGCGGCTCCACCGCGCTCCTGTCGGACATCAGCTTCCTGCAGCTGAGCGTGGAAGGCCGCTACATCCGCGGCATCGGCTCCGGCAACCGGATGTTGCTGCGCGGCGAGCTGGGCGCCACCGCCAGCGATGATTTCTCCAGGTTGCCGCCCTCGATGCGCTTCTATGCCGGCGGCGACAAGAGCATTCGCGGCTACGATTACCAGGAAATCGGCGTGAACGAGGGCAACGAGGTGGACGGCGGCAAGTACCTGGCCGTGGCCAGTGTCGAGTTCGAGCACATGTTCACCCCGGTCTGGGGCGCGGCGGCATTCGTCGATGCCGGCGATGCCTTCGATGAGAATTTCAAAGTCCACTACGGCATTGGCGCGGGACTGCGCTGGCGTTCGCCGGTCGGTCCGGTGCGCGTGGACCTGGCGCACGGTCTCGAGGATCCTGATCAAAGCGTGCGCCTGCACATCAGCATCGGGCCTGACCTGTGAACGTTCCCCGCCTCCTGCGCTGGCTGCTGATACCGACCGCGATCGCGCTCGGCTTGAGCGTGCTGCTTTCGATCTGGCTGGTGCGCAGCGACGGCGGCCGCGACTGGTTGCTGGCGCGGGTCATCGGCGTATTGCCCGCCGAAGCGACGCTGCGCTGGGACCAGATCGAAGGCACGCTGTCCGGGCCGCTTGAAATCCACGGCATCCACTTCGACTACACGGCACCAGCTTCGATGCCCGACGCTTGCGCGTGGACCACGGCCTTTGGCCGTTGCTGTCGGGTCGGCTGGATATCCATTCGCTGACGCTCGAGCATTCGCTGCTGGTGTTGCCGCCAGCCAAACCGCTCGAGTTGCCGCGCTGGCCTGAGGTATTGCCCGTACTCGACCTTCCGCTCACGGTGGCAGTCAGCAAGCTGCACGTGCGGGACTTCCAGGTTCGCCGCGTTGCCGAGTCGCTGGTGCAGGATCGACAGCATCCGCGGCGGCTTCACCATCGGCAAGGGCGCGCTGCGCCTGCGAAAAGTGGTGGTGGCCAGCGACCGCGGCTGGCTGCACCTGTCCGGCTATTACCTGCCGCACGACAATTTCCGCACCGCGCTGGCCGGGCGCCTGGTCTTCCCCGCCGTAGCCGGAGCTCGCCGCCAGCGCAAGCCACGCTGCGGGCCAAGGGCGATCTCGACGATTTCCTGTTGTCGCTCGAGGGCCGCGCGCCGGCGCCACTGTCGTTGCGCCTGCGACTCAGGGACGGCGCCGGCACGCCGCACTGGCGCCTGCGATGCCAGCAGCCGGCAATTGCTGCTGCAACAACTGGGCCTGCCCGAGGATCTGCCCTACGCATTCAACCTGCATGCCGTCAGCGAAGGCGACAAGGCGATCGTGCAGGGACGCGTTTCCCGCGATGCGCTGTCGGTTGTCATCGCGCCTTCGCGACTGACGCTCAAGGCGGGCGTGATCACGGCTGCGCCGCTCGCGCTGACCTTGCCGCAAGGGCCGCTCGTCCTCAATGGAACGCTCGCGCTGGAGGGAAAGGATCCGCAGTTCGATCTGCGCCTGCGCAGCACGAAGCTGCGCCTGACGCCGCAGTCGACCGAGGCCGGTGCATTGCCGGTGTCCGCAAGCGGGCAACTGCATGTGCATGGACGCTGGCAGGCATGGGCCGTCGAGGGCAGCGCCAGCCTGCTGCGCGGTGGCAAGCAGGCGACGGTGACGCTGGCCGGGCAAGGCGATGCCAGGCACCTGTCCTTGCCCGCGTTCCTGGCCAAGACTCCGGGCGGCAGCCTGCGCGGCAAGGCCGAGCTGTTCTGGAATCCGCTGCTGGGCGCGTCCGTGGCCGGCGAACTGTCCGGCTTCGATCCCGGCTATTTCTTTCCCGATTATCCGGGCGCGCTGAGCGGGAAGTTCGAGGCCAGTGGCGAACGCGATGCGCGAGGCCGGTGGAAGGGCGATGCGCGGCTGGCGGACTTGCGTGGCAGCCTGCGCAAGCGCCCGGTGCAGGGGCAGGCGGTCGTGCATTACCTGGATGGGTCCGGCAATGGCGACTTGAGCCTGCGCATAGGCAACAGCCGTATCGAAGCCGGCGGACGCTACGGCGAGCAAGTGGACCTGCACGCGAAATTTTCGCCGCTGGACCTGGCCGATCTGTTCGCCGGTGCGACCGGGCGGCTGAGTGGCGAGTCGCCATGCGCGGTGCCCGCGCAGCGCCCGCCTATGAAGCCAGCTTGCATGGCGAGAGCTTGAGCTGGGATGGACTGGCGGCCGCGGCAACTGAGCGCCGACGGCAAGTTGCCGGCCAGTGGACGCAACGGCGACCTGCGCCTGTCGGCCAGCACGTGACGATCGCCGGCGAGGATTTCGAACACGCCACGCTGGCGCTGGCAGGCAGCGTCGCCGCGTTTCACGCCAAGGCGAGCTTGTCGGGCAACGGCGGTTCGCTCGAGGCGCAGGCCAGCGCCGCCGGCCAGGGCGCGAATTGGCAAGGTCGCATCGAGCAATTGCGGATCGCGCCGCGGCGCGGGCCGAGCTGGCATCTGCAGGCCGAAAGCGGCTTCCGCTATGAGTCGGGAAACCTGCAGCTCGATCGCGCCTGCCTCGTGCCCGCCACCCGGGCGGCCAGCTGTGCGCGCAGGCCAGCGGCCCGCGCGCAACGATCAGCGGCGCGGGAGTGCCGCTGACGATGCTCGAGCCTTGGCTGCCCGAGACGGCGCTGACCCTGCTGCCATTCGGTGAAGTCGATTTCGACGGCGAGTTCGCCCGCGAGCGCAGCGGCGCCTGGGGCGGGCAGTGCGCAGGTTCGCTCGGCCATGGCGCGCTGCGCATCGATCCGGAATCGCCGCACGAAGATGTTCAGCTATTCCGACTTGCGCCTCGACCTGCTGTTGCAGCAGGCGCGGTTGTCGATGACGCTGGCCGCGCAAGCCTGGCCGAGGGTGGAACGCATTTCGGGCCAGGCGAAGACCAGCCTCTCGGCGACCGCGCCACTGGAAGGCGAAGTGCATCTGGACATCCGTCGCCTGGACTGGATGGAGCTGCTTTCGACCGATCTGGCGGGCGCACCGGCGAGCTGACCGGGAGCCTGGTCCTCGGCGGCCGACTCGACGCGCCCGAACTCAGTGGCGACGCGCGCCTGCAGCGATTCTCGGCCGAGCTGCCATCACTCGGCATCAAGCTCACCGCCGGCGATTTCGTCCTGCGCGGCGAATCGGACGGGCAAGCGCGGATCAATGGGCAGGTGACCTCGGGCAGCGGGCAATTGCGGGTCGAGGGCAGCCTGAACCTGAGCGATTCGAACAGCCCGCTGGTGCTGAACCTGAGCGGCGAAAACGTCACCGTCGCCAAGACCCCGGACCTGGATGCGACGATGAGTCCGGACCTGCAGTTGCGCTACGCCGAAGGCACCTTGCAGATTCGCGGTTCGGTCGAAGTGCCGAGCGCGCGCGTCGACCTCGAGCGACTCGACCACAGCGTGTCGCCCTCGCCCGACGTGGTGGTGCTCGACCCGCGCCGATCGCCAGCAAGTCCGTGTTCCTGGTCGATACCGATGTCGAGTTGCGGCTCGGCAAGGCCGTGCGCCTGCGCGGTTTCGGCCTGGAGGGAACGCTGGGCGGCAGCCTGCGCATCCGCGATCGTCCCGGGCGCGCCGCGCAGGCGAACGGAACGCTGGAATCGCCGGCACCTATACCGCCGTACGGACGCGCCCTGACCATCACGCCGCGGCCGCCTGAACTACGTCAACGCCGCCTACGACAATCCGACGCTGGATATCCTTGCCGAGCGCGAATTCGAAGCCGTCGGCAACATCTCCAACGTCACTGTCGGCGTTCGCGTGCGCGGCAGCGCGCAGGCGCCGGAAACCACGGTCACCTCCAGCCCCGCGATGGCGACGAGCGAGGCGATGGCCTGGTTGATGCTCGGCCACTCCCTGAGCAGCGCGACCGGTTCGGAAACGCAGACGGGTCAGCGCCAGCGCCATGGCGCTCAGTGCAGGCAGCAATCTGCTCGCGCAAAAACTCGGAGCGCGGCTGGGGCTCGACTCCGCGGGAATCACCGACAATCGCGCGCTCGGTGGTTCGACCTTCACGGTCGGCAAGCAGATATCGCCGCGCCTGTTCGTCAGCTACGGCATCTCCATGGTCGGCACCGGCCAGGTGATCACCCTGAAATACCTGATGGCGCACGGCCTGAACGTCTCGCTGGAGTCGGGCAGCGTGGAGACCGCCGGCTCGGTGAACTGGCGCAAGGAAAAGTAGCGCCATGAAAAACGCCGCCCGAAGGCGGCGTCTCTCATTTCATTGGCAGCCCGATGTACCGGGCGCTGTCATCGCTCAGTTCTGGACGTTCAACTCGGTGCGGCGGTTCTTCGCGCGGCCTTCCGGATTGTCGGAACCATCTTCGTTGGTGTTCGGAGCGATCGGCTTGGTCTCGCCGTAGCCCACCGGTCCGACCAGGCGCTCGGCACCGATGCCGTGCGCGGACAGGTAGTCATACACCGTGCGGGCACGACGCTCGGACAGGCCCTGGTTGTAAACCTCCGTGCCGATCGAGTCGGTATGGCCGGCCACTTCCACCTTCAGCTCCGGGTACTTGCCCAGGATCGAGATCGCCTCGTCCAGGATCGCCACCGCGTCGGGACGCAGCGTGTCCTTGTCGAAGTCGAAGTTCACGCCCTTCAGGTCGATCGTCAGCGGCACCGGGCAACCGTCCGGACCGATGGCTTGGCCGGCCGCCGAGCCCGGGCACTTGTCGTCGCAGTTGTTGACGCCGTCGCCGTCGTCATCCAGGTCCGAGCAGGTCTTCTTCCGGCGCTGCCACCACCGGCTCAGGCGCCGGGGCCGACTCGCCAAATTCCCAACGTGCGCCGAAATTGACCGAGTTGACGTCCTGGGTGTCGTCGCTGAAGCGGCCGCGATAGCTGAAGGATCAGCAAGGTGCTTTCGTTGAGCGTGTAGCTCACGCCCAGGTCGGCTTCGGCCCAGTCGCTCGGCGGCTGGAAACCATCGAGGGTGAAGTGGCCGTTCAAGGTGTTCGAACCGGCCTGCACCGCGGTCACGCCGTCGTCGTTCTCGTTGGCGAAGGCGACGCGGGCGAACGGCCTGCCAGCCGCCGGCGATCGCCGCTCCGCCTGGTAGCCGATGCGGCCGACCGAGGAGACTGCGCTCGAACTCGCTGAAATACATCGCGGTGCTGTCGAGTGCATCCTCGGCATAGCCGTCGACGGAGACCTTCTGCCAGGTCCAGCTGACGAACGGGCCGTGGCTTGAATGTCATCGGAGCCGAAGGTGAAGCCGGCGCCCATCTCGAAGGCGGCGTGCGAGGCGTTGGTGCTGCCGTTCTCGACGCGGGTGGTCGGGCCGAGCACGATGGCGCGATCGATGTCAGGTTGTTGCTGCCGTCGGAAAGGATCGCATCCACGTAGCCGGAGCCGAAGTGTCCGACGCCATAGGCCGAGGCCAGGACTTCGGTGCCACCGACGCTGGCGCCGGCGTTATTGCCGTTGGAGTTGCCGACGCTGACCGCCGCACCCACGCTGATGTTGTCGCTGGAGCGGACGTCGCCGCCGAAGGTGGCGACGAACAGGTCACTGTCCATCTGGCTGGTGGTGCCGGTCGCCTTGAAGTCCGTCTGGCTGTAGCCGATGCTGCCGTAGAGGTTGGACTCGCCCGGGTCGCGCGCGGCGCTGTGCATGCCGAAGATCTGGTTGTTGATCACGTTGCTGTGATCGTCGTACATCTGCAACGGCAGTTCGCCGGCCATCGACACCTGGCCCGGCGCCCTGAGCGTGGAGACCACGACCGAAGCCAGCATCCTGTGGGCACGCGCCGCTGGGATGCACGCCATCGGCGAACACATAGGTTTCGTTGGCATCCGGCGTGCGGTACGCCGCCGGGGTGCAGAACAGCGAGCTGCCGCCGGTCAGCGCCAGGTTGCAGGCGGTGCTGGTGGTGTTGGTGAAGCCGTAGGCGGACGGGTCGGCCAGGATCTCGTTGAACAGCGCGTAGACATTGATGGGAACGATGCCGTCGCCCAACGTCGCGATGCCCGCATTCAGCGTGGTGTTATTGACGAAGGTCAATCCCGAGAGCGCGGCCGCTGCGGCGGGAGAGGCCTGCGTCGGGAACAACGCGGCATTGGTGAAATTCGGCGCCAGGCCGATATCGGGCAGGTTCAGCACGACGATCGTCTTGGCGCCCGCGGCCTGCAGGCCGGCGATCTGGCGCACCTGGTTCATCGCGCTCGCGCCGGTGTAGGCCTGCGCCTGCGCCGAAGTGATGTAGCCGGCGTCCGGCATAGCCTACGTAGTTGAAGATGTCGTTGGCGTCGGCATAATAGGTATACAGGGCATTGGGATCGACCGGTCCGGCGGCGGCGATCTGCTGCGCAGCCGATTTGCACGGCAGCGTGACGGCACGCAGAACAGCGGCAGCGGTACGCCGGGCACGCTGAAACTCGTCGGCGCGCCGCCCCAGGCGTAATTGGTGCCGCCGGCCATGGACGGAGTCGGAAGCTCAGGCCGAAGGCTTCGGCGACCAGCTGCACCCAGACATCGTCGGGATTGGTGGTGAAACTGCCGGCGCCGAAGGCGTACGGCGCGGCAGCGACGCGTACTGGCCGGCGTCGGAAAGGCTGTCGCCGAAGCTGATGACAGCGGAGAACGTTTGGGCCTGGGCCGTCAGTGGTGCCGGCGAGCGCAAGCGCGAGCGCGCTGACAAGAAGTTTGGTGCGGGGCATGAGGGAAACTCCTGGGGACGGTTGGGCTTGCAGGCAGATGTAAAGAACACATTAATACAACTTCGCGGCTCCGTACCACAGGGAATGGATGGCTCGCGGGCTCAGGCCACCCGGCGCCGTTTGCTCAATTGCACCAGCAGCAGGGACAGCGCCGCCGGGGTCATGCCGGGGATCCGCTGGGCCTGGCCGAGGGTTTCCGGCTTGACCGGGTTGAGCTTGCCCTGCAGCTCGGCCGACAGGCCGGGGATGCCGGTGTAACTCGAAATCGGCCGGGAAGCGGTGTCTCTCATGGCGCCGCTGGCGGGCGATATCGTCGCGCTGGCGATCCACATAGCCGGCGTATTTGACGGCGATCTCGACCTGTTCGGCGACTTTGGGATCGGTTACGCCCGGGCCGAGGCTGGGCACCGCCATCAGCCTCGAGTAGTCGAGCTCCGGGCGACTTCATCAGGTCCAGCGCCGTGCATCTCGCGGCTGAGCGCGATGCCGGCGGTCGCCGTTACGAGTTCGCGGCCGAGCGGGCTGTTGGGCGCGGCCCAGAGCTGGGTGAGCCGTTCGGTCTCGCGGGCCACCGCCTCGGCCTTGCCGAAAAGGCCTGCCCAGCGCGCTTCGTCGATGATGCCCAGCTCGCGCCCGATCGGCGTCAGCCGCGCATCGGCGTTGTCCTCGCGCAGCTGCAGCCGGTACTCGGCGCGCGAGGTGAACATGCGGTAGGGCTCGGTGGTGCCGTGGGTGATCAGGTCGTCGATCAGCACGCCGATGTAGGCCTCGTCGCGGCGCGGCGACCACGCCTCGCGCGCTTGCGCTCGACGCGCGGCATTGAGGCCGGCGATCAGGCCCTGCGCCGCGGCTTCCTCGTAGCCGGTGGTGCCGTTGATCTGGCCGGCGAAGAACAGACCGGCCACGCGACTTGGTTTCCAGCGAGGCCTTCAGTCCGCGCGGATCGAAATAATCGTATTCGATCGCGTAGCCGGGCCGGGTGATGTGCGGCGTTCTCGAAGCCCTTGATCGAATGCACCAGCGCCTGCTGCACGTCGAACGGCAGCGACGTGGAGATGCCGTTCGGGTAGATCTCGTAGGTGTCCAGCCCTTCGGGCTCGATGAAGATCTGGTGCGAGCTCTTGTCGGCGAAGCGCACCACCTTGTCCTCGATCGAGGGGCAGTAGCGCGGGCCGATGCCTTCGATCACGCCCGAGTACATCGGCGAGCGATCCAGTCCGCCGCGGATGATCTCGTGGGTGCGTTCGCTGGTGTGGGTGATCCAGCAGCGAGACCTGGCGCGGATGATCGGTCGCCGAGCCGGTGAAGCTGAAAGTCGGGAATCGGCTGGTCGCCGGGCTGCTCGACCAGCTGCGAGTAGTCGATGCTGCGGCCGTCGATGCGCGGCGGCGTGCCGGTCTTCAGGCGATCGACCACGAACGGCCCCTCGCGCAAGCGCAGCGCCAGCGTGGTCGCGGGCGGGTCGCCGGCGCGGCCGCCGGGGTGATTGCTCAGCCCGACATGGATCTTGCCGGCCAGGAAGGTGCCGGCGGTCAGCACCACGGCGCGCGGCATCGAAGCGCAGGCCGGACTGGGTGATGACCGCGCGGATCCGATCGCCCTCGATGACCAGGTCGTCGACCGCCTGCTGGAACAGCGACAGGTTCGGCTGGCTCTCGACCGCGCGGCGGATCGCCGCCTTGTACAGGGCGCGATCCGCCTGGGCGCGGGTCGCCCGCACGGCCGGGCCCTTCGAGGCATTGAGCGTGCGCCACTGGATTCCGGCCTGGTCCGCGGCCCGCGCCATCACGCCGCCCAGGGCGTCGATCTCCTTGACCAGGTGACCCTTGCCGATGCCGCCGATGGCCGGGTTGCAGCTCATCTGGCCGACCGTTTCGATGCTGTGGGTGAGCAGCAGCGTCCGGGCGCCGGCCCGCGCGGAGGCCAGCGCCGCCTCGGTGCCGGCATGGCCGCCACCGATCACGATCACATCAAAGCGTTGTGGGAAGCGGTTCATGAGGGGCGCATTGTCGCGCAGCCGCTGGCATTGGGCCACCAGGCCCGGACGTTGGCACGGTTTCTGCATTACCGTACTGCACCCAATGTGTCCAAACGCCGGGGGGCGTCGACGGATCCTTCAAAAGATCCTGTCAGGGTCACGCATGGGAATGCTGGCTGGAAGCTCCGGGGGGAGCTTCCAGCTTTTTTTTGCGCGTCTTTTGCCGCACTGCCGCAATCTACCGGGTCACAAATGGACGCAATGCGTCACTTGCCTGTGTCGGGCCGGGATGGGCGCTTGCCGCCGCCGCCGCGCTTCGGCTCGGCCTGATCGGAGTCATCGGAGGAGTCCTGGGCGCGTGGCCGCGGCTCGGGCGCGGGCAGTTCGCGGCGGGTCGGTTGCGGGCGCGATCCGCCGGGCGGCGGGCTAGCCGGTGGCGGCCGTGGGTAGCTTGGAGAAGTCGTCGGCGCGGGTCGATACGGCTGGCCGGCGCGGTTCGCGGGCCGGGTTACCTGCCCGGGCAAGCGTGGCGGTGGGGCAACATCGTCCAGATCGGTGCCCATGCCCTGGTCCAGGCCGCCACCGTCCGCCATCGGGTCGGGTTTCGGCAGCGGACGGTCGGATCCACGGCGCCAGGGTGCGGGACGCGGACCCGGGGGAAGCTGGCCATTGTCCGTCGGCGGCCGGTCGCCGTCGCCATGGTCGTCATGGTCGTTGTCGTTGTCGTGGTCGTGGTCGCTATCGTGATCGTGATCGTGCGAATGCCCATGGCCGTAGTACGGGTAGCCATTCCAGTACTGGCCATACCAGCCGCCATAGCCGTAGCCATAGGGCATGAATATTCCGAAACCGTAATAGAACGGGTCCATGTATGCGCCGAAGCCGTACGGCGGGCAGTAGCCGTATCGGGCCGGACAGTAGCCGTAGCCGCCGAACGGATACATCGCCGACCAACCAGGGTACGGATAGCCGCCATAGCCGCCGTAGCCGTAGTAACCACCGTAACCGCCGTAGTAGCCGTCATCGTAGTAGCCGACGCCGACCTGCGAATACATCGGATAGGACGCGCAGCCAGCCACGCCCAGCGTGAGTGCGGTCACCAGCAATGCGCGTCGGAGTTTCATGATCGAGTCCTTCTGCCGAAGCCAGTTTCTGCGTTGCGCGGTGAATTGCCCCTTAACCCATCCGAATACACTACCCGGTGATAAGGTGCCAGCCTGTTCTCGAAAGGATCGTCCATGGCGCTGCACCAGGCCTCCGGCCGCTGGCAACTTGGCTTGCTGCTGGCGTTGATCACCGCGGCTTGCTGGTCGACCTTGCCGGTCGCGCTGAAGATCATGCTCGAGGAACTCGATCCGTTCACTCTGACCTGGTTTCGCTTCGTCATCGCCGCGCTGGTGATGGCGGCTGGCTGGGCGCGCGCGGCGGCCTCGGCGGCTTCGCCAAGCTTGAAGGCCAGGCGTTGGGGCCTGCTGCTGCTGGCGGCGCTGCTGCTGATCGGCAACTACATCTTCTATCTTCTCGGCGTGCAGCACACCACGCCCGGCAACGCGCAGCTGATCATCCAGCTGGCGCCGCTGCTGATGGCGCTCGGCGGCATCTTCGTCTTCAGCGAGTCGTATTCCGCGGGCCAGTGGTTGGGCCTGTGCACCATCGCCGCCGGTCTCGGCCTGTTCTTCCGCGACCAATCGGCGCATTCGCTGCTCGGCTCGCACCGCTACGCGCTGGGGTCCGGCCTGGTGGTCATCGCCGCCGTGGTCTGGGCGGCCTACGCGCTGATCCAGAAGCAACTGCTGACGCGACTGTCTTCGCCGGCGATCCTGCTGTTCATCTACGTGGTCGCCAGCCTGGCGTTGCTGCCGTTGGCGCATCCGGCGAAGCTGTTGCAGCTCGATGCGCGGCATTGGTGGCTGCTCGGCTTTTGCGCGCTCAACACGCTGGTCGCCTACAGCGCATTCGCCGAGGCGCTGGCGCACTGGCAGGCCTCGCGCGTATCGACCATCCTGGCGACCACGCCCCTGCTCAGCCTGGGCGTGATCGCGTTGGTGCATTCCTTTTCGCCGGCATCGATCGCGCCCGAGCAGGTGACGATGCTTGGCTACGCCGGCGCCCTGCTGGTGGTGGCCGGCTCGGCGATGAGCAGCCTGCTCGGCAACAAACGGAAGACGACGGCATGAACTCGAAACCAAGCACATCGGCGACGGCGTGGACCGGCCGCAAGCCCGATTTTTCCGACCTGCTCGCCGCCGCCAAGCGGATCGCGCCCCATGCGCATGTCACGCCGGTGTTGCAGTCGCGTTCGCTGGACGCACTGACCGGTGCGCAACTGCATTTCAAGTGCGAGAACTTCCAGCGCGTGGGCGCCTTCAAGTTTCGCGGCGCCTGCAATGCGGTCTGGTCCCTGGACGATGCCGAGGCCGCGCATGGCGTGGTCACCCACTCGTCGGGCAACCATGGCGCCGCACTGGCGCTGGCGGCGCAGACCCGCGGCATCGTCGCGCACGTGGTGGTTCCGGAGGGCGCGGTGAAGTCGAAGCTGGCCGCGATCCAGGCCTATGGCGCCAGCTTGCATGTCTGCGCGCCAAACATGGCCGCGCGCGAAGCCATGGCCGCCGCGGTGCAGGCGCGCACCGGCGCGCGCCTGGTGCACCCGTTCACCGATCCGGCGGTGATCGCCGGGCAGGGAACCGCGGCCCTGGAACTGCTCGAGCAGGTTGGCGCGCTGGATGTGCTGATCGCGCCGGTCGGCGGTGGCGGATTGATTGGCGGCACGGCCCTGGCGGTCGCCGGCGCCAGCGCTTCGACACGCGTGTTCGCCGCCGAGCCCGAGGGCGCGGCCGATGCCTTCGAGTCGCTGCGTCGCGGTAGCCGGGTCACCGACCTGGTACCCGACACGGTCTGCGACGGTTTGCGCGGCACCATCGGGGAAGTGAATTTCGATCTGTTGCGCGCGCACGGCGTGGAAGTCCTGCTGGTCAGCGATGCCCAGACGCTGGCGGCGATGCGCCTGGTCTGGGAGCGGATGAAAATCCTGATCGAGCCGTCCTGCGCCACCGTGCTGGCCGCGGTGCTGCGCAATCGCGAACGCTTCGCCGGCCAGCGGATCGGACTGATACTTTCCGGCGGCAACGTCGATCTCGACGCCCTGCCGGGCTGGGGCTGAATTGCCTTGCCGCGGGCCGCGTGCTTGACTGGCACCCTTCACACAGGAGCTGACACATGAGCGACGAGCGCATCGAATGGACCGGGCATCCCTCGCAATGGCAGAACCTGGGCTGGTTCGCCCTGTGCCTGTTGCTCATTCCGATTCCAGTGGCGATCTGGAAGTGGCTCGAGACGCGCAACACCACCTACACCCTCAGCGACCAGCGACTGAAGTTCACCCGCGGAATCTTCACCAAGACCACCGAAGACCTCGAGTTGTACCGCGTGCGCGACACCAAGTTCGAGCAGAGCCTGTTCGAGCGGATGGTCGGCCTGGGCAAGATCGAGCTGTTCACCACCGACGAAACCTCGCCCACGATCAAGCTCGCCTATATCGAAAACGCTGAAGCGGTGCGCGAAAAGATCAGGGCCCTGGTCGAAGCGCGACGCGACGCCAAGCGCGTACGCTATCTCGACGCCGAATAGGCCTTGCCAGGACTGTTGCTCAGCGGCTTCGGCGCGGAATCCGGTCGGCCGGAAAACTGGCGACGTCCGCGTCGCCTTCCCGCCGCGGCGTTCCCGGACCCGGCGCCCAGGCCATCGCCGTGATCACTTCCCAGGTGCTTGGCAGGCGGTCTTCCTGGCGCAGCGCTTCGTAGGCGGCAATCATCCGCGCCTGGCGTGACTTGCCGCCCAGGCCGCGCGGACGTTGCACGCGCGCATCGCCGGCGCCGATGGCGCGCAACTCGCGCAGCAGGGTCATCGCATCCTGGTAGGTGAGCGTGAAGATGTCGCGATCGAGCACCGGATTGCGGAAGCCGGCCGCGATCATCGCATCGCCCACTTGCTGTATCGCTGCAAAGGGCGACAGCGGCGGATGCCGCTCCCGGCTTGCAGGTAGGCCTCGCGCAACTCGATCAGCGTGTCCGGCCCGAAGCTGGAGAAAAGCAGCAGCCCGTCCTCGCGCAGCACGCGGCGAAATTCCGCCAGCGCCGCGGGCAGGTCCGGCACCCACTGCAGGCACAGGTTGGAAAAAATCAGGTCGATGCTGTTGTCGGCGAAGGGCAGATGCGCCGCCTCGGCGCAGACGCGCTTGACCGGCCGCCAGAAGCGGGTGTGCTTTGGCACCTGGCGAAGCATCGGCAGGGCGATGTCGAGCGCGATCACCTCGGACTTCGGCCAGCGCCCCTTCATCACGCCGCTGGCGCGTCCGGGGCCGCTGCCGACATCGAGGATGCGCGTCGGAACTTTCTCTTCGAGCACTTCGAGTTGCTCGAGCAGGCGCGATTCGGTTTCGCGTTGCAGCACCGCCACTTCGGCGTAGCCGGCCGCCGCGCGCCCGAAACTGTGCTGGAGCCGGCGACGATCGAACACGGGCGGGCGCAGCGGCGTGCTCATGCCGGCAACCCCTTGGCGAACTGCCGGATCGCATCCGCCACTTCGTCGCCGTGGGTCAGGAACGGCGCATGGCCGCCGCCTTCGACACGCACGAATTGGCCGCCGGCGCGCCGATTCCGCGCAGGCCTGCATCGATTGCGGCGACACCAGGCGGTCGCGGCGTCCGGCGATCCACAGGCTGGGCATTTCCAGCGAAGGCAGGCCCGCGCGCAGGTCGCTGTCCTGCAACAGGGCCAGCCCCTCGCCGAGTTTCTCGCGCGAGGGCTCGCCGAAGGCGAACACCTGCTGGCGCAGCAGGCGGATTTCTTCGCGCACGTGATCCGAGCCTTGCGCTTCCAGCATCAGGAAGCGGTCGATGGTGCCGCGATAGTCGCGGGCCAGTTCATCGGCAAATCCGCGGAACACATTGTCGGCCATGCCCTGCGGCCAATCGTCGCCGCGAACGAAGCGGGCGCTGGCGCAGACCATCGCCAGGCCGCGAACGCGCGTCGGGAAGTTGCTGCGCCGCCTGCAACGCGACCAGGCCGCCGAGCGACCAGCCCAGCCAGAGCGCGGCCGGCGTATGCGCGGCGATATGCCGGGCGACCACGTCCAGCTCCAGGGCCATCGGACTGTCGGCGCTGAGGCCATGTCCGGGCAGGTCGACGATGTACAGGGTGAAGTCCTGCTCGAGCCGCGCGATCAACGGCGCGAACACGCCGCCGTGCATGGCCCAGCCATGCAACATCACCAACGCCGGGCCCGTGCCGCGCTTCGCGATCCGCAACTCAGGCATGGGCGCGGGCGGTGTCTTTGCAGATGACCGCGAGCGCCGACGACCAGCGCGTCGACGTCCCGTTCGCTGTGCAGCGCGCTCAGCGTCACGCGCAGGCGCGCCTGGCCTTCGGGCACGGTCGGTGGCCGGATCGCCCCGACCAGGAAGCCGCGTTCCTGAAGTGCGGACGAAGCGGCCAGCGCGCGCGCGTTGTCGCCCAGCAGCACCGGCTGGATCGGCGTGTACGATTCGAGCAGCGGCACGCCGGCGCCCAACGCAGTGCGCCGGAAGCGCATCACCAGCGAAGCGAGCTTCGCGCGCCGCCACGGCTCGCCGCGAATCAGCTGCAGCGAAGTCCTCATCGCGGCGGCCATCGCCGGCGCCGGGGCCGTCGAGAACAGATAGGGCCGCGCCGTCTCGGCGATGTGCTCGATCAGCGACTTGCTGCCGAGCAGCAACGCGCCCTGGCCGCCGAAGGCCTTGCCCAGCGGCAGCGACAGCAACGGAACTTCGGCCGGCGAAAGGTTGGCGACCGCCGTGCTGCCGCGGCCATCGGGTCCGATCACGCCGATGCCATGGGCGTCATCGACGAAGAGCAGGGCATCCTGGCTGCGCGCCACCATGGCCAGCTCGCGCAGCGGCGCCACGTCGCCATCCATGCTGAACACGCCGTCGGTAGCCAGCATGGCCGCGCCCTTGCGCTCGCTCATCAGCTGCCGCATCGCCGCTTCGGAGTCCCGGTGCGGATAGCGCTTGAGTTCGCACATCGACAGCCGTGCGCCATCGAGCAGGCAGGCATGGTTGAGCTTGTCCTGGACACAGACATCGCCCGGCCCGAGCAGCGATTGCATCGCCGCCAGGTTGGCCAGGTAACCACTGCCCATCAGCAGCGCCCGCGGGTAGCCCATCCATGCCGCGGCTTCGAGTTCGAAGGCCGCGTGTTCCGCGGTATGCCCGCAGACCAGCGCCGATGCGCTGCTGCCCACGCCGTGCAGCGCGCTGGCTTGCTGGAAGGCCGCGACCACGTCCAGGTGCTGCGACAGGCCCAGGTAATCGTTGCTGCAGAAATTGATCAGCGTGCGGCCATCGACGACCACGTTGACGCCATCAGCGTTCCTGGATCACCCGGCGCGGGCGAAGCGAGGCCGTCTGCTCGCGCTCGGCGCGCGCGGCGGTGACGCGATCGGTCAGCCGGATCCGTGGCATGCCGGCTCAGGCGGCGCAGGTGCGCACGTCGTCGCCGGCCAGCACATCCGCATGCACCGTGCCGGACTCGTGCACGATGGCCATCGGCACCAGGCCGAGGCGGACGAACAAGGCCTGGTCGGCCTCGACGTCGGGATTGCCGGTGGTGAGCAGCTTCTCGCCATAGAAAATCGAATTGGCGCCGGCCAGGAAACACAGCGCCTGCAATTCCTCGTTCATCTCGGCGCGGCCGGCCGACAGCCGGACCACCGAGCACGGCATGATCAGCCGGGCGACGGCGATCGTGCGCACGAATTCGAAGGGATCCAGCAACGCGGTGCCGTGCAGCGGCGTGCCTTCCACCTGCACCAGCCGGTTGATCGGCACCGAGCCGGGATGCTCGGGCAGGTTGGCCAGCGTCTGCAGCAGGCCGGCGCGTTGCTCGCGCGATTCGCCCATGCCGACGATGCCGCCGCAGCAGGTCTTCAATCCGACCTTGCGCACGTGCTCGAGCGTGTCCAGGCGATCCTGGTATTCGCGCGTCTTTATCACGTCGCCGTAGAAATCCGGCGCGGTGTCGAGATTATGGTTGTAGTAATCCAACCCTGCGCTCTTGAGCGACTCGGCCTGCTCGCCGCTGAGCATGCCAAGCGTAGCGCAGGCTTCCAGGCCCAGCGCCTTGACCGCGCTGACCATCTCGGCCACTTGCGCCACGTCCTTGTCCTTCGGAGAACGCCAGGCCGCGCCCATGCAGAAGCGCGACGCGCCGGCCGCCTTGGCCTGGGTCGCCTTCTCGACGACCTCGGCAACCGACAGCAACTTGTGCGCCTTCAGTCCGGTGTTGTAACGCGCGCTCTGCGGACAGTACGCACAGTCCTCGGGACAGCCGCCGGTCTTGATCGAGAGCAGCGTGGAGACCTGCACTTCGCGCGGGTCGAAGTTCTCGCGATGCGTGGTCGCCGCGCGGTGCATCAGTTCGGGAAACGGCAGATCGAACAGCGCCAGCACCTGCTCGCGCGACCAATCATGACGGAGGACAGCGGGCATGGGGAAAATCCTACGGCGCGGGGGGAGGCAGACCGGCAGTCTGGTAATACCGCCAGCCGCTGTCAATCGAATGAAGCCCGTAGTGAGTCGGCCCCCACAGTTGTCACTTGATTCGTGCAGCGCGCCATGCCGCTGGTGACTCGCGTTCTGCGCCGGCTCTCGACGGTCCTGCTCGCGCCACGCTGCCTGGTCTGCGCCGAGCAGGGCCATCGCGGACTGGACCTGTGCGTGGCCTGCTGCGACGCCCTGCCGTGGAATGTCGATGCGTGCCGGCAATGCGGGCTGTCGCTCTCCGGCCCGGGAACGCATTGCGGCCAGTGCCAGTTCTCGCCGCCGCCCTACACGATCACGCAGGCGGCCTTCCGCTACGCCTTTCCGGTCGACCGCCTGCTGCCCCGTTTCAAATTCCACGGCGACCTGGCCGCCGGCGCGGTCCTGGCGACCCTGATGCACTGGTCGCTGGATCCCGCGGAGCATCCCGAGGCCCTGATTCCCGTGCCCCTGCATCGGTCTCGCCTGCGCCAGCGCGGCTACGACCAGGCGCTGGAACTGGCCAAGGCCCTCTCGCGGGAATGTCGGCTGCCGCTGTGCCGGGCCCGCCTGGTGCGCGTGCGCGCCACCCAGGCGCAGACCGAACTGGGCGCCGAGGATCGCCAGCGCAACGTACGCGAAGCCTTCCAGCTTCGAGGCCTCGCGTCCTTGCCACGGCACGTGGCGCTGATCGACGACGTCATGACCACCGGCGCCACCGTCGGAGAATGCGCGCGAACCCTGCACGCGGCGGGCGTGCAACGGGTGGACATCTGGACGGTCGCTCGTGCCTTGTGAGCGCGGCAATGCGGCCCGCCGGCTCCGCTCAGGCCGGCGTGGCGATCGCCAGGTCGAGCGCGATGCCCAGGAACACAGTCAGGCCGACCCACTGGTTGGCCAGGAATGCGCGAAAACAATTTTCCGGCCGCCGGTCGCGCGCGACCACGAACTGCCAGGCGATGAAGCCGGTCGCCACCGCGAGGCCGGCCAGGTAATTGACGCCCAGCCCGGCGCGTTGACCGAGCAGGAACATCGTCACCACGAAGCCGCCGTACAACACGCCCTGGGCGATCAGGTCGGCGTCGCCGAACAGGATCGCGGTGGACTTGGCGCCGAGCGCGCAAGTCGTCCTCGCGGTCGACCATCGCGTACCAGGTGTCGTAGCCGGTGGTCCACAGCAGGTTGCCCAGGAACAGCAGCCAGGCCAGCGGCGGCACCGTGCCCTGGATCGCCGCGAAGGCCATCGGGATGCCCCAGCCGAAAGCCAGGCCCAGGTAGGCCTGCGGAAGGTAGGTGTAGCGCTTCAGGAACGGATAGCTCGCGGCCAGCAGCACCGCCACCACGCTCAGGTAGATGGTCAGGCGGTTGGTGAACAGCACCAGCGCGAACGCGGTCAGCATCATCGCCGCGAATACCGCCAGTGCTTCGCGCGCCGAAACGGCGCCGGTGGCCAGCGGCCGCTCGCGGGTGCGCGCCACCTGCGGATCGAGCCAGCGATCTGCATAGTCGTTGATCACGCAACCGGCCGAGCGGGTCAGCCATACGCCGAGCATGAAGATCACGAATATCCGCAAGGGCGGCAGTCCACCCGCCGCCAGCCACAAGGCCCACGCGGTCGGCCAGAGCAACAACAGCGTACCGACCGGGCGGTCGCCGCGGATCAGCTTCCAGTAATGCGGCAGCCTTTCACGCCAGTCGAAACCCGGGCGCGACCGGTCTTGGGAGAGGGGACTCATGGCGCTAGCCTAGCAAACTGCGCCGAGCCGACGTCCGTCCCCGCCAGCGGCATCCGGGTCCGGACCACGACTTCCGGCAGGCTTGATCTGGGCCGCGCGCAGCCCCATCTTGTCGGTACTTCCAAGGGGATTCGCCATGAGCAACGGACAGGGTTCTGCCGGCAACGTGATCGCCGCGCTGTGCAGCTTCTTCGTGCCCGGCCTGGGCCAGCTGTTGCAGGGCCGCATCTTCTGGGCGCTGATCTGGTTCAGCCTGGCCTGCGTCGCCGGCGGGGTCACCTTCATCCTGACCGTCGGCCTGTGGCCGTTCGGCTGGTTCGTGGTCAGCCTGCTGTCCTGCGTCCACGCCGCCCTTTTCAAGGCCTGACCGGCCGCCAAGTAGTGTCCCGGCGGCCTCCGTGCGAGAATAAAGCCACGCGCTCGTAGCTCAGCTGGATAGAGCACCACCCTCCGAAGGTGGGGGTCACAGGTTCGACTCCTGTCGGGCGCGCCATCTGCTTTATGCCATCTCGTGGCCCTCGGGCGGGCCTGTGGCGAAACCCACTGGGACAACCCAGTGGCGCAGCCGCACCGCATCCGGCAGCGTCCGGTGCTTCCGGGAATCTGCGGGACTACTGCGTGACCGACGCGCCCCGAACGCCAGCCGCGTCATCCGCCGAGATCGTTTGCATCAATTCCAGGAAAGGTTTGTTGCTGACCTGGATGACTCCCCGCCTCGGCTTGTCCAGATCGATGATCACGAACAGGACGGCGGTGATCAGCAGCATCATCGGCAGCGTGGTGCGCAGCTCGCGGGCCCCCGCCAGTCCGGAGGCAAAGCCGGTCAGGGCCATCGCCGCCATCACGGTGACATACAACAGCAGCAGCACGATCTCCGGCACGTGGCGATCGAGCTCCGCGTTGCTGGTTCGAAAGCATCGATCGTGTCGTTCAAGGACTGGATGAACATGCCGGTCGGCACCGGCTTGGGATCGAGCACGGCGGCTCGCCCGGCATCGCGCCAGAGCCGCTGGGTGGACTGGCCGGTCTGGTCGAGCAGCGATCGCCTGGACTCAGCTTCGGCGAGGCTGACGCGAGTCTCGCTGATTCGCAGTTCAAGATAGTGGCGAAGCTGGAGCCTGATGTCGCCGCCGAGCGTTTGCGGCAGCATGCCGGCCCTGAGGTACGCCGTCCCGATCGCGTTTGCCTCGGCCACCACCGCATCGCTGCGGCTCTCGAAGCGCCCAAGCGACATCGAAAAGGTGAATCCAAGCATCAGGGCGAGCAGGCCGAGCATCGAGGCCTGGACCGCGCCCACCTGGGAGTTGGCGCGTTCGCTCTCCTTGGCGCTTTGCGCGCGACCGGCCCGGAACGCGACCTCGAACGCCAATAGCGTGAGCACGAACATCGCGGCGACGAGCACGACGCTGTGCTGCCGGTACAGGAACTCTTCCATCTGCAGCACTCCCCTTTCCCCTGACTGGACCCAACTTTACTGAACACCACTGCCGCTTGCTGGAACCGGTGGATCAGGCCCCGCAACACTTCTTGTACTTCTTGCCGCTGCCGCACGGGCACAAGGCATTGCGATCGGGCGCTGCTTCGCGGCGGATCGGCGTACGTGGAGTCATCTGTTCGATTCGGTACTGGTGCAGGTCGGCGAGCATGGCCGGCAGGCTGGCGGTGATCTCGACGCGTTCGCGATAGCTGATCGGCGTGGCGGGTTCGTTGTCGTTCTCGGCGGCGACCTCGCCGGTCGCCAGCCGCTCGAGCAGGCCGAAGATCTCATCGATCCAATCTTCCTGGTCGAGCCACGCATCCCACTGCTCGCTGCGCAGGTCCACGCCGCGATAAAAGCCCAAAGCCCAGTCGCGGCCGACGTCCAGGCTGTCCGGGTGGTCGGCCACGATGTCCTCCGGCAGCCACAGCAAGGGCGACAGGTACTCCGGCGGGTCCTCGCCATGGCGCACCCGGGCGACGCAGCCATTCCAGTGGCCGAGAAGCAGCCACTGCGCTTCCTCGGCTTCAGCGGCCGATGCCCATGTCGGGAGCGCGGTGCCCCAGACCGCGGGCATCCATTCGGCCGGCGGCACTTCGCTGGGTGCGACGGCCAGCGCCGACAGGTAGCCATCGAGCGCCTCCAGGTTGAAGCCCTGCATCGGCACCGCGTATTTCTCAAGCAGCTCGGACAGGCGCTCGATCTGGTCGTCGGACAGGTAGGCGGGAGGATTCATGGCGACGTGCTCGGCAGGGAGCCGGGCATCGTAGCGCGAGGCTCCGATGCCCGGGGTCATTCCTCCACCAGCCGGCCCGACTCAGGTCTTGCAGGGCACGTAGGCCGGCAGTTCCTCGCCTTCCGCCATGGATTTCTTCAGCTCGTCCACTTCTTCCACGGTCAGGCAATTTGGCGGGCGCCGTGCCTTTGTGCGGGGCGCCCGTTGTGTGTCGCCCTGGACCTGCGTTTCGGCAGGCGGCTGATTCTGCGCCTCGGCGCGCGCCTGCGCGTCTGCCTGCGCCTTGGCACGCTGGGCTTCTGCCCGGGCCTCGGCCTGCGCCTGCTGCTGCGCACGCGCTTCGGCCTGCGCTTGCGCCCGAGCCTGGGCCTGCGCCTGCGCTTCCGCACGTGCCTGGGCCTGTTCCTGCGCCCGCACTTCGGCCTGCGCTTGCTGCTGCGCACGTGCCGCGGCTTGCGCGTCGGCTTGGGCCCGGGCCTCTGCCCGCGCCTTCGCCTGTGCGTCCGCGCGCGCCTGGGCATCAGCCTGCGCTTGCTCGCGGGCCTGGGCCTGGTCCTTGCGCAACTGCGCGGCCTGCTCCTCGCGTGCTGCTGCGGCCTTGGCCTGCTCGGCCTGGCGCGCTTCCGTCTGCTGCCTGGCCTCTGCCCGGCCTTGCTCCGGCGCTGGCATTTGCGTTTGCGCAGGCGGCGTCATCGGTTGCGGCCCGCTGTCCTTCTTCTGGCCCGGGGGCAGTCGTGGCTCGCGTTGCGGCGGTGGCCGGCGCTCGATCGAGCGATCCAGCGGCTGGGTTGTCGGCGGCTGCGCCGGCGTCGTTGCATCGACGCGAGCTGGCCCGGTCGCACGCATGTCGACCGCGGCATCCTTGTCCTTGATCACCCGGATATTGCGTTGCGCGCTGTCCTGCGGACGCGTCTCGGGTTGCATTTGCAGCGGACGCCCGGGCTTCTGCTGCAACTGCTTCTCGCGCTCGACGAACGGCCGCTCGCCGGCCGGCGGTGGCGTGCGCACGAACACCGGGCGATCCAGCGCCTCGCGCGACGGCCGCGCCCTGGCGGCGATGCCCGCGCCCAGCACGCTGCGCATGCTCGGGCGCGATCGGCGCGACCCGCGATCAACTCGCCGCTCTTGACCGCGTTGCGATCCAGGCGAATCGCCGCCGCCCGCACCGGCCGCGAATTCACGAACGCGGTCAGCGGGCACCGCGGTGATGGCGTCGGCCACCGCCCGGTTGGCATAGTTGGTCTGCGTGACGTTGATGTTGCCGCTGGAATAGTTGTTGTAGACGTTGTTGATGGTGGTGTTGTTGATCACCGTGTTGCTGACGTTGACCTGCGAGAAATAGTCGCGGCTGGCCTGGTAGGGCGGCACATAGACCTCGCGCGGTCCGAGCGGGAACCAGCCGATCGAGACATCGCCGCCGAGCGAGAGCGACAGGCTCCAGCCACTGCCGCCGATGAACACGACCAGCGCCGGCGCGTAGACCGGGCGATAGTTGCGCGGCCCCGGTATCCAGCCCCAGCGATTGGAGACATAGACCCAGCGGCCGTAGTGCGAGGGCGCGAAGCCCCAGGGCGCGTCGTCGACCCAGGTCCAGCCCCACGGTTCCTGCCAGATCCAGCTGGCCATCGCGATAGGGCGCCCAGTTCGCGCCGACCTGGCTGGGGAACCACACGTTGCCGTAGCTCGGCATCGGGCGCCAGCTGCCGTACTCGTCCAGATCCGAGTAGCCGATGACGTCGTCGCCCACGTAGCGCAGCGACATCGAGCGGTCCAGGCGGCGGTCGCGATCGAAGCAATAGCGGTCGAAGTCGTCCGCGCGCGGCAGGCCGAACAACTCGTAGTCGCGCAGGTCGTCGCCGTAGAAGCGCACTGCATCGCCCGCGCGCACCGGGAACTGGCCGTTGTTGCCATAGGCGACGCCCGAGCCCTGCCAGACCACGATGGTGGTGCGGCCGTAGCGCGGGTCGACATCGATGCGGTAGCTGCCCGGCCGGTCGATGACGAACGCCAGGCTGGGCGTGGCGATCTCGAACTCCTGGCCCGGGTACAGGCGGCGCACGCGCAGGTTGAGCGATGCCCTGCGACAGCTCGAGCTGCACGAGGCGATCGTTCAACTCCAGGATTTCAAGGCTGGTCTCCTGATCGAGACGGACCGCCGCGCTGCCCACCTGGAATTCGGCGAGCGCGCGCGCGATCGGTCCACAGGCGGTCGCCGCGGATCAGCGGACGGTTGCGCTGCGACGCTGTACCAGCCGTCCTCGCCGGCGGGCGAGTAACTCAACTCGCCCTGGGTGTTGCTCAGGCGGGCGACGCGGCCGGGTGGATCGTAATAGTTCGCCGCCGTGGCGCTTGCCGCGCACACGGACAGCAACAGCAGGGTGATCAGCGCAAGCGGACGCGAGGCACGGCTCATCAGGGTTCTCCAGTTGACGCGTGAAGTTGTTCGACCTGAACGGAATCTACGTGCGCCCGGGACAACGGCGGCTTAACCCGCGCGCGCGTCAACGCCGACCGGCGAGCGGCCGGTGGTCGGGCTCGGCGCATTTGCGGAGCAGTTCGGAGTGACGCTCGAATCGAGCGCCGGAGAGGTGGCCAGGAAGGTTCGTCGCGAGCTGCCCGGCAGTCAACCGAACGCCCTTGCGCGAACTCCTAGTGCCTGGTCGGTTCCTCTAGTAACCGGGTCGCCCAAGGCGCGAAGGTCAGCAGGAACAACCAGGCCTTTTCATCGGTCCTGGCCGCTTCGGCCAACTCGGCCCAAGTGCGATACAGCTCGTGGCGGGTTTCGCTTGGCATGTAGCGCAGTCTGCGCCGCTTTGGTGCATGGCGGCTTAACCGGGGGCTACCAAACTGAATATCTGCTAAGTCACTTGGCAGAATTGCTGGACCAGTTTTCCCGTGCCTGCACGAACGAGGATGCCGTCCGCGGGAATTCGCCGTCGAGGTAGAACCAGCGGTCACGTTCCCGGACGAATCGGCTGATCTCGTGCTGCTGTTGGATGGGTCCGCCGCCGATCCGGTAGCGCGCGATGAATTCCACGCGCGCGTTGTAGGTAGTCTCCTGCTTGGAGCGGATTTCCAGGCCCAGCCAGCGCATCGCCTCGGCCTCCCCGAGGCCCAGCGATGCCGGCCGCGTCGACGAATGCCAGGTCGCCAGCAGGTAGTCCTCGAGCAGCAGGATGTAGGCGCTGTAGCGCGAGCGCATCAGCTTTGGCGCGCTGTTGGCTGGCTCTCCGGCATGAAAGCGCCCACAGCAGTCGCCGTAGGATCTCGGGTTGCCGCAGGGGCAATGAGTGACTGATGGTTGCGCTATGGACACGGGCTGGGGGGCTTTGAAGGTTTCGCCGAAAGAGGGGGACCTGTCGGCGATGACGCGAAGTCGAAACCAGAATACCCCTGTGCTTCGATGCAAGGAAATAGTACGTCGGCGAGCAAACTGCGAAGTGCGTAGCAGTTCAATGACTGCGTTTTGCCTCGGTGATGATACTGGCGATGCGCGCGTCGCCCTGCTCGATGAGCTCCATCGGCGTGTACTGGAATCCCGACAGCACCATCGCTTCGCCAACGCACCATTCGCGTTGGGCCTTGGTGAATTGGCGGGCTCCGGCGGCAACGATCGCCATCACCTCGTCGTTCGGGATGCGGGTTTCCTCTTCGTTGGTCGTGCTCAGCGCGGTGCTCGGCGCGGCCTTGACCGCCTGCGCCTTGAGCCAGTCGATGCGCGCCAGGGCTACGCCAAGCCGGTCGCCGCCGTCACCGAGTTGCGGAACCGCCGTGGCCAGCGCGCCCAGCAGCGTGTCGCGTTCGGCTTCGAGCGCCAGCCGCGCCTTTTCGGCTTCGGCCTGCTGCAGGTGCAGCTCGGCGACGTTCTCCTCCATCTGCCGCAGCTCGTCGACCTGGTCGACCAGGGTCTTGGTCTCGAGCCGGGCCATCACCTTCTTGCTCAGCGCGTCGTACAGCGGCGGATTGCTGAACTTGAGATCGCGCGCGGCCATCTGCCAGGCCAGCGCGACCTGGTTGGAGGTCTCGCGGATCTCGCGCGCGCGCGCCGAACTCGGCGGACCCTTGCCGTCCGCGTCAGAATCCTTGGTTGCGGCCAGCGACTGCAGCGCAACATCCAGGCGCTCGCTCAGGCCGGTCTTGTGGAAATCGCGCATCAGCTTGCGCAGCTCGAGGCGGCAGTCGATCAGGAGTGTGCGCAGTTCTTTCATGGAAACATTCTAGGCGGCTGCCGGCGAATTCGGAAACGCAAGTCGCGATCTGCCAACCAAGCCTCATCTGGAGAGCAGGAAGTACAGCAGGTTGTTCTGGAAATAGAGATTGTGGGTCAGGCGGCCATGCGACTCGCACAGGAAGAAGGTCTGCGAGACCGGCAGCATGTGGATTCCCTCATGGTCGCTGTCCGGCGGCAGCCGGCCGACTTGCGAGGTGCGCGTGACCAGGCCGTCGCCGGGTTCGTACATCAGGCGCTCGAAGTCGGGCTTTTCTATTTTCGTGCCCGGCTCGCCGCCCTGGTCCGGATTGGCAACCTGGCCGGGCCGAAACACCAGCCGCGAGCCACCGGCCATCGTTCTGCAGCACCGCGTGTCCGAGCGTCGGTTCGCAGTCGCCGCCGAACACGGCGATGTCGATGGTGCGCGCCGGCAAGGTCGCGGTGAGGGCGCGCTGCAGGCGATCGGCCCGGTGCAGGTTGTGCACGAACCTGGCCTGCAAGTCGGCCAGCGCCTGCTCGCCTTCGGCGGGCGTGGCCATCGAGTCGCGCACCCGCGCGCTGACCTCGGGCGAATACACCGACCACTTGCGTTCGCGCCAGACGGCGGGGTCGAACAGGTCCAGGTCCACCGGCCGCCCGAGCGGGTCCAGGATCGCCTTGGAAAGCCGGTGCGGCAAGGCCTGGAATGGCGTGACGAAGGTGGCCATCACTTCCACCGGCACCGTGCGCACCGCCATGCGGTCGCCATAGGTCAGGCGCTCCAGGCTGGTCACCGAGCCCAGGCTCGGCGTACCGAGCATCACCAGGCGGCGAATGCGTTTGTCGCCTTCCAGCCAGGGTGTGAACTTCGGTTCCTCGAGCACGTCGGTCGGGCCGTAGCGCAGGTAATAGTTGGCGATCAGCCCGCCGTTGCTGTGCGCGATGATGTCCACGCGCAGGTTCGGGTCGTGATAGTCGATGCGGATCTGTTCGATCAGCGCGTGGAGCTTGCGCACCGCGAGGATATTGTCCTTGCGCCAATCGTAGAGCATCACGTAGTAGCGCCGGCGCTGGTCGCCGATCGGCTGGCCCGGTTTGCCGAGCTCGAAGTGGCCGACGGTCTCGAGGCTGTGCAGCAGGTCGCGATAGAAATCCACGCCGGCCACGCCGTAGAACAGATCGCCAGGAACCAGGCCTTCGCCCTCGCGATCCTCGGCGCTCATGCTGGCCAGGCTGCGGTAGTTGCCGAAGGCAAGCGTGCTAAGCGATCCGGGCCAGAATTGCTTGCCGGTTTTCGCATCGACCAGGGTGGAGCCGCCCAGGCCGTGGATCACGATCACCGGCGGCTGGTTGGGATCGTTGCTGGAGTTCTCGTAGAGCCGGACCAGGTCTGGCCGTGACACGCAGGCAGGCATCAGCACGAACAGGAGCAGCAACAATGAAAATCGCACCAACGCCTTGCCGCGCATGAGCCGTGAAATCCTTGGATCCGGGTGCGCGTATTGTGTGGGAGCGGCCCCGGCGGCGAAAGCGTTTCCCGCCGCTGGCGGGGCGCCGTCGCCGCCACCCAGCGCACCCGGCAGGCCTCAGGCGAGCGCCGGTTCGGCTTCTTCCCGGTAGCCCGGATAATCCGAATAGCCAGCCGCGCCCGGGCTGTAAAGGCTGCCCGGGTCGAAGCCTGGACAACGCCAGGTCCTGCTGCAGGCGATCAGGCAGATCCGGATTGCCGATGAACGGGCGTCCGAAGGCGATCACGTCGCCATGGCCGGATGCCAGCGCCGCTTCGGCCCGTTCGCGATTGAAGTCGCCGGCCAGGATCAGGGTGCCCGGGAAGGCAGCCCGCACCTCGCGCACGAAGCTTTCCGGCACCGCGCCCGGCGTGGCGATCAGGTGCAGGTAGCCGATCTTTCGTGCCGCCAGCGCGCGGACCTGGTCGAGCGTCTCGGCCGGCTCGCCGTCGTAGTTGGCGGCAAGGTCGTTGAACGGGTTGAACGGCGAAAGCCGCACGCCAACCCGCTCGGCGCCGATCGCCGCCGAGACGGCATCGACCACTTCGAGCAGGAAGCGACGCCGATTCTCGGCGGAGCCGCCGTAGCCGTCTTCGCGCACATTGCTGCGCGGATTGAGGAACTGCGCGAGCAGGTAGCCGTTGGCCGCGTGCAACTCGATGCCATCGACGCCGGCGGCGATCGCCAGCCGCGCGGCACGGACGTAATCGTCGCGGACGCGGGCCAGGTCGTCGGCATCCATGGCCTTGGGCAGGCCGTTGTCCTGCATGCCTTCGCTGTCGGTCCACATCTGCCCGGCCGCCGTGACGGCCGACGGACCGATCAGCTGGCTGCCTTCGGGTAGGTTGAGCAGCGTGGCCGATGCGGCCGGTGTGCATCAACTGCACCACCAGCCGCGCGCCGTCGGCATGCACGGCATTGGCGATGTCGCGCCAGCCATCGGCCTGCGCCTGGTTGAACAGGCCGGGAATGCGCGCATAGCCCAGGCCCTCGGGCGATGGCGAGGTGCCTTCGGTGATGATCAGTCCGGCGCCGCTACGCTGGGCGTAGTAGTCGCGCATGATCGAGTTGGGGATGTTTCCGATCGCGCGCGAGCGCGTCATCGGCGCCATCGCGATGCGATTTTGCAGCGAAAGCGGGCCTGCAGCGGTGGGCTGGAACAAGGGCGTGGTTGCGGACATGAATTTTCTCCAGAGGTTGCCGCACAAGATGGCAGCAATCAGCCCCACGCCAAGGCCCGCCGCCGTGATGCAGCGTTGCGCTGCTGCAACGCGAGCGGCGTTTCGCTGCGGACGGTAGGCGTCAGCCGGCTGCAGCGGTTGCTGGCTCTGCCGATTGCGTCCCAGGTCGAAACTGGGGTGGCGTCGTGAAGCCATCGTCACGCGCGCCATGCGCAAAATCGGCGATCGAAAAACTTTCTGCTCGAGGCTTCCATGACCCACCGGTTGACTGCTGGCCACCCTTGTCTCGCTCGCGCTGGCCGCGCCGGCCGCTGGCGCAGATCGCCGGCCGCGCCGTGTCACCGACGAGCCCTATCCGGGAACGCTGGACGCTTTCGGTGGACGCCACCGATATCGCGCGACGCATCTTCACCGTGCATCAGGAAATTCCGGTCAGCGCCGGCGAATTGCGTTTGTATTACCCGAAGTGGTTGCCAGGCGGCCATGATCCCAGCGGACCGATCGAGCAGATCGGCGGCCTGGTCTTCACCGTCGACGGCAAGGTGCTGCCATGGCGACGCGACCCGCTGGACATGTACAGCTTCCTGGTCGATGTGCCTGCCGGCGCGAGCAAGTTGCTGGTCGATTTCCAGTTCCTGTCGCCGCTGGATTCGGAGCAGGGTCGGATCGTGGTCACGCCGGAGATCATCGGCCTGCAGTGGAATACCGTGGCGCTCTATCCGGCCGGTTACCGGACTCGCAAGATCATGGTGCAGCCGAACGTGAAATTGCCCGACGGCTGGAAATTCGGCACTGCGCTCGAAGTCGCGACGCAGTCCGGCGCGAACACCGCATTCAAGCCCCTGGATTTTGAGACCTTCATCGATTCGCCGCTGCTGGCCGGAAAATACTTCAAGCGCTACGACCTCGACCCGGGCGGCAAGCGGCCGGTGCACATGGACGTGGTCGCCGACAATCCAAGGGAAATCGAAGCGCATCCGAAAGTCCTTGCGCAGCACCTGGCCCTGGTGCAGCAGGCCTACAAGTTGTACGGCTCGCAGCACTTCGCCCACTACGATTTCCTGTTGTCGGTATCGGATCGCTACTCGGGCATCGGCCTGGAGCATCAGCAGTCGAGCGAGGACGGCGCGGACCCGGGCTATCTGACCGATCCCAAGGGCAATTCCGACCGCGACCTGATGGCGCATGAGTTCGGCCATTCCTGGAATGGAAAATTCCGCCGCGGCGCCGGCCAGGACACGCCGAATTTCAACGTGCCGTTCCAGGACGAAGCGCTCTGGCTGTACGAGGGACAGAACCAGTACTGGGGCTACGTGCTGGCGGCGCGGTCGGGAATCACCACGGCGGAAAAAGTGCGCGACGGCATCGCCAGCCTCGCCGCCTACTACGACAACATGGAAGGCCGGACCTGGCGCAACCTGCAGGACACCACCAACCAGCCGATCCTCAGTGCCCGCGCTCCCCAGGCCTGGCGCAGCTGGCAGCGCGGCGAGGACTACTATTCCGAAGGCCAATTGATCTGGTTCGATGCCGACACCCTGATCCGCGAGAAAAGCGGCGGCAAGAAGTCGCTCGATGATTTCGCGCGTGGCTTCTTCGGTGTCGAGGATGGACGCATCGAAATGCTGCCCTACGTATTCGAGGATGTCGTGGCCGCGCTCAACGCGGTGTTCCCCCATGACTGGGCGACCTTCCTGCGCGAGCGCCTGGACGGCAAGGGTGCGCGGGCGCCGCTGGATGGCCTGGCCCGCAGCGGCTGGAAGCTGGTCTACAACGAACAGCCGCCTGCGTCCGGCGATCGCGGCCGTGGCTGGACCGACTTCAGCTACTCGCTGGGCATGAGCCTGGGCAAGGACATGAAGATCGGCAGCGTCCTGTGGAACGGCCCGGCCTTCAAGGCCGGCCTGGCGTCCTCGATGACGCTGGTTGCCGTCAACGGCATCGCCGCGAGCGCCGATGGGCTCAAGGAGGCGGTGACCGAAGCGAAGAAGACGGGCGCGCCGATCGTGCTGCTGGTCAACAACCTCGAGCATATCGACACCGTGCGCATCGATTACCGCGGCGGCTTGCGCTATCCGCACCTGGAGCGCATTCCCGGCACCCCGGATCGCCTCGCGACCATCCTGGCGCCACGCAAGTAGGCGCTATCATTGCCGGGGTTCACCCGGACAAGGATGGTTGATGAGCGTGCTCTGGTTCGACGGCCTGCTGGCCAAGGTCAGCGACGCCGGTGTCTATTTCCTGCCCGAGGAAGACATCGACGAGTTGCTGGAGGCGGCGGCGGTGAATCGTTTTCCGTGCCTGCGCGTCAACCTGCGTGGCTGCGCCGACCCGGCCGACCTGCTGCTGCGAGTCGCCGGCGCCTTGCAGTTTCCCCCGCCCTCGGATCTCGCCGGGCTGGTCGCGGCCCTTCGTTCGTTGCGAACGCCGGGTACGCCGGGACTGGTGTTGTTGCTCGAGCACAGCGAGGACCTGCGCGCCCATGCCACCGGCGCCTTCAAGGCGGCGATGGAAGTGCTGCAGGCGGCAAGCCTGGAATGGGCGCGCGAGAAAGCGCCGTTGTGGTCGTTCATCGCGCTGAGCCAGGACGAGTTCGACGCCCTCGAGTGACCGACTTGCCTACAGGCGCTGCGCCAGGCCGCTCCAGCGCTGCGCCTTGCGGGTGATGCCTTCGCGCAGCACGCTTTCGCCGGCCCACAACGTGACCTCGCGGCGGCAGCGGGTCAGGCCGGTATAGAGCAACTCGCGGGACACCACCCGCGAGCCTTGCTCGGGCAAGGCAAAGAAAACGCGTTCGAATTCCGACCCCTGCGACTTGTGCACGGTCAGTACGAACGCCGACTCATGCGCGGGCAATGCCGCCGGCAACCAGGCGCGCGGGCCGCCTTCGGTATCGAACCACACCCGCGCTTCGCCGAACTCGTCCGGCCAGACCACGCCGATATCGCCGTTGAACAACTGGTGGCGGTAGCTGTTCTCGGTGACCAGCACCAGGCGCCCACGGAAAAATCCGTCGCCGCGTCGCGCCGGGTCGAGGGCGCTGGCGATCAATGCATTGAGCTTCTGGCTGCCGGCGCCGCCCTCGCGCACGGCAGTCAGCACCCGGAAACATTTCGCGGCGGCCAGCGCCGCCGGCACGTCGGCCGCGGACTGCACGGCGCGATAGGCGGGCACGGCCTGTTCGAGCACGGCATCGGCCAGCGCGCGATCACTGCCGCGCCGCCAGGCAACGCCGCGGAAGCGCTCCTGCAGCAAGCCATCGAGCGCGGCCTGGCCATCGCCATCGCGGACCAGGGCCGCCAGCGCCGCGACGTCGATGTCGCTCGACTGCCGGTGGCTGCGACGCAGGTGCGCCCGGTGTCTGGCGAGCAGACTCGTCGGCGCGGCGCCGGCATCGCAGAGCGCGGCAAGCACGTCGCCGGTTTCCACCGAGGGCAGCTGGTCGCGGTCGCCGATCAGGACCAGCGTGGCCGCCGGCGGCACCGCTTCGAGCAACTTGCACATCAGCGGCAGGTCGATCATCGAGGCTTCATCGACGATCACCAGGTCAGCCAGCAGCGGCCGCCCGGCGTCATGACGAAAGCCGACCGATCCACGCTGCCAGCCGAGCAGTCGATGCAGCGTGCTGGCATCGCCCGGCAGCGACTGCGCGAGCGCTGCGTCGATCAGGCCGCTGGCGAGCAGTTGCGCCAGATTCTCGCGCACCGATTCGGCCAGTCGCGCCGCGGCCTTGCCGGTCGGGGCGGCGAGCAGGATGCGTGGAATGCGGTCGTCGTTTTCGCGGGCGAACTGTTCGGCGAACAGGACAAGGGTGCGGGCGACGGTCGTGGTCTTGCCGGTGCCCGGTCCACCGGTCAGCAGCAGGAATCGTTTGGACAACGCGGCGTGCGCGGCATCGGCCTGCGCCTGGTCGATGCTGCCGTCGGCGGCGGTAAACAACTGCGAGATGCGTGCCGTCGGGATGTCCTTGTCGTGGCCGGGTCCGGCGCCGTCCAGTCGAGAGGAAATGGCCGCGGCCAGGCGAGCTTCGTAGTTCCAATAACGGCGAAGCGACAAGGCCTCGTCTTCGAGCATCAGCACGCAGGTATCCCGCGCCTTGGCGGGCGTGGCGACCCATGGCGAAGCGCGCAGCACCGTCAGCCATTCACCGGTCGGCGGCAAGGTGGGCGGCTCGCGCTCGCCGGCGATCTCCAGCAGCAGCTCGCGCACCTGCGACAACGGCAGCCGGCTGTGGCCGTTGGCCAGCGCGCGGCTGGCCAGTGCGACTGCGGCCAGTACCAGGTCCGGGGTTTCGTCGCGCGCGCCGCTGCAGGCTGTCGGCCAGCGCCAGATCGATGCTGCGCAGCCAGCCGCCGCGGTCGAGGGATTGCAGCAGGCTCATGACGGCTCCGGTTGCAGCAGCGCATCGAGTTGCTCGATCAGCGCCGGCGGCAGCGTGAGCGCGTGGATTCCCGGGGAGTGTTCGCGCTCCTGGTCGAGGCCGCGGCAGAACAGGTAGCGGACCCCGCCCAGGTGCCGCCCGATGTCGTAGCCGGCGCCCAGCCTGAAGCGCAGCCAGCGATGCAGCGCCAGGCTGTAGAGCACGTACTGCAGGTCGTACTCGCTGTCGCGCACCGCCTGGGCAAGCGATTGCCGTCGTAGCTGCGCAACTGGTTGGACTTGTAGTCGAGCAGGTAATAGCGGCCGGCCACCTCATAGACCAGGTCGATGCGTCCGGTGAGCAGGCCCTCGAGGCGCTGGCGCAGGCCGAAGGCCTGGCGATCGGCGACGATGCCGAACCGGTGCAGCAGTTCGAGCACCGCCTGCGTGCGGGTCGGCGCCAGCGCGAAGTGGAACTCCATTTCATTGCGTCGCGCAGCGTCCGGCAGCGCGGCCAGGCGAGCGCCCTCCGGCAGGCGCACGTTGAGCGTTTCGCTGACCAGGCGGGTCAGCAGCGGCACGCCCTCGACCAGATCGTTGGGTCCGTTGGCATAACCCTGCTCGCGCAAGCGCATCGGCAACCACGTCGAACTCGCCGTGCGGCGGCAGCTGGCCGGTCCAATCGAGCCAGGCTTGCCGATCTCGGTCTTCTCCAGCACCGCGTGCAGGCTGTTGCCGAAGCGGGTGCCGGAAAAGCGCGAGTAGGCAAGCTCGGGCCAGGTGTCGATCTCATCGTCGGCGCCGCCGGGAATCGACGCCGCTGTCTTCGCGCGCCAGTTGCGAGAAACTGTAGACCCACCAGTCGCGGTCGAGCGCTCGCGCGGCGATCGCCGCCTGCGGCGCGGTGGCGACGTGGGCGAACGGCAGCCGCGGCCATGTCGGCCGCCAGCGGCGCCGGCTGGGCACGCGATCGCGCCCGGAGCCCGTGATTGCAGCAGCGACACGACGCTCGTCGAGCGAGGCCTGGCTGATCGGCGGCACCTCCTGCGACCCGGGCGAGCGGTGCAGCAGCCAGGCCATGGCGGTTCGGTGCGCGTTGTTGACTGCGCCCCACACGACCCAGGTCGCCAGCCGCGCGCGGGTCAGGCCGACATAGAGCAGCCGCAACTCCTCGGCACGTTCTTCCGCCGCTTCGATCGCGCACGCAGGGTCGTCCTTGTCCGGAAGCAGCAGCGCCACGCGCCGGCTGCCGTCATGGAATCTGGCCATGCTGGGCTTGCCTTGCGGCGCGATCGGCGCCATTGGTCGCCGCATACGGGCAGGAACACCAGCTCGAATTCCAGGCCCTTGCTCTTGTGCAAGCGTCAGGATCTTCACCCGCTCCGCATCCGACTCCAGGCGCAACAGTTCGCCATCGTTGCCGGCGTCGGCGTCTTCGATGCGCCGCTCGAGTTCGTCGAGCACGCCGGCCAGGCCGAGCGCGTGGGCATCGGCGGCCTGCAGTTCTTCGGCCAGTTGCAGGTAGGTTGGTCAGGCGCCGTTCGCCGTCGCGCCAGGCAAGCAGTCGCGGCGCGTTCTCGGCGCACAACTCGCCGAGCAGCGCCATCGGGCCGAAACGCTGCGCGCGTTGCTGCCAGCGTTGCAGGCGATCCTGCCAATGCCGGTGAGCGTGCTCGTCCTCGTCGAAGCGCGACCAGCGTCGGCGGCATCCGTGCCGAGCAATGGCGCCGCCAGCGCGGCGCGCAGGCGTTGATCGTCGGCCGGCGCCAGCAGGGCCTCGACAGCCAGCACAGGTGCTGCGCTTCTTCGGTCTGGTACAGGCTGCTGCGCCCTGCCGCGACGCAGGGAATGCCTGGCGTCGGCCAGGCGCCTGCTGCATGCGGTCGGCATCGTTGTTGCGCTCGCGACCAGCACCGCGATGTCGCCGGGCGCGAGCGCGCGGCGCTCGCCCTTGCGGTCGACGCGCATGGCGCGACCGTCCAGTCCGGCGGCCAGCAGCGCGTGGATGCCGCCGACGCAGGCCTGCGTGGCGCGACTCGCGGGCGCTCGTCGATATTGTCCTTGTCCAGATCCGGCTCCAGCGACGAGCAGATTCAGCGCCGGCAGCGCGGCGCCGTCGAGTTGCAGGTCTTCGTCGCGGCAGCTCGCCGCCCGCGGTGCACGGGCGAACTCGATGCCGTCCTGTGCGAACGCATCCGGGCCGGCAGCCGAACAGCGCCTGCACGCTCGACCAGCGCCGATCGGCCGGGAACGGAAATTCTCGCGCCAGCGGTGTTGCTTGTCGTCGACCTGTTGTTCGCGCGGCCAGGTAGGTGAAGACATCGCCGCCGCGGAAGCGGTAGATCGCCTGCTTGGGATCGCCGATCAGGAACAGCGCGCGTGGCGCGAAGGCTCGAGTTGTCGCCGGACTCGGAGAACAGGCGGTGGAAAATCGACCATTGGCGCGGCATCGGTATCCTGGAACTCATCGAGCAAGGCCACCGAGTACTGCCGGCTGCAGGCCGTCGGCGAACTGCCTCGCCGCTCGGGCCGGCGAGCGCCTCGTCCACGCCGCGGATCATGTCGTCGTAGCCGATCAGCCCGCGTTCGCGCTTGAGCGCGTCGAAGACGCTGGCGCGCGAAGTCGCGCGCGCATGCACGATGGCGATCTTGCGAAGTTGGTTGCGGGCGTTGACTGCCAGCGTGCGCCTCGGCCAGGCGTCGATGGCGTCGAACAGGGGCGAGGTCGGCGTGGCCTTGTTTTTGTTGGTCTTCGCCGCGAGTCGAGTCGTGCCGTAAATCTCCAGCTTTTCGCTCGCGGGATCACTTCTCTCCGGGTCTCCACCCAATCGGCGAACGCCAGCCAGACCGGATCGACGGCATCGTCCTTAACCACTGCCTTGTTGACCTGCCCGGCGGCGAGCGCATCGCGCAACCTGGCGCGGGCATCGTCGCCGTGTCGCGGCAAAGGCGGCCGCCAGTGCTGCGCGCGAGCATCGCCAACGCCGCGTCCGCTGGGCCTTCGGGTTCGGGATGTCGGCGCGGGCTGCAAGACATCCATCGCCAGCCAGCTCGCGCAGGCTGCGCCAGCCCTGCCGGTGAACTTCCAGAGTCGAGCAGCGCAGCGGTGGCCGCGCGGGATCGCTCGCGCGGTGCAGTCGCGCCAGAAGTCAGTGGCCACTTCGCGGCGCAACGCCGCTTCGTTCTCCAGCGATCTCGCGTTCGCTCAACGGCTGTCCCGCTTCCAGCGCGTGGTCGGCCAGCGCGCGCCGGCAGAAACCGTGGATGGTGTGGATCGGCGCCAGGTCCATCTGCTCGAGGCCGCGCGCGCGGCGGCACAACGCAGCGGCGCCTTCGCGGGCGATCGCCGCGTCGACCAGGACCGGTCAGGCGGTTGCTCGTTGTCCGGCGCCGGCGTGGCTCCGGTTCGCGCCGCCCTCGGCGCGCGCCGTCATCGCGTGCGCCGCAGAGCCAACGCAGCTTCGACCAGATCCCTGCGCAGCGCCAGGCGGCCGCGCAGTCGTTCGCGCAACTCCTTGGTGGCCGCCTCGGTGAAGGTCACCGCCAGGATCGAGGACACCGGCAGCCCGGCCTCGATCACCAGGCGCGCATAAAGCGTGGCCAGGATGAAGGTCTTGCCGGTGCCGGCACTGGCTTCGATCAACTGCACGCCGTTGATCGGCACGCGCAGGCCCAGGTCGTCGAGCTCAGTCATCGGCTGGCTCCGCGCCGTGGCCGCGCCCGGCATGAGTCGGAAAATATCCGTGGCCAGGCTCTGGAAAAGCCGTTCGAGTCCTGGTCGCCGTCGCTGAAGGGATCCCGGCCGCGCAGGGCCAGTTGCACCCAGGCATCCTGCCCTTCGCCATGACCCTCGCGCGTGCTCCCACTGCGCGCTTGCCGGCATTCCACGCGGCGTGGACCAGACTTATACCGAACAAGGCTTGTGCATCGGTTCACGTTATGTGAATCTGAAGTCGCTGGAGCGCAAGATACGCCACAGCGAAATGCCGGAAAGCACCACCCCGGAGTTCCTGCGGGTGTCGGTGTCTGATACGGCCCACAGCGGCTTCCCGGGGGGCGGCCCGAGACCTAGGAGGTAACGCATGGACTGGCGCGCGAACGCTGCCTGCCGTGACGAGGATCCAGAGTTGTTCTTCCCTCTTGGGGACACCGGCCCCGCGCTGCTGCAGATCGAGGACGCGAAGGCCGTGTGCGGATCGTGCACCGTCATCACCGACTGCCTGACCTGGGCCATGGAATCCGGGCAGGACTCCGGCATCTGGGGCGGCATGAGCGAGGCTGAGCGCCGCTCCCTTCGCCGCCGTTCCGCCCGCACCGGCGTGACCCTCGGCTACCAGCACTGACTTCCCCGCTCAAGACCGGCCGGCCCTTGCGTCGGCCGGTCTTCTGCTGCTCAGCGGTTGGGGATGACCAGGTCGATCGTGGCGGTCGTTCCGCGCCCACCCGCACCGGGTTCCCAACTCAGCGAACCCTGCAACTCGTCACGCACCAAGGTCTGGACGATCTGCAGGCCGAGCTTGGCATCGGTCTCCGGATGGAACCCAGCGGGCAGTCCGGCACCGTCGTCGATGACACTGACCCGCAGCCGCCGGCCGCGCCGGTCGGTGGCCAGCGTGATGCTGCCGCCGCCGGAGTCCTGCAACCCGTGTTCGAACGCGTTCTGCAACAGTTCGGCGACCACCAGGGCCAGTGAACTGGCGATGGCACCCGGGAGGACGCCGATCTGTCCGTGTCGGACCACCGTCACGTCGTCACCGAGATCCGACACCATCGCCACCAGCCGGTCGGCCACTTCGTCGAACTCCACGGCGTCGGCATCGGCCTGTGACAGCGTCTCGTGGACCAGCGCGATGGCGCTGACCCGCCGCACGGACTCCTCGAGCGCCGCCCGCGCCGTGTCGTCCTGCAACCGCCTGCCCTGCATGCGCAGCAGGGCAGCGACGGTCTGCAGGTTGTTCTTCACCCGGTGATGGATCTCCCGGATGGTGTTGTCCTTGGTGAGCAGCGCCCGCTCACCGCGGCGCAGGTCGGTCACGTCGCGGATCAGCAGTACCGCCCCGCTGCGCGACTGTTCGGTCATCAGCGGGATCGACCGCATGGACACGGTCACCTCCCCGACCTCGACATCCACGCTGCCGGCGCCCCGACCGGAGCAGATGACCCCGATCGCCTCATCCACCGGGCCGGTGCGCCCGGCCAGCCGTCGGACCTCGTGCTCGAGGATCCGGCCGGTCAGATCCGACATCACGCCCATCCGCCGGAACGCGCTGCGGGCGTTCGGGGAGGCGAACGTCACCACGCCCTGCGCGTTGACCCGCAGTAGGCCGTCCCCCACCCGCGGCGGTGTGGAGGAGTCCTGCATCCCGTACTCCGGGAACCGGCCGTCGGCCAGCATGTCCGCGAGGACGTCGGCGATCTCCCGATATGTGCGCTCGAGCTCCCCGGCCTCCCGGGGCGACAACCCGCTGCGCCGGGCGACCACGGCGATGACCCGGCCCTCGTGGTGCACCGGGATCGCCTCGGTGCCGACCGGCAGCAGGGAATCGGGGGCGAGCCGGTTGCGGACGACCCGCTGGGAGTGGAAAGCCCGCTCCACCTCCCGCAACCGGCCTTTCGCGGCGAAGGCGCCCACGATGTCCTCCGGATAGACCGTGGGGCCGGTGCTCGGCCGCACCTGGGAGGCGGCCACGAACCCCGCGTCGTTCCAGGTCGGCAGCCACATGACGAGGTCCGAGAACGACAGGTCGGCCAGCAACGTCCAGTCGGCGGTGACCAGGTGCAGATGGGCGATCTCCGCCGAGGTCAGATCGCTGCGTTCCCGGGCCAGCCGATCCAGATCCACCATGCTCCGACCCTAGCCGGGGCCGGTCCCCCGAATGCCGTCATCACAAGGGGGCAGATCTTGGCCACTTGTGATGGTGCCCGCCGGGAGCCCGATCCCCACAAGGCACACTTGAGGGGTGACCGAGCCCCTGCTGGAAGCCGACCGCCGGACGGTGTGGCACCCCTTCACGCAGCACTCGTGGTGGCCCGCTGACGACCCGCTGGTGATCAGCCGCGCCGACGGCATGCACCTGTACGACGACCGCGGCACCGAGTACCTCGACGGCTTCTCGTCGCTGTGGGTCACGGTGCACGGGCACAACGAACCGCGCATCAACGAGGCCATCAGCCGGCAGGCCCAGACGCTGGACCACTCCACGTTCCTGGGGTTCACCCACGAGCCGGGGGTCCGCCTGGCTGAGGAACTGGTCGCCCGCACCCCCGAGCCGCTGACCCGGGTCTTCTTCGCCGGCGACGGCTCCTCGGCGGTCGAGGCCGGGATCAAGATGGCGTACCAGGCGAAGCTGCAGCAGGGCCAGCAGCGACCGCTGTACGTCCACGTGGCCGAGGGCTACCACGGGGACACCCTGGGCGCGGTGTCCGTGGGCGGCATCGACATCTTCCACCACACCTACCGGCCGATCCTGCTGCAGACCCGGATGGTCTCCTCGCCCGGCATCCGCCGGCCCGGGCAGTCCGCAGCCGACCGTGCGGCGGAGGTACTGACCGAACTGCAGACCCTGCTCGAGGAGGTCGGCGACCAGGTCTGCGCGGTGGTGGTCGAGCCGCTGGTGCAAGCGGCCGGCGGCATGCTCACCCACGACGTGTCCTTCCTGCGGGGAGTGCGCGCCCTGAGCACCGAGTTCGGCGCCTACCTGCTGACCGACGAGGTCGCGACCGGGATCGGGCGCACGGGCAGGATGTGGGCGGTGGAGCACGCCGGCATCGCACCGGATCTGCTCACCAGCGGCAAGGGCCTGACCGGCGGTGTCCTGCCGTTGTCGGCGGTGATCGCGACCGAGGAGATCTACGACAGTTTCCTGGGCGACGGCACCCGCACCTTCTTCCACGGCCACTCCTACACCGCCAACCCGCTGTGCGCCGCCGCCGCGCTGGCCAACCTCGAGCTGATCGACGAGCGCGGCACCGTCGATCACGCCGCGTGGATCGGCCGGACCCTGGCCGACCTGCTCAAGCCGTTCGAGGACGACGAGCGCGTGGTCGAGGTGCGTCGCATCGGGACCATGACGGGGATCGAACTCAAGGCCCATGGCGAGCGTACCGGCTTCCGCGTGTGCACCGCGGCCCGGGAGGCGGGCGTCATCACCCGGCCGTTGGGCGACGTGGTGATCCTGATGCCGCCGCTGGGGATGGGCGAGGCCGACCTGCGACAACTCGTCGGCGCCGTGCAGCACGGCATGGACACGGTGTACGCGTG
>CAVSCB010000015.1:0-23693 GCA_963726305.1 uncultured Gammaproteobacteria bacterium
TGTGCGGCAAGCGCCGCCGGCCACCGACCTCGAAGAGACCTTGATGAACAGTTCCAACGATGCTCAGCGGCAGGTGCTGGGGATGCTGGAGAGCCACTTCCAGCGGGACCAGGCGGATGGCGAGGCGGTGCACCTGTTCAGTTCCTTCGCCCGGGAGCACCCCGATTGCTGCGAACGCACATTGGCGATCGGCCACTTCACCGGTTCAGGCCTTCGTCGTGTCCGCCGACGGTGGGCGGGCGCTGCTACTCCACCACGCCAAACTCGGCCGCTGGCTGCAGCCGGGCGGCCACGCGGACGGCGGGAGGTCAATCTCGCGGCGGTCGCCCTGCGGGAGGCGGAGGAAGAAACCGGCCTGTCTGCAGCTGGTGGTGGAACCGGCCATCAATTTCGATCTCGACCGCCACCCCATCCCCGCCCGCGGCGCGGAGCCGGAGCATTGGCACTGGGACGTCCGCTACGTGGTGCGTTGCACCGGGCGACGAGGCGCGGCGGCGGATCAACAGCGAGTCGCGTGCGTTCGCCTGGCGCCGGATCGAGGACCTCGCCGTGGACGGGTCGCTCGACCCGGGGAATCGATCCGGCGGATGGCGGCGCGGGTGGTTGGCGATCGGCGGCAAGTAACCGTTCCCTGGAGCGCATCACGCTCTACCGCTGAACTCCCCGGTAACGGTAGAGACATAAATTTTCTCGCCATTGCTGATGTATTCCGGCACCTGAATTTCGATGCCCGTGCTCAGCCTGGCGGGTTTTGGCCGTTTGGTTGCGGTACCGCCCTTGAGTTCTGGAGGGGTGTCGATAACTTCGAGAATCACACTGGGTGGCATTTGGATGGCAACCGGGGCATCATCGATCAATTGAACATATACACCTTCCAAGCCTTCGGTGATGTAACCCGCCATATCGGCCACCACATCGGCATCAAGGTGTATGGAGTGAAATCCTCGGTATCAAGGAACACGAAAGCTTCACCGTCCATGTAAGAGAAGTTGGCCTCGCGTCGGACCAGATCGAGTTCCTTCAGGTCTTCGTCGGCGCGTACGCTAAGATCAAACTTGCTGCCACCAGGAACGGAGTACGCGTGAAACGAATGGTCAAATTACCGCCCCGTCCTTGGGGTGATGAACGTTCGATGTCGCGAACTTGATACACGGTGTTGTTATGTTCAATGACATTGCCTTTTTTTACTTCAGTTGCTTTCATGGTGTGTTTTCTTGAGTGATTAGAATAGGTTACTTCGGCGGTCATACGGAGCGCGCCATCGAGGCGGATGGTTTCGCCGTTGAGATAGCGGGTTGCCGATGATGAAGGCCAGGGTCCGGCGAATTCCTCCGGCTGGCCGAGGCGCGACGGGAACGGGACCTGGGCGCCGAGCGATTCTTGCACCTCCTGGCGGCATGCCGTCGACCATCGGCGTCTCGAAGATGCCCGGGCGCGATGGTCATCACGCGGATGCCGAAGCGCGCAAAATCGCGCGCCATCGGCAAGGTCATGCCGACCACGCCGCCCTTGGAGGCCGAGTAGGCGGCCTGGCCGATCTGGCCGTCGAAGGCGGCGACCGAGGCGGTGTTGACGATGACGCCGCGCTCGCCGTCCTCGCCCGGCGCGTTGTGCTGCATCAGTCGGCGGCGGCTTTGGCGACATTGAAGCTGCCGATCAGGTTGACCATCACGGTGGTCGCGAATTGCTTCAGCGGCATCGCGCCTTCGCGGCCGAGCACGCGGCCGGCACCGAGGATGCCGGCACAGTTGACCGCAACGTTCAGTCCGCCGAGGAACTCATTGGCCGTGGCCAGGTTGCCGGCACGTTGGCCTCGTCGCTGACGTCGGTGCGCAGGTACATCGCATTGTCCGCGCCCAGCGCGGCGACCGCCGCGGCGGCCTTGTCGTCATTGATGTCGAACAGCACCACTTTGCCGCCGTGCGCGGACCAGGGGCTCGGCGACCGCGAAGCCGAGTCCGGAAACGCCGCCAGTGACGACGGCGCGGGTAGTTGCCAGTTGCATGGGAATTCCAGTGGGCGCGAAACCCCCATTTTACGGCAGGCGGCCCCGGATTCGCGACTGCGGCGGAGCGCCGCGCTACAAATCGAGCAGGTAGAAGGCGTTGCAGCCGCCGTGCCCGGTCGCTCCCATCGGGCCGGCGATCCGCCGGAATCCGCTGCGCTCGTACAGGCGCATCGCGGCATCCATTCCGCTCAGGGTTTCCAGGTAGCAGCGCTTGAATCCCAGCGGCGCGCCGCATCCAGGCAGACGGTCATCATCGCGCGCGCCGGCGCCGGCGCCGCGCGCCTCGGGCAGGAAGTACATCTTGCGCAGCTCGCAGATCCGGGATCGCCGCCGGTCAGCGGCGCAACGCCGGCGCCGCCGGAGCACCACGCCGTCGCGCTCGATCACGAAGTAGGCGCAGTGCGGCTCGGAATAGGCGCGGCTCAACCAGTCCACTTCCGGATCGTTGATCGCGAAGCCGTCGCCGACCGCGCCGAACTCGGGCATCACGGTGCGGATCACGGCAGCCATGGCCGCATCGTCGCTGGCGGTGATCGGGCGGATATTGAATTCAGTCATGATCCCTGGCTCGCTATTGAAACCTTGCTGCCGCTCGCGCGGCCGAGAAGCGCCGACAGCCACAGGCCGGTATCGACCAGCCGCGGCAAGTCCACGCCGGTGGGAAGGCCCATGCCCTTGAGCATGTAGACCACGTCTTCGGTGGCGACGTTGCCGCTGGCGCCCTTGGCGTAGGGACAGCCGCCGGGGCCCGCGACCGAGGATCGACCACGCGCACGCCTGCGTCGAGGCAAGCGAAGATATTGGCCAAGGCCTGTCCGCGGGTATCGTGGAAGTGCACCGCCAGGGCCGATGGGCAGGCTTCGGCGCAACGGCGCGCAGCATCGCGCGCGCCGCGCGGGCGTACCGATGCCGATGGTGTCGCCCAGCGAAACCTCGTAGCAGCCGAGCGCATGCAGCCGGCTGGCGATCCGCACGACCTCGGCCACGGGCACGTCGCCCTGGTAGGGGCAGCCGAGCACCGTGGACACGTAGCCGCGCACCTTGACGCCGTCGGCGCGCGCGCGCTCAAGGATCGGAATGAAGCGCTCGATGATCTCGTCGATCGAGGCATTGATGTTCTTGCGGCTGAAGGCTTCCGAGGCGGCGCCGAAAATCGCGACCTCGGTGACGCCCACTGCACGCGCGCGCTCGTAGCCCTGCTCGTTGGGCACCAGCACTGGATAGGGAACACCGTCGCGCTTGTCGATGCCGGCGAACACCTCGGCCGCATCGGCGAGTTGCGGGATCCACTTGGGACTGACGAAACTGGTCGCCTCGATGGTGCGCAGCCCGGTCTGCGAGAGCCGGTCGATCAGTTCGATCTTGTCGCGCGCGGCGATGATCGTCTTCTCGTTCTGCAGCCCGTCGCGGGGGCCGACTTCGACCATCCGCACCGAGTCGCTCATGGCTTCGCGGCTCCTTCGCGGCGGCGGAAACGCAGCTCGTCCCTGCTGAAGAATCCCGGCGAATCCAGCAGCGTGGGGTGCGGCCCGCCAGTGATGCGGTTCTGCAGGTTCTGGTCGTCCTTGCTGACTTGCCCCGTGATGTCGCCATCGATGATGCGGTGGGCGATCAACTTGTCATTGGGCATGTTCAACACCAACTCGCCTTTCCTGAACTGGTAGCGCATCAGGTAAACGTCGCCGGGCCGGACCGGCAATCCGGTACTGAAGCGTCGCTTCGACCACTCGGCGTCCACCCAGAGGTACAAGCCCTGGCCCAGTTGGCCGACATGCAGGCGGGTCGGATCGCCCTGCAGCATCTGTCCCTGCTTGCGCTCGGAAACAGCCAGGTCGCAGGCGTCGGAGACATCGAGTTGCACTTCGCCGTCCTCGTCCGATCCTTCGCCGATGGAGTCCCAATGACCGGCCAGCCTGGCATCGCAAGGGGCGTCGCCGAGCGGCGGCTTTTCGAACGCGGTGCCCTGGCACGCGCTCAGCAGCAGCATCGCCGCCAGCAGGGCGATGATCCTCATGGCGCCTCCAGCAGGATCAGCAGCGCATCGCCATCGACGAAATCGCCATCGGCCACGCGCACTTCCGCGACGATGCCCGTGCGCGGCGCCTTCAGGCCGAGCTCCATCTTCATCGCTTCCATCACGCCCAGTTCCTGGCCTTCCTCGACCGCGTCGCCGACCGCTACACGGATCAGCACGATGCGCCCGGGCATCGGCGCCTGCACCCGATCACCGCTGCCGACCAGTTCGGTATCGCCCATGTGGAAGGCGGGCAAGCGGGCCAGCGTCAGGCGACGCGTGCCATCGTGCAGGAAGATGCGCGCGCCGTCGGCGCGGCAGCGGAAGCGTCGCGCCTGGCCGTCGATCTGCGCGCTCAGCATGTCATCCGCCAGCCGCGCATCGGTGACGGCCACGCGGTTGCCATCCTGCTCGATCACGGTAGTGTCCCGCCGAGCCGTGCGCCACGATGTCGATGCGTCGCTCGCGCCAGCCGAAGCAGAGCACGCGCTGGCCGGCGTGGCCCAGCCGCCAGCCATCGGCGAAAGCCCAGGGCGAGTAGGGGTCGGACGAATCCAGCGCGGCGGCTCGGGTGGCTGCTTCATCGTGCGAGCAGGCAGGCGGCCACGGCCGCGGCGATATCTTCGCTGGACGGCGGCTGCGGATCCGGCAGCACTTCGTCCAGATGCTTGTCCAGGTAACCGGTGTCGATCCGTCCTTCGACCACGACCGGATGCCGGATCAGCTTCTCGAGGAACTCGACATTCGATTTCAGGCTGACGATCTCGCAGCCCGCCAGGGCATCGCGCATCCGCGCGAGGGCGCGTGGGCGATCCTCGTCCCAGACGATCAGCTTGGCGATCATCGGGTCGTAGAAGATGGTCACGGTGTCGCCTTCCACCACGCCGCCGTCCAGGCGCAGGTGGGCCGAAGGTTTCGGCAGCACCAGGCTGTCGAGTCGGCCCGAGCCGGGCAGGAAATTGCGTTCCGGATCCTCCGCGTACAGGCGCACTTCCATCGCGTGGCCGCGATGGGTGATGGCTTCCTGGGCCAGGGGCAGGTGTTCGCCGGCGGCGACGCGCAGTTGCCATTCGACCAGGTCCAGGCCGGTCACCATCTCGGTGACCGGATGTTCCACCTGCAGGCGCGTGTTGATTTCCATGAAGTAGAAATCGCCATCGGCGCCGACGATGAATTCCACCGTGCCGGCATTGACGTAGTCGATCGCCCGCGCCGCCTGCACGGCGGCCTCGCCCATCTGCAGCCTTCGTTCCGGGGTCAGGAACGGCGAAGGCGATTCCTCGATGATCTTCTGGTAGCGGCGCTGCGCCGAGCACTCGCGCTCGCCCAGGTGCACGGTGTGGCCGTGACGGTCGGCGAAGACCTGGAATTCGATATGCCTGGGCTGCTGCACGTAGCGCTCGAGCAGCACGCGGTCACGGCCGAAGGCGTTCTTCGACTCGCGCTGGCAGGATTCGAGTGACGCCGCGAATTCGCCCGCGGCCTGGACCAGGCGCATGCCCTTGCCGCCGCCGCCGTGCGCGGCCTTGATCATCAGCGGGTAGCCGATGCGGTCGGCCTCGCGTTGCAGGAGTGCCGGATCCTGATCCTCGCCGGTGTAACCGGGGACGACCGGAACGCCATGCGCCGACATCAGGTCCTTGGCGCCTGCCTTGCTGCCCATCTTGCGCATCGAAGCCGCGCCAGGGCCGATGAAGACCAGCCCAGCGGCCACGACCGCGTCGGCGAAATCGGCATTCTCGGAAAGGAATCCGTAGCCCGGATGGATGGCCTGCGCGCCCGAGGCGAGCGCCACTTCGATGATCGCATCGCCGCGCAGGTAGCTTTCCTGCGGGCGCGGTCCGCCGATGGCGTAGGCCTCGTCGGCGAGCAACACGTGCTGCGCATTGGCGTCGGCTTCGGAAAAGACCGCAACCGAACGGATGCCGAGCTCCGGCAGGTGCGGGTGATGCGGCAGGCGATCTCGCCGCGATTGGCGATCAGGATCTTGTTGAACATCGGTGTGTCGCCGCTCATGCCTCGCCACTCCAGGAGGGCCTGCTCTTGGCGAGGAAGGCGGAGATGCCGTGCTGGCCTTCGCTGGAAACGCGCAGGCGCGCGATCAGGCTGGCGTTTTCGCGATCGATCCGCTCGGCGCTCTCGCGGGTCATGCCCGACATGCGCAGCGCAAGTTGCTTGGCCTCGTGCTGGGCAATGGGCCCGCCCTTGCCCAGCCAATGCAGGCTGCGCTCGACGGCGGCGTCGAGTTCGCCACCGGCGACGCATTCATGCAGCAGCCCGATGCGAAGCGCTTCGTCGGCGGCGAATACTTCGGCGGTCAGGAACATCCTGCGCGCGTGTCGCTGTCCGATCGCGGCGATCACATAGGGCGAGATCACCGCGGGCGCGAGTCCGAGCTTGACCTCGCTCAGGGAAAACTTGGCGCCTTCCACGCCGATGGCGATATCGCAGCAGGCAATCAGGCCGACGCCGCCGCCATAGGCGGAACCGTTGACGCGGGCGATGGTCGGCTTGGACAGGAAATTCAGGGTACGCATCAGCGCCGCCAGGTGCAGCGAATCCTCGCGGTTCTCGTCCTCGCTGGCCGCGGCCATGTCGCGCATCCAGTTCAGGTCGGCGCCGGCGGAGAAGGTGGATCCGTCGCCAGTGAGAACGACCGCTCGCGTCGAGGGATCCAGGTCCACCTGGATCAGGGCGGCCGTCAGTTCGGCGATCAGCCGGGAATCGAAGGCGTTATGGACCTCGGGCCGCTTCATTACGATGCGGGCAACCGCCCCGTCACGCTCGATTGCAAGGGATTGCCAGGTGGCCGGGGGCATGCGCGGGTTTCGCCGTGTGGATTGGACCAACGAATGTTAACCGGGAGTGGGGGTGGAGGCTTGCAATCTAAATAAGAACCATTATCATTAACTCAGGTTCTGGAGATATCCCATGCTTGCAACCCTGCTTCTGGTCTTCCGCGAGGTCCTCGAGGCCGCGCTGATCGTCAGTATCGTCGCCGCCGCCACCCGCGGCGTGAACGGCCGCGGCGCCTGGATTGGCGGCGGACTGGCGCTTGGCCTGGTCGGCGCGATGGTGGTGGCCGCGTTCGCCGGCGGCATCGCCGAGGCCATGAGCGGCATGGGCCAGGAATGGTTCAACGCCGCCGTATTGCTGGCAGCGGTCGTAATGATCGGCTGGCACGTGGTCTGGATGGCAAGGCACGGTCGCGAACTGTCCCTGCACATGAAGTCGGTTGGCAGCGCGGTAAGCGCCGGCAGCCGGCCGATGACGGCCTTGCTGGTGGTGGTTGCGCTGGCCGTGCTTCGCGAAGGTTCCGAGGTCGTCCTTTTCGGCTACGGACTACTGGCAGGCGGCTCTTCGATCGCTTCGCTGGCCGTCGGTGGCGTGCTGGGCCTGCTGATTGGCGTGGCGGTCGGCTTCGCCATGTACTTCGGTCTCCTGAAGATTCCGATGCGCCACTTCTTCAGCGCGACCAATGGCTTGCTGGTGCTGCTGGCCGCGGGCCTGGCCAGCACCGCAGCTGGCAAGCTGGTGCAGGCGGACGCGCTGCCGACGCTGGTCGATACGCTCTGGGATACCTCCTGGCTGCTGACCGACCAGTCCCTGACCGGCCACACCCTGCACATCCTGATCGGCTACACCGCGCAGCCGAGCGGCATCCAGATGCTCTTCTACGCCGTGACGGTAATCGTGCTGCTGATCGGCATGCGGCTGTCCAACCCTTCCGTTTCCAAGCCCGCGGCGCACTCGCCGCAAGCCCTCGCCTGAGCCAACCCCTGGAGATCCCATGCGTTTCCTGCTGATCCTGCTGTTGAGTCTGTTCTCGATGTCGGCCATGGCCGAGGTGAAGGAATACACGCTGACCTTGCGCAACCACAAGTTCGTTCCCGCCCAGTTGGTGATTCCCGCCAACACCAAGGTGAAGTTGCTGATCGTCAACGAGGATTCGACGCCCGAGGAATTCGAAAGCCACGAGCTCAACCGCGAAAAGATCGTCACCGGCAAGGGCCGCATCACCGTTTTCATCGGCCCGCTCAAGCCGGGCAAGTATCCGTTCTTCGGCGAGTTCCACATGGACACCGCCCAGGGCGTTCTGATCGCAAAGTAACTCCGTTTCGCCCGATTCTTTCGCCTGCGACCAGCTCGCGGGACTCCATGCATTTGCCTAAAAAAAGTGAAAAGTAATGACCAGTAATCGCCCCATCCGCGTTTCCCTCTCGCTGCTTGCCGTCGCCGTCGGCCTGTTCGCCTCGTCCACCGCGCTGGCCGGTCCGGCCGACAAGGTCTATATGCCGCTGGTGGAGAAAGGCGAGACCGAGTTCGAGCTGCGCAGCGGCTACCGCGATTACAACAACGCCGACGACGAGTACGCAACCGTGTTCGCGATCGGCTACGGCGTGACCAACAACTGGAAGACCGAGATCGCCGTCGAGTACGAAGGCGAGACCGGGCAGGGCGGCAAGATGGAAGCGGTCGAGTGGGAGAACATCGTGGTGCTGACCGAGCAGGGCAAGCACTGGGTGGATGTCGGGCTGTTCCTGGAGTACGAACACACCTTCGCCGATGGTCCCGATGAAGTGAAGATCGGTCCGATGTTCATGAAGGAATTCAGCCGCACCATCGCCAACCTCAACCTGATCCTGGAGCGCAAGATCGGCAGCGGCGCCAGCGACGACATCGACCTGGGCTACAACTGGCAGGTCAAGTGGCGCGGCAACGAGGCGCTCGAGTGGGGTCTGCAGGGTTTCGGCGGCGCGGGCGCGGTCGATGATCTTTTCGAAGGCGACGACCACAGCGCCGGTCCGGCCCTGTTTGGCGTGCAGCGCCTGGCCAACGGCGACAAATTCGCCTACGACGCCGCGCTCCTGGCCGGCCTCAACGCCGATGCGCCGGACCTGACCTTCCGCGTCTCGCTCGAATACGAGATGTATTGAACGGCCGCGGCTCGCGCCGCGCCCTTACATGCGGAATACGCCGAAGCGACCCTTCTCGATCGGTGCGTTGAGCGACGCGGACAGCGCCATGCCCAGCACCCGGCGGGTGTCGATCGGATCGATGATGCCGTCGTCCCACAGTCGCGCGCTTGAATAGTACGGGTGGCCCTGCCGCTCGTACTGCTCGCGGATCGGCGCCTTGAAGTCCTCTTCCTCTTCCGCGCTCCAGGTTTTTCCGGAGGCTTCGATGCCGTCGCGCTTGACCGTGGCCAGCACCGACGCCGCCTGTTCGCCGCCCATCACCGAGATCCGCGCGTTCGGCCACAGCCACAGGAAGCGGCCGCCGTAGGCGCGGCCGCACATCGCGTAGTTGCCGGCGCCGAAGCTGCCGCCGATGACCACGGTGAATTTCGGAACATGCGAGCAGGCCACCGCGGTCACCATCTTGGCGCCGTCCTTGGCGATGCCGGCGTTCTCGTATTTCTTGCCGACCATGAAGCCGGTGATGTTCTGCAGGAACACCAGCGGAATGTCGCGCTGGTTGCACAACTCGATGAAGTGCGCGCCCTTGAGCGCGCTCTCGGCGAACAGGATGCCGTTGTTGGCGACGATGCCGACCGGGTAACCGTGGATGTGCGCGAAGCCGGTCACCAGCGTCTTGCCATAGCGAGCCTTGAACTCGTGGAACTCCGAGCCGTCCACCAGGCGGGCGATGATCTCGCGGATGTCGAAGGTGCGGCGCGAGTCCTTCGGAATGATCCCGTACAGGTCCTCCTGCGGGTAGCGCGGCTCACTGGGCGGCCGGATGCCAGGCGCCGGCGGCTTCCTGCGATTGAGGTGCGACAGGATTTCGCGGGCGATCACCAGCGCATGGCCGTCGTTCTCGGCCAGATGGTCGACCACGCCGGAGATGCTGGTGTGGACTTCGGCGCCACCGAGCGATTCGGCGTCGACCACTTCGCCGGTGGCCGCTTTCACCAGCGGCGGACCGCCGAGGAAAATCGTGCCCTGGTTCTTGACGATGATGCTCTCGTCGCACATCGCCGGCACGTAGGCGCCGCCGGCGGTGCAACTGCCCATCACCACCGCGATCTGCGGGATGTTCAGCGCCGACAGCCGCGCCTGGTTGTAGAAGATGCGGCCGAAATGTTCCTTGTCCGGGAAAACCTCGTCCTGCAGCGGCAGGAAGGCGCCGCCCGAATCGACCAGGTAGACGCAGGGCAGGTGGTTCTCCAGCGCCACTTCCTGGGCGCGGAGATGCTTCTTCACGGTCATCGGGAAGTAGGTGCCGCCCTTGACCGTCGCGTCGTTGGCGACCACCACGATCTCCTGGCCGTGGACGCGACCGATGCCGGTGATGATGCCCGCGCAAGGGGAGGCTCCGTCATACATGCCGTCCGCGGCCAGTGCCGAGAACTCGAGGAAGGGCGAGCCGGGGTCGAGCAGGGCGCTGATGCGCTCGCGCGGCAGCAACTTGTCGCGTGCGCTGTGCTTGGCCCGGGCTTTGTCGCCGCCGCCCAGGGAAACGCGCTCGAGCTGGGCGTCGAGGTCGGCGACCTGTTGCTTCAGGTGCGCGGCGTTCTCTGCGAACTCGGGACTGCGCGGATCGATCCGGCTGGTGAGCAGTGGCATGCGCAAGACCCGAAGTAGGAAGACGGTCCCGCCAGTTTACGGGTCGCGAAAGCGGCAGCCTAGCGGCAACGCGGCGCCCCGGACAAACAAAAAGGCCACCGGCTTGCACCGGTGGCCTTTGCTTGCGATCGGCTGAAGCCGATTACTTCTTGGCGGCGTCGGCGGCGGCCTTCGCAGCCTCGGCGGCCTTGTTGGCTTTTTCCAGGGCAGCGTCGGTAGCGACGGTGTTGTCGACCGCACCGGCAGCGGCGTCAGTGGCAGCGGCGCTTGCGGCAGCGGCGGCGACTTCGGCGGTCTGCGCTGCGTCCGCTGCGGCTGCGTCAGGCGCGGCTGCATCGGTGGCGGGCGCTGCGGCATCGGCAGCAACGGCGGCCGCGTCGACGGCGGCGGCATCCGCGGCAGCGGCGGCGTCGGTCGCGGTGGCAGCGGCGTCATCAGCTGCGGCAGCGGCTTCGGCCGATGCATCAGCCGAAGTTTCGGCAGCCGTATCAGCTTCCTTCGAGCACGCCGAAAGGGCGAGGCCGAGGGCCAGGACAAGCAGGGTTTTGTTCAGGGACATTTGGAATTCCTCGGCTAGACGGGGTTGGGTTGGGGTGCTCTGCGCGAATGCTTCGTGCACAAGCTGAACGAGCGTACCCCCAGTTCCTGCCAAATTCCAAGCCCCTCGCTGCGGGGAGGGTCGCGATTCACGGGCCAAAAAAAAGACCGCCGGCTTGCGCCGGCGGTCCTTCATTTCGACCGAAAAAGTCGTAAGCGGTTGCTTACTTCTTCTCTTCGGTGGTCATGTCAGCAGCGGTGTCAGCAGCGGCAGCAGCGTCGGTCGCGGTGGCAGCAGCGTCGGTCGCGGTGGCAGCAGCGTCGGTAGCAGCGGCAGCAGCGTCAGCAGCCATAGCGGCCGAACCGTCGGCAGCAGCGCCGGCAGCGTCGGTAGCCATCGCGGAAGCGTCGGCAGCGGCGTCAACCGCGGTGTCAGCAGCGGCAGTGGCGTCGGCAGCGGCGTCGGTCGCGGTGGCAGCGGCGTCAGCAGAAGCGTCGGCAGCGGTGTCAGCCTGCTGCGAGCAAGCCGAAAGGGCCAGGCCAAGGGCCAGGGCGAGCAGGGTTTTGTTCAGGGACATGGGTATTTCCTCGTCTAGACGTTAACGATTGTGGGTAGCAGAAAACGTGCGCACTAGGCGCACGTGGCGAGCATCATGGCAAATATCCCGCCAGAGTCAAGCAGTATTTCACGCCCGACGCCCCAGCGTTAAGGATATGGCAATCTTCAAGGCAGTTCGATGGCAATTGCCGTCGCTTCGCCGCCGCCGATGCACAGCGCGGCGACGCCCCGCTTACCCCCGGTGCGCTGCAGCGCGTGGATCAGCGTGACGATCAGACGGGCGCCGCTGGCGCCGATCGGATGGCCCAGGGCACAGGCCCCGCCGTGGATGTTGAGCTTGGCGTGGTCGATGCCCAGCTCGCGGATCGGAGCCATGGCCACGACGGCGAAGGCCTCGTTGACCTCGAACAGGTCGACCTCGCCAACCTGCCAGCCGGCCTTGGCCAGCACCTTCTGGATCGCCGACACCGGCGCGGTGGTGAACCATTCCGGCGCCTGGGAATGGGTGGCATGCGCCACGATCCGGGCCAGCGCCGTCGCGCCGTGCGCTTTTGCCTGCGCCTCGTCCATCAGCACCAGCGCGGCGGCGCCGTCGTTGATGCTCGAGGAAGCGGCGGCGGTGATGGTGCCGTCCTTCTTGAAGGCCGGCTTGAGGGTCGGGATCTTGCTGATGTCGCAGCGGCCGGGCTGCTCGTCGCTGTCCACGATCACATCGCCCTTGCGGCCGCTGACCGTCACCGGGGCGATCTCGGCCTTGAACGAGCCATCGGCCTGCGCGGCCAGGGCGCGGCGCACCGACTCGGCGGCGAAGGCGTCCTGCTCGGCGCGGGTGAAGCTGTACTTGTCCGCGCACAGTTCGCCGAAGTTGCCCATCGGCTGCTTGTCGTAGGGGTTGGTCAGGCCGTCCCAGGCCATGTGGTCGAGCATCTCGGTGCTGCCGTAGCGGATGCCGGTGCGCGAACCCATCAGCAGGTGCGGCGCATTGGTCATGCTCTCCATGCCGCCAGCGACGACGACTTCGGCGGAGCCGGCCTTGATCAGGTCATGGCCCAGCATCACCGCCTTCATGCCCGAGCCGCAGACCTTGTTGATGGTGGTGCAGCCGGCGGCGGTCGGGATGCCCGCGGCGATGGACGCCTGGCGGGCAGGCGCCTGGCCGAGCCCGGCGGGCAGGACGCAGCCCATGATGACTTCGGAGACGGCATCGGCCGGCAGGGCGGATTGTTCGAGGGCGGCGCGGATGGCGGTGGCGCCCAGGGTGGTGGCGGGCACGCCGGTGAACTGGCCGAGCAGGGATCCGAGGGCGGTGCGCTTGGCACCAACGATGACGACGGACATGGCAGCTCCTTGTTGATTCGCAATCCGCAATTATCCCACGGCTGTGATGGTTCGCGAGTGGTGGATCGGACAGCGCTGGCGGTTTTCGCTGGTAAAGCCCTTGGTTCAGCGAGGACGCCGGGCTGCGTGCGGGGTTCTCTCGCTTTTCGGCTGTAGGGGCTTCCTGCCCCTAAAGCCGCGCCGGCCATCCCTGGCCGGCTCGTCGCGAGAAAACCCCGCACACATCCCGGCTCCCGATTGACGAAGCGATTTGGGCTGAAAGCCCTGCTTTCGATCGAGACTCGGAGATCGGCGTGCAGATGCAGCCGAGTTCGCAGCAAGAGATTTCGCGCCGTTGATCTTCCAACCAGATCAGTCGAAACCGTGGGGTCGTCGGGGGAGGGGGTGCTGGCGAAGCGGTGCAGGACAGCAAGGAGCGGCCGTCTTACAAAACAGGATGTTTTGTATGACGGGCGCCGGCACCCCCTCCCCCGGCGGCCGCTCGTAATCTCTCGTTAGTGCTGCTAGTGCTGCCCGAACAACTCGCGGCCGATAAGCATGCGGCGAATCTCATTCGTACCCGCACCAATCGCGTACAGCTTCGCATCACGCAGCAAGCGCCCGGTAGCGTATTCGTTGATATAGCCATTGCCGCCAAGCGACTGGATCGCTTCAAGGGTCACTTGCACCGCCGATTCGGAAGCATGCAGCAGGCAACTCGCGGCGTCGGCGCGCGAAGCATGCCCCGCGTCGAAATCACGCGCCACCTGGTAGGCGAAGGCGCGCGAGGATTGCAGCGCCGTGTACATGTCGGCCAGCTTGCCCTGCATCAGCCCGAAGGTGCCGATCGCCGCGTCGAACTGCTTGCGTTCGCGCACGTAGGGCAGGGTCATGTCCAGCGCCGCCTGCATCAGCCCGATCGGGCCGCCGCTCAGCACCAGCCGCTCGGTGTTCAGGCCCGACATCAGCACCTTCACGCCGTTGTTCACTTCACCGAGCACATTGGCTTCCGGGATCTCGCAATCGGCGAACACCAGCTCGCAGGTGTTGGAGCCGCGCATGCCCAGCTTGTCGAGTTTCTGCGCCGTGGAAAAACCCTTCATGCCGCGCTCGACGATGAAGGCGGTCATGCAGCGCGAGCCGGCCTCTTTGCCAGCCGTCCGCATGTAGACCACCAGCACATCGGCCTCGGGGCCGTTGGTGATCCACATCTTGTTGCCGTTGGCGACCCATACATCGCCGACGCGCTCCGCGCGGCAGCTCATCGAGCCGACCACGTCCGAGCCGGCGCCGGCCTCGCTCATCGCCAGCGCGCCCTTGCTGTCGCCGCTGCACAGGCCGGGCAGGTACTTCTCGCGCTGCGCCGGGGTGCCGTTGATGAACAGGTTCTGCGTGCACAGGTTGGAATGCGCGCCGTAGCTCAGGCCGACCGAACCGGAGGCGCGGGAGATTTCCTCCATCGCCACCAGGTGCGCCAGGTAACCCATGCCCGAGCCGCCGTACTGGCCCGGGATGGTGATGCCCAGCAGGCCCATCGCGCCCAGCTTTGGCCACAGGTCCTGCGGGAAGGCATTGTCATGATCGATCTGCGCGGCCCGCGGCGCGATCTCGCTGTGCGCGAAGCGACGCACGGTGTCGCGCAGGGAGTCGATTTCTTCGCCGAGGGAAAAGCCGCGCATGGTCATCGATCAGCGTCCGCTGCGGCCCTGGAAGCGCGGCGCAACAGCGCCCAGGTGGGGCAGGCGCAGCTTGCCGATCGCGTTGATGCGCTCTTCGGCCATGCGGTCCGCCGCCTTGTAGGTCGGGATGTTGTCGCGCTTGGCGATCTCGAAGATGCGGCCCAGGTTGAAGTAGATGGTGCGCAACATGCGCATGGCGCGCTCGCGGTTGTAGCCGTCGATTTCGAGCGACACATTCATCAGGCCGCCGGCGTTCACCGCGTAGTCGGGCGCGTACAGGATGCCCAGGCGCTCGACTTCATCGCCGATCTCGTCGTTGGCCAGCTGGTTGTTGGCGGCGCCGCAGATGACCTTGCACTTCAGGCGCGGCAACGTGTTGGCGTTGACCGTTCCGCCCAGGGCGCACGGGGAATAGACCTCGGCGTCCACGTCGTAGATCTGGTCCGGGGCCACGGCTTCGGCGCCGTGGTCGTCGACCGCGCGCTGCACCAGGTCGGTGTTGATGTCGGTGACGAACACCTTGGCGCCGCGCTCGCGCAGCAGCTTCACGAACTCCATGCCGACATGGCCCACGCCCTGCACCGCGTAAGCGTAGTTGCCGACGTCCTCATTGCCGAACTTGACCTGCAGCGCGGCCATCAGGCCCTGCAGCGTGCCGTAGGCGGTGAACGGCGACGGGTCGCCCGAGCCGCCATGCACCTGGTGCACGCCGGTCACGAACGGGGTTTCGCGGAACACGTATTCCATGTCGTTGACGTCGATGCCCACGTCCTCGGCGGTGATGTAGCGGCCGTTGAGCGAATTCACGAAGCGGCCGAAGGTGCGGAACAGCGCCTCGGACTTGTCGGTATTCGGATCGCCGATGATCACGCCCTTGCCGCCGCCCAGGTTCAGGCCCGACACCGCCGCCTTGTAGGTCATGCCGCGGGACAGGCGCAGCACGTCATTGAGCGCATCCTGTTCGGTCGCGTAGGGCCACATGCGCAGGCCGCCGAGGGCAGGGCCGAGCACCGAGTTGTGGATGGCGATGATCGCCTTGAGGCCGGCGTCCTTGTTGTGGCAGAAGACGACTTCTTCGTGACCGGTTTGGGCGAGGGTTTCGAAAATCATGGAGGGCTCCGTGCCATTTGCGCGGCGAGTGGACCGAAGCAGGCTTCGAATTCACTTTAGTTATCGCAAATAAGCTATTGAAATATAAGGAAAGGTAATGTCCTGAGTTACGGTGACTGCGTACTCGGCGCGCCGTAGTGTAAAGCAATCGCTCTAAACCTGATGTGCCCCAGTCGCGCCAGCGGCAACGCAGGCTGTCCGGTTTCCATTCAGTGTCGCGTTTCCTTATTTGCCTTGACCGCTTTGTCTCTCCCCGGATTGCGGTCGGCACCTACCCTTGAGCAGGGATTGGGCGACCGCACTCCGGTCGCCTCTTTTTGAAGGGCAGGATGCCCGAACGTCGTGGAGGGCAGGATGCCCGGGAACGACGTGTGTCAGGTCGGACGGATCCCACCCCAACCCTGACCTCAATCAAGTCACTCCCAACACTGCCCTATATTGGCCCCACCAATCCCACCCGGGGGCACGAAATGGCCATGGAACTCAACCATTACCTGGAACTCATGGCCGATCGCTCGGCCTCCGACCTGTTCCTGAGCCCCGGCGCGCCACCCAACATCAAGATCGAGGGCTTCACCCGGCATCTCGGCGCCAAGCCCCTGTCCACGGCCGATGTCCGGCAGATGGCCTACTCGGTGATGAACGACCGCCAGCAGGCCGAGTTCGAAGACCAGTGGGAGATGAACCTGGCCTTCGCGATGGGGGAAGTCGGCCGCTTCCGGATCAACATCTACCGGCAGCGCGGCGACGTTACGATGGCCGTGCGCTATGTCACCAACAAGATTCCCTCGCTGGAGGAATTGAACCTGCCGCCCCTGCTCCAGGAACTGATCATGCTGCCGCGCGGCCTGATCCTGTTCGTGGGCGCCGCCGGCTCGGGCAAGTCCACCACCCTGGCTTCGATGATCGACTACCGGAACCAGAACCGCACCGGACACATCTACACCGTCGAGGACCCGATCGAATACGTGCACTCGCACAAGCAATCGGTGGTCGACCAGCGCGAGGTCGGGCTGGATACCCGCAGCTACGCCAACGCGCTGCGCAACGCCATGCGCGCGGCGCCGGAGGTGATCATGATCGGCGAAATCCGCGACCGCGAGACCATGCAGCAGGCCATCGCCTACGCCGAGACCGGCCACCTGTGCCTGTCCACGCTGCACGCCAACAACGCCAACCAGACCCTGGACCGCATCATCAATTTCTTTCCCGACAGCGCGCGCACCCAGATTCTTCTGGACATGTCGCTGAACCTCAAAGGCGTGGTCTCGCAGCGCCTGATCAAGAGCGCCCGTGCCAATGTCCGGCGGGTTCCGGCCGTGGAGATCCTGCTGGCCTCGGCCTACGTGTCCGACCTGATCCTCAAGGGCGACATCAGCGCCATCAAGGAGGCGATGAAGCACAGCACCGAAATGGGCATGCAGACCTTCGACGAATCGCTTTACCGCCTGTATTCCGCCGGCCAGATCACCTACCGCGACGCGATCGAAGTCGCCGACTCGCGCACCGACCTGGCCTTGCGCGTCCGGCTGCAGGGGCCCGCGCCCCCGGCGGAGGAGGTCATGGCCGAGATGGACATGGAAGCTGAAGTCGGCCCGGACAAGTCGTCCCGGCAGGGGCGCGTCCTCTAGGCATACACATTTCCTTCGCATGCGCCGGTCCATGGTCAGGGCGTGAACGCCCAGACCAGCCCCGGTGCGCAGGACTCATCCAAGAGCGATGAGGGGGAACTGGCTGGCTTGCTGCGCGAGGTTGCGAAGCATGACGAGCAGGCCCTTGGCGTTTCTACGATCGAACTCTCTCCCGGGTCTACGGCCTGATCCTTCGCGTCGTGCGCAACCCGGCCGATGCCGAGGAAGTGGTCAGCGACCTTTACCTGCAGGTCTGGGAATCCGCCGGCGACTACCAGCCCGGGCGTGGTCCGGTCGATCGCCTGGCTCAAGACACTGGCATGGAGTCGGGCCATCGACCGGCAGCGCCGCGGGCGCCGGTTCGCCCGCGAGACACCACTGCATCCAGAGGGTGATGATGCCGCGTATACGGGAGGTGAAAGCCCGAGCGCCGAACTCGCCACCCTGGCCTGGTCCTCGGCGCAGTCGGTTCGGCGATCCTTCTCGGTGCTGAGCGAAATGCAGAAGCGGATCCTGACCATGGCGTTCCAGCAAGACATGAGCCACCAGGAAATTTCGTTTGCCACCCGGATTCCGCTTGGCACCGTGAAGTCGCACGCGCGGCGCGGCCTGGCCGCCTTGCGCCAGGCACTGGGCGGCGAGGGCAGCGAGCATGCCTGACCGCCTCGACCACGACGAACTGCTGCTGGCCGCACTGGCCGGCATGCTGTCCGAGCAGGAGCCGGAAGCGGCCGACAAGCTGCGCCTGCGCGCCGCCATCCTCAACAAGGCGCGCAAGCCGCGCACCGTCATCACCCGCAAGCATGAAGGCGACTGGCGGCCGCTGCTGCCCGGCGTACACGTCAAGACACTGCGCCGCGACCCGGCCAAGGGCACCCAGACCACGCTCTGGCGCCTGCAGCCCGGCGGCCAAGTGCCCGCGCACCCGCATTCGCATGAAGAAGAATGCCTGGTGCTCGAAGGTTCGATCCTGCTGGCCGGCGTCGAGTACTTCCCGGGCGATTACCTGCTGGCCGAAAACGGTTCCCGGCACTCGCTGCTGCAGTCGCCGCGCGGGGCGCTGTTCCTGATCCGCGGCGAGTTGTTGCCCGAAGCCAACGCGCCGAGAAAGCCGATCAGCCTGATTTCCGCGCCGGCTGCATCCAGTCGCGCCACTCCCTGCGTATCACCCTGCAAGCGGCAGATCGCCGTGCACTGCAACGGGGAACCCATGTCCAGAATCTTCCTGCCCATGCTGGCGCTGCTCTGCGCCAGCGTCGTGGCCAACGCACAGGAAACGGCGGCGACGCCAGCGCCCGATACCGGCCCGCCAATCCGCAAGCTCGACGGACACCTGGTCGATCTCAAGGGCCGCGGGCTGTACACCTGGGATGGCGACAAAGTCGCCGGCCGCAGCGACTGCAACCTGCAATGCCGGTTGCTGTGGCCGCCGATCATGGCCGACGCCGCGGCCAAGCCCAGCGGGCCATTCACCCTTGCGCAGCGCGAAGACGGCAGCCGGCAGTGGGCGCTGCGCGGCAAGCCGCTGTATCGCTGGGCCTCCGACAAACGCTATGGCGATGCCGGCGGCGATGGCGTCAGCGATGTCTGGCATCTGGTCCGGGTAGGGGCCGCGCCCCCTAAGCCGACATCACCCTATGAGGAGAAGCGCCCATGACCGCCTCGCTCGCACGCACGACGCTGTTCGTCTCGCTCACGATGATCTGCATGCCGGCGCTGGCCGAAGACAGCGGCGGCAAGCTGCTGCTCACCGGCGGCGTGTCGCAGCTCGAAGGCGCCGCTGGCGGCGGCCTGACGCCCTGGGCGGTGATCGGCGGCTACGGAACCAGCGACCAGATCGGCGCCAATGCCTTCTACACGCGGGTGAATGTCGGCGACTATCACCTGGACGACGCCGGCGTGCTGATCGGCATCTACGACCGGGTCGAACTGAGCTACGCCCAGCAGCGCTTCGATACCGAGCAGGTCGGTGCGGCGCTCGGACTCGGCGAGGGCTTCACTTTCAAGCAGGACATCTATCGGCGTGAAAGTGCGCCTGGCCGGCGATGCCGTGCTCGATTCCGACAGCCTCATGCCGCAGATCTCCGTGGGCCTGCAGTACAAGAAGAACAACCAGGGCGCGGTGCTCGACTACATCGGCGCCAAGGACGATTCCGGCACCGACTATCTACGTGACTGCCACCAAGCTGTTCCTGGCCCAGGGCCTGCTGCTCAACGGCACGGTGCGGCTGACCAAGGCCAACCAGATCGGCATCCTGGGTTTCGGCGGCGACAAGAACGACAGCTACCAGCCGCAGTTCGAGTTTTCGGCGGCGTACCTGCTTACCCGCAAGCTGGCCATCGGCGCCGAGTACCGGACCAAGCCGGACAACCTGTCCATCGCCCGCGAGGACGACTGGTTCGATGTGTTCGTTGCCTACGCGCCGACCAAAAACGTCTCGGTCACCGTTGCCTACGCCGATCTCGGCAACATCGTCATCAAGGACAACCAGCGCGGGCTCTACGCCTCCGTGCAGGTTGGCTTCTAATCCATTCCGGGAGCGACACCATGAACAACTTCGATTCGTACCCTGCAGGGCGCCGCACTGGTCTGCTGCTTGTCCCTCGGCATGCCGGCGCTGGCGCAGGACGCCGCGGCGGTGGATGACCTCGATGTGCCTGATGCCCGGCTGCACGCCGGCCCCAGAGGCCTCGACGCCAGCAGCACCCGCCATGAACCCGGCGCCGGCCGATCCGAGCCTGCTGCCTGTGTTCAAGCAGTTCGGCGAACTCGCCGGGCCTGACGGCGCTGATGGACGATTTCATGGTCGAGTTGCTGGCGGACCCGCGCATGCGGCCGTTCTTCGAGAACGCCGACCAGAAGAAGGTCAAGCAACACCTGGTCGAACAGTTCTGCGTGATCCTCGGCGGGCCTTGCAGCTACTCCGGCCGGGACATGCGGGAAACCCACGCCGGGCTCGAGATCAATCGCGCCAACTTCAATGCGCTGGTCGAAGACCTGCAGGTGGCGATGAACAAGCGCAAGGTTCCGTTCCGCGCGCAGAACCAGCTGCTGGCCAAGCTGGCGCCGATGCATCGCGAGATCGAAACGAAGTAGGCCGACTGCGGCGTGGCTGCGCTCAGGAGCTCGCCGCTTCCACCCGATTTTTGCCGCCGGCCTTGGCCCGATACAGCGCGGCATCGGCCGCGGCGATCAGCAGCTCGGCGCTGAAGCCGGCGCGTGGCAGCATCGAAGCCACGCCCACGCTGATGGTGACCACGCCCTGCGGCGTGCCCGGGTGCGGCAGGTCGGCCTGTTCGACTGCGCGGCGAATGCGCTCGGCTGTCCGCAAGGCGCTTTCCAGATGTCTGCCCCGGCAGCACCACGCCGAATTCCTCGCCGCCATAGCGGCCGGCGGTGTCGTCGGGCTTGTGCAGTTCGGCGTCGATGCGCCGGCCGATCTCGCGCAGGCAATCGTCGCCGGCCAGGTGGCCGCGCTTGTCGTTGTAGGCCTTGAACGAATCCAGGTCGAACAACACGAAGGCCAGCGGCGTGCCGCGCGCCTGCGCCAGGTCCCACTCGCCGTGCAGCCGCTCCAGCAACATGCGCCGGTTGGCCAGGTCGGTCAGCGGGTCGTGGTAGGAAAGGCGGGTCAGCTCCTCGTTGATGCGGCGCAATTCCAGGCCGCGCGTTTCCAACTCTAGCGTGCGTTGGCGGACCAGGCCGACCAGTTGCTGTTCGCGCAGCCGCTGCTGCCGTTCGCGCAGCCGCAGCAGGACGAACATAAGCACCATGGCCGCCAGGATCAGCGCGACCTGGGCCGGCGTCGTGCGCCAGAACGGAAGCGGGATCGACACCGCCAACTCGACCGGAGTCGCGGCCACGCCGTCGGCGTCCATCGCCTCCACGCGTATCCGGTAATCGCCGGCGGGCAAGGCTACGAAGTTTCGCTGGTTTTCCGCCGACCATTCGGTTGGCGCCTTCTCCAGACCGATCAACTGGCTGCGATAGCGATTGCCGCGTTCGCGCTCGCCGGTGAGCAACTCCATCTCGAAGCGCAGGTCATGGCTTCCCGATGGCAGCCGCAGCTTGTTGGACACAGCCGCCAGATGCACCGGCTTGCCATCGACAGTCAATTCGTCCAGCACCAGCGGCGCCGGAATTCGCGCCGTGGTCGCAACCGGGTTCGGGGTGAACACGCCCAGGCCGCCCAGGGTGCCCATCCAGATCCGATTCAGATCGTCCACTTGCAGCGCGCCGAAATTGGCCTCGTCGTGCGGCAGGCCATCGGCGCGGTGATAGTCGGTCGGCGTGAAGCCGCCATCGCGCTTGGGCTGCCACAGGGACGCGCCGTAGTTGGTGGCCACGAACAGATTGCCGCGACCGTCCGGAATGATCTCGTACACGAACGGATCCGGCGGCGTCGGCAGCGCGGGCAGGGTCACCAGCCGCGGATTTTGCGGATCGCTTACATCAACCCGCACCACGCCGGAATTGTGGCTGCCGATCCAGAGCACCGGCCGTCCATCGGCCTGCGTGACCACGTTCATGGCATAAAGCATGTCATCGGGCAGGCCTTCGGCGCGCCCGTAGTAATGCCAGCCGTCCGGGTCGATGCGCGCCAGGCCACGATTGCTGGTGCTGGCCCAAAGCGTGTCTCCGACCCGGTGCAGATCGTAGACGCGGGATGGATAGCCCTGGTCGGGCGGATAGCGGGTCCAGCGGCCATGCTGCAGCCGGGCCAGCCCGGATTCGCGCAGGCCGAACCACATCGTCGAGCCATCGCTATCGGGCCACATGGCGCTGATGGCTTCATCGTCGGACTTCGGCCACGGCGTGGGCAGTACGTGGAATCGCTTGCCATCGAAGCGGCTGAGTTCGCCGCCCCAGGTGCCGACCAGCAACTGATCGGTGGCGGGATCGCGGGCCACGCTGCGCACCATTTCAGTGGGCAGGCCATCGGCTACGTGGAAGTGCCGCCAGCCTTGCGATGAATACTGCACCAGGCCTTCGCCATCGGTGCCCAGCCAGAACTGCTCGCCCTCCGCGCGGACCTCGCGCAGCACCGCCCAGATGCCGTTGCCCCGGCGACCGGCCTGGCTCATCGTGCGCCACGGCCCGAGCAGGCGCAGCCGCGCCGAGCCCTGGTCCGAGCCAACCCAGATCAAGGGCGCGCCGCTGGCCGTCTGGCCGATGGCAAGCGCCTTCACCGAGGCGCCATCGAAGCGCACGTTGGGATCGAGCGGCATCCAGCGGCCATCGACGAAATGCGCCAAACCGTTCCGGGTGCCGATCCACAACTGTTGCTTGCCTTGCACGACCTGCACCTGCAGGCGTTGCAGGAAGTTGCTCGGCAAGCCGTAGTCGGCGGCCAGCGTGCGCTGCCAGGCGCCGTGCTGCAGCCGGGCCAGGCCGCCGCCGTAGCTGGCCACCCACAGGATCTCGCTGCCATCGCGCGGGTCGGTCCAGTGCTCGAGCGAAGTGATCTCGTTGAAGCGCGGGCCCGGCACCGTCATCGGCACCGACTCGCAGGCCGCGTGTCCGCGGCAGCGCCAGAGTCCCTTGCCGAAGCTGGCGACCCACAACAGGTCATCGTCCGCCGTGTTGCCGGCCTGCAGCAGCACGTCGAAGATTTCTTCCTCGGCAAGCGCGGCAGGCAGGGCCCGCGATTGCCAGCGATTGCCGTTCCATTCGTGCACGCCGCCACGGGTGGTTGCGAACAGGCGATAGCCCTGGCGTTGATTGAAGCTGCGCAGCCGCAGCGCGCCCGCCTCGGGCAGGCCATTCGAAACGCCCACATCGCGCCATCGCCCGGCCTCGAGCACGAACACGCCGCGGTCCGGCGTCGAAACCCAGACCCGGCCATCGGCCGTTGCAGCGATATCGCGGATGGGGCCGCTGAGCACATTGCCCGGCCCCGACTCGGGCACGAAGCGGCGGCTGTTGTAGCGGACCAGGCCGACGCATCGTGCCCAGCCAGACCTGGCCATTGGGCGTGATGGCGCTGGCGACCACGCTCAGGTCCGGCAGGCCCTCGCCCAGGTCGAAGGTTTCCGCCGGCAGGAATCCGATCCCTTCCAACGCAAGTTTTGGCGGCTCCGAAGCAAATCCGCCCGGCGCCCAGAGCAGGGCCAACAGGCAGATACATGCTTGAACGCGGCGGCCAAATCCCATCGAAACACTCCCTTGTCCCAACCTTATCCCAGCATGCATATTTTGTGCCAGCCGGCCCCCGGCGGCCGCCAAAAAGCGGCAATCGGCGGGTCGGCGCTACAATCGGCCCCTTGCT
>CAVSCB010000016.1:0-231513 GCA_963726305.1 uncultured Gammaproteobacteria bacterium
AGGCTGGCTCAGAAGGGCTTGAGGATCACCAGGTAGATCACGCCGATCAGGGCCAATACCGGCAGTTCATTCATCCAGCGCAGCGCCTTCGACGAGGGCAGCGCGCCGCCCGCCTTGGCCCGCTTCATCATCCTTCCGCAGACAATGAAATAGACGAACATCAGCGCCACCAGCCCGAGCTTGGCGTGCATCCAGGCGCGCCCGGCGACGATGTCCGGATAACTTTCCGGCCAGGCCTTGGGGCCGAGCCACAGCAGCAGGCCCAGGACGACCGCGATGGCGAACATCATGTGTCCGAAACCATACAGCCGCTTGCACATCAGCAGCAGCCGTTCACGAACCGCGGCGACTTCACCGGCCTCCGCGACATTGACCAGGATCCGCGGCAGGTAGAACACGGCCGCCATCCAGGCGATAACGAACAGCAGGTGAAAGACCTTGGTCCAGAGGTAAACCATGTGTTTGCTCCAATAGGATCGGCGATGATGGGTTCCGCCCCCAGACGATCCGGGCGTCAAGTCAGCGTAGGCGGTAGAATACGCCCCCATTCCCCCGCGTCCCAATCCAGCCGCCGCGGCGCTTAGAGAAACCTCCAATGAACTCCGATACGGCCGCCTCCGCGCCCACCCCCGCCTTCCGTGACCTGGCCCTGATTGCGCCGCTGCTGCGCAACCTCGACGAGCTCGGCTACGAAACGCCCTCGCCGATCCAGGCCGCGACCATCCCGCTGCTGCTGGCCGGCCGCGACGTGCTCGGCCAGGCGCAGACCGGCACCGGCAAGACCGCCGCCTTCGCCCTGCCGATCCTGCTCAGCAAGCTCGACCTGTCCAAGACGCAAGCCGCAGGTGCTGGTGCTGGCGCCGACCCGCGAACTGGCGATCCAGGTCGCCGAGGCGTTCCAGCGCTACGCCGCGCACATGCCCGGCTTCCACGTGCTGCCGATCTACGGCGGCCAGAGCTACGGCCCGCAGCTGCAGCGCCCTGCGCCGCGGCGTGCACGTCGTCGTCGGCACGCCCGGCCGCGTCATCGACCACCTCGACAAGGGCACGCTGGACCTGTCGCAGCTGCGCGACCCTGGTGCTCGACGAGGCCGACGAGATGCTGCGCATGGGCTTCATCGACGACGTCGAGTAGATCCTCAAGCAAGACCCCGCCGACGCGCCAGGTCGCGCTGTTCTCGGCCACCATGCCGGCGCCGATCCGCCGCATCGCCCAGACCTACCTGCACGAACCCGGCCGAGGTCACGATCGAAGCCAAGACCCGCACCGCCGACAACATCCGCCAGCGCTTCTGGCAGGTCAGCGGCCTGCACAAGCTCGACGCGCTGACCCGCATCCTCGAAGCCGAGCCGTTCGACGCGATGATCGTGTTCGCGCGCACCAAGCTGGCCACCGAGGAGCTGGCCGAGAAGCTGCAGGCGCGCGGCTTCTCCGCCGCCGCCATCAACGGCGACATCGCAGCAGGCCCAGCGCGAGCGCACCATCGAGCAGCTGAAGGACGGCAAGATCGACATCCTGGTCGCCACCGACGTCGCCGCCCGCGGCCTCGACGTCGAGCGCATCAGCCACGTGATCAACTACGACATCCCCTACGACACCGAGAGCTACGTGCACCGCATCGGCCGCACCGGCCGCGCCGGCCGCAGCGGCGAGGCGATCCTGTTCATCGCCCCGCGCGAGCGCAACATGCTGCGCTCGATCGAACGCGCCACCCGCCAGCCGATCGAGCCGATGGAGCTGCCGAGCGTCGACGCGATCAACGACGTGCGCATCGCCAAGTTCAAGCAGCAGATCACCGACACCCTCGAGAGCAGCGACCTGGCGCTGTTCCAGCGCCTGATCGAGGATTACGAGCAGGCCACAACGTGCCGGCGATCGAAATCGCCGCCGCGCTGGCGAAGATGGCGCGCGGCGACGTGCCCCTGCTGCTGGTGGCGCCGAAGCACGTGCCCCGCCCCGCCTTCGAGCGGACCGAGCGCACGTTCGAGCGGCCGGAACGCGCCGAACGCGCACCGCGAGGCGAGCGGCCGGCGCATGCCGAACGTCCGGCCCACGCCGAACGTCCCGCGCACGCCGAGCGTCCGGCCTTTGCCGAGCGCGCCGAACGTCCCGCTTTCGCCGAACGCCCCGAGCGCCCGGCATTCCCGAAGAAGGAACGCAGCGCGCACAAGCCCGAGGAAGGCCTTGAAACCTTCCGCATCGAAGTCGGCTACGACCACGGCGTGAAGCCGGGCAATATCGTCGGCGCCGTCGCCAATGAAGCAGGCCTGGAAAGCAAGCACATCGGCCGCATCGAGATCTTCGAGGATCACAGCCTGATCGACCTGCCCTCGGGCATGCCGGAAGACGTGATGCAGCACCTCAAGACGGTCTGGTGCGCCGGCCAGCAGTTGCGCATCACGCGCGACAGCCAGCCGCCGGATGTCGCCGGCAAGAAGCCGGCCGGTCCGCGCCCGCCATTCGCCGGCAAGAAATCCTTCGGCGACAAGAAAAGCTTCGGCGACAAACCGCCGTTCAAGGCCAAGCGCGATTTCGGCGACAAGCCGTTCGGCCAGGGCAAGCCCAAGCCGAAGCCGCACCGCAAGGGTCCGAGCTCCGAATAGGGGTACACGGTCGCCGGCTTCAGTGCCTCGCTGCGCCGGCTTGTGTGAAACGAAGAACAGGCAGGCGGCAATCAGCAACAGCAATGTTGCGGAGGCCGAGTAGCGGCTCAACTCCAGGCCGCCCTTGGCCACCGGCTTGTCCAGGAAGTCGCCGACCACCGCGCCTAGCGGCCGGGTGAGTATGAAGGCCGACCAGAACAGCACCGTGCGGGAAACTCCGGGTCCGGTAGTACAGGACCGCAACGATCGCCAGGAGCGCGCCGAAAATCACGGCGCTGCCCAGGTAGCCCAGGCCGGCCGTATCCGCCGTCCAGTCGCCGAGCGCGGTGCCCAGGGTCTGGGAAAACATGATGGTGACCCAGTAGAAGATTTCCGACTTCGGCGAGCTGACCGAATCGACTGCGACCGTCCCAAGTGCGCGGTACCAGGCGAGCAGCGACCCCATCAGCAGCGCAAACAGGATGGCCGATCCGCCTGCATAGCCGATGCCCAGCGAACGGTCGGCAAAATCCGCCAGGGTCGTGCCGACTGTCGTCGAGGCGATGATGGTCGCCCAGTAGATGACCGGGTGAAACTTCTTCGCCGACGCCTGCACTGATCACCGCGATGACGAACAGCGCAAGAAATTGCCGGTCCCACCAGGTAGCCGAGGTCCATGGACATCGATACCGCATCGCCTGCGGTTTCCCCAGCGTGGTGGCCAGTATCTTGATGACCCAGAAGACCAAGGTCACTTCCGGCACCTTGCTCGAGGACCTCGCGCGTTTCTGCTTGTCCATTTCTGGCGCATCCCACGAAGCCGCGCCCGTGCGGCAGAGGAAGCATTATGATGGGCAACTGCCTCGATCGGACCATTGCCATGACCACTGCGCGCGCGCTCCATCTCGTGGCCCGTCCTGAGGGCCTGCCCAAGGACAGCGACTTCGAAATGCGCGAAGCCGCGCCCGCTCCGCTGCAGGACGGCCAGATCCGCATCGCCGTGCAAATAGCTTTCCATCGACCCGGCCATGCGGGTGTGGATGAGCGAGGCGAAGTCCTACTGGCCGCCGGTCGCCCTGGGCGAGGTGATGCGCTCGGCCGGCATCGGCGAGGTGGTCGAATCGAAGAACGAGAAGTTCCCGGTCGGCAGCTGGGTCAGCGGCATGACCGGCGCGCAGACCGAACTGGTCTCCGACGGCAAGGGCATGCAGCGCTTCGATGCCGGCAAGCTGCCCCACCCCGGCTGGGCGCTGAGCATCTTCGGCGCCACCGGCCTCACCGCCTACTTCGGCCTGACCGACATCGGCCAGCCCAAGGCTGGCGAAGTGGTGGTCGTTTCGGCCGCCGCCGGCGCGGTCGGCTCGGCCGTCGTGCAGATCGGCAAGGCGCTGCGGCCTGCGCGTGATCGGCATCGCCGGCGGGCCGGACAAGTGCGCCTTCGTCAAGGACACGCTCGGCGCCGACGAGGCGATCGACTACAAGAACGAAAAAGTTCCGCCGCGCTGCGCCGGCACTGCCCGGACGGCATCGACGTCTATTTCGACAACGTCGGCGGCGAGATCCTCGACGCCGTGCTCAAGCGCCTGAAGCTGAAGGCGCGCATCGTGCTGTGCGGCGGCATCTCGCAGTACAACGCCACCGGCGAGACGCGCGGCCCGGCCAATTACCTTTCGCTGATCTCGGCCCGCGGACGCATGGAGGGCTTCGTGGTCATCGATTACCTGCATCGCGCGGACGAGGCGATCGCCGCGATGGCGCCCTGGGTGGCGGCCGGCAAGCTGACCAGCAAGCTGGAATCGTCGAGGGCCTGGAGAACTTTCCCGAGGCCCTGCGCCGGCTCTACACCGGCGCGAACTTCGGCAAGCAGGTGGTGAAGCTCTCGAGCCGGGCATGCGGCCGGCCCGGACGCCATGGACTTCGATGCAATCGTCATTGGCGGCGGCGCCGCCGGCCTGATGTGCGCGCTGACCGCCGGACAGCGCGGACGGCGCGTGCGTCGTGCTCGAAAAGAGCAACCGCTGCGGCAAGAAGATCCTGATGTCGGGCGGCGGCCGCTGCAACTTCACCAATACCGGCACCACGCCGGCCAACTTCCTCTCGGCCAATCCGCACTTCTGCAAGAGCGCGCTCGCGCGTTACACGCCGGCGGATTTCATCGCCATGGTCGAGCGCCACGGCATCGCCTGGCACGAGAAGGAACTCGGCCAGCTGTTCTGCGACGATTCGTCGAAGCAGATCGTGCAGATGCTGCTGGACGAGTGCGCCGCTGGCCGGCGTGCGCATCGAGACCAGCTGCGAGGTCGGGCGCGTCGAGGCGATCGTCGGCGGCTTCCGCTGTGCACACCTCGGCGGGTGTGTTCGAGTCGCAGTCACTGGTCGTCGCCAGCGGCGGCCTGTCGATTCCCAGCCTGGGCGCCAGCGGTTTCGGTTACGAGCTCGCGAAGCAGTTCGGCCACGCCGTCCTGCCGATGCGCGCCGGACTGGTGCCGCTGACGCTCAGCGGCAAGCACCAGGAGCACTATGCCGACCTGGCCGGCGTGGCCTTGCCGGTCTCGCGCGCATGCGGCAAGGCGCGCTTCGACAACGCCATGCTGATCACCCATCGCGGCCTCAGCGGCCCGGCCATCCTGCAGATCTCCTCCTACTGGGAACCGGGCAAGGAACTGTGGCTGGACCTGCTGCCGGGGCGCGAAGCCGGCGATTTGCTGCAGCGAGCAGCAGCAGGCGCAGCCGGACTGCGGAACTGAAGACCATCCTCGCCGAACTGCTGCCCAAGCGCCTTGCCCAGCGCCTGTGCGAGGTGTTCTTCCCGAATCGGCCGATGCGCCAGTTCAATCCAGCCGAACTGCGGGCCATCGCCGCGCGGCTGCATCACTGGCCCATCGTCGCCAGCGGCACCGAGGGCTACCGCACCGCCGAAGTGACCCTCGGCGGCGTGGATACCGACGAGCTGTCGTCGACCACGATGGAATCGAAGACTGGTGCCCGGGCTGTACTTCATCGGCGAAGTGGTGGACGTCACCGGCCATCTCGGCGGCTACAACTTCCAGTGGGCCTGGGCCTCGGGCCATGCGGCCGGCGAGGTGGCGTAACGGTCGGCGTCTTGACGCATACTACACACAACATACGCTCTAGTATGGTCTGCTGACCAAGCCCCCCGGGAGTTCCAGATGCCCAGTTACAACGCCCCATTGCGCGACATGCGCTTCGTCATGTTCGAAGTCCTCGACGCCGAGCAGGAACTGAAGGCGATCCCGCGCTATCGCCGAAGTCGACCGCGACACCATCGATGCCGTCCTCGAGGAAGCGGCCCGCTTCGCCAGCCAGGTCGCCTTTCCGCTCAACAGCGTTGGCGATATCGAAGGCTGCACCATCCACCCCGATGGCGCGGTCACTGCGCCGCCTGGCTTCAAGGAAGCCTACCGGCAGTTCGTCGAGGCGGGCTGGCCTTCGCTGTCCTGCGATCCCGATTACGGCGGCCAGGGGCTGCCGGTGCTGGTCAACAACCGCCTCTACGAGATGCTCAATTCGGCCAACCAGGCCTGGTTGATGTACTCGGACTGTCCCACAGCGCCTACGAATGCCTGAAGGCATCGGCAGCGAGGACTGAAGAAGCTCTACCTGCCCAAGCTGGTCTCGGGCCAGTGGAGCGGCACGATGTGCCTGACCGAGGCGCAATGCGGCACCGACCTTGGCCTGCTGAAGACCCGCGCCGAGCCGCAACGGCGACGGCAGTTTCGCGCTGACCGGCAGCAAGATCTTCATTTCGGCCGGCGAACACGATGTCTCGGAGAACATCATCCACATGGTCCTGGCGCGACTGCCCGACGCACCGGCCGGCACCCGCGGCATCTCACTGTTCCTGGTGCCGAAATTCCTGCCGGATGCCCATGGCGAGGCGGGTGCGCGCAACGCCATCAAGGCCGGCTCGATCGAACACAAGATGGGTATCCACGGCAATGCGACCTGCGTGATGAACCTCGACGGCGCGCGCGGCTGGATGATCGGCGAGCCGAACAAGGGCCTGGCCGCGATGTTCGTGATGATGAACTCTGCCCGCCTGGGCGTGGGCATGCAGGGACTGGGATTGTCTGAAGTCGCCCTGCAGAACGCGGTGGCCTACGCGCGCGATCGCATCCAGGGACGCTCGGCGACAGGGATCAAACAAGCCGACAAGCCCGCCGATTCGATCATGGTCCATCCCGACGTGCGGCGCATGCTGCTCACCTGCAAGGCCTACACAGAAGGCGCGCGCGCGATCACCACCTGGACCGCGCTGCTGACCGATCGCGAACAGGACCATCCCGACCCGAAGGTGCGCGCCGATGCCGAAGCGCTCGTTTCCTTCCTGACCCCGGTCGTCAAGGCCTTCATAACCGACAACGCTTTCGAAACACCAACCTGGCGCTGCAGGTGTTTGGCGGCCATGGCTTCATCCGGGAATGGGGCATGGAGCAGTACGTGCGCGATGCGCGCATCAACATGATCTACGAGGGCACCAACGGCATCCAGGCGCTGGACCTGCTGGGCCGCAAGGTGCTCCACGACGATGGCGCGAAGCTCCGCCAGTTCACCACGCTGGTGAGCGACTTCGTCGGCGGGCAGGCGGGCCATGCGCAGATGCAGGAATTCACGGTTCCCCTGGCGGAACTCAGCGCGCAGGTCAGCCAACTGAGCGACGAACTGGCGTCGAAGGCGCGGAGCAATGCGGATGAAATCGGCGCCGCCTCGGTGCCCTACCTGCGCGTGGTCGGGCACCTGGTCTACGCGTGGCTATGGGCGCGCATGGCCCGCGTGGCGCTGGACAAGCTCGACTCCGGCGACGACTTCTACAAGGCGAAGCTGGCGACGGCGCGCTTCTACTTCAGCCGCCTGTTGCCGGAGACCGGCTATCAGCTGCAAGTGGCGCGAGCCGGCGCGGGTTCGTTGATGGAACTCGAAGCGGAGCTGTTCTGACCCATCGCCGCGACTGCCCGCAGGAAGGCATCACTCGTCGCCGAGCCACAACCGCTTCCAGCCGGCATGGCCAAGGCGGCGCAGGGTTTCGATATTGCGCTCATAGATGCTGGCCGCGTCGGGAAATGCGGCGACGGCCCGGGCGATGCTGGTCTCCCGCAGCAGGTGCAGGGTCGGATACGGTGCGCGGTTGCTGAAGTTCTCGATGTCGTTCGGCCCGCTGTCGGCGAACTGGTAGTCGGGATGGAAGCTCGCCACCTGGATCTCGCCATCCATTTCCAGTTCGGACACCGCCGCATCGGCGACCTCGAGGAACTGGTTGTAGTCGAGGAAGTCGGTCAACACGTACGGATGGATCAGCAGCGTGGTCTCGACCTGCTCCGGATCGGCGTCGTACAGCGATTCGAGCTCGTGCAGCAGGTCGGCCAGCAGCGCTTCTTCGTCCGTCGCGTCGCTGACCACGTAGCGGACCTGGTCTTTCACCTGCACCGCCTTCGCGAAGGGGCACAGGTTCAGGCCGATGACCGCCCTGGCCAGCCAGTCCCGGGTGCGGGAAATAATCGCGGCGTGCGTTTCGCTCATTCGCCCGCCCCGGCGACTGCAAGATCCGCCTCATTGACCCTGCGGCCTCGACGTGTCCCAACCGACCGATCAGCTTTCGCGCGAGCAGATAGGCATCGCCCGGCCAGCGGGCGGAAAGGTAGTTGCCATCCTCGACCACGAAGGCGGCGCGGTCGTCCGACGCCGTGCCGCGCGAGCCCAGCGTCACCGGGCCGCGGAGGAATTGCCGCGGCGAGGCCAGCGCTGCGCGCACTTCGTCCTCGACATAGGCCGGATACGTCCGGTAGTAGCGGCCGAGTTTCCAGAAGCTCAAGCCGTAAGCCAGAGCCTCCATGTATTTCGGCAGGCAGGTGGTCCTGCGCCCGTGCAGGCAGCTCATTCCGGTGACCTGGATCGCGCGCCCGCGCCAGCAACAACACCCCGTGGCAGATGGCCGCCAGCGGTCGATCCAGCGCCGCGAATTCCGCGACTTTTCCTTGCAGCAGGAAACTGTCCAGGTATTGCTTCATGCCCGGCGCGTGTCCGCCAGGCAGAAGAAGTGCGTCATGCTCGTCGGCGGCGATATCGCGCCAGGCGATTGGCCGGCGGAATTCGTCGGATGCGACCATCCGTCCATAGAACTCCCTGGCCTCGGGATCCGCGCCCAGTCGACCGAACACGACGCCCTTCAGCAGCAGCGGATCGCAGGCAGCGACCGTCGCCCGCTCCGTCGCGAAAACAATCTCGTGGCCGGCATCGACAAGCAGCCGCCACGGCACCGCCACCTCGGTGGTGTCGAAATCGGTATCCGGCAGCGGGATCAGGATGCGGGCCATGCTGGGGAAACGATACCGCAACGGCCGCGCCGCGTTTGGCATACTTGCCCGCGAACGCTAGAGTGGGCGCTCCTCCGCCGCCTGGACCCACCATGCACCTGCACGCCGCCCTGATCACGCTCCTCAACTGCATCCTCGTGTTCATCGCCATGGCGGTGGTCGGGCGCGCCCGCGGCCGCCATCAGATCAAGGCCCCGGCCATCACCGGGAACCCGGATTTCGAACGGGCGTTCCGCGCCCACCAGAACACCCTCGAGCAGACCGTGATGTTCCTGCCGGTGCTGTGGCTGGCCTCGATCTACGGCAACGAGCAGTTCGCCGCCTGGCTCGGCTACGCCTGGCTGATCGGCCGCCTCTGGTACATGTACGGCTACGTGAAGGCGGCCGACAGTCGCGGAGGCGGATTCACCGTTGCCTTCCTTGCGTGGGCGGCCTGCTCGATCCTGAGCCTCATCGGGCTGGTTCCGCGCTGCTGCTTGCCTGATCAGCCCTGGGTCGATTTCACCAGCAGGTGCTTGGCCAGCTGCGCGTGCAGCGAACCGATGCCGCGCGCAGCGTGCAGCGTCAGCACGATCAGCAGCACGCCGATGGCCAGCGCGAACGGCGCAGCCCACAGGCTGCGGCTGATATTCCAGGTCGCCGAAGCTGATCAGCGTCCCATGCCAGAACAGTGCGCGAACGGCAGCGCGACAATGGACAGTGACACGGAGATGGCCGTCACCGCGAACGCGAAGTAGAAAATGCCCAGCGGCAGCATCAGCAGCAGGTACAGGAAGGTCGACCAGCTGCGCGGATCGAGGAACATCTCCTTGATCCGGCTGAGCATCGGCTGGTCGCGATCGGCATAGGGAGGCCGGCGCGGCATGCGCTCGCCGAGCATGGCCTCGACCAGGCGGCCTTCCACCAGCGAGAGTGCCGCGGATGCTGGCGAAGAACACGATCACGAACGGAATGCCGATGATCAGGGTGCCCAGCCCCACCGAAAGGCTCAGGCCGGCGACCGTCCAGGTGAAATAGAAGATCCCGGTCACCAGCGCCAGCACCATGTAGAGCAAGGCGGTATAGGCGCGCGGATCGGCCAGCACGCCGAAGAACCTGCCCGAGCATCGAGTCGCGCTGCTTCGGCGGCGGCGCGCGCAGGGCCTGCACGACCGTCGCTTCCGTGTCGCGATAGATGTCGGCGACCTCGCTCGGCGCGCCGTAGCTGCCGGCAACGCTGGCCAGCAGGGTGGCCTCGTCGATGCCGGGCTGTTCGGCCCATTCCGAGCGCAGGTATTCCTCAGCGTCGTACAGGGCGTCCTGGATCAGCGCCGGATCGGAACCGGCCAGCGCGGCTCGCAACTGCTCGAGATACTCGGGAATGGTTTTCGGGATCGGGGCGGTCATCACGGGGTTCCTTCCAGCACGGTGTCGACGAATTCGCGGGCGGCCTTCCAGCTGCTCCATCCAGGCCTTGAGCACATCGCGGCCCTGGGCCGTGATCCGGTAGTAGCGGCGCGGCGGTCCGGCCACCGACGGCTCGACTTCGCTGGCCAGCAGTCCGGCGGCGTCCAGGTTGCGCAGCACCGGGTACAGCGCGCTCTGCTTGCCGCTGAGGAAGCCCTCGCCGCTCGCGCTCCAGCCGCTTGGCGATCTGGTAGCCGTACATGGGCTCCGGGCCTGGCCGAGAACGCTGAGCAGGACCAGCGACACCGTGCCGGCGCTGAGTTCCTTCTGGAACTTCTTCAGATGGCTGTCGATATCCTGCATTTGCGGCTTCCCGGGGCACTACTTGTGACAGAACAGTAGTACTAACTTAGTATAGCGAACCTGCCAGAAGTCATGTCTCCCGCTTGAAGCTGGCCGCGCGATGCGTAAGCTGGGGGCCACTCCCGATGGCTACCCGCATGACCACGCCAATGCCCGTCCTCTTCCTCGGCCACGGCTCGCCGATGAACGCGATCGAGGACAACGACTTTCACCGCAGTTGGACAGGCACTCGGCAAGACAGCTGCGCAAACCCAAGGCCATCCTGTGCATCTCGGCGCACTGGGAAACCCGGGGCGTCTATCGTCACCGGCAGCGAGCGTCCGGAAACGATCCACGATTTCAACGGCTTCCCGCGCGCCTTGTTCGACGTTCGCTACCCGGCGCCGGGCAGTCCCGAGCTGGCACACCGGGTCATCGAGCTGCTCGATACCGTGCGCGTCCACTCCGATCCCAATCGCGGCCTGGATCACGGCGCGTGGGGGGTGCTGCGCCCGATGTTTCCGGAGGCCGACATCCCGGTGGTGCAGTTGAGCCTGTCGGTACTGCAGCCCGGCGCCTGGCACTACGACCTGGCGAAACTGCTGGCGCCGCTGCGCGATGAGGGCGTGCTGATCGTCGGCAGCGGCAACATCGTGCACAACCTGCGCTTCTTCAAGTTCAACGATCCGACGCCGCTGCGACTGGGCGCTGCGCTTCGACGAGGACGTGGCCGAGCACATCGCCACCGGCCATCACGACGGCCTGCTTGGTTACGAAACCCTCGGAACGGATGCATTGCTCGCGATCCCGACGCCGGAGCATTACCTGCCCCTGCTCTACATCCTGGCCCTGCAGCGCGACGAAGATGCCGTTGAGTTCTTCAACGAGCAGGTGCCAAAGTTCGATCTCGATGCGCTCGGTGGTGATCGGCTCCGTAGTGATCGGACGTCTGTGCTTCAGCGCCAGTACCAGGGCGCCGCCATCAGCGCCGCGCCGATCAGCAGCATCCACAGCGTGCTGCTGACGAAATATGGAAACACCATCAGGCCGATGCCGCACAGCAGCGGAAGCAGCGCCGATTGCTGCTTGCCGTAGATGAAGTAGCCAAGGCCGATGGCCCCGAACAGCATTCCCCAGACCAGTTGCGCCATGGTCGATTACTCCCGGAAACTGCCATCCAGCCGATCGAGCTTGCGCAACAGCGCCGGCCACGCGAGCTGCCCGCCCAGGTTGCGGGTCACTTGCTCCGCCTGCTGCTGCGCGGTCTGGACGATCATCGGATGCACCTGCACCAGTTCGCCGCCACCGCTTTGCGCGCGCAACTGGATCGCGCAGGTCGTCTCGAACAGGTACATCGCGAGGAACGCGTCGGCGATGCTCGCGCCGACCGTCAGCAGCCCGTGGTTGCGCAGCATCAGGAAGGTATTGTCGCCCAGGTCGCTGACCAGCCGCGGTTTCTCGTCGTCGCGCAGGGCCACGCCTTCATAGCCGTGATAGCCCAGGCTGGAAAGCACGAAGATCGATTGCTGCGAGATCGGCAGTACGCCGCTCTTCTGCGCCGAGACCCCGATGCCGTTGACCGTATGCGTATGCAGGACGCAACCCACGTTCTCGCGCGCGGCGTGCACCGCGCTGTGGATCACGAAGCCGGCCGGGTTGACCGGGAAAGGCGGATTCGCCCATCGTCGTTCCCTGCGCGTCGACCTTGACCAGGCTGCTCGCGGTGATCTCCTCGAACAGCGCGCCGTAGGGATTGATCAGGAAGTGGTGCTCCGGCCCGGGCAACTTGGCCGAGATGTGGGTGAACACCAGGTCTGACCAGCCATGCAACGCGACCAGCCGATAGCAGGCGGCGAGGTCCACGCGCAGTTGCCATTCTTCGGCGGAGACCGCGGCTTTGACTTCGGGACGGATCAATGGGTTCATGGCGGTCTCCCTGTGCAGCGACCAGCATACTTCGGCCGGGCACGCGATATCGACGCCGGGCGATGGTGTAGGCTCGATCCGCCGCGCTGGCAGGGCGCGTTCACGGCCCGACTGGATGGATCGAACGTGGAAAAGACCTACGACGCCGCCTACTTCCAGCGCTGGTACCGCGATCGCGGCATGGCCGGCCGGGCCGGCCTTGCGCCGCAAGGTGGCCATGGCGGTGGCGATCGCCGAGTACTACCTGGAGCGGCCGATCCGAAGCGTACTGGACGTGGGCTGCGGTGAAGCGCCTTGGCGCGCCGCCTTGCTGAAGTTGCGGCCCGGGCTGCATTACCAGGGCGTGGACTCCAGCGAGTACGCGGTCGCCCGCTACGGACGGTCGCGAAACATCGCGCTTGCCAGCTTCGGCCAACTGGGCGAATTGCGCTTCGGCCGGCCCGTCGACTTGCTGGTGTGTTCAGACGTGATCCATTACGTGCCGACGGCCGAACTCAAGCGCGGGCTGGCCGGGTTCTCCGAGCACTGCGACGGCGTCGCCTTCCTGGAGTTGTACACGCGGGACGACGACATCGCCGGCGACAAGAAAGGCTTCCTGCCGCGCAGCGCGAAGTCGTACCGCAAGTGGTTCAAGGACGCCGGCTTCGTCCCTGCGGGTCCCACGCCTACCTCAGCGAGAACCTGCGTCGCCAACGCGGTGGCACTGGAAATACTGGACTGACCCCGGCCGCTGGGGCCTGTGCCAGAATCGCAATCAAATCGATCGGAGAGACAACGATGAAACGGCTGAAGCTCGGCGCGCTTGGCTGGCCCTGGCCGGAATCGCCCTGCTCGGCCAGGCGGCGGATAAACCAGCGGCGACGCACTCGAAGCCGCTGGCCGATATCCTCGCCGCCTCGAAGCCCGGCGACTGGCGTCCCCTGGACCCGGCCAACACGCTTTACCTGCAAGTGCCCAGCGGCCGGGTCGTGATCGAACTGGCGCCAGGTTTCGCGCCCGCGCACGCGGCCAACATCAAGACCCTGTCGCAGGAGAAGTATTTCGACGGCCTGGCCGTCATCCGCTCGCAGGACAACTACGTGGTGCAATGGGGCGATCCGGCCGAGGACGAGGCCAAGGCCAAGTCGCTGGGAAGCGCAAAAGCCAACATAGCGCCGGAATTCACCGTGCCGATCAGCGCCGCCACGCCGTTCACCCGCCTGCCCGATTTCGACGGCTATGCACCGCAAGTGGGATTCAGCAACGGCTTCCCCGCCGGGCGCAATCCCAAGACCAACCAGACCTGGCTGACCCACTGCTATGGCGCGGTCGGCGTAGCCCGCGGCAACGACCCTACCGGCGGCAACGGCTTCGGGCCTGTACGTGATCATCGGCAATGCGCCGCGCCACCTGGATCGCAATATCTCCGTGGTCGGTCGTGTCGTGGATGGCATCGAGCAGGCTGTCGACCATGCCCCGTGGCACCGGGCCCCTGGGCTTCTATGACAAGCCCGAGCAGCGCACCACCATCGAGTCCGTCCGGTTGGCCGCCGACGTGCCGGTGGCCGAACGCTCGAACCTGGAAGTGCTGCGCACCGACACGGCGACGTTCGCCGATGTGGCCGAGGCCCGCCGCAACCGTCGGGACGACTGGAACATCGAGCCGGCGGGCTATATCGAGCTTTGTAACGTCCAGATTCCGGTCCGCCAGATCAAGAAATGAGGGCCGTTCGGGGCGATATGCGCCCTTTTGCCGAAGCTTCGCCGCAATGCCTCGAAAATGCGACAAAAGACCCTTGTGATTAACATGACATTAACTTTACTATCGGGAGGACCTTCACGCGCCGCTTGACTGAGTCGGACGAGCGCAGACCCCGGAGTTCGATGAGCCTCGTGTCCGAACCAACTGCCTCCGTCGACCAAGCCCTGGCGATAGCTTCGAGGCTTTTGGCTTCCAATCCGGCGCTGGCAGCCGAGCAGGCGTGCGAGGTCCTCAAGGTCGTCGATAACCATCCGATGGCGCTGCTGGTGCTGGGCGCTCTCGCATTCGGCGCGCGGCAATCCGCAACAGGCCGCCGAGATCCTTGGCCCGCTCAGCGTCGCCCAGCCCAACTGGGCGATGGCGCACCTGGAGCTCGGCATCGCGCTGGGCCGCGCCGGCCGCGGCGAGGAAGCGCTGAAGGCCTTGCGCCATGCGGCGAGACTCAAGCCGAACCTGCCGAGGGTTTGGCTGGCGCTCGGCGACCACCTGTCGGCGATGGGCGACGCCCAGGGCGCCGATGCCGCCTACGCCAGCCATATCCGTTATTCGATCACCGATCCGAGACTGCTCGCCGCCGGCTCCGCGCTGTGCGAAGGCCGCCTGCCCGAGGCCGAGTCACTGCTTGCGTGCGCACCTGATGCGGGCGCCGACCGACGTGGCCGCCATCCGCATGCTGGCCGAGATCGCGGCGCGCCTGGGCCGCTACGAGGATGCCGAGAACCTGCTCTCGCGATGCCTGGAGCTCGCGCCAAGTTTCAAGGAGGCCCGGCAGAACTACGCTCTGGTCCTGCAGCGCCACAACAAGCCCGAGCAAGCCCTGGCCGAACTGGACGCATTGCTCAGGGACGATCCCCGCAATCCCGGATGTCGAATCCTCAAGGCCGCCGTCTTCTCCCGGCTTGGCGACTACGAAGCGGCTATCGACCTGTACGCGGACATCCTGCGCGACTACCCGAAGAACACCAAGATCTGGATGAGCTACGGCCATGCCCTGAAAACCGCCGGGCATCAGGAGCGCGCCATCCAGGCTTACCGCAGGAGCACCGAACTCGATCCGGGCTTCGGCGACGCCTACTGGAGCCTGGCCAACCTCAAGACGTTCCGGTTCACCGCCGACGAGATCGAAACGATGCGCGGCGTCCTGCGGCGCACCGACCTGGCGACCGAGCATCGCTTCCATTTCGAATTCGCGCTCGCCAAGGCGTTGGAAGACGCCAGCTGAATACGCCGAGTCGTTCGAACACTACCTCCAGGGCAATGCCCTGCGCCTGGCCGCGGTGCCGTACAGCGCCAACGAGAATTCAGCGCGCGCGTGGCGCGCGCCAAGCGCGTCTACACGCCGCGAGTTCTTCGACCAGCGCAACGGGCTCGGGCGCCCAGGCGCCCGATCCGATTTTCATCGTCGGGCTGCCGCGGGCCGGCTCGACGCTGATCGAGCAGATCCTGTCGAGCCACTCGGCGGTCGAAGGCACCATGGAATTGCCGGAAATCATTTCGATGACCCGGGCGTTGCGTGCCGGCATCCGAGCCCGGCGCAGCGTCCAACTATCACGACGTGCTTGCCGGCCTCGGCGCGACGGCAGCTTCAGGAGCTTGGCCAGCAGTATCTCGACCGAACCCGGATCCACCGCAAGTCCGGCGCGCCGTTGTTCATCGACAAGATGCCGAACAACTTCGCGCACATCGGCCTGATCCATCTGACCCTGCCCAACGCCAAGATCATCGATGCCCGCCGGCACCCGCTGGCGTGCTGCCTGTCCGCCTTCAAGCAGCATTTCGCCCAGCGGCCAGAATTTCACCTACAGCCTGGACGATATCGGCCGCTACTACCGCGACTACGTCGAACTGATGGCGCATTTCGACGAGGTGCTGCCGGGCCGCGTCCATCGCGTCTTCTACGAGGACATGGTGGATGACACCGAGGCCGAGGTCCGCCGGCTGCTGGCCTATTGCGGCCTGCCCTTCGAACGAGGGCTGCCTGCGCTTCTTCGAAAACGATCGTCCGGTCCGCACCGCGAGTTCAGAGCAGGTGCGGCAGCCGATCTACCGCGAGGGCGTCGAGCACTGGCGCCACTTCGAACCCTGGCTCGACCCGCTGAAGGCAAGCCTGGGCCCGGTACTCGATGCCTATCCGGCGGCACCCGATTTCCATGTTGGCTGATTCAATCCTTAGCAATACCCACAACCCGGGGAGGGTAAAAATGCAACCATCAAGCAGAGCAACCCGAAACGCAACCATCCATCGGCGCCTGACCAGGCTTGCCGCTGGCGGCCGCCATCTACTTCGCCCTCAGCTCGACCGCGTTTGCCCAGGACGCAGGCGTGGAGAACGAGCCGGAAACGGACGCTCCCGCCCAGGCGCAGCCCGCCAGCAAGAAGAAGGCCACCACGCTGGGCACAGTGACGGTGTCCGCGCAGAAGCGCGAGGAGAACCTGCAAAAGGTTCCGATCAGCATCGATGCGATCGGCGCGGTGAAGCTCGAGGCGCTGAATATCACCGACTTTGGCAAGGCGATGGCCATCCTGCCCGCCGTGTCGTTCGACACCGGCGAAGGCGGATCGACGCACTCCCTACATGCGCGCGGTGGCCAACGGCGAGAACGGAAACCACTCCGGGCCGCAGCCCAGCGTCGGCGTCTACGTCGATGAACAACCGGTAACGACGATCGGCGGCTTGCTGGACATCCACCTCTACGACATCGATCGCGTCGAGGCGCTGGCCGGACCGCAGGGCACCCTGTTCGGCGCCAGCTCGCAGGCCGGCACGCATTCGCATCATCACCAACAAGCCGGATGCCGAGCGCCTTCGCCGCCGGCTACTCGTTCGAGCTCAACAGCGTCAGCCACGGTGGCAATGGCTACATCGCCGAAGGGTTCGTCAACGTGCCGATCTCCACAGAGCGCGGCGCTCCGCGTCGTCGCCTGGGACCAGCATGACGCCGGCTATATCGACAACGTCGACGGGGACGCGCACTTACCCGGGCTGGGATGCGCTTTCCGGTGGCCACGGCACGATAGACAACTCCGCCGTCGCCGAAGACGACTACAACGATGTCGACACCAACGGCGCGCGCGCGGCGCTGAAGATCGATCTCGGCGAGAACTGGACGATCACGCCGGAAGTGATGACCCAGACCCAGAACACCAACGGCAACTTCGCCATGGATCCCGGAGCATCGGCGACCTGAAGATCCAGAAATGGTTTCCCGAGGAATACGACGACCACTTCACCCAGTCGGCGCTCACGGTGCAGGGCAAGATCGGCAATTTCGACCTGACCTACGCCTATACGCACCTGAACCGCAATATCGACAGCGCGTCCGACTACAGCGATTACTCGTTCTGGTACGACGCGTACTACCAGGATTACTACACCAGCCAGGGCTATGCCCAACTACTACGGCGAGTTGTTCGTCGACAACAACGGCGACTACATCAATCCGTCGCAGCTGATCCAGGGCAAGGATGGCTACACAAGACCAGCCACGAAATGCGTATCGCGTCGCCGCAGGAAAATCGTTTCCGCTTCATCGCCGGCTACTTCTGGCAGGAGCAGGAACACAAGATCCTGCAGAACTATTACCTTGCCGGCGACTTCGCAGACGCGACTACGAGGTGACCGGCTGGCCGGATACGCTCTGGCTGACCAACCAACTGCGCCAGCGATCAACGACTCGGCTTTCTTCGGCGAGATGTCCTACGACTTCACCGACAAGCTGACCGTCACCGGCGGCATGCGCTGCTATCACTACGACAACAGCCTGAAGGGCTTCTTCGGCTTCAGCGCCAACTGCGAGCTAGCAAGTACGGCGAGGACCAGTGCTTTTCCGACGAGCAGTTCCAGGGCGCGCCATGCGTCAATCTCGACGATGCGGTCGAGGAGAACGATTCGATCGGGCGCTTCAACGCGACTTACACGATCAACGACACCAAGATGGTCTACCTCACCTGGTCGCAAGGTTTCCGCCCCGGCGGCGTGAACCGCAGCAATCCGACCGGCCAATCGCCCGTTTATCAGCCCGACATCCTGACCAACTACGAGTTCGGCTGGAAGACCAGCTGGGCCGACAACACGCTCACTTTCAATGGCGCGATCTTCCAGGAAAATTGGGACGACATGCAGTTCGGCGTTCATTCCGCCGGGCGGCGCCGGCCTGACCGTCATCCGAAACGCCGGTAGCTCGAGGATTCGTGGCTTCGAGGCGGACCTGAACTGGTCGGTGACCTACAATTTCGTGCTGTCCGGCGGCTTTGCGCTTCTATGACGCGCAAACTCACCGACGGACTATTGCGGCTTCAACGATGCCGACGGCAATCCGGTGACAAGCTGCCCGGCGGGAACCTACAACCCGCGACGACGATGACGAGTACGTCGATGGGCCGGCGGCTCCGAAGGGCACGCAACTGCCGGTTACGGCCAGGTACAAGGGCAACCTGACCGGGCGCTATACGTTCGACATCGGCAGCCTTGAGGCCTACGTGCAGGGGACGCTGTCTTTTGAAGGAGACCGCCGGAGCTATCTGGAGGATGCCGACGCAGAGCTCTACGGGGATCTGGATGGCTATTCGTTGTTCGACCTGTCCGCCGGAATCAGGAAGAACAATTGGGCTCTGGATCTCTACGTCAAGAATGTATTCGACGAGCGCAACCAGTTGAGCAAGTTCGCGAGCTGCGTGGTCCCTGCGCTACGGCGTGCCCGGCTTCGTATCCCGAATACCCGGACGGCCAGAAGTACGTGATCACCGGCCAGCCGACCACCTTCGGCATCCGCTTCTCGCAGGAGTTCTAAGGCAACCCCCGAGGGAGCGGCTTCGGCCGCCTCCTTCGGGAGCTGAAAGCAATACCGGGGCCGGGTCGTTCTTGCATCGCGCAAGATCCACCCGGCCCTTTTTTGCTTCCGCCCCATGGCGCTCGCCAATCGCGCAAAGCGCGGCCGCGTGGGACAATCGACCGCCATGCCCAGCCCATCAGCCGATGTCTGCCACCGGGCGATCGCCCACCGTGTCCTGCAGCCAACTGCCCCGCCATCTGCTGCCAGCTCAAGGTCATCCTGATCGCCGGCGACGATCCGCCGCAGCACTTCATCGACCTGGATGAGGAAGGGCTGGAGATCATGGGCAAGGGCGACGACGGCTGGTGCGCCGCGCTGGACCGCGATGCGATGCGTTGCAGCATCTACGAGCGCCGGCCGTTCGTCTGTCGGGAATTCGCCATGGGCGGCGGCGACTGCCTGGACGAACGCGAAAAGTGGCGACACATCGCCATCTCGTTGCGCTGAGGCATGGCCAAGGCCTGGTTCCTTTACGTGCATCGAGTGCGCCGACGGCAGCCTGTACACCGGCATCGCCGTCGACGTGGCGCGGCGCTATGCGCATGCATGCCGCCGGCAAAGGAGCGCGTTACACCCGCTCGCACCCGCCGCTGACGCGCTGGCGGCGATCATCGAATACGCAGACCGCTCCGAGGCTTCAAAGGCCGAGCATCAGGTCAAGAAGCTGAACGTCGCCGGAAAACGGGAACTCTGCCAGCTGCATCCGCCGCGGACAAACCTGAACAGCAGCCTGCGCGAACGATGGCCGATCCGGCACAGGCGAGCGGAAACGCAGCGACGATGTTTTCTGGAGGGAATCCAAACCCCTCGGGCCGCTGCAAATGACTCTCAGCGAAGCCGAATTGCTCGAGCGCCAGCATCCTTGTCGTCGATGACCAGAAAGCCAACGTGGACCTTCTGCAGGGCATGCTGGTGGATGCCGGCTACGCCAACGTCGGCTCGACGACCGATCCACGCGCGGTCTGCCAACTCCACCGCGACAACCATTACGACCTGATCCTGCTCGACCTGCAGATGCCCGGCATGGACGGGTTCGAGGTGATGGAGCAGTTGAAGGACGTCGATCCGGGCGGCTACCTGCCGATACTGGTGCTGACCGCGCAACCCTCGAGCAAGCTGCGCGCCTTGCGCGCCGGCGCCAAGGACTTCCTCAGCAAGCCCTTCGACCTGCTCGAAATCCAGACCCGCATCCGCAACATGCTGGAGGTGCGACTGCTCTACAAGCGGATCGAAAACGACAAGCGACTGCTCGAGCAGACGGTGCTGGAACGCACTGCCGAGCTGCGCGAGAGCGAAGCGCGTTTCCGCAGCCTGGCCGAACTGGCATCGGACTGGTACTGGGAGCAGGACGAGAACGGCCAATTCACCAGGGTTTCCGGCCCGGCCCTGGAAATGCTCGGCCTGGGCGACGAAACAGTCGCGGCAGGCGGTACCCCGCCGCGCTGGAACCAGGAAGAGCGCGCGATCCTCGATGAGAAGCTGGCGTCGCGCAAGCCGTTCCTGGACTTTGTGTACAGCCGGGTCAAGCCAGACGGCACCGAACAATTCCTGCAGACCAGCGGCGAGCCCAAGTTCGACGCCTCTGGCCGGTTCATCGGCTATCGCGGCGTCGGTATGGATATCACGGCGACGCTGAATTCAAGCAGGCGTGGCTACGCAATGACGCGTGCGCAGCTGCAGCGCACGGACGGAACGACGCTTTTGATGGACATCCAGCATGCAGCAGGCGGCAACGAGATGGGCTGGAGTTTCGTGGAAGTCACCGACCCGGAAGCATCTGCATGATGGCGGCATCGGCCTTGCGCAACCGCCTCCTCGCGGCACTGCCGGCGGAAGACTACGAGCGCCTTGCGCCGGACCTGGAGCTGGTAGCCGTACTGATAGGCGACGTCGTCTGCGAATCGAGCGCGCAGATGTCGCATGCGTTCTTCCCGACCAGCTCGATCGTCTCGTTGCAATACGTGATGGAAAATGGCTCCTCTGCCGAAATTGCCGGCGTCGGCAACGAGGGCCTGGTCGGCGTCTCCCTGTTCATGGGGGGCGAGACCGCGCTCAGTCGCTCGATCGTCCAGACCGGCGGCCATGGCTATCGGCTCCCCAAGTCCGTGCTCCTGGACGAGTTCAATCGCGGCGGGGCCATGATGCGGCTGCTGCTTCGCTATACGCAGGCGCTCATCGCGCAGATGTCGCTGACGGCGGCATGCAACCGGCGGCACAGCCTGGAGCAGCAGCTTTGCCGCTGGTTGCTGCTGACCCTGGACCGCATGCCCGGCAACGAACTGATCATGACCCAGGAATTGATCGCGAGCATGCTTGGCGTTCGCCGCGAAGGCGTCACCGAGGCGGCCGGGCGGCTGCAGGATGCCGGGCATCATCAACTACCGGCGCGGCCACATCACCGGTGCTGGAACGCGCCGGCCTGGACTCTCGCGTTTGCGAATGCTACGGCGTCGTAAAGCGGGAATTCGAGCGCCTGCTGCCTGAATCGGGAGCCGCTCGCTCCAGTTCAGCTTGAACGGCGGATAAGCGATATCCGCCCTGTGTGCGCTTCCGCACCGAGGCCGAACCGGTCCGCGGATAGTTTGGTGATGACTATCAACCAATGGAGCACATCGCATGAACTTCCGCATCGTATCGATCGCGCTACTGGCCCTCGGCCTGGGCGCCTGCAGCACCTCGGGCAACGGCTATACCAGCAGCAATTCCGGCTACTCCTCCAACAACTGCAATGATTGCGGCGTCGTCCAGCGCATCAGCAGCTATACCGGCGAACGCCATGCCTCCGGCGTGGGCGCGGTGACTGGCGCTGTCATCGGCGGCGTGCTGGGCAACCAGGTCGGCGGTGGCGACGGCAAGACAGCCGCCACGGTGGCTGGGGCGGTCGTCGGCGGCATGGCCGGCAATGCGATCGAGAAGAACCAGACCCAGACCTGGTACGACCTCACCATCCGCATGAACGATGGTCGCCAGGTGGTCATTACGCAGAACCGTCTCAACGACATCCGCGAAGGTTCGCGCGTGGTGATTCGCAACGGCGTCGCCCAGATCAACTGAGGTTGCCATGCAAGTGTCCTGGAAAACCATCGGCGCGCGCTTTCGGATCGGTAACTGGCCGCCGATGGTTTGGGCCTCGCTGGCCTTGGTCCTGATCTGCGTCGCCGGCACGGTCGATCGTCGGCGCCGAGCTGTACAAGGTGACCGGACACGCGCCGGCGTTCAGCACCAAGTAGCCGGGTTTCTCAGCGGACTGGCGGCAGCGGACTTGAGCACGGTCGGATTGATTTCGACCGTGCTCTGTTCGTTCATCAGCTGGACCTGTCCGTCCTGGACGAGGCACTGCAACTGCATGTTCCGGCTGGCCAATCCGGCAATCGCCTGGCTGGTCGCCGAGGGAATGTCGATCACCGTCAGGTTCCTGCAGCGCTCGAGCGCGGATGCGTTCTTCTCCCACCAGATGGCCGCGCTTCGGCCGCTGAAGGTATAGACGATCACCTGGCCGGAGCGGCCGCAGGCTTTGCGGATGCGCTGTTCGTCCGGCTGGCCGACTTCGATCCACAGGTCGATGACGCCGGTCAGGTCTTTCTGCCACAGGTCCGGCTCGTCATCGGTGCTGATCCCCTTGCCGAATACCAGCGAATCGCTGGCGTTCAGGGCAAAGGCCAGCAGACGCGCCATCAGCCGTTCCTCGGTTTCCGAAGGATGCTGCGCCAGCGTCAGCGAATGCGCCTGGTAGTAGTGGCGATCCATGTCGCTGACTTGCAGTTCGGCCTTGAAAACGGTTGCCTTGACGGCCATGCGCCTGTCCAGAATCTGTTGCGGGAGCAGATGATCGCACGAGCGCGGCACGTGTATTCCACCGCATCGGTTGAATATACTGGGCCGAACGCCCGACGCGGGCTCCAGCGGACCGACGAACATGCTTCAGGCAGGCGACAAAGCTCCTTCCTTCGCACTGGCGAGTGACGACGGACGCACGGTGGACAGCGCGGCCCTGAAAGGCCGGCGCCACGTCATCTACTTCTATCCAAAGGACGATACGCCCGGTTGCACCCGCGAGGCCTGCGCCTTCCGGGACAACCTGCCCGCCTTCGAAAAATTGGCCGTGCCGGTGTTCGGGGTGAGTGGCGACGAGGCCAGGTCGCATGACCGGTTCGTGAAGAAATACAGCCTGAATTTTCCGCTGCTTGCCGACCCGGATCACCAACTGCTCGAAGCCTATGGTGTCTGGGTCGAGAAGAGCATGTATGGCCGCAAGTACTTCGGGATACAGCGCAGCACTTTCGTCGTGGACGCCAAGGGCAGGATCGAGAAGGTCTGGGAAAAGGTCAGTCCCGACACCCATGCCGAAGAAGTTCTCGCCTATCTGACCGGTGGCGCCGCGCCGGCGACGGAGAAGGCCGCTAGCGAAGAAAGCCGCCGCCAGGAAAGCCGCTCCGAAGAAGGCGGCGCCGAAGAAGGCAGTTGCGAAAAAGGCGGTTGCGAAGAAAACACCCAAGTCGCGCTGACCGGCAGCCGGGATGTCGCATACGCGCAAGGCGCAATGGCAGATCCACTTCTGCGTGCTGCTCTGGGGCTTCACCGCCATCCTGGGCAAGCTGATCACCCTGTCGGCGCTGGCGCTGGTCTGGTGGCGCATGCTGCTGGTGACCGTCGCGCTGCTGCTGGTGCCGCGGGTCTGGCGCGGCCTGCGCGCGCTGCCGACGACGCCTGCTATGGCCGCCTACGCCGGGATCGGCGTGCTGGTGGCGCTGCACTGGTTGACCTTCTATGGCGCGATCAAGCTCTCCAATGCCTCGGTGGCCGTCACCTGCATTGCGCTGGGGCCGGTGTTCATGGCCCTGGTGGAGCCGTGGATTTCCGGGCGGCGCTTCGATCCGCGCGAATTGCTGCTCGGCGTGGCCGTGGTGCCGGGCGTGGCGCTGGTGGTCGGCGGCGTGCCCGGCGGCATGTGCCCGGCATCGTGGTCGGCACGCTGTCGGCATTGCTCGTCGCGCTGTTCGGCTCCTACAACAAGCGCCTGGTGGAGCGCAGCGGACCCGCTCACCGTCACCTGCGTCGAGCTGGGCGCGGGAACCGTGTTCCTCGGCCTGGTGGCCGTGCCCTGGCTGATTCTGCATCCGGCCGACGCCAGCATGGCCGCGCTGGTGCCCGGCGCGCGCGATGGCGCCCTGCTGTTGCTGCTGGCGATGGCCTGCACCCTGCTGCCGTTCGCGCTGTCGCTGGTGGCGCTGCGCCAGCTGAGCGCTTTCCAGGCGCAACTGGCCGTCAATCTCGAACCGGTGTACGCCATCGTCCTGGCGGTGCTGCTGCTGGACGAGCAACGCGAACTCACGCGGCTCGTTCTATCTCGGCGTGGCGGTCATCCTGCTGGCCGTGTTCGCGCACCCGCTGATGAACCGCAGGAAACTGCAGTCGCCATCGCCGGAAATCCTGGGCACGTCCGAGTCGAAAAGCGCCGCCGATTGAGTCCCCGGTCCGGCGCTCAGGGCACCTTGGCGAGCGCCGCCGTCACTATCGGCACCAGCCTCGCCAATTGCTCGTCCTTGCTGTCGCGAATCTCCGAGTAGACCACCAGCAGGAAGGCGCGCGTGTTGTGGCGACGCGCAAGGCCGGCGTTGCTCTGGAAGGCCTCATCCCAGCCGGGCCAACGGCGCCGGCGATGAAAGCTGGTCGAACCAGTCGCGTCCATTCGTCCAGGCGAATGCAGGCCGCGCATGGCGACGAACAGCACGGGTCGGGCCAGGCGATCAGGCTCGCCATAGACATAGAAATGCTCGCCGGGCGGCGCGACCTGTAGCTTCACGGCCCGGAGAATGCGATCGAGTTGCGGCTTGGCCAGCGCCTCGTTCAAGGCCAAGTTGCATCAGCAGGTCCGAGCCATGCGCGACGCCATGTCGCCAACCCTGCCGTGGATCGAAGCCCCGGTAGTCGCGCACCGTTCCAGGTAATCGCGCCGCCTCGACCAGGGCCTGCCGCTGCGCCGATGAAAGGATGGGAGACTTGCGGTCGGCGCGCGCCAATTCGGCCAGCACGAGCGCCGAGAATGGCTGGCGAAATCCCGCGGCGTCCGACATTGCCCGGAGCGATCGCCGGCTGCAGTACTTCAAAGCAATCGCATACGTGTCGGCCAGGTCCAACTGACCTGCACGCAGCCACGTCGAATAGGCTTCGAAGGCGATGCCGTCGCGCAATGACGGGTCGGGATCCGCCAGGCAGGGCACCAGTCCAGCGCGAGCTGTTGTCGGCGACTGTCGTCGGCGACGGCGAAGGCCCCGGCTTTCAGGGCGCGCAGCCTTCCGCGCTCCAGCCGATCGGTGGGCACGCCGCCGTGGCCCTGCCAGGTACCAGCAGGCATGAGGCCAGCAACACAGTTGCCGCGAGGCTTGGAAAATTCATCGGATCGGTTTCCCCGGATGCGCGGAAAAGTCTAGCTCCGGTCGCCGGATTGGCGAGCGGGCCAAAGGTAATTGCGAATCGGAGTCTTGCGGCACCGCATAGAACGTTATAATGTAACGATATGTCCATCGATCAAGCCCGAATACCGAATGAAAAAGAGCCTCGCTCGCCTGTCTCGTCTGCCATCGCCCTGAACTCTCCCGCCTTCGCCGCGCGCCGGTCCCGCAAAGCCAGATCGAAGCGCTCGAAGCGCGCATCAAGGCGCTCGAGGCCAACGACGAGGCGCTGCGCCAGCAGGTCGCCGCCGCAAGCGCCGCGCTCGAGGCGACCCGCGCCGACTGGACGCGATGAAGGCCGCGTCCCCCGCAGTGGCGGCAGCGCCAGCCGACGCGGAACCCGTGGCGCAGGAAGCTGCACCGGCGGCCCCCGAATCCGTCGCCGCGCCCGAAAGCGCCAACGGCAACGCCTTCAATCCGGCGATCAGCATCATCCTCAACGGCAGCTACAGCGATCACTCGCTGGATCCGGACGTACTACCGCGCAGCGGATTTCCGCTGGTCGGCGAAGGCGGCTCCGTCGCGCGCAGGGCTTTTCGCTGGGCGAAAGCGAAGTCTCGCTTCGCCGCCAACATCGACGAGAAATTCTACGGCCAGCTGACCCTGGCGATCGGCGAGGATGGCGGCAACACCGAACTCGGCAGTCGAGGAAGCCTTCATCGACACCACTGCCCTGCCCGGCGGCTTCACGCCTGCGCGCCGGCCGGTTCTATTCCAACATCGGCTATCTCAACAGCCACCACACGCACACCGACAAGTTCTTCGACCGGCCGCTCGCCTACCAGGCCTTCCTCGGCCAATCAGTACGGCGACGACGGCGTGCAACTGCGCTGGGTCGCGCCGACCGACCTGTTCCTGCGAGCTCGGCGGCGAACTGTTCCGCGGCGAGAACTACCCCGCGGCGGCGCCGCCATCGGCGGCGCCGGCGTCGGCACGCTGTTCGCGCATGCCGGCGGCGATGTCGGCGTGGAAAATCTCCTGGCTGGCCGGCTTGTCGATGCTCAAGTCGAACACGCAACGGCGCCGAGGACGGATTCTCCGGCGACAGCACGCTCTACCTCGCCGACGCCACCTGGAAATGGGCGCCCGAAGGAAACTTCAAGGATGGCGGCGTGACCGTTGCGCGGCGAATATTTCCTGGTCGATCGCGACGGCCTGTACACCGACCCGGCCGACCCGCTGCTTGACCAGGCCTGGACCGGGACCAGCCGCGGCGTCTACATCGAAGGCGTCTACCGGATAAATCGCACCTGGGAAACCGGCTACCGCTACGACCGGCTGTGGGCCGAGCGACAGCGGCCCCTATGCCAGCGACTTCGACCCGGTCCGCCACAGCGTGATGCTGACCTGGCTCAACAGCGAATTCAGCCTGCTTCGCCTGCAGTCAGCCACGACCAGCCCAACCCGACGGATACCGACAACGCGCTGACCCTGCAATACCAGGTCAGCCTTGGCGCCCACGGCGCGCACAAATTCTGATTCAGGATCCGACCAATGAAGAAGCCATCTGCATTGCGCCGCTGCTGCTGGTTTCCGGACTGTTCGCGTCGCCGGCGCAGGCGAAGCTGCAGGTATTCGCCTGCGAGCCCGAATGGGGCTCGCTGGTGCAGGAACTTGCCGGCGACAAGGTCGATGTCGACGTCGCCACCTCTGCGCTGCAGGACGTGCACCAGATCGAGGCCAAGCCAAGCCTGATCGCGAAGATCCGCCGGGCCGACCTGACGGTGTGCTCCGGCGCGGAACTGGAAGTCGGCTGGCTGCCGCAGCTGGTCCGGCAATCCGGCAACCAGAAAGTCGCCGGCGGCGACGGCGTGTTCATGGCCGCCAGCCAGGTCACCACCCTGGAGAAGCCGACCAAGCTCGACCGCGCCGCGGGCGATGTGCATCCGCAAGGCAATCCGCACATCCAGATGGATCCCTATCGCGTGCTGACGGTCGCCAAGGCGCTCGATGCCCGCCTGGCACTGCTCGATCCCGCCAATGCGGCCGTCTACCAGCAGCGCCTGGCCGATTTCAGCGCGCGTTGGAGCGCCGCGACCAAGAAGCTGGGAAGCCAAGGCGGCCCCGCTCAAGGGCCGCAAGATCGTCGTCCACCACGACGCCTGGGTCTACCTGACCAAGTGGCTGGGCATGCAAGCAGATCGGCGCGCTGGAGCCCAAGCCCGGCGTGCCGCCCACCAGCGCGCACCTGGCCAGCCTGATCGCGATCACCAAGAGTTCGAACACGCTGGCGATCATCCGCGCCGCCTACCAGGACCCGAAGGCGAGCGAATGGCTGTCCGAACGCACCGGCGTGCCCGCGGTCAGCCTGCCGTTCACCGTGGGTGGCGATCGCCGAAGTCGAAGGACCTGTTCGGGATGTTCGACTCCACTATCGACAAATTGCTCGGAGCGGCGAAATGAATCTGCAGCTGAATTGGGAAGGCCTGGACATCAGCATCCTCGGCCCGGCCTGCCTGGCCGGCCTCATCGTGTTGTCCACGCACGTTCCGCTCGGCAAGCAGGTGCTGGCGCGCGGCATCATCTTCATCGACCTGGCCATTGCGCAGATCGCCGCGCTGGGCGTGATCTCGGCGCGGCTTCCTGGGCATCGACGAGCATGGCTTCGGCGTGCAGGTCGCCGCCGCCATCGCCGCGCTGCTCGGCGCCGGCCTGCTGGCCTGGACCGACCGCCGCTGGCCGGAATACCAGGAGCCGCTGATCGGCACGCTGTTCGTGCTCGCGGCCACCGGTGGATTGCTGTTGCTGGCCAACAATCCGCAGGGCGGCGAGCACCTGAAGGACCTGCTGGTCGGACAGATCCTCTGGGTCAGCTATGCGCCAGCTGATTCCCGCCGCCGTGCTGTCGACGCTGCTGCTGGGCTTCATGTGGTTGCGCCGCGGCCGGCTGGCCGGCCTGGTGTTCTACGCCTTGTTCGCGCTGGCCATCACGGTGTCCGTGCAACTGGTCGGCGTCTACCTGGTCTTCGCCAGCCTGATCGTGCCGGCATTGGCGACCGCGGGAATGCGCGGTCGCAGCCGGCTGGTGGCCGCCTACGTCATCGGCGCGCTCGGCTATGCCTCCGGCCTGGCGCTGTCGGCCGTCCTCGACCTGCCCAGCGGCGCGCTGATCGTGTGGACGCTGGCCGGCTGCGCACTGCTGGCGCAACTGGTGCCCGCGGTGCGTCGTTCGCATCCGGCCCACGAGGCTCCGGAGGCGGTTTTCGAGGGCTGATCGTCCAGCGCGCCGAGGCTCGGGACGCAGTATCCTAGGCGCGCTGCCGATTTCCCGGCGGCGCCCCCTTGAACCCGCCTGGAATTCGCCATGCTCCGATTGCCCGCCCTGCTCATCCTGGCGTCGCTCGCCCTGACCGCCTGCAAGCCCAACGCACCAGCACCGGCCGCGACAACGGCACCGGCTCCGGTCGCCGCGCCCGCGGTGTCGGCGGCGGACACCCAATTCGCAGACCTTTCGGCACGCTGGCTCGATGGCGCGATGCGCCTGAGCCCGGTTTCCGCCACGCAGACCGGCGACCACCGCTTCGATGGCGAACTCGATGACCTGAGCGCCGAGGGCCGGGCCAAGAGCCTGGATTTTTCCAAGTCGCTGCTGGCCGAGCTGGAAAAGATCGACCGCGCGACGCTTTCGCGGGAGAACCAGGTGGATGCCTCGGTCCTGCGCAACCAGTTGCGCTACGACGTCTGGAGCGCCGAGAGCCTGCAGGGCTGGGCCTGGGACCCGATGCTGTACAGCCAGCTCGCGGGCGGATCGCTGTACACGCTGCTGGCGCGTGACTTCGCCCCGATGCCGGACCGCCTGCGCAACGCGACCTCGCGCATGGAAAAACTGCCGACCCTGTTTGCCCAGATGCGCGCCAACCTCGATCCGGCGCGCGTGCCGAAGATCCACGCCGAGACCGTGGCCAAGCAGAACAAGGGCGTGCTGAGCCTGATCGACGAGATGATCCTGCCGAACGCCGACAAGCTGCCGGAAGCCGACCGCAAGCGCCTGGATGCCGCCATTGCCACCCTGCGCAAGGCCGTGGACGAGCACCAGACCTGGCTCGACAAGACCCTGGTGCCGAACGCCAAGGGCGATTTCCGCATCGGCCAGAAGCTGTATGACGAGAAGCTGGCGTTCGCCCTCGACTCGCCGCTGACCCGCGCTGAAATCCGCAAGCGCGCGGACGCCGAATTGATCCGCGTCCGCAGCGAGATGTACTCGGTTGCGCGCGGCGTGCTCGCCGGCAGGAAGGACGCGCCTGAAACCCCCGAAGCCCCGAGCGCGAGCCAGCAGCAGGCGGCCATCCAGGCCGCGTTGGAGCTCGCCTATGCCGACCGCCCCACCCGTGACCAGGTGGTCGAAACGGCCAAGGCCACGTTGGCGAGCGCTACCGAGTTCGTTCGCAAGAAGGACTTCATCACTTTGCCCGATTCGCCCGTGCAGATCATCCTGATGCCCGAGTTCCAACGCGGCGTGACAGTCGCCTATTGCGACTCGCCCGGTCCGCTCGACAAGTCGCTGGACACCTTCTACGCGGTGTCGCCCATCCCGGACGATTGGACCGACCAACAGACCACGTCCTTCCTTCGCGAATACAACACGCGATCGATCGACGAGCTGAGCATCCACGAAGCGATGCCGGGCCACTACGTGCAGATCTGGCACTCGAACAAGTATCCGTCGGTGCTGCGCGCCGTGCTTTCGTCGGGCTCGTTCGTCGAGGGCTGGGCGGTCTACGCGGAGAAGGTGATGGTCGACCAGGGCTATCGCGACAACGATCCGCTCTATCACCTGGTCCAGCTCAAGTGGTACCTGCGCGTGATCTCCAACGCCATCCTCGACCAGGCGATCCACGTCGATGGCATGAGCCGCGACGACGCCATGAAGCTGATGACACAGGACACCTTCCAGGAAGAGCGCGAGGCGGCAGGCAAGTGGGTTCGCGCCCAGCTCAGCTCGACGCAGCTGCCGACCTATTTCGTCGGCGCCCAGGAACATTTCGACCTGCGCAAGGCGATCGAGGCGCGCGACGGCGACAAGTTCAACCTGAAGAATTACCACGACACCGTGCTCTCCTTCGGCTCGCCATCGGGGCGCTACGTGCGCAACCTGATGTTGAACGAACCGATCAACTGATCCCAAGGGGCGCGCGGCCATGGATTTCCTGAAGCGGATCAAGAGCCTGTTCCGGTCGGCGCCGCCGGTGCCGGAGCCGATGCCGTTCGAGCCCCTGGTCGAAAGCAGCAACCGGCGCGGCAAGGAGCGCCGCGTGGCGCGGAGCGGCATGCGCGTGCTGCTCATCGATGACTCCGCGACCATCGTCGCCCTGCTGCGCAGGATGCTTCGCCAGAACGAGTACGCCACGCTCGAGGCAGGCGACGCCGAGCGCGGCATCGAGCTCGCGCGCAGCGAGCGCCCGGACCTGATCTTCCTCGACATCGTGCTGCCCGGCATGAACGGATTTGCCGCGTTGCGCGCCCTGCGTCGCGATCCCGACACCAAGGACATCCCGATCATCATGATCAGCGGCAACGAACAGGCCACCGAAGAATTCTATGTGCATCGGATCGGCGCCGACGACTTCATGAAGAAGCCGTTCTCGCGCGGCGAAGTGTTCGCCCGTATCGAGCGCCTGCTGGACGATGAGGGCGTACCGCGCCGCGTGCCGGCGGCCGATGCCGCGGGCGAGACCGCCGCTGCCACTGCCTGAGCCCGCCGGCGGGGCTCGACGGCAGGCCGCCTTTCAGGGCCGAAAGGTTGTCGTGGCGGGCTCGGGAGCCCCGGATAACCTAATATTTATGTCCGGTTTGGTATGATTGCTCTACACCATCGATCCAGTCCGGCCCTGCCCTGCAGATGCCGGAACAGACAGTCTGCGCCCGCAAATTCGGGCCTGGCTGCATCAGGATTGAAGCTCTCGGGCCACGCCCCTGGATCGGTGACAGCTATCGGACCGGCCAGCCCCAGGCTGCCGGGTCAATCCATGCCTGCATTGCCTAGGAGACCTCGATGAGCGAAACCGCCTATTTCCTTCATGACCTGATCCAGATCAGCCGCAACGGAACCGAGTTTTACGAAGAAGCGGCCAAATCCGTGGCGGACAAGAAACTCAGCCGCGTTTTCACCGACATGGCCAAAGCCAAGACCACCCTGGCCGACAACCTCGCCAGCGAACTCAAGCCCGGCCACAAGCAACCAGCCAAGTCCATCGACCTGGTGGATGAGGTCGACCAGACCTACGCCGGAATGCGCGGTGGCTTCAAGGCGGTCAACTCGGCCAATATCACCGCGCTGGAACTGACCGAGAGCCATATCCAGGTCTCCCTGCAGAAAGTGGTCATGGATCGCGACAACAGCTTCGTGGTCCGCGTGCTCGCCAAGCAGTACGTGCACGCCGCGGAAAACCTCAAGGCCGAATTGCGCAGCAGCAAGCGCTCGCTGGGCTGACGGAAACCGACGCATGGGCGGCGAGCGCGTGCCACTGGCCGAGCACGCCGCGCCATTCGCGGGCCTGACGCCGGAGGCCATCCTTGCCGCCGTGGAGAGCCTCGGCCTGCATTGCGATGGCCGCGTGCTGGCGCTCAACAGCTACGAAAACCGCGTCTATCGAATCGGCATCGAAGCCGAGCCGCCCAGGGTGGCCAAGTTCTACCGCCCGTCGCGCTGGAGCGATGCGGCCATTCTCGAAGAGCATGCGTTCAGCGCCGAGCTGTGCGCCGCCGACATTTCGGTCGTAGCGCCGCAGAACGATCGGCGGCCGGACCCTGCATCACCACGACGGCATGCGCTTCGCCCTGTTTGCGATGCAAGGCGGGCACGCTCCGGAACCCGGTGATCGCGAGACCTTGCGCCAGATCGGCCGCACGCTCGGGCGTATCCATGCCATCGGCGCGACCGGCCGTTTCCTGCATCGCGGGTCGCTTGGGCATCCAGTCCCATGCGGTCGCCTCGGTCGCCTATCTGCTCGAGGCCGACTGGCTGCCGCCTTCGCTGCGAGGCCAATTTCGAGGCGCTGTGCAACTTGCTGATCGATGAGATCGAGGACGCCTGGCAGGCGGCGGGCGATTTCGCGCAGATCCGGCTGCATGGCGACTGCCACCCCGGCAATATCCTGTGGCGGAACGACGGCGCCCACTTCGTCGATCTCGACGACGCCATTACCGGCCCGGCGATGCAGGACCTGTGGATGCTGCTGTACCGGCGACGCGCCGGCGCGCAGCGAACAACTTGGCTGGCTGCTCGATGGCTACGAGTTGTTCGCACCGTTCGACCGCCGCGAACTGCACCTGATCGAGGCGCTGCGCGCCATCCGCCTGCTGCACTATCACGCCTGGATCGCCCGCCGCTGGCACGACCCGGCCTTCCCTGCCGCCTTCCCCTGGTTCGACTCGCCGCGACATTGGGAAGGCGTCATCGTGCAGCTGCAGGAGCAACTGGTAGCGATGGGCGAGCCGACGCTGGCGCTGGCCAAAGGCTGAACGGCGGCACAACGACTTGCCTGCCTGTAAGAAACCTCCTCCGCCTCGGGGCGAATACGGATGGAGGCCGCGAGCGCGACGTTTCTTCACCCCGCGCTACGGGTCTGCGGCCTAAGCTCGGCCCTCACACGGAGAATCGTGCTATGCAATCGCCGAAAACAAGTCCCTTCCCGCCCCCCAATCCCTCGCGTCGTCGATTGCTTGGTGGTTCGGTTCTGGCTCTCGCCGGGCTTACGCTGGCGTGTTCGCGATCGGAAGAGGCCGCGGGCGCCGCGCCAGCGAAGGCGACGGCCGCATTGGTGACGATCGTGGAATTCAGCAATGACGGCAAACGCCTGAAGAACGTGCGCGTGCCGAAAATCGTCAAGAGCGTCGATGACTGGAAGCGGCAACTCGGCGCCCCCGCCTTCCATGTCACGAGGCAGCGCGGCACCGAGCGCCCTTTCAGCGGCAAGTACGACGACTGGCACGAGAAGGGCGTGTTCCGCTGCATCTGCTGCGATACCGCCCTGTTCGATTCAGCCGCCAAGTTCGATTCCGGAACCGGTTGGCCGAGCTTCTGGCAGCCCATCGCGCAGGAGAACATCCTCGCCCACGAGGACCGCCTGTACGGAATGATCCGCACCGAGACGACTTGCCGGCGCTGCGATGCGCACCTCGGCCACGTCTTCGACGACGGTCCGAAGCCCACCGGCCTGCGCTACTGCATGAACTCGGTCGCGCTGCGCTTCGCGCCAGCGGCGTGAGCGACACCGACCGCAGCCGAAACCAGGCCCTCGCCAACTTGATGGAATCATCGCCATGAACATCGCCGCATTCGCCGGACCGGGGAAAGTCCTCGGCATCCTCGCGTTCTTCGCGCTCGCCACCGCTGCCCTGAGCAACACCAGCCGCGCCCGCCAGGATGTGCCGAGTCCCGCGTGGACGCGCCGCTCGTGGCCACAGCGGGACTTCAGACCGCGGTATTCGCCGGCGGCTGCTTCTGGGGCATCGAGGCCGTGTTCGAGCACGTGAAGGGCGTCAAGGACGCAAGTTCGGGCTACTCAGGCGGCGCAGCAGCCACGGCCGATTACGACACGGTCAGCGGCGGCCAGTCAGGCCATGCCGAATCGGTGAAGGTGGTCTTCGATCCATCCGTCATCAGCTATGGTCAACTGCTGAAGGTGTTCTTCTCGGTTGCCCACGACCCGACCCAACTCAATCGCCAGGGCCCGGACCGGGGCAGCCAGTACCGTTCGGCAATTTTCTACACCAGTCCGGAACAGCAGCGCATCGCCACCGCCTATATCGCGCAGATGTCGGCGGCGAAGACTTTCGGAAACAAGCCGATCGTCACCCAGGTGGTTCCGCTCAAGGCCTTCTACCCCGCCGAGCGCCACCATCAGGATTTCGCCCGGCTCAATCCGACGCACCCCTATATCACTTACTGGGATGCGCCCAAGGTCGCCAGGCTCAAGCAGGAATTTCCAGGCCTGTACCGGAACGACTAGCCGGCCGTCGCCGGCCTCATCCCGCGCAGAAGACGTTGAGCTTGTTGCCGTCCAGGTCGCGGAAATATCCGGCGTAGAAGCCATCTCCCCGCGGTCCGGCAGGGCCCTCGTCGGTGCCGCCGAGTTCGAGCGCCTTGCGATACAGGCGGTCCACCTTGTCCTTGCTGTCCACGATCAGCGCCACCATGGTGCCGTTGCCAACCGTGGCCGGCTTGCCATCGAAAGGCCTGGTCAGCGCCAGCCCGGGGGAAGTGGGCGAGACCGACCAGGCGATGAACTTCTCCGACTCCATGAAGCGCTTGGCTCCGATTTCGCCGAGCAGCGCGTCGTAGTACTTGGCGGCGCGCGCCAGATCGTTGGTGCCCAGGGTGACGTAGCCGATCATCGCGATTCTCCTTCGGGAAGTGTCGGCAGTGTATTCCTGCTTTAAACTGGCGTCATGACCCGCACCCTGACCCTGACTCGCCCCGACGACTGGCACCTGCACCTGCGCGATGGCGACGCCATGCGCGCGGTCCTGGCCGATACCGCGCAGCGCTTCGGGCGCGCGATAGTCATGCCCAACCTGACGCCGCCGGTACGCACCGTGGCCGAAGCCCGCGGCTACCGCGAGCGGATCCTGGCGGCCGTTCCGGCCGGCCTGGACTTCGAACCGCTGATGACGCTGTACCTCACCGACAGCACCCTGCCGGACGAGATCGTCCGCGCCAAGGCATCCGGCCTGATCCATGCCGTCAAGTATTACCCCGCCGGCGCGACCACGAACTCGCAGTCCGGAGTGACCGACCTGGCCCATTGCGATGCGGTATTCGAGGCCATGCAGGAAACCGGCTTGCCCTTGCTGGTGCACGGCGAGGTGACCGATCCACGGATCGACATTTTCGACCGCGAGGCGGTATTCATCGAGCGCCACCTGCGGCGCATCATCGAGAGATTCCCCGGGCTCAAGGTGGTCTTCGAGCACCTGACCACGCGCGAGGGCGTCGACTTCGTGTGCGAAGCCCGCGCCGGGGTTGCCGCGACGCTGACCGCCCATCACCTGCTGCTCAATCGCAACGCCTTGTTTACCGGCGGCCTGCGCCCGCACGCCTACTGCCTGCCAGTGCTCAAGCGCGAATCCCACCGCGAGGCGCTGGTCGTCGGCCGCCACCTCGGGCAATCCGCGGTTCTTCCTTGGCACCGACAGCGCGCCGCATCCGCGCAGCGCGAAGGAATCAGCCTGTGGTTGCGCCGGAATCTACACGGCGCATGCGGCGATCGAACTGTATGCCGAAGCATTCGAAGCGGCCGGCGCGCTGGAGAAACTGGAAGGCTTTGCCAGCTTCCACGGCGCCGACTTCTACGGACTGCCGCGCAACACCGGAAAAATCACCCTGGTGCGGGAAGACTGGACTGTGCCGGCTGACTTGCCGCTCGGCACGGAGCGACTGGTTCCGATGCGTGCCGGCGAGACGGTCGGCTGGCGATTGCTCGGCCAGCCTTCCTGATCCTTGCCCGGGTTGCTCAGGCGCGAGCGCGCTTCGGGAACCCGACCATCCGCTTCAGGTCTTCGTCCCAGAGCTTCAGGCGCGCGCTTTTCAGGCTCGTCCAGATCGTCAGTTTCTGGGCGGCCTGCAACATCGGGTGCGACTCGAACGCTTCGCGCAGGCGGTAATTCGGGATCCGGCTGGCCAGGTGATGAATGTGGTGATAGCCGATGTTGCCGGTGAACCAGTGGATTACGCGCGGCAAGGCGTAATACGAACTGCCCGCGATCGCCGCCTCGTTGGAGTCCCAGGACTCCTTGCGCTCCCAGTAGGCGTTCTCGAACGTGTGCTGCACGTAGAACAGCCAGACGCCCAGCGCGCCGGCGATCAGGACGATCGGCAGGTGCACCATCAGCACGACATGCCAGCCGATCGCGAAGCCAAGCGCGCCGCCGACCAGCAACAGCATCAGGTTGTTGAGCAGGACGCTGGCCCACTCTTTCTTCCAGGTGAAGGGCATGTCGAACGGGAAGCGGTGCTTGATCACGAACTGGTAGATCGGGCCGATACCCAGCAGCACCGGCGTGCTGCGGTAGAAGCGGTAGCTCAGCGCGTCCCCACCAGGAACGGGCCTTGTACTCGGCGACCGTCAGGGTTTCGACATCGCCCAACTCGCGGCGGTCCAGGTTGCCCGAGGTGCCGTGGTGCATGGCATGGGTCTTCTTCCAGTAGCCGAACGGGAACAGGGTGATCAGGCCCAGGCAAGCGCCGACCACATGATTGGCCCGGGCGCTGGCAAAGAACGAGCCGTGACCGCAATCGTGCTGGAAGATGAAGATACGCACGTAGAGACCGGCAGTCGGCAAAGCCAGCAGCAGGGTCCACGCATAATTCCAGTCCGCATGGATGCTCCACGCCATCAGCGCCCAAAGAGCGATGAACGGTGGAATGGTATTGAGCAATTGCCAGATGGCGCGACCGAGATGCGGTTTGGCGAAGCGGGCGCAGAGTTGACGCAGGCTGGGTGCGGCGACAGGTGCGGTTGCGGTGGATTCCAAAGCCGATCTCCGTATATACATCGTTACATTGTCCACCCGGCCATGGCTGGACACAATTCAATCTTCGTTATTTTCAGGGAAAAAGCCTCGTTTCCCGCCGGATGCCATGCTGGCCTGTGACGGGTTTGGCAATGTTCGCCAGGCCACGCAGTATCATCCGGCGGACTGCCATCCAGGGAGTGACTGCCATGCCCACCGTCCGCATTCGCGTCACCGCCTCGGCAGATGACGTCAACGAGTTGCTCCACGCGCTCGAGGGCATCGAGGGAATCGAGCACGTCGAAGAGGTCGCCGACCTGATGTCGCACATGGACGACGAGGATTCCAGCTCGGCGGGCCTGAGCGACGTGATCGGACCCAGCGTGCACGACATCGAAGTCGAAGCGCCGAACGAGGAAGGCGTGCGCCGCGTCCATGAGACGGCCGGGATCGTGGCCAGGCGACTGGACGCAATGATCGAGTTCGTGGACGAGTTCTGATCGAACGCGCGCGTCAGGCGCGCCGAAAGCTGACCACGAGAACGTCGCGATAGGCGGGCGCGCCGGGGTCCATCGGCTCGACCGGCGTTACCCCGTGATACACGCGCTGGTCGTCGACCAGCGCCGCATCGAACGGCTCGGCCAGGGTGAAGCTGCTGAAGAATCCGCGCGGCCGTGGTGCCGATCATGGTCGTTCCGCTGTCGATGTTGCAGCGCCTGACCAGCAGCACCAATACGTAATCGACGCCATCGCGATGCATTCCTTCGGGCGTCGGCAGGCCCGGTTCACCGGCAACGGCCTCGATCCTGAATTGATGCGCCTCGATATGCCAGGACACCGCCGTGCCGTGCGCCGCGGCCATGCGGCTCGAACAGCGCACGACAAAAGTCGAGGATGGCGCGCATGCTCGGTCCATTGCCGAGTTGCAGGTCGATCGGCTCGAACCAGCGCTCGATGCCGCCGTTGAGCGGGTTGTAGTCCAGCGCCTGGTAGTGCGCCTGGTGCGGCTGGCGCTCGATCGGGCCGCTGCCGCCGGCTGCGAAAACGGCATGGCGCCGGCGGCGATAGCGGCCGCTGATCGGCCATATGCGTGTCGAGCGGGAGATCGTTCCAACTGGCCGCGAACTCAGGCCAGTCAGTCAGCGAGCCCGCCTGCCCGAGCAAACCGCGCATCGTCGCCGCGGGAACGAAAGCGTAACCGTGCCGGGCGATGTCTTGTTCGAGGCTGTCGCTCAAGCGCCCGGACGCCAGACGTCGATCGCAAAGTCGGCCTCGTAGGGAGGCACGTTGCACTCGATCACGTCACCCGGAGCGATTTCCAGGGTGAGCCCGACGATGTCCGCCGCAATCGGAAGGCGTGCCCGCCGACGGTCGACCAGAACCGCGGCGTGCACCTGCGCCGCATTGCAGTCGCGCAACCAGTCGCAGACGCGCAACAGCGAAAAACCCTGGTAGAGGACATCATCGACCACGACCACGCGTTTCCCGCTCAGGATCTCCCCAGCCTGGGCGGGGGCCTCGAGCCGGGTGGCCGGGTGCAGCAGTGTCAGGTCGTCCGCATAGCGCTTCACCAGCAGGTCCATGCGCACCGGTGCGCGCGCCGGGTCGATCTCATGGATGGCCTGCTGCAACCTGTCCGCGAGCGGAACGCCACGACGCAAAACCCCGACCAGCACGGTCGGGGTTTCGTCCAGCAAGGCCAGCGTCTGGCGGGCCATGCGCTGGATAACCGGCGCCAGGGCGGCGGCATCGTAAAGGCGGAAGCGCTGTTCGCTCATGGAAGCGAATTTTAGCAGGCCTGCGCCCGGTTCCGCAGGATCAGTTGAATATCTGGAAGCTGAAGATCGTCGACATCACCGGCGCATAAAGGATGTCCGCGCCGTTGTAGTACCTGCCGTAGCGACGGCGACCGTAGTAGCCATCCGCGTAGCCTCGTTCGAAGCCCTGGCGGAAATAGTAGTTGTACTCCGACTGGTCGACATAGAAGCCGTAGTAACCATAATTGGCGTCGCGGTAGGCGTACGAACTCCGGTAATCGAAGCGCCAGCCGTCCATCCGGTCAGCCCGGCCTGCCCTGAGGCCTTCGCTGTATCCGAAGTTTATCGCCTGCTGCAGCAGGTTCGCGCCGTAGATGTTGATGCTGAAGTAGCTGCCTCCGCGGTAGTAGCGATAGCGCGGCGCCGTGTAGAAGTACGGGTCGTTGTAGTAGTTGTAGGTCCGCCAGTTGTAGCGCGACTGGTAGTGGCGCGAGCGATCGTAGTATTCCTGCTGGTAGCGATACTGCGAATTGCGATGCTGCTTCTGCAGCGCGCGGCCGTACCTGTCGGCATCGGCCCGCCGGGATTCGATCTGCCGGCTGAACTGTTCGGCCTGCTGACGCTGCTGGGTTATCAACTTCTGGCGTTGCGGCTCCGGCAGGCGGTCACGCTCCCGGCCCTGGATGTTCTTGCCGGAATCGCGGCCATAGGCTTCACGACCCTGGTCGCGACGGTTGGCGGGATAGGGCTGGCCCAGCGGCGGGGCAGCCATGCGTCCGGTCCGGTCTTCCCGGGGCGTCTGTTGAACGACGGCGCGCTCATTGCGGCCGTCCCGCTGTGTCGCAAGACGATCCGCATTCTCGTCGCGCGGCAGGCGCTGTTGCTGCTGCTCGGCGCGGCGCTGCTGCGGCTGTCCAACCTGCCCTGGCTGCGGATTCTGCGGCCTCTGCGCCGGGTCGGCCTGTCGTCGGGAGCTTTCCTGACTGCGGGCCAGCGTTGCCTGGGATTCACGGACGCGCGCGTCCGCTTGTTGCTGCCGTTCGGCCTTTTGCGCAGCTTTGGCATCCTCGTCCCGCTTGTCCTGACGGTCCCGCTGCTCCTGGGATTTCTGGTTGCGTGGCTGGCTTGCGTGCGCGGTCGACGGCACGCCCAAACCGAGCGCCATCGACGAGCCGATGATGGCGGCAAGCACACTGCGCTTGATGATGATCGCGTTCATTCCTGTCCTCGTTGCCAGGGCAAGGGAGTCTTGCACGGCTATCACTACGAGCCACAGGCACTGAACCGAATCTGAGCGATGAAAGCCGGCTCGAAATGCATTCAGCCTGGCAGCGGGCGTGGCTGGATCACGGCACGCCGCACACGGTAACCGGACCAGTTCAGCCGATCATCGGCAGGTCGAGATTGTGCTCTTTCGCGCAGTCGACGGCCTCGTCGTATCCGGCATCGGCATGGCGCATCACGCCGGTGGCCGGGATCGTTCCAGAGCACGCGCGCGAGGCGACGCGCGGCGGCATCGGTGCCGTCCGCGACGATCACCACGCCGCTGTGCTGGCTGAAGCCCATGCCGACGCCGCCGCCGTGATGCAGCGATACCCAGGTTGCGCCGCCGGCGACGTTCAACATCGCGTTCAGCAACGGCCAGTCCGAGACGGCGTCGGAGCCGTCCAGCATCGCCTCGGTTTCGCGATTGGGCGATGCCACCGAGCCCGAATCCAGGTGGTCGCGGCCGATCACGATCGGCGCCGACACTTCGCCGCTGCGCACCATCTCGTTGAATGCGAGCGCGAGGCGATGGCGATCGCCGAGCCCGACCCAGCAGATGCGCGCCGGCAGGCCCTGGAAGCTGATGCGCTCGCGCGCCATGTCCAGCCAGCGATGCAGGTGCTTGTTGTCCGGCAGCAGTTCCTTGACCTTGGCGTCGGTCTTGTAGATGTCTTCCGGATCGCCGCTGAGCGCGACCCAGCGGAAGGGGCCGATGCCGCGGCAGAACAGCGGCCGCACGTAGGCGGGCACGAAGCCGGGGAAATCGAAGGCGTCCTTGCAGCCCGCATCCTTGGCCATCTGCCGGATGTTGTTGCCGTAGTCGAAGGTCGGAATGCCGAGATCCTCGAAGTGCAGCATCGCCTCGACGTGCACGCGCATCGAGTGCTTGGCGGCGTCGATGACCGATTGCGGATCGGTCTTCTGCCGGTCCCACCACTGTTCCAGCGTCCAGCCGGCGGGAAGATAGCCGTTCAGCGGATCGTGCGCGGAGGTCTGGTCGGTGACCGCGTCCGGGCCGCACGCCGCGGCGCACGAGTTCGGGAAGGATTTCCGCGGCATTGCCGAGCAACGCGATGGAGACGGCCCGGCCCTGGCTGCAGTATTTTTCGATCAGGGCCAGCGCGTCGTCCAGGTCCAGCGCCTGCTCATCGACGTAACGCGTCTTCAGGCGCATGTCGATGCGGCTTTGCTGGCACTCGATGTTCAGCGAACAGGCGCCGGCCAGCGAAGCCGCCAGCGGCTGCGCGCCGCCCATGCCGCCGAGGCCGGCGGTAAGTATCCACTTGCCGCGAAGGTCGCCGTTGTAGTGCTGCCGGCCCATTTCCGCGAAGGTCTCGAAGGTCCCCTGCACGATGCCCTGCGAGCCGATGTAGATCCAGCTGCCGGCCGTCATCTGGCCGTACATCATCAGGCCCTTGCGATCGAGCACGTGGAAGTGTTCCCAGGTCGCCCAGTGCGGCACCAGGTTGGAATTGGCGATCAGCACGCGCGGCGCATCGGCGTGCGAGGGAAACACGCCGACCGGCTTGCCGGACTGGACCAGCAAGGTCTCGTCGTCGCCCAGCGTGCGCAAGGTTTCCAGGATCTTGTCGTAGCAGGCCCAATCGCGCGCGGCGCGGCCGATGCCGCCGTAGACGACCAGTTCCTGCGGATTCTCGGCAACCTCGGCGTCCAGGTTGTTCTGCAGCATCCGGTAGGCCGCTTCGGTCTGCCAGCTCTTGCAGGTGAGCGTGCTGCCGCGCGGGGCGCGAATGTGGCGGGTGGGGTCTTTGCGGCTGTTGGCGGACATGGCGGGCTCCGGGTTCAAGATCCGATTATAGTTGGGTGATGCCCCCTGAACACCTGCTCCTGGTGACGGCCGTACTGCTGATCGCCTTCCTGTATTCGAGTGTCGGCCACGCCGGCGCATCCGGCTATATCGCCGTGATGTCCCTGGCCTCGCTGTCGCCGGCAGTGATCAAGCCGACCGCGTTGCTGCTCAATATCCTGGTGGCGAGCATTGGCAGTTGGCAGTTTTTCCGGGCCGGTCACTTTTCCTGGCGCTTGTTCTGGCCGTTCGCCCTGCTCTCGGTTCCGTGCGCATTCGTCGGCGGTTACCTCGACCTGCCGACCCATGTATTCAAGCTTCTGGTCGGCGCCGTGTTGCTGTTGTCGGCGATCTATTTCTTCTGGCAACCGTACAACGACACGGTCGGCTCGGAGCCATCGAAACCTGTCGCGATCGGCGCCGGCGGCGTGCTCGGTCTGTTCGCGGGGCTGACCGGGACCGGTGGCGGCATCTTCCTGACGCCCCTGCTGCTGCTCATGCGCTGGGCGCGGACACGGAATGCGGCCGCGGCTTCGGCGGTGTTCATCCTGGTGAACTCGATTGCCGGACTGCTTGGCAATGTCAGCGCCACCAGCCGGCTTCCGGAGCTGGCGCTTCCCCTGGCGCTTGCCGCAGTGGTCGGCGGCACGGTCGGCTCGCACCTGGGCAGCCGCCGCTTTGCGCCCGCACTGATCAAGCGCCTGCTGGCAGTCGTGCTGGTCATCGCCGGATCGAAGCTGATGCTGACGGCCTAGCCGCCAACCGGGCGCAGGAAAAGTCTTGACAGGCCGCCCGGATCGTTATATCTCTATATCGCGATGAACGTATCCCTACCCGCCAATTCCAGCCCGCCGCCGATGCTCATGTGCATGCGTACGCACTCGCGCGGTATCCGTTCGGACGGCAGCAACCCCTAGCCAAACCGACCAGGCAACCGCGACGGCACCAGCCAGTTGCGGAAGCTGCTCCATCCCAACTGTTGCACCGTCGCGGCGCCCCATTCCAGGAGCGTAACGATGAGTCTTTCCGCAATCCAATCCAGGCAACTCCCGGTCGATGCGCCCGCACGGACGCATCCGCTGAAGGGGCGGCCTGTCCGCCATGGGGTGGTCGCGCAACGAAACCCATGCCGCATCGATCTGATCCTGATCGGCGCGCGCGGACAGGTGGGAAGCGCGCTGCGCGCGCAGTTGGCCCGGCAGCAGCACGCGTGGCGCGCCCAGCTGGGACTGGACCTGAAACTGGTGGCCGCGTTCGACCGCCGCGGCTTCGCCTTCGATCTGCAAGGATTGGCGCCGGACGAACTCTGCGCGAGTCTCGATCCCCGCCAGGACGGCGACGCCGAACGACTGCTCGACCACGTGGCCCGCGCGGGCGCGCCGCGCACCCTGGTGATCGATTGCACGGCAAGCCCGGAGGTGGCCGACAGCTATACGCGCCTGCTGGCCGGCGGCGTCGGCGTCGTCGGCGCCAACAAGCATGCCAACTCGCGCTGCCTGGCCTCTTATCGGCAACTGCAACGCGCGGCGCGCGAGAACTCGGCGCCCTACCGTTACGAGACCACCGTCGGCGCGGCGATTCCATTGCTCGGACCCCTGCGCGACCTGCGCCTGCGCGGTGAAAAGGTGCACTCCATCCGCGGCGTCCTGTCCGGCTCGCTGAGTTACATCCTGCATCGCCTGCACGAGGGCTGCGCCTTCTCGACGGCGGTGGCCGAGGCGCGCGCGCTCGGCTACACCGAACCGGATCCGCTGGAAGACCTGCGTGCGCATGACCTGGGGCGAAAGTTGCTGGTGCTGGCGCGCGAGGCCGGGTTCGCACTGGAACCGACAGACCTGCAGAATCCAGCCGTTGCTGCAAGTCGCGTCGGGGACGGCGCGCGATCTTGCCGAGGTATTGGCCGACGAGGATGCCGGATGGAAGCAGAAGATTTCGCAGGCCTTGCATCGCGGCGAACGCTGGATCGTGCTCGCCGAGGCCGATGCCGGCGGCGGCCGCATCGGCTTGCACTGCGTGGATGCGCAGTCGCGTTTCGCGCAGACTGCAGCCGGGGCAAAACCTGATCGAGGTCCGGACCGAACTTCAGGACGCGACACCGCTGACGGTCGCCGGCCCCGGGGCCGGCGCTCAGATCACCGCCGCCGGAGTGCTCAGCGACGTCCTGGCCGCGGCCGCGCAGCTGGCTGCCCGCCACGACTGACGCGACTTCTCAGGATGATTCAGCTGTCGGCGAGCAAGGTGCGCAAGGTGCGCCGATAGCGGCGCGCAATTTCCTCGCCAGCGGCATGCCGTCCGTCCTTGATGACCTGGGTACCGGCGACGAATACGTCCTTCACCAGGCTGCGGTTGCCGGCGAATACGAAACGATCGTGCACGTCCACCGCGGCGGCCCCGGACAGCGACAACGATTCCTGATCGAGCATAAGGCGGTCGTCGTGCTGCTCACCGAGACCGTTGGACTGGCGACCGCCGCTGACGGCCTGGACGATCAGGCTCTCGCCGGCGCTGGGCAGTTCTTCGGTGGAGGCGATATTGCGTTGCCGCGCGATCAATCGTTGGCCGTATTCCAGCCAGCGCAACTCTTCCACCGGCGACACCGAGACGTTGGAATCGGAGCCGATGCCAAAACGTCCACCCTGCCCGATGAATTCGCGCAGCGGAAACAGGCCGTCGCCCAGGTTGGCCTCGGTGGTCGGGCACAGGGCGACCACGGCCTTGCTTCCGGCGATGCCCCTGACTTCGGCGTCGGTCAGGTGCGTTGCATGTACCAGCGTCCAGCACTCATCGACCGGCGCGTTGGCCAGCAACCATTCGACCGGGCGGGAGCCGCGCAGGGCCACGCACTCCTCGACTTCTGCAATCTGCTCGGCGATATGGATGTGTATCGGCTGCCCCTGCGGCAACACGGCGGATGGCGAAAAGCTCCCGCAACGCCAGCGCCGGCACTGCGCGCAGGCTGTGCAGCGCGATCCCGACCCGCAGCAACGGCCCCTCCTCGGCACGCAGCGTCTCCAGCAATGACAGATAGGAGTCGAGGCTGTTGCCGAACCGGCGCTGGCGCTCCGACAGGGGCCGGCCATCGAAGCCACCGCTCATGTAGAGCACCGGCAGCAGGGTCAGCCGGATGCCGGTCTCGCGCGCGGCGGCAATGAGCGCCCGCGACATCGCCGCGGGGTCGTCGTAGGGCCGGCCGCCGGCTTGATGGTGCAGGTAGTGGAACTCACAGACGCTGGTGTAGCCGGCCGCCAGCATTTCGACGAAAAGCTGCGCGGCGATATCGTGCATCGACTCCGGCGTGACCCGGCCGGCGAAGCGATACATCATTTCCCGCCAGGTCCAGAAGCTGTCGTCCCGCTGGGACCGCCGTTCGGCGAGCCCGGCCATGGCCCGCTGGAAGGCGTGCGAATGGATGTTGGGCACGCCGGGCAAGGAAAAAATGCTCATGGGTGAATTCTAATCCCATCCCGGCGTTTACAATCCAGACCATGTCCTCACTATCCGGCATCACCGTCCTCGAATTTTCCCGCGTGCTCGCCGGCCCCTGGTGCGGCATGATGCTGGCCGACCTGGGCGCCGAGGTAATCAAGATCGAGTCCTTCGACGGCGACGATACCCGCGGCCTGGGACCGCCTTTCCGGGATGGCCTGTCGGCCTACTTCGCCTGTTGCAATCGAAACAAGAAATCGCTTGCCGTCGACCTGGGTTCGCCCGCGGCGCGGCCCTTGATAGACGCGCTGGTTCGCCGCGCCGACGTGGTGGTCGAAAACTTCCGCACCGGCACGGCGGAGAAACTTGGCATCGGCTACGAGGCCCTCGCCGCGATCAATCCCCGACTGGTCTACTGCTCCATCTCCGGCTATGGCCGCAGCGGTCCGGGCGCGAAGCGGCCCGGCTACGATTTCGTCATCCAGGCCGAATCGGGCCTGATGTCGATCACCGGCGACGCCGACGGCGAGCCACAGAAGGTTGGCGTGGCCGTGGCCGACCTGGCGACCGGCCAGAATGCCGCCATCGCCATCCTGGCCGCGTTGCGCCATCGCGACGCCAGCGGCCAGGGCCAGCGCATCGATGTCTCCCTGTTCGATACCCAACTGACCTGGCTTGCCAACATCAGCAGCAACGTCCTGTTCACCGGCGAGGATGCCCCGCGTTATGGCAACGCCCATCCGAGCATCGTTCCCTACGAGGCGTTCCATGCCAGCGACGGCCAGTTCGTGCTTGCGGTGGCGAGCGAGAAACTCTGGCACCAGACCTGCCGCGCGCTCGATCGCGCCGATTGGCTGGACAACCCCGACTTCGCCAGCAACGCGACGCGCGTAGCCAATCGCGGCATTCTTTGCGGGGAGATGGCGCGCTTGTTCGCCACTGCCTCCATCAGCCACTGGCTGGAGGTGTTCAGCGCCGCCGGCGTGCCCGCCGCGCCGATCAACTCGGTCCGGCAGGCGCTCCATAATCCGCTGGTGGAGGCGCGCGGCCTGCAGATCGAGATCGGCGGCGTGCCGATGCTCGGCAGCCCGCTCAACCTGTCGCTCACTCCGGTCCACTATCGCGAGCCGCCGCCGCTGCTCGGCCAGCATAGCGACGAGATTGCCCACAGCGTCGGCGCGGATCCCGCCGCCTTGCGCGCTGCCGGTGCGATCCGCTGAACCACATGCGCCCTGGAATCTTCGACGCATGAACGCTCTGCACGAGGCCATGGCATGAGCTCCGCCAAGGCAAGCTGGGATGGCTTGTTGCTCGACTGTCGCCTGGCCACGATGCGCGATGGGGCTGGCGCCTACGGCATGTTCGAGGATGGCGCCCTCGGCTGGAAAGATGGCGTCGTAACCTTTGCCGGCCCGCGCACCCAATTGCCCGGGGATCCGCAGGCGCTGGCCGGTGAAATCATCGACGGCCGCTGGCGACTGCGTGACGCCCGCGCTGATCGATTGCCACACCCATCTGGTTTTCGCGGGAAACCGGGCGATCGAATTCGAGCGCCGCCTGCAGGGCGCCAGCTACGAACAGATCGCGCGCGAAGGCGGCGGCATCATCTCGACGGTGCGCCAGACTCGCGAAGTTTCCGAGGCGGAATTGTTCGCGCAATCGCTGCCGCGCGCCGCAGCCTTGCTTGCCGACGGCGTGGCGACGATGGAAATCAAGTCCGGCTACGGTCTCGACCTGGCAAGCGAACGAAAGATGCTGCGCGTCGCCCGGCGGATCGGCGACGAACTTGGCATCACCGTGCGCACGACCTTCCTCGGCGCGCATTCGGTGCCACCGGAATACGCGGGGCGAGCCGACGATTACATCGAACTCGTGCGCGATTGGCTGTGCACGCTACATGCCGAAGGCCTGGTGGACGCCGTCGACGCATTCTGCGAGGGCATCGGCTTCAGCGCGGCGCAGACGCGCCGCCTGTTCGAATCGGCGGCTGCGCTCGGAATACCGGTCAAGCTGCATGCCGACCAGTTGAGCGACCTCGGAGGCGCGGCGCTGGCAGCGGAATTCGGCGGGCTGTCGGCCGATCACCTGGAGCACAGCTCCGAAACGGCGGTGCTTGCCATGGCCAATGCCGGCACCGTCGCCGTGCTGCTGCCTGGCGCCTTCCACGTGCTTCGAGAGACCAAGCTGCCGCCGATTGCATCCCTTGCGCGAACATGGCGTCGCCATGGCCGTCGCCACCGATCTGAATCCAGGCACGTCGCCGGTGCAGTCGCTGCGCCTGGCGATGTCGCTGGCCTGCACCCATTTTCGACTGACGCCCGAGGAGGCTCTCGGCGGCGCGACCGTCGCAGGCCGCCAAGGCGCTTGGCTTGACCGACCGCGGCTCGCTGACGGTCGGCAAGCGCGCGGACTTCGCGCAGTGGCGCCTGGGCCATCCTGCGGAGCTGTCGCTACTGGCTTGGAGGAAATCCGCTGCAGCGACTGTTCGTCGCCGGAAAGCCGCTGCGCGGCTAGCGCTGGCGGGTCAGTTCCCGCATGAGCCGGGGCGAAAAACGACGAAGCCCCGCATCGCGGGGCTTCGCTGCTTCGCCGGGAGGCGAGGAATTACTTGGCCGCGGCCTTCTTGGCCGGCGCCTTCTTGGCGACAACCGGGGCCTTGGCCTTGGCCGCTACCTTGGTCACGGCTTTCTTGACCGTGGTGGCGCGGGCATTGCCGTAGCTGGAGATATTGCGCTTGCCCTTGGCCGTCTTGCGGTCGCCCTTGCCCATGTTGGATCCTTCAATGAAATGCTTTCGAGGCGCGTAGCCTATCACTGGCAGCCTTTCCAACCAAGCAGATCAGGCCTGGTGCGCGCATCCGGTCCCGTGCACGTGGCCCTGGCTCAGGCGCAAATTCACCAGATGCGCGACCGCGACCAGGGTTCCACCGATGCTCATCGCCACGGCATGGGCGATGTTGGATTCGTGTACGGCCGGAATCAGCAACCCGGTCCAAAGCAACGCCAGGCCAGGCGCCAGGAAGACCATGGCGTGATAGGCGCGATGACGACGATAGCCATGCCACAGGCTGGCCACCGCCAACGCGGTGGCGAACAGCACGAAACCGAACTCGAAGCCCGAGGAAGCCAGGATGCCCATTCCCACCACCGGCAACAGGGCCAGCGCGACCGGCAACAGCGCGCAGTGCACGGCGCAGAGCGCTCGCACCCACGGTGCCGAGCGAATCGACCCAGTGGGAAAGCGACCGGCGTTTCAGGGGCGGCAGGTAGGACATCGTCTCGGTTGCATCAGGGCTCGATTGATACAATATAACATTACCCGGGAATGGACAGACCCGGCGTCGCGCCGCCGAATCGGGCGCCGGCCGCGATTCAGCCTGCCTGGCAGCTGGCGCAGAGGCCGTGCACTTCCAGGGTCTGCGCGCGCGGCGTGAACCCAGCGCCTTGGCCTGGGTGTCGAGCAGGCTCGGCGATGCGCTCGTCTTCGAGTTCGATGGCGTTCTGGCAGTTGTCGCAGATCAGGAACGGCACCGAATGCCGCACCTGCGGATGGTGGCAGCTGACGAAGGCATTGACCGAAGCGAGCCGGTGGATGAAACCCTGCTCGAGCAGGAAATCCAGCGCGCGGTAAACCGTGGGCGGCGCGGTGCTGCCGTTGTCGCGGATTTCATCAGGTCAAGCAGGTCGTAGGCCTTGACGGGCTTGCCGGCCGCGGCCACCAGGCCCAGCACCTGCGCCCGCAGCGGCGTCAGGCGCAGGCCGCGGCTTGCACAGGCCTGCTCGACGGCGCGCACGTAGCCCTTCGCATCATGGACGTGATGCGACGGATCCGTGCATGGGTCCGGCTCGTGCGTGTGCGTGTGCTTGGCCATGGGTCTAGGTTGGGCCTTGGCCATCACCGGATTCAAGCCGCGCGCGCGGACGATCATCCGCAAGGCCGCGTCGATGCGCTCGAGCGCCTGTCCGCGACCGGCGAGGAACACCGTGTGCTCGATCGATGGCGAGACCTGGGTGCCGGTGATCGCCACCCGCAAGGGCTGGGCGATCTTGCCCAGGCCAACGCCAAGCGCTTCACCGGTCGCCGCCAGCGCATCGTGCACGGCCTGCGCGCTCCACTCGGGGAGCGCGGCCAGCCGCTCGCGAATGGCGGACAGCGGCGCTACGGCGGCCGGCACCAGGTGCTTGGCCACCGCTGCGTCGTCGTAAACGCTCAACGGCAGGTACCAGACGGCGGCGCGCGCCGACATGTCCTTCAGCGTCTGCACGCGATCGCGCAGTGCGATCACCACATCGGCCGGCGCCGGACCATTGACCAGGTCGTAACCGGCTTGCTGCAGGTGCCACAGCAAGTGCTTGCCGACTTCGGCCGGATCATCGCTCTTCATGTAGTGCTGGTTGAGCCACGAAAGCTTCTCGACGTCGAAACGCGAGGCCGAATGATTGACGTCCTCGATCCGGAACAGCGCGACCATCTCTTCGCGGGTGAAGATTTCCTGGTCGCCATGCGACCAGCCCAGGCGAACCAGGTAGTTCAGCAATGCGTGCGGCAGGAAACCATCGTCGCGGTACTGCATGACGCTGACCGCGCCATGACGCTTGGACAGCTTGGCGCCATCGGGCCCGAGGATCATCGGCATGTGCGCGAAATGCGGCACCGGTGCGCCCAGTGCCCGGTATACATTGATTTGTCGCGGCGTGTTGTTGACGTGGTCGTCGCCGCGGATCACGTCGGTGATCGCCATGTCGATGTCGTCGATGACGACCGCGAAGTTGTAGGTCGGGAAGCCATCGGAACGGAAGATCACCAGGTCGTCGAGCTCGGTGTTGCTCCACTCGATGCGGCCCTTGATCTTGTCCTCGAACACCACCGTGCCGGACGGCGGATTCTTGAACCGGATCACCCGGTTGGGATCGTCGCGGAACGGTGCATTCAGCTCGCGGTAGTGGCCGTTGTAGCGCGGCTTCTCCTTCGCCGCGAGCGCGGCATCGCGCATCGCCTCGAGTTCTTCGCGCGTCTCGTACGCGTAGTAGGCCTGGCCGGAAGCGATCATCTGCTCGGCCACCTCGCGGTAGCGCTCCAGGCGGTCGGTCTGGTAGATCGGGCCTTCGTCGTACTCGAGCCCAAGCCACTCCATCGCATCCAGGATGGCCTTGACGTTTTCCTCGGTGGAACGCTCGCGATCGGTGTCCTCGATGCGCAGCACGAACTGTCCGCCGCGCTGCCTTGCCTCGAGGTAGCAATACAGCGCGGTGCGGGCGCCGCCAATGTGCAGGAAGCCGGTCGGGCTGGGGGCGAAGCGGGTACGGCAGGTCATCGGGCCATGCTCGGGAGTCGTGAGCCGGCTATTTTACCGGAGCGCCGCCTGCCCTGCCCGCGCTACTTGACGGTGATCGTGATCTTCTCGGACACCACCGGCGGCTTGTGTGGAATGTGGTTGGCATCGCCGAGAATCAGCTGCAGGGTGTGTTTGCCGGGCGCCAGCTTGATCACGGCTTCAGTCTGGCCCTTGCCGAAATGAAGGTGGGTTGTCGTCCTTCGGCAGCGGCTGGTCCATCGACGGCAGCGGCGAATCGATGATCAGGTGGTGATGGCCGGTGGCCTCGAGCACCGTGCCGGCCGGCGCAACGCCCATGCCCGACCAGGCCGAAACGCACGGTAACGTCGCCCTTGATCACCTGGCCGTCGGTGGGACTGATGAAGTAGACCTTGGCTCCCGGTGGCGAGGCCGTCGTGGGCAATTCGGCGCTGAAGGCGGCGCCGGCAAGGGCCAGGGTCAGCAGGGAAGTGATGAGGGGGCGCAGGCTCATGGCGGGATTCTCGGTTTCCGGGATGCCCACGATACGCCGTCCGGGGATTCTTGCCATCGGTCCGGCGCTGGGCAGCTCGCTGCTGGTAAAATGACCAGATGAAAGCCCCCCGCGCCCGTTTCGCCTCCCTGCTCTTCCTGCTGGCCGGCTGCATCGCCAGCCCGGCCTTCGCGCAGAACGTGGTCACCGACCTCGCCAATCCAGCCGCTGAGGCCGCCAACGCCGGTCCGCGCGTTGCGTTCGAAACCAGCATGGGTCGCGTGGTCGTCGAACTCTATCCGGAGAAGGCGCCGCGCACGGTCGCCAATTTCCTCGGCTATGTGCGCGACGGACACTACAACGGCACCGTCTTCCACCGGGTGATCGCCGACCTGCTGATCCAGGGCGGCGCATTCACGCCGGACCTGCAGCAAAAACCCGAGCACGGGCCGATCGTCAACGAGTCCAACAACGGCCTGTCCAATCTGCGCGGGACGCTGAGCTGCGGCGCGTCGCAACGGCCAGAAGGATTCGGCCACGGCGCAGTTCTTCATCAACACCGTCGACAACCGCCAGTTCGATTACCGCGGCGATGCGACGCCCGCCGATGACCGGCTATTGCGTGTTCGGCCGCGTGGTCGAAGGCATGGAGGTCGTCGACAAGATCCGCGCCGTGCCCACCGCGGCGCGCGCCGCCGTTTCCGGCCGACGTTCCCGTCACTGCCGTGGTGATCGAACGCGCCTCCGTCGTCGAACCCTGATCGTGGCGACGCTGTTCATCTCGGATCTGCATCTGGACCCGTCGCGGCCGGCCATCACGGCGCTGTTCCTGGATTTCCTGCGCGGCGAGGCCGCGCAGGCCGAGGCCCTGTACATCCTTGGCGACCTGTTCGAGGCCTGGGTTGGCGATGACGAGGACAGCGAACTGGCACTCCTGGTCGGGTCGGCCTTGCGGGCCCTGGTCGACAGCGGCGTGCCCGTATTCGTGATGCGCGGCAACCGTGATTTCCTGCTTGGACCCGAGTTCGCCCGCAAGACCGGGGCGACGCTGCTGGCCGATCCTTGCGTCATCCATCTTTGCGGCCAACCTACGCTGCTGATGCACGGCGACCTGCTGTGCAGCGATGACCTCGCCTACCTGGCCTTCCGCCAGCAGGTGCGGGACCCGCAGTGGCAGGAGAACTTCCTGGCGCAGTCCCTGGACCAACGCCGCGCGTTCGCCGGCGCAGGCCCGTGCAGGCAAGCCAGGCAAGGCAGTCCGGACTGCGCGACGACGGCGCGCTGGACGCGATCACCGACGTCAGTTCCGCGACGGTCGAGAGCACGATGGCGCGCTTCGGCATCACGCGCCTGATCCATGGCCACACCCATCGTCCCGCGATCCATCCGCTGCGCGTGGCAGGCCATTCGGCGCAACGCATCGTGCTCGGGGACTGGTATCGACAGGGTTCGGTGCTGCGCGCGACCGGCGATGGCTTCGAGCTTTCCGAACGCTAGCGCAAGGCTGGCGCCGCGCTCGTCCTAGGGCTTCGCGAACCGGTCCGGATCATAGCCGGCCACTTCGAACACCAGGGCCGGAATCCGGCCGCTGCCCTTGGGCAATTCGATCCGCACTTTGTCCGCACTGCCCATGGCTTCGATGAAGCGCTGCTCGTCTTCGATGAACAGCGCCGGACCCTTTCCCGAATCGGCCTGCTTGCCGGCGAAGCGCCGGGCTTGTCCATCGTCGAATCGGATCTGCATCGCGCACGGCGTTCCGCAGCTGAATCGGGATTGCGCCAGCAACAGGTAGGCGCTGCGGCCCCAGGAAGGATGGTCGCGCAGCACCAGTTGTGCATCCGGCGTAGGCACGGGCTGGCCCTCCTCGGCCGGCACCGTGAGGTTGTAGATCGCCGCCGAGCGCTGCACGCCCTTGCCCACCGCCACGGCCTGGTAGTCCCACAACTCGCCCAGGCGCCGCGACTCGCGCATCTGCCCGGCCTGCTCGCGCACCTGTTCCAGGCTGGGGGCAAGTTTCATCGCCGCATCGCTTTCGGGAAACTGGCCGCGCAGTTTGTCGGCGTAGGACTCGGCCACTTCCCAGTTCTTTCCGACGCGAGCGGATTCATAGGAATCGAGCAGCGACATTGCCTTGGCCTGGTCTGCTGCCGACAGCGCGCCGGGCTCGCTCTCCTCGCCGGAGCAGGCCGCGAGATACAGGCACAGGCACAGCAAGCATCCGAGGCGCATCCCGATCCCCATCAATCTCAACCTGCCTTGGCCAATGCGGCGAGCAAGGCCATCTCGCTGTCGGCAAATCCGGCCGCGGTGCGCGCCGGCAGGTTGAACGGCCCGCGGATCGAACCCTTGGCCACGCCGCGGATGAGTTCGATGAAGGTTGGCTCCGGCGACAGCCCGTCGCGCGCGCAACACCAGGCGAACCAGTGGCTGCCGATCGCCACATGGCGTACTTCCTCGGCGAGAATCACTTCCAGGATATCGGCCGAGCGTTGGTCGCCGAGGCTGCGCAGGCGCACGATCATGCCCGGCGTGACATCCAGGCCGCGCGCCTCGAGCACGCGTGGCACCAGCGCCATCCGCGCCAGGCAGGAATCCGCGGTCCGCTCCGCCATCTCCCAGAGGCCGTTGTGCGCCTGGAATGCGCCATAGGCCGAGCCCAGTTCCTCCAGCCGCCGCGCGAGCAGGCTGAAGTGCCTGGCCTCGTCCGCGGCCACGCTCATCCAGTCCAGGTAGAACTGCGTCCGGCATGCCGCGAAAGCGGTAGGCCGCGTCGAGCGCCAGGTTGATGGCGTTGAATTCGATATGGGTCACCGCGTGCAACAACGCGGCGCGACCTTCCTCGCTGCCCAGTCCGCGCTGCGGCAGGTGGCGCGGCGCGACCAGTTCCGGCAAGGGCGGGCGCCCCGGCGCGCAAATCCGATCCGGCGGCGCGACATCGCCGCCGAGCTGCAATTTTCCGGACTGCAGGTCGAGCACCGCCTGGTCGACCAGCGCGATCTTCTCGAGCGGATCGCCCGCATCGAGGCAGACGCGAACAGCCTCGCTCAGCGACTTGCCCACGCGATGACTCAAGAAGCGCGCCGCTTGAGTTTCGATTCGTCGCTGCGCGCCTGCTGCAGTCGCTCGAAGTAACCCGGCTCGATGCCGGTGACGTACTTGCCGTCGAAACACGACGAATCGAAGGTCGTCAGCTTGTGCTTCGGCCCGGAAACCGCATCCTCCAGATCGGCCAGGTCCTGGTAGATCAGCCAGTCGCAGCCGAGCAGCGCCTGCACTTCATCATCGGTTCGGCCATGCGCGACCAGTTCGCTGGCGGCCGGCATGTCGATTCCGTAGACGTTCGGAAAACGCACCGGCGGCGCGGCCGATGCCAGGTAGACCTTGCGGGCGCCCGGCATCGCGCGCCATCTGGATGATCTGCTGCGAGGTGGTGCCGCGCACGATCGAATCGTCGACCAGGAGCACCACGCGGCCCTTGAATTCCAGCGGTATCGGATTGAGCTTGCGACGCACCGATTTCACCCGCTCGTCCTGGCCCGGCATGATGAAGGTGCGGCCGATGTAGCGGTTCTTGATGAAGCCTTCGCGATATTTCACGCCGAGCAGGTTGGCGATTTCGAGCGCCGCGTCGCGCGAGGTGTCCGGGATCGGGATGACCGTGTCGATATCGTGGTCCGGCCGCAGGCGCAGGATCTTCTCGCCCAGCTTCACGCCCATGCGCATGCGCGCCTTGTGCACCGAGACATCGTCCATCATCGAATCGGGGCGGGCGAAGTACACGTATTCGAAGATGCACGGCGTATGCAGCGCCGGCGGCGCGCAGACCTCGGTGTGCAACTCGCCGCGCGAGGTGATCACCACCGCTTCGCCCGGCGCCACGTCGCGAAGCACGGGCGAAGCCCAGGATGTCCAGCGCGACCGATTCGGAGGCCACCGCGTATTCCACGCCGGCCGAAGTCTCGCGCTTGCCCAGCACCAGCGGACGGATGCCGTGCGGGTCGCGGAAGGCCACCAGGCCCAGTCCAAGCACCACGCCGACGATCGCGTAGCCGCCCTTGCAGCGGCGATGCACGCCGGCGACCGCGGCGATCGCGGCCTGCGGCGTCAGCGTGCCCTGCTCGCGCAGTTCATGGGCGAACACGTTCAGCAGGACTTCCGAGTCGGACTCGGTATTGATATGCCGGCGATCCTGCGCGAACACTTCGCGGCGCAGCACATCCATGTTGATCAGGTTGCCGTTGTGGGCCAGCGCGATGCCGTACGGCGAATTGACGTAGAACGGCTGCGCTTCGTCGGAACCGGCCGAACCGGCGGTCGGATATCGGCAGTGGCCGATGCCGACCCGGCCGGTCAGCATCTGCATCTGCGCGGCCTGGAAAACATCGCTGACCAGGCCATTGCCCTTGTGCAGGCGGATACGGCTGCCATCAACGGTTGCGATGCCCGCGGCATCCTGGCCGCGGTGCTGAAGGACGGTCAGCCCGTCATAGAGCGCCGAGGCGACGTCGCTGAGGCCGACGATTCCGATGATGCCGCACATTGCGCTTCTCCGATGAAACCTGTTGTTCGCTGTTCCGAGTTGCCGAACCCGCGGCGCCGAAGCGCATCAGGGATTGGTGACGATGATGCCCTTGGTGCCGAGCTTGGCGTTTGCCGCATCGCGCAGCGCCTCGGCGGCCGAACGGTCGGCAACCGGGCCGACCCGCACCCGGAAGCGGATGCCGCCGTCGGTCTCGATACGCTGCACGAATGAACTGAATCCCGCGCCGCGGGCGCGATCGCGCAAGCGCCAGTGCATCGGCTTCCACGCTCGGCGCGGAAAGCTGGACCGCGAATCCCGTGGCGGTCGCACGGCGGGCTTCGCCGACTTCGGCGGCGCTCGCCGGGGCCGACGGTTTGCCGGCCGTCGCAGCGGGCTTGGCGGGGCGGTCGGCTTTGGCGGCCGGCGTGGCCGGCGTCGCGACTGCCGCCTTTGGCGCGCTCAGTCGCGACAGGACTGGCGTCGAGCACGATCACGCTGGCGGTTCCGCCGGTGACGCCCTGGGTGCGCAAGCGGGCCGCCTCCGCGCGACGCGCGGTCGGCATACGGGTCCAACCCGCAGGCGCGTGGCGCTGCCCGATACCAACGCGATCTGGTCGGAAGTCACTGGCAAATTGGCGGCGCGCAGCTTCGGTCACCAGCGCCTTGGCCGTTTCGGCATTGCTGAAGCTGCCGACACTCACCGCGTAGTTGCCCGCGCCGATGGCTGCGGCTGGCAGCGCAGCGGCGGATCCGGCGGCATCAGGCTTGACGCTGGCTGCGACGGGCGCCGTCGCCGCTGCCGGAACTGGCGTGGAAGCACTTGCCGGCGCATCGGTTGCAGCGGCATTTTCGTCAGGGATCGGCGTGGCCACGCCGGCCGCATCGGCAGCGGGCGGAGCCGAAGCCATCCCCAACACTCCGCCCGGAGGCGTGGCGCCGTCGGGCTCGGACAGCGGCAATTCGCGCGTCTCGAATTCCTGGCCGGGAGTCGCGGGCATGGTGAGGGGCACTTCCGCCGCGTCGGGCTCCTTCACGTCCGGGCCCTTGAGCAGCATCGGAAGGAAGATGACAGCGAGGGCGGCCAGGACGGCTGCGCCAATCAGGCGTTGCTTGAGCGTGGAGTCCATGCGATGACTTATCCAGGCGCGGGGGAAGTGCGAATTATAACCGGTCGCGCTCCGCCCCACTTGCCTTGAGCGCCTCGGCGACCGTGTGGAACGAGCCGAACACCAGCACGCGTTCAGCCGCCCCCGCGTCGGCGCGGGCGGCCCGCAATGCCTCGGCGACGCTGGACAGCACGATCGGGCGCCCGGGCGCCAGGATCGGGCCCAGGCGTTCAGCCAGCGCCGCGCCAGTCAGGCCGCGCGGATCCGGCGTCCCCAATGCCGGCCAGGTACCACTGGTCGATCGAACCCCTCGAGTTCGGCGACGATTCCCTCGATATCCTTGTCCTTGAGCGCGCTGAACACCGCCCGGGTCGGCTTGGGATGGTTCCTCAACCACCGCGGCCAACTGGCCGGCGGCCTGCACGTTGTGCGCCACGTCGAGCACCACCTCCGGGGCGTCGGCCAGCCGCTGCAGCCTGCCGGCGATGCGCGCATTGGCGATGCCGGCGACCAGCGCCTTGTTCGGTACATGCAGGGGCAGCGCGCGCACCGCGGCCACGGCCGCCGCGGCATTCTCGATCTGTGCCGGGGCGCCCATGGCGGGCGCCGGCAGATCGATTTCAAAGCCGGGCTCGCGCCAGGTCCAACCCCGGCCATGGATGTCGACCAGGTAATCGGCGTGCGCGCGAATCGCGAAGGCGCCGATTTCGTAGGCGCGACGCAACACCGAGGACGGCGGATCCCTCTCCCCCAGCACGCACGGCTTGCCGGGACGGAAAATGCCGGCCTTGTCGGCGCCGATGGTTTCGCGGTCGGCGCCCAGGTATTCGCAATGGTCGATGTCCACCGTGGTGATGACGGCAACATCGGGATCGACGATGTTCACCGCGTCGAGCTTGCCGCCAAGGCCGACCTCCAGGACTGCAAGGTCCAGCTTCGACTGCTCGAACACCAGCAACGCGGCCAGCGTGCCGAACTCGAAATAGGTCAGCGGTATCGTCTCGCGCGCCGCCTCTTCGAGGCCGGGCGAAGGGGAGCCGGGCGCCCGCGCCGATTCGATCCGCTCGAAGGCCTCGACCAGCGTCGCATCATCGACCTCCTTGCCATCGACACGTATGCGTTCGTTGTACCGAAGCAGGTGCGGCGAGGTGAACGCGCCGACGCGCAGGCCGGCCGCGCGGGCGATCGCCTCGATGAAGGCGACCGTCGATCCCTTGCCGTTGGTTCCGCCGACCGTGATCACGTGCCTTGCCGGCTTGCCGATTCCAAGTCGCCGGGCGACCTCACGTACCCGGTCCAGGCCCATCGCAATGGCCTGCGGATGGGTCTGGAGCTGGTAGTCGAGCCATTGTTCGAGGGTCATTTCCATGACCCATATTATGACCGGGCTCAGAGCGCGCGATGCACTGCCTCGCCGAACAATGCGGTGTGATGGTTGCAGTCGTTCAAGCGCACCACTTCCAGGTGATCCACGTCGGGGCCTTCGAGCAGGTTGATCGTGGTCGGCGCCTGCCGGAAAGCCCACAGGCGCCCCAGGGGCAGGCCCAGGATCCGGCACAGCAGGACGCGATTGACCGCGTCATGGGCCACCACCAGCAGCGTGTCGTCGGGACCCAGCCCCGCGCAGGCCCTGGCGAATGCCGGCCAGGCGCGATCGAGAACCTGCTGCAATGATTCCCCGCCGGGCATCTGCACCGTCTCCGGCGCTTCGCGCCAGGCGCGCAGGCGCTCCGGGTCGCGCGCGCGGATCTCGCTTGCCAGCAATCCTTCCCACTCTCCGTGGGCGATCTCCTGCAGGTCGGGATCGAAGCTCAGCTGCGCGGCCCGGTGCGATTCCAGGGCCAACTGCGCGGTCAGCGCAGCCCGGACCAGGGGCGAAGCGACCGCCCGGGTGATTTCCACTCCGCGCAGGCGCTCTCCCAGGTTCATGGCCTGGCGCTCGCCGATCGCGGACAGCGGAATATCGATCTGCCCCTGGTAGCGGCCCTCCGCATTCCACGGGGTTTCGCCATGTCTTGCCAGCAATATTTTCATGGTCGTCTCACATCATCTCAAGAGAAACTATGCCCGGGACCCTGCGCAGGTCGCCAAGCTGCTGCAAGGAAACTTCCCGATCAACGGTTATGGCCGCGACGGCCTGGCCGTCACCCTTCGTGCCCAGGGAGAAGTTGATGATGTTCACGCCGGCCGCGCCGAGTTGGGAACCGATCTGGCCGATCACCCCGGGCTTGTCTTCGTTTCGCATCAGCAGGATGTGCGCGCCGGGATCGAAGTCCAACTCCACGCCGTCCAGGCGAACCACGCGCGGACCGCGATGCAAGGTGGCTTCGATCTCACGGACTCCAGAAGCGCCTTCGACGCGGATCCGCAGCAGGCGATCAAAACCATCGCCATCGCCACCGAGCGTCTCGGACACTTCGAGTCCGCGCGCGGCCGCCTCATGCAAGGCATTCACCGGCGTGACCCGACCGGACGCGGAGCCCAGCAATGCCGCCACCAGCAAGCGCGACAGGGGACGCGTATCGAGCGCTTCAGTGCGGCCGGCATAGGTAATCTGCAGCTTGCTCGGCGCCGGGACCAGGCGCGCCGAGAGCTTGCCCAGCGCGGTCATCAGCGGCATCCACGGGCCCACTTCGCGGGCGGCTTCGGCCGTCAGCGGCGGCAGGTTCACGCAGCCGGCAACTGCGCCGGTCTTGAGGAAATCGATGATCTGCCGCGCCAGGATGGTGCTCACGGCCTGCTGCGCCTCGCTGGTGGAGGCACCCAGGTGCGGCGTCAGGATCAGCTTCGGATTGTTGCGCAGCGGCGAGTCCTTCTGCAGCGGCTCGGTGACGAAGGTATCGAGCGCGGCGCCGGCCAGGTGGCCTTCCTCGAGCAACCTGAGCAACGCGTCTTCATCGACCAGCCCGCCGCGCGCGGCGTTGATCAGGTAGCTGCCCTTCCTCATCAGGCGCATCTGCGCTTCGCCGATGATGTTGGTGGTCTCCTTGGTGCGCGGAATATGCAGGGTGATGATGTCGGCCCAGGCCAGCAACTCATCGAGCGATTTCATCTGCAGGCTCTGGCGGCTGGCGGCCGCGGCGGGCAGGAACGGATCGTAGGCCGCCACTTCCATGCCAACGCCAACCGCCTTTCGGGCAACGGTCGAGCCGATCCGGCCGAGGCCGATCACGCCCAGGCGCTTTGCCCTCCACTTCGAATCCGGTCAGGCCGGCTTTCGGCCACTCGCCCGCCTTCATGCCGGCATCGGCCTTGGGAATGTGCCGGGCCAGCGAGAACAGAAGGGAGATGGCGTGCTCGGCGGCAGCAAGCGTATTGCCGTCGGGAGCGTTCATCACCGCGATGCCGCGCGCGGTGGCGGCATCGACGTCGATGGTGTCCACGCCGGCGCCGGCGCGGCCGATCACCTTCAGGTTGGCCGGCCTTGGCCAGCGCCTCGGCGGTGATGCTGGTCGCCGAGCGCACCAGCACGGCGTCGAAGCCTTCGAGCTTGTCGGCCAGTTGCTTGGGATCTTTGATCGGCTCGCCGGTTTCGACGAACCAGCCGGCTTCGCGGAACAGGCTCAGACCGTCAGCATGGATGCCGTCGAGCGCAAGGATGCGCATGGGTAACTCCAGGTGGGTGAGGGAATTTGGCGCGCCGGCAACTCACGGACGCGGGGACCCCATGCACGAGGAGAACAGCCTGTGAAAGGCCTTGGATTTGGGCAACCGGAACAAAGGCAGCTGTTGCGGCGGCCAGGAGACGGGGCGTCATGCGCATGGGAGTCCTGTACCAACGGGTAAAACATACCACACGAAAACTGGTGCCGACCCCGCTAGCCGTCCGCCCCGGAATCGATCGCATTCCGCGGCGCCTCCGGGCAGGCATCGGGCACGTATCCGGAGACCTTGGGGTCGCTGCAGGCGCCGCAGGCATTGCTGTAGGTGCGCTTTTCGCTGGAAGGGCAAGGCGTCGTCACACAGCGAATCCCGGTGTCCCTGGTGGCGCAGACCGGCCGGTAATCCATGGTGCAGGCCTGCGGTCGCGGGTCGGTGCAGGCGACCGGCTTGGCTTGCTCGACTTCCCGGCTGGCCTGGTCGGGGGCGACGGCGACGGTCGGAATTCCGGGATCATTCGCGCAGGCTGCAAGCAGTATCAAGCAGGCCCCGATGATCATTGCCCTGGCTGTGCTTCGTTGGTTCATTTCCATCTCCTCGATCATTGGGCATGGGTCAACAGGGGGAGGCGCAGTGCTCGTCGACTCTACGCCCGGCACCGAACCTGAACAAGCTGAGGTCGATGCACGCGCATCCACCCGCGGCAAGCCGTGACCCGTGACCATCGGGCCATCCGCAAAGGTCCCCGATGACTTAAGCTCGCGCGCTGCCTGCGTGTTCGCCGCGGCAGTTCCCTGTGATCAACGCCCTGCGGGGCCTGGAGCCCGATGTGACCATGAAGCACCTCAAACACTTGACCCTGGCCGTCTCGGTGGCCGCCGCCCTGAGCGCCTGCAAGAAGGCAGAACCCGTCGCCGCCCCGGTTGCCGAGGCGCCGCAAGCGCCAGCGCCCCTGGTCATCGACCAGTCCAAGCTGCCCCCCGTGCTGCGCTTCGGCGTGGCCGACCTCGATCCGAGCCTGGGCGCGTGCACCGATCTGCATTCCTTCGTGAACGCCAAGTGGCTGGCGGCCAATCCGGTGCCGGCCGACAAGACCACCTGGGGATCGTTCGAAGTCCTCGGCGAGCGTACCCAGGCCGTGCAGAAGCAGATCGTGGAAGCCGCTGCGGCATCCGCGAACGCGCCCGGCAGCAATGAACAGAAGGTCGGCGACATCTACGGCGTCGGCATGGACGAGGCACGGCTCAACGCTGATGGCGCGGCGCCTCTCAAGCCCTTCATGGCGAAGATCGATGCCCTCGCCGATGGGCCCGGCATCGCCGCCTACCTGACCGACAGTTTTTCGAAGGGCAACCAGTACGTGTTCTCCTTCGGGCCCGAAGCGGACTTCAAGGACGCCAAGAATGTGATTGGCTATGCCTTCCAGGGCGGCTTGTCGCTGCCCGAGAAGTCTTATTACCTGGAGCCGCAATACCAGGACAAGCGTGACGCGTTCCTTGGCCACGTCGAGCGCATGCTGGTGCTCGCCGGTATCGACGCGGCATCCGCGAAGACCCAGGCGCAAACCGTGCTCGCGTTCGAAACCCGCCTGGCCAAGGCCTCGCTGGCCCGGGTCGAACTTCGCAATCCGGCCAACCAGTATCACTTCGTCAGCGTGGAGGAGGCCGACAAGCTCACGCCGAATTTCTCCTGGTCCAAGCTGCTGGCGGCCGAGGGCGTCACCGGCGTCAAGGGCTTTTCGCTGAGCCAGCCGGCGTTCTTCGTCGAGATGGACAAGATGCTGACCAGTGTCCCGGTCGCCGATTGGCAGGCTTACCTGCGTTATCACACGGTGGCCGACTCCGCGGTCTACCTGTCGGACGCCTTGTCCAACGAGAGCTTCGATTTCTACGGCAAGACCATGCGTGGGCAGCAGGAACAGAAGCCGCGCTGGAAGCGCGTGCTCGACACCATCAACGGCAGCATGGGCGAGGCCCTTGGCCAGGTCTACGTGCAGCAGGTATTTCCCGAAAGCTCGAAGGAGCAGATGCTGCAGTTGGTCACCAACCTGCGCGAAGCGCTCAAGGTCCGCCTCGAGAAGCTCGACTGGATGAGCGAAGAGACCAAGGCCAAGGCCCTGGCCAAGTGGAATACCTTCCAGCCCAAGGTCGGCTATCCGGACAAGTGGCGCGACTACAGCGGATTGACCATCGATCGGGGCAAGAGCTATTTCGACAACGTGCTGGTTGCAAGCGCATTCGAGAATGCGTTCCAGATGGCCAAGATCGGCAAGCCGGTCGATCGCCAGGAGTGGGGCATCCTGCCGCAGACGGTGAATGCCTATTACAACCCGCTGATGAATGAAATCGTGTTCCCGGCTGCGATCCTGCAGCCGCCGTTCTTCGATCCCGAAGCCGATCCGGCCCTGAACTATGGCGGCATCGGAGCGGCCATCGGTCACGAGATGATGCACGGCTACGACGACCAGGGCAGCCAGTTCGACGCCGAGGGCAACAACAACAACTGGTGGACCGAAGAAGACCTGAAGAAATTCCAGGCACGCACCGGCAAGCTGGTCGCGCAATACGACGACTACGTGGCGATCGACAAACTGCACGTCAACGGACAATTGACCCTCGGCGAAAACATCGCCGACCTCGGTGGCCTCAACGTCGCCTACGACGCACTGCAAAGGGATCTGAGCAACAAGCGCGTCGCGGAAATCGATGGCTACGGCCAGGACCAGCGCTTCTTCATGAGCTGGGCCACCGTGTGGCGTCGGAACTACACCCCGGAAGAGTTGAAGGTCCGCCTCAACACCGATCCGCACGCCCCGGTGAAGTTCCGCGCCAACGGCGTGGCCGCGAACATGGACTCGTTCGCCACGGCATTCCAGTGCAAGCCGGGTGATGCGATGGTGCACAGCGGCGACAGGAAGCTTGTGATCTGGTGACGATCCACCCGCTGAAAACGAGGACGGCCCGGGAAACCGGGCCGTCCTTTTTTGCGGCCGGGCGCCGCGACGACCGCCGCCGGCCTGTCGCAATGCTTCCAGTCGGCCCCGGGAACGTTAGAATCACGCTCCGGACCAACGAGGAACCAACGATGACCCTGGCCATTCGCCCCCTGCTTGCCGTCCTGCTGCTCTGCCTGGCATCAGGCAATGCCTCCGCCAAGCAAAAGTCCGCCGTCGCATCGGCTCCGTCAGCCTGTACCGACTTCTACAGCAACGCCAACCAGGCCTGGCTGCGGGCAAACCCCCTGCCCTTGGGCGCCCAGAGCTCCAGCCGCTGGGACCAGTTGAATGCCAGTGCCGAGCAACAGACTCGCGAATTGCTGACCAAACCCCAGGCCGGCAACCCCGGAATCGCCTCCACCCTTCTCGCCGATCTGGTCGCCAGTGCGCAGAACCAGGCCGGCCTCGACGCCGCCGCCCACGCTGCTGCGCAACCGCTGCTCGCCCAGATCGACGCAATCCGCAAGCCCAAGGACATAGCGAAGGTCGTCGCGTCCCTGCATGCGGCGGGCGTGCCGGTCCTGTTCGGCTTCGATGTATTGCGTGATCCCGACAACGGACAGCCGCGCGCTTCTTTCTACCCGGGCGGCATCGGCTTGCCGGACCCGGCCTACTACGCCTCGACCGAGCCGGAGCTGCAGCTGGTCAATCGCCTGTACGCGGTCTACCTGCGCTCGCTGCTGGAATTTTCGGGCGTGACCGCGGCGACCATCGCACAACAGGCCGACTGGGCCTACTCCACCGAGAAATCACTGGCCAAGGCCATGGGCCCGGACAGCCGCGTCTCGGCCACGGTCATCGATGCGAACAAGGCCTACCCGGCGCTGTTCCTGTCCGATTTCATGCAGGCCCAGGGTGCGGCTCCGGAAGTGGTGGCTATCCACCAGTCCGAATTCTTCAGCGCGCTCGACAAGATGATGGTCAAACCATCGATTCCGCAATGGCAGGCCTATCTGCGTGCCGCCGTCGGCCGTTCCCTGGTTTCGACCATGGCCAGCGATCCGCGCCAGCCCTATCTGGCGGCGGTCGGCCTGACCAAGGCAACCAGCCCATCGGTGCCGGTCGAGGATCGGCTTGCCGGAGTGACCGGCCAGGAAGCATCGGAGGTATTGAGCGCCGCGTATGCCGAGACTTACCTGGGCGAGGCCCGCAAACAGCAGGCTACTCGCCATCGGCGAATCGATCCGGGCCGCGATGGGCCGCGCCATCGACCGGGCGAGCTTGGCTCAGCGCGGACGGCAAGACTGCTTCCAAAACAAAGCTCGAGGCCATGCGCCTGTCGATCGGCCTGCCCATCTATCCGGTTTCCTTCGATGGCTTGCGCCTTGATCGCTCCGCGTATGCGGGCAACGTGCTGGCGCTGCGGCGTTGGAATCGCCAGCGCGCGCTGGCCCTGCTCAACACCGCGATCTGGCCCTGGCCGATCAGCCAGACACGGCCCGTGATCGGCTATCAGGTCTGCAGAGAATCGCCTGATCGTCACCGCCTCCGCGCTGAACCCCCCGGCATTTGGCGGCAGCTCCGTCGCCAGCGATTACGGCAGCTTCGGCGCCCTGCTCGCCCAACAGATGAGCCTGGGGTTCACCGACTACAAGGACGCGGACGGTGCCGCACTCGCCGGTCGCCAGGCCGGACTGGTAGCGCAGTCCAACGGCTACCAGGTCAACGGCGCGCGCACGCTCAGGCAGAATGCGGCCGATCTGGCGGGCATCGAAATCGCCTGGGATGCTTTCAAGGACAAAGGCACGCCGACACCCGCCTCGAGCAAGGAGTTCTTCAGCGCCTGGGCCTCGGTCTGGGCCCGGCAGGACAGTTCCGCGGCATCGGCGGCTGCGCAATCGCAATCGGATTTCTCGCCGGCGAAATGGCGCGTCAATGGCCCCTTGAGCAACACGCCTTCCTTCGCGAAGACCTACGCGTGCAAGGCCGGACAGCCGATGGCCAGGGCAGAGAAGGATCAGTTGGCCATCTGGCGCTGACATGCTCGAATTTCGTCCAGGACAACGCTGGTTCAGCAGCGCGGAGCCCGAGCTAGGCCTCGGCACCGTGCTGCGGTTGTCGGGACGCCAGGTGCAGATCGTATTCACCGGCTCGGGCATGCTGCGCCACTATGCGATCGGCAGCGCGCCCTTGCTGCGCGCCGCCTTCCGACCCGGCGACCGCGTGCAGATCGACGGTGTCGGCAAGATCGTCGAGCGTTTCGAGGTCGAAGGCGGACTGGTGCGCTACCACTGCGGCTCGGAATGCTACGCCGAGGGCGAACTGGACGCCGAGCAACCGGTATCGCAGGCCGACGCGCGGCTGCTCGCCGGCCGGCTGGATCGCAACGATCGCTTCGAATTGCGCCGGGAAATGCTGGAACGCCGCGGCGAAGGCGCGGGCGAACCCTGCATGGGGCGTTCTCGGCGCACGCATCGACCTGATCGCGCATCAATTGCGCGTCGCCGAAGTCGCGGCCGAGCGGCGGATCCCAAGCGCTTCTGCTTGCCGATGAAGTCGGACTGGGCAAGACCATCGAATCCTGCCTGATCACCGCGCAGCTCATCGCAAGCGGCCGTGCCCGCCGGGTCCTGGTCCTGCTGCCGGAGAGCCTGGTGCAACCAGTGGTTCGTCGAGTTGCTGCGCCGGTTCAATCTTCCCTTCTCGATCTACGACGAGGAGCGCTGCGAGTCGCTGGAAATGGATGAGGCAACGGGCGGCGCTTCCGGCCGCAATCCGTTCGACGACGAGCAACTGGTGATCGCTTCGGTCGAGTGGCTCTCGAGCCATGAAAAGCGTGCGTCGCAGGTGCTGGCCGCCTCATGGGACCTGCTGCTGGTCGACGAGGTTCACCACCTGACCTGGACGCCGGATTCCCGGAGCGCGTCGTATTCGCTGGTGGAATCCCTGGCCGCGCAGACACCCGCGCTGCTGCTGCTGACCGCGACGCCGGAACAACTGGGCCTGGGCGGGCATTTCGCCCGACTGCGCCTGCTCGATCCGGCCCGCTACACCGACCTGGCCGCCTTCATCGCCGAGCAGCGTCGCTATGTGGAACTGTCGTCACTGGCCGAACGCCTGCTGGCCAGCGAGCAGTTGACCGCCGGCGACATGGAGACCCTGGCGCCGTTGTTTCCCGACGAAGGCGACACCCTGGCGCAGCGCCTGGCGGCGATCGCATCCGGCGACGAGGAAGCACGCAACCTGCTGCTCGCCGACCTGATCGATCGCCACGGTACCGGTCGCGTGATGATCCGCAACCGCCGCGTCGCGGTCGGCGGCTTTCCGCGCAGGATTGCGCACGTGCAGGTACTGGAGGGAAGCGACGACCTCGCCTATCCGGGCCGGCTGCGCGCTGAATTCGAGCACGACCTCGGCGATCTCGAGGACGAACCGGAACACGATTACAAGAACGACCCGCGCACCGACTGGCTGTTGGCCAAGCTCGACGAAGTCGCTCCGGCGAAAGTCCTCCTGCTGTGCCGGACGCGGGCCAAGGTGCAGGCGCTGGAGGAAGCGCTGCGCCTGCGCAGCGGCCTGCCTGTCGCTCGCTTCCACGAAGACATGAACCTGCTGCAGCGCGATCGCAATGCCGCCTATTTCGCCGACCCGGAGGGGGCGCGCTTGCTGATCGCCTCGGAGATAGGCGCCGAAGGCCGCAATTTCCAGTTCGCGCAGCACCTGGTGTTCTGGGACCTTCCTTTCCATCCCGACATGCTCGAACAGCGCATTGGCCGCCTGGATCGAATCGGCCAGTCCGGCGACGTCCATCTGCACGTGGCCGCCGTCGCCGGCAGTCCGCAGGAAGTCCTGATGCGCTGGATGCACGAAGGCCTGGATGCGTTCACGCACGTCGTCGCCGACGGCCGCGAGTTGTTGCGTCGCTTCGGCGAGGAATTGCTGCAACTGGTCGGCCAGGACATGGATGCGCGCGATGCCGCCCTGGCCGACATGATCGAGCGCACGCGCAGCACCCACGCAGAACTGGCGCAACTGATCGCGCAGGGCCGCGACCGGCTGCTCGAGCTTGGCAGCCGCCGCGGCGCCAGCGGCAACACCCTGCTCGCCGCCCTGCAGGAGGACGACTCGGAACAGACCCAGGACGATTATCCGTTGCGCTTGCTTGAGGCCTTCGGCATCCATGGCGAGCCGCTCGGCGCGCACACCTGGCTCCTCGATCCAGAGTACCTGACGATCGAGGGCTTCGAGGAGTTCAAGTCCGGCCCGCGCTCGGCCACCTTCGACCGGGCCACGGCACTGGCACGCGACGACTTGCTCTATCTGCGCGCGGACCATCCCCTGCTGCTGTCCGCACAGGAGATGCTGGCGTCCGGCGAGACCGGCAACGCGGCCTTTCTCATCGACGACAGCCTGCCGCCACGCAGCGCGATCCTCGAAGCCGTATTCGTACTCGAATGCATCGCGCCGTTGTGCTTGAATGCGGAACGCTTCCTGCCGCCGGAGCCGATCACGGTGGCGATCGACAGCAAGCTGCAGTTGCGCCGGGACTTCGCGCCCAACGAGCGAGCGAGTGTTCGCGCCGGCGATCGCCAGTACGACATATCGCCAATGCGCAAGGTGCTGGCGGCGCTGATTCCGCCGATGCTCGAAAGCGCGCGCCTCGAAGGCACCGCGCTGTGCGCACTGCGCGCCGATGCGGCCGTCGCCGCGGCCGATGCCCTGCTGGGCGCCGAAATCCAGCGCATCGAGGCGCTGGCGCGGGTCAATGCTTCGGTGCGCGAGGACGAAATCCAGGCCCTGCGCGATGAACGCTCGCAATTGCTTGCCGTGCTGCCCAACGCGCGGCCGCGGCTGGATTCGCTGCGCCTGGTGGCAAGCGCCGATTTCCTCTCGCTTCGCCGCTGACCGTCATCGAACCAGGCGCGGACCCGGCGGCGGACGACGCTTGAAGGGTGGCAGTCCGCGCCAGTAGCGCAACAGCAACCAGCCGAACAACATGCCGCCCAGGTGGGCGAAATGGGCGATGCCGGCGGCGGTGCCGGTGACGCCCAGCACCAGTTCGATGACGCCGAACACGATGACCAGCGTGCGGGCCGACATCGGAATCGGCGGGATAAGCAGCATTACCCGGTCGCGCGGGAACATCAGTCCATAGGCGAGCAGGATGCCGAAGATGGCGCCGGAGGCTCCGATGGTCGGAAACGCTTGACCGCCGGAACCTACCATGGCGCTGGTCACCAGCAACTGGCACAGTCCGGCGCCGATCAGGCAGGTGAAGTAATAGGTGGTGAAACGACGGGTGCCGAGGCTGTACTCCACGCGCGGCCCGAATTGATACAGCGCCAGTCCATTGAAGAACAGGTGCATCGCGCTATCGGGATCGTGCAGGAACCCGTAGGTCACCAGTTGCCACGGCTGGAATCCAACCGACATGGGCAGTCCGTCGGGGCCAGAGCCTGCCGGAAAATCTCCCAGGGGCCAGAGCCCGAAGTGGACGATCAGGAAATCGCCGGCGACCATCTGCAGAAGGAACACGATGGCCACGGCCCATAGCAGGGCCTTGGTGGCGCGAGGCAATGGATTCACGGCAACACTCGGGGCGGGGACGAGGCTGCAATGATAGCGTGAGGCGGCAGGTGCCCGCTTCAAGGGGCGCACCGAGGTGGCGCCCCTCTATTCCGGCGGCGGCGCCCAGAGGATTTCATCCAGGCTTGCGGCGGCGCGCTGCCCGTGTACGCGACCATTCCGGATCAGCACTCCTTCCGCGCGCAATCGCTGCTGCTGCTCCGCGAACTGGGCGTGATCGGGCGGAAACGCGATGCGGCCATCGGACCGCAGTATCCGATGCCAGGGCAACTCCGGATCCTGGTTCCCGGACAACATTCGCGCCACCAGCCGCGCCCTTCCAGGCAGGCCCGCGCGGCGCGCTATCTCGCCATAGCCGGCAACCTCGCCGCGCGGCACGGCGCGAATCGCGGCGAATATCTTCTCGGCGGCAGACTTTCCGGGCATGCCGGTTTAGGATACGTCAGACAAAGGCAGGATGATCATGCAGAATTTCGAGCAGATACGCAGCGCAATCCAGGGCGATTACAAAATTACGGCGCGCGACCCCTACATGGTCTGCGTGGAGCTTTCGCTGGCCCAGGGCAGTCGGCACCAGAGCATCTTCCTGGCCGAGATCGAAGACGACGACGGCCGCAAGTACCTTCGCGTGAGCACCGTGATCGCACCGATGACCGGCCTCGACGCACGCCGCATGCTCGATTTCAACTGGCAGAGCCGGGTCGGCTACATGGCCATCGGCGAACTGGATTCGGTGCCCTACCTGCAACTGTGCGAAAACCGTCCCTACGACACCCTGACCGCTTCCGAGGTGGACCGGTTGATCCTGGAGATCGGCGGTGTCGGCGACAATCTCGAGCGCGTGCTCTCCGCCGGCGGCGACTTGCTTTGAAGGTCAGGCCAGCCCGTAGTTCCTGAGCAGGCGGACCAGGCCGTAGGCGATACCGCCGGCGGCCGGGATGGTCAGGATCCAGGCCCAGACGATGCGCTCGATCACCGTCCACTTGAGCGCGTTCGGATTCTTCGCGAAGCCCACGCCCATGATCGCGGTCGAGATGCTGTGCGTGGTCGATACCGGCATGCCGAAGTGCGCGGCCACGTAGAGGATCGTCGCCGAACTGGTCTCCGCGGCGAAGCCGTTGATCGGATGCAGCTTGACCATCTTGTGGCCCAGCGTCTTGATGATGCGCCAGCCGCCCATCGCCGTGCCCGCCGCCATCACCAGCGCGCAGCTGACGATGATCCAGCTGTCGATGGCATCCTTGCCGCCGTCCGGATGCAGGAATCCCAGCCAGCCCGGCAGCGTGTCCAGGGTGCCGGAAGCCTGCGCGCCGAATACCGCCAGCGCGATGATGCCCATGGTCTTCTGCGCGTCGTTGGTGCCGTGCGCGAGGCCCATGTAACCGGCGCTGAGGATCTGCGCCTTGCCGAAGAAGGCATTGACCCAGCGCGGGCGCGAGATGCGCGCCATCGCGCCGCCGGCATTGTTCATGCTGCTGATCAGCGCCATCAGCAGGCCCATGATCAGCAAGCCGAGCAGGAAGCCCGCCATCGGCGAGGAAATCATCGGCACCACGACCTTCCAGAACAGGCCCGAGTTCTTGGCCAGGCTCTCGCCGGACTTGGCCCAGATCAGCGCGTGCCAGTTGTTGTCGGCCGCGGCCACCGCCGCGCCGCACAAGCCGCCGATCAGGGCGTGGCTGGACGACGAGGGCAAGCCGCGCCACCAGGTGAACAGGTTCCAGATGATTCCGCCGACCAGCGCGCAGATGATCACCTGCGAGGTGACCGCCACCACTTCGGTGTCCACCAGCCCGGAGGCGATGGTCTTGGCCACCGCGGTGCCCAGGAACGCGCCGACCAGGTTGGTGGTCGCCGCCAGCACGACCGCCTGCATCGGCGTGAGCACCTTGGTGGCGACCACCGTGGCGATCGAATTGGCGGTGTCGTGGAAACCGTTGATGAACTCGAACACCAATGCCGTCAGGATGACGAGCAGGAGCAGGATAAGCACGGGCCGCGCTCCTCAGGAGTTCTTCAGTACGACCTGGTTCACCACATTGCCGGCGTCGCGGCAGCGGTCGATGGCCTTCTCCAGGAGCTCGAACAGATCCTTCAGGATCATGTAACGCATCGGGTCGGTTTCGCGCGCGTAGGTGTCGCGGTACAGCTCGAGGATCAGCCGGTCGGCCTCCGCCTCGATCGCCTGCAGCTTGTCGTTGAGGGCCTTGCTGATGTCGATGTTCATGCCCTTGCGCAGCAGGCCGATCATCTGCTCGATCACGTCGCAGGCGCGCTCGAGCATCGGCCGCGCGGGAAATGAAATCGACCTCGCCCAGGCGCTCGTAGGCGATCATGTAACGCTCGGCGAATTTCTCGACGATTTTCGGGATCTTGTACAGCGCGCTGGACAAGCGCGTCGATGTCCTCGCGCTCGAGCGCGGTGACGAAGGTGTTGACCAGTTCGTGGCTGATCTGCGCCGACAGGGATCTTCTGCCGCTGGCGGGCCAGCGTGAATTTTTCCAGGGATCGCTGGGCCGGCGTCGTCTTGAGCAACTCCACCAGCGCCTGGGTGCTTTCCCGGGCGGCGGCCGCGCTGGCCTCCAGCAGTCCGTAGAACTTGTCGCCCTTGCCGAAGATGGTCTGGAGAGAAAACATGGGCGGATCCTGTGGGTTCGGGCTGTGGGCGAGACGATTGTGACGCGAATATTACACTGGGACCCGCCCCCCGGGTCCGGCAATCCGGGGCGAAACGGCCACCGTGTATCCTTGACAGCCTGGAACCCCGGAATCGTTCGACCCATGCCCCCCCTCGCTTCACGGCTCGTCGCGCTGCTGCTGGTCTGCCTGCCGGCATCGGCATGGGCCGCGGCCTCTCCATCGGCCCAGACCCTCGACTTGACCGCGCACCCGATTGGAGTGGCCGCGCTGGCAGTGTTCGTCCTCGCCTACGTCCTGGTGGTGCTCGAGGAAAGGCTCGAACTGCGCAAATCCAAGCCGGTCATGCTGGCGGCCGCGGTCATCTGGATGCTGATCGGCATCCACGCCGAAGGCGCGCCTGGCCTGGCGCAAGGCTATGCGGGCGAGGCATTCCGGCACGTCTTCCTCGAATTCGCCGAGCTTTTCTTCTTCCTGATCGTTGCCATGAGCTTCGTCGCCGCGATCGGCGAGCGAAACGTCTTCCAGGCCCTGCGCGCCGAGTTGGTGAGCCGCCGGTTCAGCTATCACTCGCTGTTCTGGCTCACCGGCATCATTTCCTTCTTCATGTCCGCGGTGCTCGACAACCTGACCACGGCGCTGATCATGTCCGGCGTGATCCTGGCGGTGGGCGCCGGCAACGTCCGCTTCGTCACCCTGGCCTTCATCAACCTGGTGGTGGCGGCCAATGCCGGCGGCGCCTGGAGCGCGTTCGGAGATATCACCACGCTGATGGTCTGGCAGGCAAAGCGGGTCGAATTCTTCGAGTTCTTCCGTATCTTCGTGCCCTCCCTGGTGAACTGGCTGGTGCCCGCCGTGTGCATGATTTCGCGCTGCCCAAGTCCGCGCCTCCGCCCGGGCCAGGACGATGCGGATGTCAAATATGGCGGCTGGGTCGTCTGCGCGCTGTTCGCCATCACCATCGCCATCACGGTGGCCGCCAAGCAGTTGCTGCATATGCCGCCGGTATTCGGAATGATGGCGGGCCTGGCCCTGCTCAAGGTCCAGGGATACTTCATCCGCCGCCACGAGAACCAGCGGGCGCAATGGCCAGCCGGCGACGCGCCCTACAACGTGTTCAAGATCATCGCCCGCGCGGAATGGGATACGCTGCTGTTCTTCTACGGCGTGCTGATTTCGTCGGCGGGCTGGCCACGCTCGGCTTCATGCAACTGGCTTCGCAGCATCCTGTACGGCGATCTCGGGCCGACCTGGGCCAACGTGGCCATGGGCGTGCTCTCGGCCATCGTCGACAACATTCCGATCATGTACGCCGTTCTGCAGATGGAGCCGGCCATGGACCATGGCCAGTGGCTGCTGATCACCCTGACCTGCGGCGTCGGCGGCAGCCTGCTTTCGGTCGGTTCGGCGGCCGGCGTGGCGCTGATGGGCGTTTCCAAGGGCCAATACACCTTTCTTCGGGCACCTGAAATGGACCTGGGCCATCGCGCTGGGCTATATCGCCAGTATCCTTGTGCATCTGTGGCTGAATGCCTCCCACTTCGGCGTTACCTGAAACAACAATGTACGAATTATTGGTGGTGATCTGCCTGGTCCTGTTCAACGGATTCTTCGCCTTGTCGGAGATGGCGGTGATCACCTCGCGCAAGGGCCGCCTGAAGGACATGGCTCGCGAAAGCCGCGGCGCGCGCAAGGCGCTCGAGCTGGCCGAGCACCCGGAAGGATTCCTGTCCGCCGTGCAGGTGTGGATCACCCTGCTCGGCCTGCTCACCGGCTACTTCGGCGGCGAGTCCCTGGGCGGCAAGTTGATCGGGCCGATCACCGAGCACCTGCCCGCTGCTCTCGCGCTACGCGCACGTGATCAGCACATCGCTGGGTTTCCTGCTGATGGTCTTCCTGTACGGCGTGATCGGCGAGCTGCTGCCCAAACGCCTGGGTACGTTGCGCCCGGAGCGGATCGCCAGCAGCGTGGCCTTGCCGATGCATTTCTTCGCCACCATTGCGCGCCCTGCCGTGTTGACTCTCGCGGCCACCACCCGTTTCTTCCTTCGACTTATGGGTCTGGGCTCCCTGTCGGCGGAGAAGGTCACGGAAGAGGAGATCCGCCACCTGGTCACCGAGAGCCACGAACAGGGCGTGATCGACCAGGACGAGCACAACATGCTCAATCGCGTCCTGCGCCTGGGCGACCGCAGCTCCGATTCGCTGATGACGCCGCGCACCCGCATCGTCTGGCTCGACACCGAGGCCAGCGTCGAGGAAAACCTGGCGACCATGCGCGAGACGCCGTTCTCGCGCTACCCGGTATATCGCGGCAGCGACACCGACGTGATCGGCATCCTGGAAGTGAAGACCCTGGCTGGCCGGGTCAGCGCCGACAACGACGACCTGTTCCGCGAACTGCGCCCGGCATTGTTCGTGTCCGACTCGACCAATGCGCTCAAGCTGCTGGAGATCTTCCGCGAGGAGCAGCAGCCGCATTGCCTTGGTGGTCGATGAATACGGCGACATCCAGGGCATGGTCTCGGTCAACGACCTGATCGGTGCGGTGCTGGGCAGGGCGCAGGCCACCGAAGAGCAGCGCCGACCTGCCACTGGTGGTCGAGCGCGATGACGGCAGCTGGCTGGTGGACGGCCGGCTTTCCACCGAAGAATTGCGCGAGATGCTCAAGCTGCATTCCTTGCCCGGCGAGGACGAGTACGACTTCACCACGGCAGCCGGCATGGTGATCGCCCACTATGGCCGCATCCCGCATGCCGGCGAGCACTTCGACTGGGAGGGTTGGCGAATCGAAGTGGTGGATCTCGATGGCGCCCGCATCGACAAGCTGCTGATCGCACGCGAGCTGCTCGCCGCCTCTCCTGGCGAGGCCTGACCGAAAATGTTGCGGCACCGGGAACGCAAGCCCAAGGCACCACCGCCGATAACCACGCGCGCACTGGTCGACCAGTTGGCCGAGGGCGATCCGAACGAGGCGCTGAGCCTGGGCGATTTGCTCGATCGCTTCAGCGAGCGCAGCTTCGGCGTATTCCTGCTGGTCGTGATGCTGCCGACCTTCATCCCCATCCCGGTCGGAATGGGCGGCATCAGCGGCGCGCTGACTTCCCTGATCGGGCTGCAATTCCTGGCCCGGCTCGAGCACCCCTGGCTGCCCGCGCTTCCTGGCGCGGCAGGAAATCCATCGCCACCGCATCATCAGCTTCCGCAATCGCATGGGACGCTGGCTGGACCGGCTCGAACGGCTCACCCGGCCACGCAGCCTGGGGATGCTGCAGACATCCGGTCGCACATGCCTTCACCGGCCTGTTGCTGACCGTGCTCGGCATATTGCTCAGCTTGCCGCTGCCCTTGACCAACTATCCGTTCGGCCTGGTGCTGCTTGCTTTCGCCTTCGCGCTGATCGAGCGCGACGGCCGGCTGATGTTGCTGGCATGGGCATTGGGACTGGTCGAGATCATCGCTGGTCGCCGGCTTTTCCGGCCAGATCGTGGCCTGGTCCGGCGTACTGGTCTCCTGAATCAGGACTGCTGCAGTTTGGCGATCGAGATCGTCGGCGGACATCGGCCGGCCGAACCAGAAGCCCTGGCCCTGGTCGCAGCCGCGTTCGCGCAGGACCTCGCATTGGCCTTCGGTCTCGATGCCCTCGGCAACCACGATGATGCCCAGGGAATGGGCCATGGCGATGATCGCGGTGGTCAGGGCCAGGTCGTCCGGATCGCGAGCATGTCGGCGACGAAGCTGCGATCGATCTTGACGCCGTCGACCGGCACGCGGCGCAAGTGGCTCAGGCCGGAGAAGCCGGTTCCGAAATCGTCCAGCCAGACCTTGACCCCGGTCGCGCGCACGCGCGAAAGCAGCGCGCTGGCCTGGTGCCTCGTCGACCAGCACCGCGGTCTCGGTCAGTTCCAGGTGCAACTGGTGCGGCAGCAGCCCGGAATTGGACAAGTGCGTTGCCGACCACGTCCGGCAACTCGCCACTGCGCAATTGCCGCGGCGAGATGTTGACCGAGACGAATGGCTCGGATCCGTCCGCGGGCCGCCAGCGCGCGGCGTCTTCGCAGGCCTTCTCGAGCACGTTTCGGCCCAGTGCTTTCGATCAGCCCGCTCTGCTCGGCGACTTCGATGAACACCGATGGCGGCACCATGCCCAATTGCGGGTGGTTCCAGCGCAGCAGGGCCTCGGCGCCGCGGATGCGCGTGTCGTTCAAGCTGTAGATCGGCTGGTAGGCAATGCTCAGTTCGCCCCGGTCCCAGGCGCCGCGCAGGTCCTGTTCGAGTTGCACGCGCCGTTCGACCGCCTGGTCCATGGCCCGGCTGTAGAAGCGGTAGCAGTTCTTGCCGGCCACCTTGGCCTGGTACATCGCGATGTCGGCGTTCTTGAGCAATTGGCCCGCATGGTAGGCATCGAATGGAAACATCGTGATGCCGATCGAGGCGCCCAGGAACACCTGCTTGCCGCCGAGCAACAGCGGCCGCTGGATTTCCTCGAGCAACGCCTCCGACAGGCGCGCCGAGGCCGAACGGATGTCGTCGGCCCTGTACAGCACGGTGAACTCGTCACCGCCGAAGCGGGCGATGTCGGTCGCGTTTGCGCCCAGGCGTTCCAGGATCAGGCGCAGGCGGGCCGACAGCTGGCTGAGCACTTCGTCCCCTGCCTCGTGGCCCAGGGTGTCGTTGACCCGCTTGAAGTCGTCAAGGTCGATGAACAGCAAGGCCAATTCGCCGCTATTGGCGTGCAAGGTCAGCAGGCGGTCATCGAGCAGCTCGCGGAAGGAAAGGCGATTGGCCATGCCAGTCAGGGGATCGGTATACGCCATGCGGCGGATATCGCGATCGTGCTTGGTCATGCCCGCGCGCATCCGGTGGAAGGCGCGCATCAGATCGCCGATCTCGTCGCTACGGTCCGAGTCGGCGGCTGGGGCGAGCCGACTGTCCGGGCTTGTCCTCGGCCATGATCCGTCCAAGCTTGCGGATCGGCTCGAGGATGCGCCAATCCAGCACGTACACGACCGATGCGCCGAACAGCAGCACGACCACCAGCATCGCCGCCACCCAGAAATTGCGCGAACTGCTCTCGGCGTCCATGTGCGCTGTGATGGGCGCCAGCAGCTTCGCCTGCGCCACGCCCGGCTTGCCCGCGACCAGGCCGACGCGGACTCCGCCGATGCGCTCGTCGCGGGCGCGCACCGGCACCGCGACATCGAGCAGGTTGTCGGCCCATTGCACCTTCATCGTGTCCGCGAGCAAGGCGGCGTCGGCAAGCGGGTCGACCATGGGTCGCCCCACTGCGTCGGCGGAATCGCCCGCATTGACGATTCGTCCCTTGCGATCGAACACGATGACGTACTGCACGTCCGGCTGGTTCAAGGTGGCTCGCGAGATCAGGGCGATGCTGCTTGCATCCGCCTCGAGCATGGGCTGGGCGACGTTGCCGGCGAACTGCGTGGCGAGCCGCTGCCCCCTCTGCATCAGGCTGTCTTTTGCCAATGCCTCGATTGCCGCGTCCGACAGCGCGACGACCGATCGATGGTTGCTGTTCTCGCCAATCAGGAACACCGAGTACAGCGCGACGAGCAGGAGCAGCAGGGCCATCCAGATCAACCACAACTGACCGCGCAGGCTGCGCAGGAAATTCCCGAACTTCATCGTCACTGCCGACCCATCCCCGCTGCTTCCGTCGTCGGTGCCAGCCTAACCGAAGGTTGTTCCTGGCGCATCGGTCAGGGCTTCGGTCGCGAGCGCAGCAGGCGCTGCGTGTCGGAGAAAATGCCGCGCAGGATGCGCAATTCCCGGGGATCGGGCTGGGCGCGCAGGAACAGCCGGCGCAGCCGCTGGGTGACCATGTCCGGCGGCTTGCCCTTGTGGAAGTCGATCTCGTCGAGCAATGCGCCCAGATGGGCGAAGAAGCTCTCCATCTCGCCGTGTGGCGCGGGCAAGTCATCCTGATCGACCACAGGGGCCGGCGCCGCAGGACGCTGGGCCAACCTTGCCACGCGCAACTCGTAGGCCAGCACCTGCACCGCGGCCGCCAGGTTCAGCGAGCTGTAGTCCGGGTTGGCCGGGATCGTTATCGCGGCGTGGCACAGCTGCAGTTCGTCGTTCTCCAGGCCGGTGCGCTCGCGCCCGAACACCAGCGCCACCTCGCCGGTCGCTTGCGCCGCAAGCAGGCGCTGCGCGCCTTCGCGCGGCGTCAGCTCGGGCATCGGCACGGTTCGATGCCGGGCCGTCGAGGCGATCACCAGATGGCAGTCGGCAACGGCGCTGGCCAGGCTGGGATGAACTTCCGCCACGTCCAGCAAGTCGTTGGCGCCCGCGGCCAGGGCGTAGGCCTCCCGATCCGGGAAACGCTCGGGCGCCACCAGCATCAGGCGACTCAGGCCCATGGTCTTCATGGCCCGCGCCGCCGAGCCGATGTTGCCGGGATGCTGGGTGCCAACCAGGACGATGCGCAGGGAGTCGGTCATGGCCCATTTTAGTCTGTAGGAGCGGCTTTGGCCGCGATTGCCTGGCGACAGATGCCGCCCGGCGCCCGGCCGATTCGAGCACGGCGCTCAGGACGAGCTGTTATCATTCGACCCGCGCGGGCCTCGACCCGGCACGGTTCTTCATAAATTCAGCGGATACGGTCGGCTTACCAATGCAAAAACCTGTCATCAATGTGATGGTCAAGGCGGCTCGCCAGGCGGGTACGGTGCTGCTGCGGCACATGAGCAAGCTCGACAGCCTGAGCGTATTCGAGAAGGGCCGGCAGGACTACGCCAGCGAAGTCGATTCCCTGGCCGAGAACGAGATCATCCGCGAGCTTCGCCGCGCCTTCCCCGAGGTCGCCATCCTGGCCGAGGAATCGGGCGCCATGGGCAAGGGCAAGCAGACCTTCGTCATCGATCCGCTCGACGGCACGTCGAACTACCTGCGCGGCTTCCCGCACTTCTGTATTTCCATCGCACTGGTCGAAAACGGCGAACCGACCGACGGCGTCATCTTCGACCCGCTGCGCAACGAACTGTTCACCGCCAGCCGCGGCGCCGGCGCGATGCTCAATGACAAGAAGATTCGCGTGGCCGAGCGCAAGGACATCACCGGAAGCCTGCTGATCACCGGTTTCCCGCCGCGCGAGCGGACGCGCCTGACGGCCCAGTTCGACGCCGTGCGCAGCTTGCTGGCCGATGCGGAAGACATCCGCCGCACCGGCTCGGCCGCCCTGGACCTGGCCTACGTGGCCGCTGGCCGCGCCGATGCCTACTTCGAAGCCGGGGTGAAATCCTGGGATATCGCCGCCGGCCTGTTGCTGGTTCGCGAAGCCGGTGGCCGCGTCTGCGACTTTCGCGGCCGTGGCGAGCGCCTGCTCGATGGCGGACAGATCGTGGCGGGCAATCTCAAGATCGTCGATTCGCTGCAGAAGGCGATCGTGCAGACTGGCTACGCCAACGCCTTCAACGCCTGAGCGTCGGCCAGCCGCAAAGAAAAAGCCGCGCATTGCGCGGCTTTTTCTTTTTGGAACCCGCCACCGATCAGGGCCGGCGAGCAAGCTCCGCGTCGTCGCGCAAGCCGCGGCATCAGGTCCTGCTTGTTCGCGCCCAGCATCTGCAGCAACGGGCAAGCCACGAAGATCGAGGACAGGGTGCCGATCACGATGCCGATGATCTGCGATTCGGCCATGCCGCGCAGCGAGGCGCCGGCGAAGAAATACAGGGCCAGCACGGTCAGCAAGGCGACGAACGAGGTGATGATGGTCCGCGACAAAGTCTGGTTGATCGAGCGGTTCAGCACCTCGATCGGAGACAGCTTGTGCAGTGTCCTGAAGTTTTCCCGGACCCGGTCGAACACCACGATCGTGTCGTTGATGGAGTAACCCATGACCGACAGGACGCCGGCCAGGACCGTCAGGTCGAACTCATGGCCGGACAGTGCGAACCAGCCCGCCACCAGCACCACGTCGTGCAAGGTGGTGATCAGCGGCCGCGACGGCGAACTTCAGCTCGAAGCGGATCCAGACGTAGACCAGGAATCCCAGCACCACGAAGATCGCCGCGTACATGCCGTTGATCGCCAGTTCCTTGCCGATCTGCGGGCCGATCGACTCGTACCCGCTGCGCAACAACTTGGCCGGTGCGCCGGCGGCGGCCGCTGCCCGCACGATCGACTCGCCGTTGGTCGCGGCGGCCTCGCCGTCGAGCTTGCGCGGCTTGAGACGGACGACGATGTCGTTGCCGGTGCCGACGGACTGCACGATCGGGCTTTCAAAACCCGCTTCCTGCAGGCCGCGACGAATCTTCTCCGCCTCGACCGGCTGGTCGAAGCGCAGCTCCGCCGCCATGCCCCCGGTGAAATCGAGCGCGTAGTTGAAGCCCTTGAAGCCCATGGCTCCCAAGGCGACGAACATGAGGATCAGGGCGATGGCGAGCGACACCAGGCGCACCCGCATGAAATTGAAGTTGCTGTTCGAAGGAAAGAGTTCCACGCCGGCTCCGGGTCGAAATCAGATCGAGATCTTGGTCAGCTTGCGCTTGTGACCATAGATCAGGGTGGCGATGCCGCGCGATACCGAAACCGCGGTGTACATCGAACTAAGGATGCCGATGATCAGGGTGATGCCGAAGCCGCGGATCGGGCCGGAGCCGAATGCCGCCATGGCCAGGCCGCCGAGCAACGCGGTGACGTTGGCGTCGGCGATGGTGCCCGCAGCCTTGTCATAGCCCGCGGCGATGCTGGCCAGCGGCGTGTTGCCGATGCGCAATTCCTCGCGTATTCGTTCGTTGATCAGCACGTTGGCGTCGACCGACATGCCGACGGTCAGGGCGATGCCGGCAAGGCCCGGAAGGTCATGGTGGCGCCCAGCGCCGACATCAGCGCGATCACGATCAGCAGGTTGAGCAGCAGCGCCACGTTGGTCACGATGCCGAATGTCTTGTAGTAGAAGACGAAGAACACCAGCACGAACAGGAAGGAATAAGCCACCGCCTGGGTGCCGCGCTTCGACGTTCTCCGCGCCCAGGCTGGGGCCGATCACGCTTTCCCCGACGATCACCATCGGCGCCGCCAGCGAACCGGCGCGCAGCAGCAGGGCCAATTGCTGTGCTTCAGCCATGCTTTCCAGGCCCGTGGTCTGGAAGTTGCGTCCGAACACGCCTTGGATGGTGGCCGCGCTGATGACCTCCTCGGTGACCCGCGACGTACGCACTTCCACGCCGTTGACCAGCTTCACGTCCGGAATGGTCTCGATGTACACCGCGGCCATCAGCTTGCCGACGTTGTCCTGGGTGAACTTGAACATCTTGTCGCCGCCGAGCTTGTTCAGCTCGATGCTGACCGCGGGCGTGTCCGCTCTGGTTGTCGAGCAAGGCGCCGGCGTTGACCAACTGGTCGCCGGTGACGATGGTGCGCTTGGACAGCAGGATCGGCACGGGCTTGCCGTCCGGGCCCAGGTCGCGCATGAAATACAGCCGGGCCTCGGGCGGAATCGAACCCGAATCCTGGGCCTCGGCCGCATTGCCTGCCACGACGCCGCGGTATTCCAGCGTCGCCGTCGCGCCGATCAGCTTCTTGGCCTCGCGCCGTGTCCTGCACGCCCGGCATCTGCACGACGATACGGCCGCTGCCCTGCCGCTGGATCACCGGCTCGGCCACGCCAAGCGCGTTGATGCGGTTGCGCAGCGTGGTGATGTTCTGTTCGACCGCGTCGTCGGTGAATTTCTTGATCAGCTCGGCGGGAATGGTTGCCAGCAGGGCATTGGGCTTCGCCGCGTCGGTCGCGAGCAGCAGTTCGGGCGCGTTGCTGGCTATCTGGTTGCGCGCGCGGCTGAGGTCCTCGGCACGCTTGAGCTGCACCTGGATTCCCGCGGCATTCCGATTGACGCTGGTATACGCGAATCTGGTTCTCGCGCAGCACGGCGCGGATCTCGTCGAGGAAAGCGCTCGCTGCGCTTCTCGACCGCTGCCTTCTGGTCCACTTCCATCAGGAAGTGCACGCCGCCCTGCAGGTCGAGTCCGAGCGACATCGGGCTGGCGCCGATCGCCTGCAGCCAGCGCGGCACGGTCGAGGCCAGGTTCAGCGCAACGGTGTAGCCACTGCCCAGTTCGGGACGGATCAGGTTGGCGGCCTTGAGCTGGATCGTCGTTGCTGGCCAGCCGAACCATCAGGCTGCCGTTCTCGATAGTCGATGCGCTTGTAGCGCGAGTCCGTCGGCCTTCAGCAGCGCCCTGCACGCGCCGATTCGAGCGCCGCATCGACCGCGGCGCCGCGGTTGGCCGTGATCTGCACGGCGGGATCTTTCGGATACACGTTCGGCAGCGAGTACAGGGCGGTGAAAATCAGCACGACCGCGATGACGACGTATTTCCAGCGGGCAAATTCAAGCATGGTAGAAGCCGCCAGGGCCCGACGGGCCGGTGATATTACGAGTGGGGACGACTCAGACGGACTTCAACGTGCCCTTGGGCAGCACGGCGACTGACAGCCGCCCTTTGCAGTTTGACCTGGACGCCCTCGGCGATCTCGACGGTGACGAAGCTCTCGCCGATGTCGTCGACGCGGCCGGCGATGCCGCCGTTGGTGATCACTTCGTCGCCCTTGGCCAGCTTGGCGATCAGCTCGCGATGCTCCTTCGCGCGCTTCATCTGCGGCCGGATCATGAAGAAGAACATCACGCCGATGAACACCAGCGGCAACAGCAGGCCGAGCCATCGGGCTGCTCTGGGCGCCCGGGGCGGCAGCTGGGCGGCGGCGGGGGAAATCAGCAGATCGAGCAGGGACATGGGTCAAGATCCGGTAGGGAATCAAAGCGGGCAAGTATGCCACAGGCCCGCCGGCGGGCGGCCACTCAGCGCTGAACGACGGCGTCAGGCTCGCCCGCGGCCCGGCAGGGCGTAGAACCGCTCCCGGAACTCGGCGAAGCGCCCGGCCTCGATCGCGCTCGCGGATCTCGCGCATCAGCTGTCTGGTAGTAGTGCAGGTTGTGGATGGTCGCCAGCATCGAGGCCAGGATCTCGTTGCAGCGGTCCAGATGGCGCAGGTAGGCCCGGGTGAAGCCGTTGGCGCAGGCGTGGCAGGCGCAGCCGGGCTCGATCGGGCGCAGGTCCTGCTGGTATCTTCGGCGTTGCGGATGCGGACCTGGCCGAAGTGGGTGAAGTAGTGGCCGTTGCGGGCGTTGCGGGTCGGCATCACGCAATCGAACATGTCGATGCCGCGGCGCCACCGCCTCGACGATGTCCTCGGGCTTGCCGACGCCCATCAGATAGCGCGGCTTGTCGTCGGGCAGCTGCGGGCAGATCGCCTCCAGCGTCTGTTCGCGCTCTGCGGCGGGCTCGCCCACCGCCAGGCCGCCGACCGCGTAGCCGTCGAAGCCGATCGCCTTCAGGCCGTCGGCGGAGCGCGTGCGCAACTCCGGATAGGCGCCGCCCTGGACGATGCCGAACAGCGCCGCGTCGTTGCCTTCGTGGGCGAGCTTCGAGCGCGCCGCCCAGCGCAGGGACAGCTCCATCGAATCGCGCGCCTGCTGCTCGGTCGCCGGATACGGCGTGCATTCGTCGAAGATCATCACGATGTCGGAGTCGAGCACGCGCTGGATCTGCATGCTCTCCTCCGGCCCGAGGAACACCTTGGCGCCATCGACCGGCGAGGCGAAGGTCACGCCCTGCTCGGTGATCTTGCGGCGCTTGGCCAGCGACCAGACCTGGAAGCCGCCCGAGTCGGTGAGGATCGGCTTCGACCAGCCAGTGAAGCGGTGCAAGCCCTGGTGCGCGGCGATGACATCCAGGCCCGGGCGCAGGTACAGGTGGAAGGTGTTGCCCAGGATGATCTCGGCGCCGACCGCTTCGATGTCGACCGGCTTCATCGCCTTGACCGAGCCGTAGGTACCCACCGGCATGAACGCCGGCGTCTCGATCGTGCCGCGCGGGAAGGTCAGGCGGCCGCGGCGGGCGGCGCCATCCTGGCCGAGCTTTTCGAAACGCATGCGGCTCATGCGCGGCACCTCGGGATACAGCAACATGGCGTCGCCGTAGGAAAAGAACCGGTAGCGCTGCTCGACCGCGTGCCGATAGGCGGCAAGGATGCGCTCGCGCCCGGCGAAGGCCGAGACCAGCATCAGCAGGGTGCTCTCCGGCAGATGGAAATTGGTCAGCAGCGCATCGACCGAAGCTGATGCGGTAGCCGGGAAAAATGAAGATCTGGGTATCGCCGGCGAACGGCATCAGCTCGCCGTCCGCGCATCGCCGTTTCCAGCGCGCGCACCACCGTCGTGCCGACCGCAATAACCCTGCCACCCGCGGCCCTGACTCGCGCAATCTGCGCGCACAGGCCGGCGCCGACGTTGAGCCACTCGCGATGCATGCGGTGGTCGGCCAGCGACTCGCTGCGCATCGGCTGGAAAGTGCCTGCGCCAACATGCAGGGTGACGTGGCCGAATTCGACGCCGCGCTCGGCCAGCGCTTGCAGCAATGCGCTGGTCGAAATGCAGGCCCGGCGGTGGGCGCCGCCACGGCGCCCGACTGCTGGGCGAACACGGTCTGGTAGCGCTCGTTGTCGCTGATATCGACCGGCGCGATGGATATACGGCGGCAGCGGCATGCGGCCGGTGCGCCAGCAGGACATCCTCGAGCGGCTCGTCGGTGTCGAAGCGCAACGAATAGAACTCACCCTCGCGGCCGAGCACGGTCACCTGGGTGCCGTCATCGAGCCGGATGCGCGAACTGGGCTTGGGCGATTTGCTGGCGCCGATCTGCGCCCTCACCTCGTCCGCCGCGGTGATTCGCTCGAGCAGGATCTCGACCCGGCCGCCGGACTCCTTGGCGCCGAACAGGCGCGCCGGAATCACCCGCGTGTCGTTGAACACCAGCAGGTCGCCGGGACGCAGGAATTCGGGCAGGTCGCGGACCAGGCGATCGGCGAACTCAGCCGGCGCCGGCGGCACCACCAACAGGCGGCTCGACGGAGCGCTCGGGCAGCGGCGCCTGCGCGATCAACTCGGGCGGCAGATCGAAATGGAAGTCGGATTTCTTCATGTCAGGCCGGATGCAAGGCCGACCATTGTACGCGGGCGCGCCCGCGGCAGGCCCGCGACTTTCGCGTATGGGGGTTATCCGGGCCAAAACCGCATGCTAAACTTGCCGCTTAAGTCATTCTTTTTACTTGAAAAGCGGCGTGCAGGACGGTCCTGCGCATGCTGCTTCTCGTTGCCGTTGCCGAATGCCGCAACTGATGAACCGGAGATTGCCATGAACACCACTCGACCTGCTCGCCCCCCTTCGCAGCCGCGCCGGCACCGTGCGCACCCATGGCCTCGATGACGACACGGTCAACCGCCTGTCCGCGCAGTTCCCCGACCTGGTCGCCGCCGCACGCGCCGCCGTCGCGGAATTCACCGCGATCAAGGCCGAGTTCGCGCGAATTGCTCGACCTCGACGAGCAGGCGCAGATCGACGCCGTGCAGGCGGGCTTCATCAATTTCTACCCGGACGATGCGGTCAATCCCTACGTCGCGCATCGCCGCGCGCGGCCCGTGGGTGGTCACGCTGAAGGGCGCGCGTCCTGCACGACTCCGGCGGCTACGGCATGCTCGGCTTCGGCCACACGCCCGCAGCCGTCTCGAGGCGATGGCCAAGCCGCAGGTGATGGCGAACATGATGTCGCCGAGCCTGTCGCCAGCTGCGCGTCGCCCGCGCCCTGCGCGCGCGAGATCGGCCACACCCGCGGCGGCTGCCCTTACGCGAAGTTCCTGTGCCTGAACTCCGGTTCGGAATCGGTCTCGCTGGCCGGCCGCATCGCCGACGTCAACACCAAGCTGCACACCGATGCCGGCGGCGCCACGCCGGCCGCACGCATCAAGCGCCTCGCGGTGAAGGGCGCCTTCCACGGCCGCACCGAGCGCCCGGCGCTGTATTCCGATTCCAGCCGCAAGACCTACGCTGCAGCACCTGGCCAGCTTCCGCGCACGAGACCAGCCTGATCACCATCGAGCCCTACTCCATCGAGGCGCTGCAGCAGGCCTTCGCCGATGCCGACGCCAACGGCTGGTTCATCGAGGCGATGTTCCTGGAGCCGGTGATGGGCGAAGGCGACCCGGGCCGCGCCGTGCCGCCGGCGTTCTATGCCGCCGCCCGCGAACTGACCAAGGCGCACGGCACCCTGCTGCTGGTCGATTCCATCCAGGCCGGCCTGCGCGCCCACGGCGTGCTGTCGGTCGTCGACTATCCGGGCTTCGAAGGCCTGGAAGCGCCGGACATGGAAACCTATTCCAAGGCGCTCAACGGCGGCCAGTATCCGCTGTCGGTGCTGGCGGTCAACGAACGCGCCGCCGGCCTGTACCGCAAGGGCGTGTACGGCAACACCATGACCACCAACCCGCGCGCGATGGATATCGCCGCGACCGTGCTCGGCTCGCTGACGCCGGAACTGCGCGCGCAACATCCGCGAGCAAGCGGCCAGCGAATTCCTCGACAAGCTCGAAGCAAGCTCAAGGACGAACTCGGCGGCCTGATCACCAAGGTCCAGGGCACCGGCCTGCTGTTCTCCTGCGAGCTCGACCCGCAGCTTCAAGTGCTTCGGCGCCGGTTCCACCGAGGAATACATGCGCGAGCGCGGCATCGGCGTGATCCACGGCGGCACCAACTCGCTGCGCTTCACCCCGCACTTCGCGATCACCTCCGACGAGGTGGACCTGATCGTTTCGCACGTGCGCCAGGCCCTGCTGAAGGGACCGCGCAAGGCGCAGGCCGAAGCCGCCTGAGCCCTCGACGGGCCACGCATGAAAATGCAAGCTGAAAGCCGGGGCGCGTGACCGCACCCGGCAAGACCCCGCGAACGAAACTGCCCCGCAGCATCTGGGCGCTGGGCGTGGTCAGCCTGTGCATGGACATGTCCTCGGAGATGATCCACAGCCTGCTGCCGATCTTCCTGGTCGGCACGCTTGGCGTCAGTGCTTTCGCGCTCGGCCTCATCGAAGGCATCGCCGAAGCGACTGCCTCGATCTCGAAGATCTTTTCCGGCGTGCTCTCCGATCGCATCGGCAAGCGCAAGCCGCTGATCCTGCTTGGCTACGGCATGGCCGCGCTGACCAAGCCGCTGTTCCCCCTGGCCAATTCCGCGCTCACCGTGTTCTCCGCGCGCTTCATCGACCGGATCGGCAAGGGCATCCGCGGCGCGCCGCGCGATGCGCTGGTCGCGGACGTGACCGCGCCGGAACAACGCGGCGCCGCCTACGGGCTGCGGCAATCGATGGACACGGTCGGCGCCTTCGCCGGGCCGCTGATCGCGATCGGACTGATGGCCGGCCTGGCCTTCGATATCCGCGCCGTGTTCTGGATTGCCTGCATCCCGGCGCTGTTCGCGGTGGTGGTGCTGTTGTTCGGCGTGCAGGAGCCGGATGGCGTGCCCAAGGCACACCGGCTCGCGAAATCCCTTCGCGGGTTTTCGCGCCAAGGATTATCCGACGCGATTCTGGGCGCTGGTCGGCCTGGTATTGATGTTCACCCTGATGCGATTCTCCGAAGCCTTCCTGGTGCTGCGCGCGCAGGATGCCGGACTGTCCAGCAACTGGATCCCGTTGACCCTGGTGGTGATGAGCGCCACTTACCTGCTCACTGCCTACCCTGCCGGCAAATTGTCCGACCGCATGTCCCGGCACGTTTTGCTGGCCCTGGGTTGCGTGGTGATGCTGGTCGCCGACCTGATGCTGGCCTTCGCCACCAGCCTGCCCTGGGTGATGCTGGGCATCGCGCTCTGGGGCGTGCACATGGGCCTGACCGAGGGGCTGATCGCCGCGCTCACCGCCGACTACGCGCCGGAAAAACTGCGCGGCAGCGCCTTCGGCGTGATCAACCTGGCGCGAGGCGTGATGGCGCTGCTGGCGAGCGCGCTGGCCGGCGGCCTATGGACCTGGTCGGGACCCACGGCGACCTTCATCACCGGCGCCGGCCTGGCGATCCTGACCGCGCTGCTGGCGCTGTCCATGCGCGTCATGCCGGCGCACGCCGCGCCTGATCCCGGGAAACCCGGCCCTGCGTCGGGCTACACTTGGCGCATGAGCTTGCGAACCAGACTTGCCGAGTTCGGCTTCGAGTCCAACGACGATTACGACCATGCCCTGCGCTGCCTGTTCGGCCAGCAGCAGGCGCACCTTCGCGTGCTGCACGTCGATGGCATGGCCGGCCGGCGCAAGACCGCGTTCGCCCAGGCGCTGGGCCGCGCGCTCGACTACCCGCATGTGCTCTATCACGATTTCAGCGCGGCCGAAGCGGTGGCGATGGCGCAGCCGATCGTGCTCGACGACGGCAGCCTGGGCGTTCCGGAAGCGGCTCCCTCCGGATTCGAACGCGTGATGACCGAAGCCTGCGCCTACTCCGAGGCATCCCCGACGCTGGTGATCCTCGACCAGTTGCAGTCGGCCAATTTCGCCGACCAGGCCAGGCTCTACCACTTCGTCATGGAGCGCGAATGGAACGGCGCCGGCGGCGCGGCCACGGCGAACGCGAAGAACCTGGTGCTGGCGCTGATCTCCGAACAGCCGATCTACCATTCGCTGGCCAAGTGCAGCTATCGGGTCTGGACCGACGCCCAGCGCGCGTTCCTGGACTATCGTCCGGCCGATTACGGCCTCGGCCCGGAAGCGCCAGGGACTGTTCGCCTCGATCGGGACGGTTTGCGTCGCGCTGGCAGCCGCGCCCACGCCCAGCGAATTCGCGCACCTGCTCTCCGACCTGATCCATCACGCGCGCAGCGAAGAGCAGATCAGGCAAAGCCTGTTCGGCCGGATCGAGAACGTGGACAGGGCGCGACTGTACGCGCCGGAGTTGGCGCCGCCCCTGCGCACGCTGCTGGTCGAACTGGAGCGCCTTCTGGGCGCCGACGAAGTCAGCCTAGGCGACTAGGTACTGCTGCAGGTATCCGCCGATGGCGAACACGGCCATGGCAAGCATCAGGGTCCAGGTGAACGCGGAGCCGAGGAAGCGGCCCTTCGAAGTCCCGCCGCTGTGGCTCAGGCCCCAGGCATGGGCCATGCGCGAGAGCACCAGCACGCTGCCGAAACCGTGGATCACACGCCATGCTGTAGCCGTTCAATTCCATGCCGCCGAGCAGGATCAGGGCCAGCGGCACGTTCTCGACGGCATTGGCATGCGCCCGCACGCGCATCTGCAACTCGCGGTCGCCGCCATGGCCCAGGCCGATCTTGTGCCGAAGACGCCACAGCACCACGCGCACGGCGAGGAATATGACGAGGATGGTGCACAGTCCGGCGTAGAGCAAAGTGATCATTGGAAATCCCCCTGTAAGGCTGCAGTTTACCCGACGCGAATCAGGCCGGCAGCGGCGAGCCGGATAATTCCTTCATTTCATCGACCGTCGAATAGCGTCCCTTGTCGTCCCGGTGCACCGCGGCCATGGCGCAGCCGGTGTCGTGGGTGAAGAACAGCCGCACGCCGCGCGCCAGCTTGTCCTCGAGGAATTCGCTCTTCTCATCAATAAGCATTTCCGGGAAGCGGTCGTAGCCCATGGTCACCGGCAGATGCACCCATGGCCGGCCTGGAATCAGATCGGCGCAAAACACCACGCCGCCATGGCCGTGCGCGCCGACGATCTCGGCCAGCATCAGTCCAGGCGTGTGGCCGTCGCTGTAGTGGAAGCGCACGGCGTTGCCGAGCGCCCGGCAGTGCTCGCCATCGACGATCTCCAGCCGGCCGCTTTTCTCCAGCAGGGCCGGCAAATCAGCGATGAAACTGGCGCGGTCGCGGGCATGCGGGCTGCAAGCCCGCTCCCAGCAGGCGGCGCTGACCACGTAGGTCGCGTTGGGGAACAGCAGGGTCGGCGGCTGTCCTTCCTGCCATGCGGACAACAAACCGCCGGCATGGTCGAAGTGCAGGTGCGAGAGCACGACCACGTCGATGTCCTTGTCGGAAAACCCGGCCGCCGCGAGGCTATCGAGCAGTACATGCCCGGCCTCGACCACGCCAAAGCGCTGGCGCAGCTTCGGCTCGAAGAATGCGCCGATGCCGGTCTCGAACAGGACGCGCTTGCCATTGACGCCCTCGGCAAGCAAGGCCCGGCAGGCCAGCGGGATGCGATTCTCCTCATCGGGCGGCAGCCATTTTTCCCACATGCCCCTGGGCACGTTGCCGAACATGGCGCCGCCGTCGAGTTTTTGCGAGTTGCCGATGATCGACCAGAGTTTCATTCACGTCGCCTCGAGTTGCAGCGCAAGCAGCTTCGCCAGCAACTGTGATTCGGTTTCCGGGTAGGCCGGATCCTTGTCGATGCACTCGACCGGACACACTACGATGCATTGCGGCTCGTCGAAGTGCCCGACGCACTCGGTGCAGCGGGACGGATGGATCACGTAGATGGATTCGCCCTGGGTAATCGCCTGGTTCGGGCACGCGGGCTCGCAGACGTCGCAGTTCACGCACAGTTCGTTGATTCGCAAAGCCATGGCTGTTCGGGCGGCTCCTTCCCAGGAGCCGCCGCACTGTCTCGATCCGACTACTTCGCTTCGACGAAAATGTACTTCGCGCCGACCGCCTCGACCGCCACCTGCACCCGGACCTTGTCTTCGGCCTTGCCGATGAACAATACCTGCGAGCCCTTCAGCGCGTCGGCCTTGCCGCCGGAAAACGACGAGATGACCAGATCCGCCATCTTGGCGCTGTCGGGCGAACCAAACACCAGCATGTTGCCCGGCAATACGGTACGCGAAAGCACGCTGGTCACGTTCTCGAGCTGGCGGTCGTACTGGCTGCGGTTCTGGCTGTCACCCGGCGTCGGCACCGCGCTGTTCGCTGGCAGGTAATAGGGGAATACCCGATCGGTCACGCCCGCCATGTTCTGGCTGACGACCGCCTGCAGGTACATCTTCCACTCCTTGTCATCGCTGCTGGCCGGCGCCTTGGGCGCGACCATCGCAACCACGGGCTTGGTTTCCGTTGCTTCCTCGGGCGATTCGCAAGCCGAGAGCGCAAGGGTTAGGACGAGCATCGACAGGGCGATCAGTAAACGGGACATGGCGTACCTCTTGCTTGTGAATTAACTGGTGAACCTACAGATGCACCCTGGGCGATGAATGCCCCCATCGGGCCGACAACGCGGCAGCGACCGCAGGATGCACGAAACCGGAAACATCGCCACCCAGCCTCGCGATCTCGCGGATCAGCGTCGACGACAGGAAACTGTGTTGTTCCGCCGGCGTCAGGAACAGCGTCTCCACATCCGGAATCAGATGCCTGTTCATGCTGGCCAGCTGGAACTCGTATTCGAAGTCCGAGACAGCGCGCAATCCGCGCAGGAGCACGCCCGCCCCGACCTCGTGGACGAAGTGGGCGAGCAGTGAATCAAAACCCAGCACTTTTACGTTCGGGACCGCGGCCAGGGCCGTCCTGGTCAGCTCGACCCGCTCATCGAGCGGCAACGCCGGACTCTTTCCGGGACTCTCGGCGACGCCGACGATAATCGGTGTCGAACAGGTTCGCGAGCCCGGCTCACCAGGTCAACATGGCCATTGGTGATCGGATCGAATGTGCCGGGATACACGGCAATCCGGTTGCGCGACGCGGTCATGCCTGCTCGATTCCTGGCCCCGGGGAGTTGCTGCGCAGTGTAGCAGTGACTACACGAGTTTCAGCTCGGAAAAGCAGGTGCCTGACGTCGCGGGTCTGCCCTTGCCGATGCAGGCTCCAGCCGGCCGGCGCCTCGAACGGGGCGCTTCGGGCTATCTCCACGTAGACCCATGCCGCATCGGCCAGCCAGGGGCACAGCGCCCGTGCCGCCGCGTCCCACAGATTCGCCTGGAACGGCGGGTCCAGGAAGGCCAGGTCGAACCGGCTCTCCGGCGGCCGCGCCAGCCAGTTCATCGCATCGGCGTATTCCACCCTGACCGCATCGGCCTTCAGGCGACGCGCGCTGTCGCGCAAGCTCTGGGCGAGCAATCCATCGCGTTCGAGCAGCACGACCTCGGCCGCCCCACGCGACGCCGCCTCGAAGCCCAGTGCGCCGGAACCTGCAAACAGATCCAGGACGCGCTTGCCGGCCACCTCGTGCTGCAGCCAGTTGAACAGAGTCTCCCGCGCCCGATCCCCGCTGGGACGCAATCCCGGCATGTCAGGCACCGGCAATTTCGAGCCGCGCAGCGTTCCGCCGATGATGCGCACCTGTCCGGGCGGGGGCCTGTTCATCGGGGAGTGCCGTATGCGAGTGATAACATTCACGCATTGTCCCCAATTTAGCCCTCGATGTTCGAATTCCTGAAGAAAAAGCCGGTAGCCCCTGCCCCGCCCAAGACCGGGCAGCGGGCCACGGACGATCCTGCCGCGACGGACCCGGCGACCAATGCGCCAGTCCGGTCCGGCTGGAGCCCGGATGACCTGGCCCAGGCCTTCACCGATTTCCAGGTGGAGAAGGCAGCGCGCCTCGAAGCGGAAAAGGCGCAGGCGCGGGAAGCGGTTCGCGAAACGCTGGGCAGCAGCCTGCTCGCCCGCAGCCTGGGCGGGCTGTTCTCGGGCAACCCGAGGCTGGACGAGGACCTGCTCGACGAGATCGAGACCGCGCTGATCAGCGCCGACGTCGGCGTCACCGCGACCACCGACCTGGTCGGCAGGTTGCGCAAGCGCATGAAGGCCCGCGAATTCGCCGACGTCAGCTGCGCTGCATGCCGCCCTGCGTTCGGATCTGCTGGCGATCCTGGCGCCTGTCGCCAAGCCCCTGCACATCGATCCGGCGCACAAGCCATTCGTGATCCTCACCGTCGGCGTCAACGGCGTCGGCAAGACCACCACCATCGGCAAGCTCGCGCGCCGCTTCCAGCTCGACGGCCACAGCCTGATGCTGGCGGCCGGCGACACCTTCCGCGCCGCCGCCGTCGAGCAGCTCAAGATCTGGGGCGAGCGCAACAACGTGGTGGTGATCGCCCAAGGCCAGAATGCCGACGCCGCGTCGGTGACCTTCGATGCCCTGCAGGCGGCAAAATCGCGTGGCTTCGATGTGCTGATCGCCGACACGGCCGGTCGCCTGCACACCCAGGCCGGACTGATGGCCGAACTCGGCAAGATCCGCCGCGTGCTTGGCAAGGTCGATGAGACCGCGCCGCACGAAGTACTGATGGTGATCGACGGCACCACCGGCCAGAACGCGCTGAGCCAGTTGCGCGCCTTCCACCAGGCGGTGAACGTGACCGGACTGGTCGTCACCAAGCTCGACGGCAGCGCCAAGGGCGGCGTCCTGTTCGCGCTGGCGCGCGAGTTCGCGATTCCGATTCGCTTCATCGGGCTCGGCGAGAAACTCGAAGACCTTCGCGTATTCGATCCGGAGGCATTCGTGGATGCGCTGCTGCCCGAGGCGCTGGGCGCCTGATGCCGGCCAGCCGGAGCGGCCGCCGTTGGCTGGTGGTGCTCTCGGTACTCGCCCTGCTGCTGGCCATTGCCGGCTGGTGGATCAACCGCCAGCTCGAGCCGCAACGCCTGACGGCGACGGTGCTCGGCCAGGCCGGGAAGTCGCTGCAACTGGACCTGCGCTTCGAGGGCGTGCCGGAATACGCGCTCAAGCCCGAGCCGCGTTTGCTGATTCCGAATTTCTCGGCCCGCTCCACCGATGGCAGGCAATTCCTGTTCGCCAGGCGCGCCGAAATTTCCCTTCCCTGGTCCACCATCACCGGCGATGAACCGGTGATCACGCGCATCGAACTCGAGCAGATGGTCCTCGACCTGCCCGGCGCGCGCCACTGGCTGGCGATGCGTCCCAAGGAACCCTTCAAGCTGCCAACCCTGACCAAGGGCCTGCGCATCACCGACGGCACCGTCACCGATGAAGGCTACGCGATAAGCAAGCTGGCGCTGGAGCTGCCGCATCTGAAGACCGGCGAGCCGGCCGAGATCAGCGCGCGGGGCACCTTCACCCAGGAAACCACGATACTGAATTTCGATGCAGCGCTGGGCGCAGCGACGGCGGGTCTCGATTCCCAGTTCACGCTGCAAGGGCACTGGCGAACTGCAACAGTCGCCGCAGCCATTGAAGTTCAAGCTGGAGACCGTTGGCCGGTTCCTCTCCACTGATGCCTCCTTCGACATTGATGCGCGCACGCTGAAGCTCGAAGCCGCCTCGCCCTTGCCGAATCTCGATGGCAAGGCCCAGCTGATACTTGGCGAGCAGATGCGGCTCTCCTTCGACGGGACGCTTCGGGACTGGCCGGAAGCATGGCCTGCGCTGCCGCAGCCGCTGTCGGCCAACACCAGCAACCTGCCCGTGGTGATCGCCTACCTCGGCAAGAGCGACTTGAGCGACCCGCTCTCGCTGACGGTGACGCGGGAACCGACGACGCTGCAGGCCCAACTCCGCATTCCGGAAATGCGGCGATGGATCGCCGCGCCCAGCGGCTCGCCGCTGCCGCCTCTCGATGGCACGCTGCGCACCCCGTCGCTGGTTTTCGACGGCATCGAGTTGCAGGGCGTCGAAATCGAAATCGCCGACAGCCCGGCGGCTGGCGCCCCGCCATGAGCGCCACGCACGAGGACACTTCATTCGCTGCCCGACTCCTGCGCTGGTTCGATGTCAGCGGACGTCATGACTTGCCATGGCAGCACCCGCGCTCGCCCTATCGGGTCTGGCTCTCGGAAATCATGCTGCAGCAGACGCAGGTGCAGACCGCGATCCCCTACTTCGATCGCTTCGTCCATGAACTGCCCACGCTGCCCGATCTCGCCGCGGCGGACCTCGATCGTGTCGTCACGCTATGGGCAGGACTCGGTTACTACGCCCGCGCCCGCAACCTGCACGCCGCGGCGCGAATCTGCGTCGCCCGGCATGACGGGCAACTGCCCGACGAGTTCGACGCGCTGTCCGCGCTTCCCGGCATCGGCCGCAGCACGGCCGGCGCGATCCTTGCCCAGGCGCACGGACAGCGCTTCGCCATCCTCGACGGCAACGTCAAGCGGACCCTGTGTCGCCACCACGGCATCGATGGCTGGCCAGGCAGCGCGGCGGTCGAAAAAATCCTCTGGCAGTTGGCGGAGCAGCACCTTCCCGACAACCGGCTGGCCGACTACAGCCAGGCGATCATGGATTTCGGCGCGACGCTTGTGCACGCGCAGCGATCCGTCCTGCGTGCTCTGTCCGCTGCAGGACAGCTGCGTGGCGCTGCGCGAAGGCCGCATAGAGCAGTTGCCGGAGTCACGACCGGGCAAACCCTTGCCGGAGCGGCGCACCATGATGCTGGTCGTGCGCGACGAGGCCGCCCGGGTGCTGCTGGTGCGCCGTCCGCCGACCGGCGTCTGGTCCGGCATGTGGTCGCTGCCCGGAAGTGGCCGACCATGACGAGGCGCGCGAGTTCGTGGCCCGCAACACCAGCGCCGACTTCGACGCCAACACGCCGCTGCCGCTGATCGAGCACACCTTCAGCCACTATCGGCTGCACATCGCGCCGCTGCTGTGGAGCAACGCGGCAGGCGCGACGCGAGTCGGCGATAATGACGCGCAACGCTGGCATCCGCTGGACGCGCTGGATGAAGTCGGACTTCCCGCGCCGGTCCGGAAATTGCTGATCGGATTACGCTGAAACCTCGAATGGATGCACACCAATGAGCCGCACCGTCTTTTGCCAGAAGCAGCAGATCGAAACCGAAGGCCTGGGCTTCGTGCCCTGGCCCGGGCCCGATGGGCAAGCGCGTGTTCGAAAACATCGGCAAGGCCGCCTGGCAGGAGTGGCTGGCGCACCAGACCATGCTGATCAACGAAAACCGGCTGTCCCCGCTCGACCCCAAGCACCGCGCATTTCTTGAAGTCGAAATGGAGAAATACCTGTTCGGCGGCGGCGCCGAAGCGCCTGCAGGCTACGTCCCGCCTGAGTCCTGAGGCATCCGGCCGGTTTCGAGCTTGCCTTGCCCCCTGCCCGACCGCTATCATTTCGCGCTCAGTGGCCGAGTAGCTCAGTTGGTAGAGCAGGGGATTGAAAATCCCCGTGTCGGCGGTTCGATTCCGTCCTCGGCCACCATGTATTTCAGTAACTTACGACAGCCGCACGAGTTGCGGCTTTTGTTTGTGCCTTGGGCGTCGATCGGCTCAGCGACAATTGCTCGGCAGCCACTTATCCTTCAGCACCACGGCGCCGCCGAGCAGGAACTTCTTGCACTGCCAGGAAATTGACCCCTCGTGAGTTGTGGGCTCGAAGATCAACCCGGCCGTGTCGATCTCTTGGTTGGCTCTGTGCGGTGCATCGCTACTGTAGACCGCCAGGATGCTGCCGGCATTTAGCGAGGCCGGACACCCTTCCCCAGCAACGAAGACTTGGGAAACATACGATCCGACGATCGAGGCCGGCATCGCCAAGCCCACGGAGGAGTTGCCGTCGTGCGCAGGCTCCGGCCGGAAAGTGGCCGTAGTTGATGTAGAACTCGGCGACCGAAGTCTTGACGCCAGACGCCAGCGACGAGCCTTCTGCTACCTGGGACCGGATCACATAGTCCTGATACTGGCTGATGGCGATGGCCGCCAAGATGGCGATGATCGCAACGACAATCATCAACTCGATAAGCGTGAAGCCTTGTTGGCTGCGCATCTTGCGTCCCTCCGAATCCGCTAATGGCTCTCATGCCCTGGTATCGGGGGGTTACCAGGCTCAGGCCGAACATAGCACTTGTTGACTAGGTCAACCTGAATATCGGGCAAATATGCGTGCGGTCGCTGTTTCTGAATCGGACAGCCACGGGATTCGACGGCAACTGAAATACCGGGCCGATCGCAGGCATTCCCTGCGGGCCCGGCCTGCGTTCGTCAATACCGACTCAGGTGTCCTCGCCCCACTCGGCCGGCACGATCAGGGTGAACTGCCAGGATTTGCCGTCCTTGTCCACGGCGACTACTGCGCTGCCGTCCGTCGGCAGTTCCTCCGACGGCATCGTCGCGCGAACGATGCGCCCGTCCGGCAAGGTCAGGATCACTTCATTGCCCGCGAACTGACAGGGCATCCTCGGGTATTCGCCAGAGTCGCTGACGCCTGCCAGGCATTCATAGGCTTCGTCGTCGAGATTGTTGTCGTCGTAGGTGGCCGCGCTTGCCGGATACGACGCGCCGGCGAAAACGACGATGGCACTGAGGAGTACGGATTTCATTTGGGTTCCTCCATGGCTCAACAAAGGGAGTTCCTTCAAGGGCGGCTCCCGGGACTTCACATGCGCCCCAATCCTGCTCCGGCATAGGGAAATCGTCAAATTGCGACCGGTCGCACGTCTTTGCAGCCCCGGCAACAAGCCAAGGGCAGAGAACGCCCGCGCCGATGCATCCCCTGGAATGGACGGGCGACGCCGCTGACTGATAAAATTCCAAGGCCGGAACGACCGAAACTTGCCGTGCCAACGGTTTGATCGCGTCCCCGGCCAACTTCCAGAAACACCCCTTGCGCAAACTCGTTCGCCGTCGATCCGGGAGTCGACGACGGTCGATGCTCGGCCTTGTGCCGGCTTCGAGCAGCCGCCAGTCGCACGCATCGGGCATAGATCGCGCCAATAACCAGGAATCGGGATACCAGTCATGAATAACCGTAACAAGATGTTGCTCGCGTCGTTGGCTCTGGCCTCCGCGGCAGTTGCAAATACCGCCCAGGCAGGGGACGCGCTCCCGGTGCTGGACGATGCAAGCCTCAGGATTGGCTGGGTGGTGTCCAACTTCGACACGAACCTGCAGGCCAACGGCTCCTTGGGCAACGGATCCGATATCGACATGGACAAGGACCTCAACCTTGACCAGTCCAACGGAGTTGCCTTTGTCAGCGGCACCTGGCGCCCGTTCAAGAATCACGAGTTTTCGTTGGGCTATTTCTCGAACAGCACCGACGGCACCAGGAAGATTACCCGGGACATCATTTTCGATGGCGTGACCTACCCGGTCGATTCGACCGTCAAGGCCGACTTCAACGTTGATGTCTATGAGTTGTCCTACACCTGGTGGGGCATGCAGAAGGAAGACTGGGCTCTTGGCTTGCGCCTTGGCTTGGTGGACTATTCGATCGACACCAGCATTACCTTGCTGCTGGACAGCGCAGGCAATGAAGTGACGAACACGGTCTCGAATTCGGTTTCGCCCAATGTCCCAGCGCCGGCCATCGGCGCGTCGTGGCGCTGGCGAGTGGCTGACCAGTGGCGCCTGAAGGCGGAAGCCGGTTACTTCAGCGCCGACGTGAGCGGAGTCGATGGCTCGATCACCTATTTCAACGCCGGCGCCGAGTGGTTCCCGTGGGAGCGCTGGGGCTTCAGCGCGACCTACACCTACCAGTCGATTGACGTTTCCGTCGACAAGTCCAAGTTCAATGGCAACCTGGACCTGACCTCGGGCGTTGCCTCGATCGGCCTGACCTACCGGTTCTAAGGCTCCCGGCGAAGGATTCCGCCGGAGTCGGCCACGATTCAATTCAAGGGCCTGCGAGAAATCGCAGGCCCTTTTTGTTTGGCCCGGGGTTCCGCCTCGAATCGCTCAAAACGAGCTGCTGGGACCCTTCAGAAACTCCATCTCTTCCGCCGTCGAACGCCGTCCAAGCGCAGCGTTGCGATGCGGAAACCGGCCGAACCGGTCGATGATCTCCTTGTGCGCCAATGCGTAGCGCGTCAAGTCATCGCGTCCCAGACCCCCGATCAGCTCGATCGCGAGCAGTTGATCGCCGGCATCCTCGCTGTGCTCGAAGGGAAGGTAGAGAAACAGCCGTTCGTTCTTGGTCATCGCGGCATCGAAGCCCAGTTCGATCGCCGACCTGGAAATCCGGCGCGCCACCGGATCGAGCCGCAAACGCCCGCGGGTCGCCCCGGAACAGATTGCGCGAAAACTGATCGAGGACGATCACGGTCGCGAGCATCGCCCGCGGCGTGGCGGGGTCGGGGCCGCCGTCCGCTGCCAGCTGTTCGCGAAGCGCGAGGAACCGGTTTCGGATCAGCGCATCGAGGTCGTCGCTCTTCTGGAACCAGTTGGATTCCGTCAGTTCCTCGAACCAGAAGCGCAGCACCTCGCCAACCCAGGATGGCTCGATGGCTCCGGATTTCGATTCGGTGATGGACATCATTCCTCCGGGTCGGTCGATAGCTGTTTATAGGCCACCCGGTGACGGCACGCAACGCGCCGTTGGCCGGGACGCAGCTGCGGAATTCTTGCGCTCTTCCGGCAGCCGTGCCGGCCCCTGTTCCGGCGCAGCCACAATGTCCTAGACTTCATCAGGCCCGGCGAATTCCTCGCCTGCTTGAACCGATACGAAGGCGCTGCAGCCATGCCAGATTTCAAGCAGTTGTCCGCCACCTTCGTCCGACGCGTCGGACGCCTGACGCTGCGGCTGGTGATGTTGCTCGTCGCCTTCTGCCTGACCATAGCCCTGGGCTTCACGTTGTACGCCGTAAGCGCGCTGCCGACCTTGAAGCCCTGGCACACCCAGCGCCTGCACGAGGAGTTCACGGCCCTCGGCAATGCCAACCTGGACTTCGACGGTTACCTCAAGCTCGAGTCGAGACTGTTCGATGAGATGCGCGCAAAGGAGGCAACTTGGGACCAGGGCGACGAGGCCTATGTGTACAGCCGGTTCAACCAGGCGAGCGCGGTAAACCGCCTGGCCGAGGGTGCTCCGTTCAATCATTCCTTCCGCCTGGAACTGGCCAGGCCGATCGGTCATGCGCTGCTGGTCCAGGGCCTGACGGACTCCCCGTATTCGATGAAGGCGCTGGCCGATTCCCTGCACAGCCGCGGCTTCGAAGTCACCGTCCTGCGGCTGCCCGGCCACGGCACTTTTCCCTCGATGATGACCGAGATGCGCCTGCGCGACTGGACCGCAGCAGTGCGACTGGCAGCACGGGACGTGGCGGCGCGCACGCCAGTCGGCCAGCCGTTCTACATCGGCGGCTACTCGACGGGTGGCACGCTCGCCCTGCAGTACACGCTGGATGCACTGGACGATCGATCGCTGCGTCGGCCCGACCGCGTGCTGCTGATCTCACCCGCAATCAAGCTGGTCAAGGTCGCGGCGCTCGCGGGAATACTCGACATCTTCAGCATCGTGCCTTTGCCCGTGCTCGAGAAAGTTCGCTGGCAGGAGATCGCGCCGGAATACGATCCGTACAAGTTCAATTCATTCCCGGTCAACGCGGCGCGCCAAGTGAACCGTGCGACCAAGGCGCTGCAGTCCGCACTGGCCGACGCCAGGGAATCCGGCCGAATCGCGCAGATGCCTCCGGTCATCACCTGGCAGTCGGTAGTGGATTCGACCGTTGGCGCCGAGGGCACCGCGGAAACCCTCTATCCGAGCCTGCAAGGCTCGCAAAATCGGCTCGTGTTGTTCGATGTCAACCGCTACCAGGGGCTTGGCAGCGTGCAGCGCCCCGCCGCGCGGGCGCTTATCGAGCGACTGAGGAACAGCACCCGTGCCTACACGCTGGAAGTCGTGACCAACGTCGATCCGCACAGCTACCGGGCGGGCGTCGTGCGCCTGACGCCGGGCGGCGTGGAATCCGTTCGCGATACCGGACTGGACTGGCCTGGCAACCTTGTCTCGCTCGGCCATGTCGCCATGCCATTTCCGTCGGATGATCCGATCTATGGGTTCGTTGCCGGCAGTGGCCGCGACGGCATTCCCAGCATCGGTTCGTGGCTGCTTCGAGGCGAGACCGGAGCGATCACGATCTCGCTGGGCACGCTGACCCGGCTGAGGAGCAATCCGTTCTGGTCGCTCATCGACCAGGACGTCGGTGAACTGGTCACGGCCGACGCCCCTGCCGCCACCGGGCCCTCCGGCCCCTGAGCGCCGGAACGCTTTTTTTGAGCCGCATCTCACACTTCTTGCTTTCGTCTGTAATCTTGCCAAGAATTGTTCCTGCTGATCCAAACACCCCCAATTCCCCGCCTGGAGCGTGACCTGTGCGCACTTCTAACAAGATGTCCCTCATCAACGGGCCGATGGCCCTGGCGCTCGCCGTGGTCCTCGCCGCCGGCTGCAGCAAGCAAGCCGATCCCGTCGCCAGCGCCGAGCGAGCCGACAAACAGGCCGGCGTTGCCGCCCCGGGCATCGAGGAAACCAAGGCTATTGCCGAGGAAGCATTCATCTACGGCCTGCCGATCGTGATGAATTACGCGATCATGCATGAGTACAACGTGGATCCGAATTCCGGCCAGTACAAAGGTCCCTTCAACGAGATCCACAATGAAGCACGTGTCTTCACCTACGAGGACACGGCCGTAGTCACGCCCAACAGCGACACGCCGTACTCCCTGCTCTGGATGGATCTGCGTGCCGAGCCCATGGTCATCTCGGTGCCCGCCATCGAAAAAACCCGCTATTACTCGATCCAGCTTTGCGACGGCAATACCTTCAACTACGGCTACATCGGCAGCCGCGCCACCGGCATCGAGCCGGGCGACTACATGGTGACCGGACCGGATTGGAAGGGCGAGTTGCCGGCGGGAATCAAGAAGGCGTTCGCTTCGTCCACCCAGTTCTCGATGGCGATCTTTCGCACCCAGTTGCTCAATCCCGACGACATGCCCAACGTAGTCAAGGTGCAGGCAGGCTACAAGGCGCAGCCGCTTTCGAGTTTCCTGCAGCAGCCCGCGCCGCCCGCGGCGCCGAAGCTCGACTTCCTGCCGGCCACCACGGCCGGGATCAAGGAGAATTTCTTCGCCTACCTCGACTATGCCCTGCAGTTCGCGCCTGCCGGCCCGGAAGAGACGGCCATCCGCGCCAGGCTTGCAAGCATCGGCATCGGCGCCGGCAAGACGTTCGATCTCAAGGATCTTTCAGCCGAGCACAAGGCGGCGGTGTTGCTGGGCATGAAATCCGGTGCAGAGCAGGTCAGCAAGGCAGCCGACAATCTCGGCAAGGACATCAATGGCTGGCGGGTAAGCTCCGCCCAGGGCGACCGGGCCTTCTACAACGGCAATTGGCTGTTGCGCGCCGCCGCCGCCAAGATGGGCATCTATGGCAATAACGCCGAAGAGGCGATGTATCCGGCGACCCGCAACGACGCCACTGGCGAGCCGCTCGACGGCAGCAAGCACAAGTACACGCTCACCTTTGCTGCCGCACAACTGCCGCCGGTCAACGCGTTCTGGTCGGTCACCATGTACGACGGCAAGAGCCAGCTGCTGATCAAGAACCCGATCAATCGCTACCTCATCAACTCCCCGATGCTGCCGGACATGAAGAAGAACGCCGACGGCTCGCTGACCCTGTACATCCAGAAGGACAGCCCGGGCAAGGACAAGGAAAGCAACTGGCTGCCGGCGCCGAACGACACCATCTACCTGGTCATGCGCCTGTACTGGCCGAAGACGGAAGCGCCTTCGGTCCTGCCCGCCGGTGAAGGCACCTGGCAACCGCCCGGTATCGTTCGCGCCGACTAACCCTTCGCGGGCAGGGACGACTCCAGCCGATCGGCGATGGCATGCATCGCCTGATCGAATGGTGAATCGGATTTGCGCGACCGGATCCGTCCCTCCATTTCCATCTCCGCCAGTTCCTCCGGCGACGCGACCAGTATTCTTTGCCCGCGCCGGTTGCTCAGGATGCGCCGGCCGCTGATCGGACTGGTCCAGCTGATATGCGCGGACGTGACGCGGCCGTCCTCCCCGACGAAGTCGAGCCAGGTGCCGATCGGCGCCTGCGCATAGCGCTCGACGAGGTCGGCAGGCAGATGGGCCGCGTCCACTGCGGGCGCCAGATAGGCGTCCATGGTCGGCGCGGCAGCAGCGGCGGACCTTGAATCGGCGAGTTCGGCTACGGCCACGATCTGTTCGGTCACCGCCTCCGCCGTCTCCGTGCTGATTTCCTCCGGGGCGGCTTGCGAGGCAAACGCCACCGCAAGGTCGGCGAGCAGATCATCGACGGCGCCACCGAGTTGCCCGGAACTGGCCAGGACATCGGCCAGGCGGGGACGCATGGCCTCCATGTCGCCAAGCTCGCGGCGTCCGCTGCATTCCAGCAGGTCCTGCAGCAGTCGGCGATTGGCCTGCACACCGTCGCCTTCGTCGCCTTCGCGCAGCAGCACGTACCGTCTGGTGGTGTTGCCAGGGGCCGGCGAGAAATTCCAGCAAGGGTTTCGGCAGGCCCTTGCCAACGATGGCCTGGCTCAACTGGCCCGCTACCGAGGCGCGCGCCACCTGCCGTCGCTCCTTGCCCGTTTGCGCGTCGGCAGCGCGACGCTCTGCGATCTCGGCACGGCGGCGGCAGGATTCGAGTTCGGTCGAGAGGCGCTCTTCCAGCGGTTCGAACAATTGCAGGTCGTCGGCGAATTCCCCGACCACCTGATCGATGACGCTGAAACCGAGTTCGCGCAGCGGGCCGTAGTGCGAGGCTTCGGGCGAGGCGATTTCGAAAGCCTCTACCAGCAGGTTGAGTACCCGCCGCGCAGGATGGCTCGACTGCATGAACAGGCGGCGATCGAGCATCGCCACCCGCACATACGGAATGATGAGCAATGCCAGTTGCGCGCGTGCCTTCTCGTCCAGGCGGCGGCCGTCGAGCAATGCTTCGAAAAGCATGCTGACCAGTTCGAGCATGTCCTGGGCGGGTCCGGGCATCGCCTGGATTTCACCGGTCAGGCCCAGTTGCGACGGCGGTCGAACTCATCGCCTCCTGCAGCCGCCCCATGGACGAGGCTCCGGCGGCGGCAGCCGGGTTGGCGACATAGCTGCCTTGCAGCAGCGACAGGATCGAGAAGATGTCTGCCTGGCTCCAGGGCACCATGGGCGCCGCTGGAATTACCGGGCCAGCGTCGGAATGCGGGCTGCCATCAGCGGCCGGGGCATAGCCTGGTGGCAGCGCCTGGCCGGGGCCGCCGCCGTAACCAGGACCGCCCGAGAAGCCCTGTCCCGGACCAAAAGCAGGCGCGGGCCCATATCCGGGCCCGGGAGTGAAGACAGGCGCGGCTCCGCCGCCCGGCATTCCTGAAAAACCTTGAGCGGCTCCCGCGCCTGGCCATCCGCCAGCGCCAGGCGGCGGCCAGTAGCCCGGCCCGCCCGAGTGACCCGGCGCACCACCTTGCCCGACCTGCCCGCCTTGCCCAACTTGCCCGCCCTGCGCCATGCCCGGAGGGCCCCAACCCGAAGGCCCCCAACCAGGATGCGCGTGACCGGGCTGCGCCCAGGCGCCAGGTGGCGAACCGTAAGCCGCTTCGGGCGCCGGCGCTCGGCGTGCACTGAGCAGCCCGAACAGCCGCTCCAGCGGATCGCTTTCCGCTTCGGCTTCCCCGACTTCGGCTTCCGACTCATCCGGGACCAGACGTTCGCCGACGGACTCCACCAACTCGGGCGAGTAGGCCTCCGCGCGGGGTGCGACCTTCCCCGTGCCGCCATAGGCCGGCCGCGCCACCACGCCGGCCGAGGTCAGCCGCGCGTTGAGTCCGGAGTAGAACATGCCCATCCGCGCCGTCAGCAACGGAATCAATCGTTCCAGAAGCCAGTCGCGCTCTTCGGGCGTGCAGTTGATCAGCTTCATGCCGCCGCGGATTCCCTCTACCCAGGAGGAAGGGCCCAGCGGATTCGCACTTCGGCTGTCGAAGTCCTCGCCCGACAAGGCCGCCAACTGGCGATCCAACTGATCCAGGGGTTGGCGATCCTGATAGCTCACGTCGTTGACGAAGCGCTCGCTCAACACCTGCAACCCCGTTTCATCGTCCGGGAGCAGGTCCAGCGGCACCGCGGCCTTGCGCCGGTCCGCCCCCGCTTCAAATCGGTGCTTCCAGGCTTCGGAAAGGCGATTCTCGGTTTGCGCGATCAACTTCTCCCAGTTCGCGCTGCTCTTGAAGGCCTCGGGCACCTCGTCATCGGCAACCGCCGATGCCAATACCTCGGACAGCAGCGTCCGCAGCTCCTTGAAAGCCTGGAGCTTGGTCTTCTCGATGACCGACCCGGGGGGATTGAAGTTTTTGCTCACGACGGCGAATAGAGTAGCAAGCCTTGGACCATCGCACAGCCGTCGCGTCGCGCCAAAACCCGAGGTGGCTGATATGCTCCTTGCTCCGTCAGTCGCGAGGTTCCAACCATGCGCCCCGCCCTCACAATCGTGTTCGCCATCGCATTTCTGGCCGCCGTGGCCGGCTGCTCGAGCATCCCGGACAAGCAGATCAATCCGCCTCGCGCCAGCATCCAGCAACTGGCCGCGTACCCCGACGGTCACTGGCAGCTGACCGTGCGCCTGCAGAATTTCAGCAACGTGAGCACGGCCTTCCAGTCGGTCAACCGCAAAGCTGGTTATCGCCGGCCAGGAAGCCGGCACCATCGTGTTGGCCCCGGGCATAAGCGTCGGCCCCGAAGCGGCGGACGTGACCGCCGCGACCCTGGCGCCGTCCCTGGGCGCGAAACTGGCCGTGGCCTCCGCGCTTTCGTCCGGACAGGGCGCGCCCTACGTCCTGTCGGGCCGGATCGAGACCAGCGATCCCAAGGGCAGTTACGATTTCACTTTCGAAAGCACGCTCAACCCGGCGCCCGGCCTCGACGGCGTCATGCGCTGAGGCGTCTCGCCGACCTTTGCCAGGAACCAAGCCATGAACAGCTACACCGCCCCACTGCGTGATATCCGCTTCGCCCTCTACGACGTGCTTGGCGCCGAGGCCTTCTATCAACGACTGGGCATTGCGCACGCGCAACGCGACCTGATCGACGCCGTGCTCGAAGAGGCCGCCAAGTTCACCCAGAACGTGCTGGCGCCGATCAACCAGAGCGGCGATGAGCAAGGCTGCGTCTACGACAAGGCCACCGGCGCCGTCACCACGCCGGCGGGCTTCAAGGAAGCCTACGCGCAGTTCGGCGAGGGCGGCTGGACCGGGCTGACCGCGGCTGAATCGGTCGGCGGCCAGGACCTGCCGGAAAGCCTGGGTGCGGCGGTGACGGAAATGCTCGATGCCTCGAACCTGTCGTGGAGCAACTATCCCTTCCTCTCCCACGGCGTGGTGGAAGCGCTCAAGCAGCACGGCGAGCAATGGCAGCGGGATGCGTTCCTCAAACCGATCATCGAGGGCCGCTGGACCGGCACCATGTGCCTGACCGAATCGCATGCCGGCTCGGACCTGGGCATGCTCAAGACCCGCGCCGAACCCAATGCCGACGGCACGTATTCCATTTCCGGATCGAAGATCTTCATCACCGGCGGCGAGCACGACCTGACCGAAAACATCATCCACCTGGTGCTGGCCCGCCTGCCCGATTCGCCGGCCGGCACCAAGGGCATCTCCATGTTCATCGTGCCGAAGATGCGGGTCGCGCGCGACGGCACCGATGGGCGAGCGCAACGGCGTTCGCTGCGGATCGATCGAGCACAAGATGGGCATCAACGGCTCGTCCACCTGCGTGATGAACTTCGACAGCGCGCAAGGCTACCTGATCGGCGTGCCGAACAAGGGCCTCAATGCGATGTTCACCATGATGAATGCCGCGCGGCTCGCGGTTGGCCTGCAGGGCCTGGGCCTGATGGATCGCTCGTTCCAGAATGCGTTGCGCTATCAGCCGCGACCGCGTGCAGGGTCGTTCCCTGTCGGGCGCGAAAGCTCCCGACAAACCGGCCGATCCGATCATCGTGCATGCCGACGTGCGACGCATGCTGCTGACCAGCAAGGCCCTGACCGAGGGTTCGCGATTGCTCGCGCTGCATGCGGCGATGCAGATCGACATCCTGGAGCGATCCACCGACGCCGACGAGAAGAAGGCGGCCGAGGAGTTGCTCAGCTTCCTCATCCCGATCGTGAAAGGAATGCTCACCGAGTGGTCGATCGAGTGTACCTATAACTCGCTGCAGTGCTTCGGCGGCCACGGCTATGTCCGCGAATGGGGCATGGAGCAACTCGCCCGCGACGCGCGCATCACCACCATCTACGAGGGCACCACGCAGATCCAGGCGCTGGACCTGCTCGGCCGCAAGATCATGCAACTGCAGGGCGTGGGCATGCGCCAGTTCCTGGGCATGATCCAGAAGTTCTGCGAGGCCAACGCCACCAACGCCGAGATGATCGAATTCATCCTGCCGCTGGCCGAGGTCACCAAGCAGTGGGGCGAGCTGACCATGGCCGTCGGACGCAAGGCGACCGGCAACGCCGACGAGATGGGCGCGGCGGCGGTGGACTACCTGTTCTACTCCGGCTACGTCGCGCTTGGCCTACTGGTGGGCGCGCGCCGTGGCGGCCGCCGATGCCAGCGCCCATCCGGCGGCATTCAAGGCAGCGAAACGGGACACCGCGCGCTTCTATTTCGCCCGGATCCTGCCGCGTATCCACGGCCACGCGGCGGCCATGCGCAGCGGTGCGGCGAACCTGCTGGCCATGCCCGCCGAGGCCTTCGATAGCTGATAGGATTCGTCGGACAGGCAACTGGAGGGGCTGATGTCGCAAGACCGGGAGCTTCCAATCGAGCGACTGCGTAACGCACTGGCGCAGTCCTACGTGATCGACCGCGAGCTGGGACGCGGCGGGATGTCCGCGGTCTTCCTCGCCCAGGACTGCAAGCACGACCGTTCCGTCGCCATCAAGGTGCTGCACCCGGAGCTGGCCGCCAGCCTGGGCGCGGAGCGCTTCCTGCAGGAAATAAAAGCTCGCCGCGCGGCTGAACCACCCGCACATCCTGCCCCTGTTCGACTCCGGCAGCGTCGATGGCATGCTGTATTACGTCATGCCCTACGTCGAGGGCGAGTCCCTGCGCGAGCGGCTCGACCGCGAGCAGCGGCTTTCCGTCGAGGAGAGCCGTGCATCACGGTTGCGCGATCGCCTCGGCGCTCGACTACGCCAACCGGCACGGCGTCATGCACCGCGACGTCAAGCCCGAAAACGTGATGCTGTACGAAGGCGAGGCGATGGTGATGGACTTCGGCATCGCCAAGGCCGTCAGCGCGGCCGACTCCGAGACGCTGACCCAGGTCGGAATGATGATCGGCACGCCCGCCTACGTCAGCCCCGAACAGGCGTCCGGCGAGACTCAACCTGGATGGACGCAGCGACCAGTACAGCCTGGCCTGCATGATCTACGAAATGCTCAGCGGCGAGCGCCCGTTCAACGGCAGCAACGCGCAGGCGATCATGGCCAAGCGCTTCACCGAGACCGCCAGGCCGTTGCGCAGCGTTCGCGCCGGCGGTGCCCGAGAGCATCGAGCGCGCCGTTGCCAAGGCCATGGCCACCGATCCCGCCGGACGGTTCGCAACGACCGGCGCAATTCGCGCACGGCCTTGTCCTCCGGCAGCATGAGCACGCCCAGCGACACCATGGTGCTTGCCGGCACCGGTGGTTTCCATGGCCAAGTCGGTCGCGGTGCTGCCGTTCGCGAACATGAGCGCGGACCCGGACAACGAATACTTCACCGACGGCATGGCCGAGGAGATCATCAACGCGCTGTCGAAGATCCAGGCGCTGCGGGTCGCATCGCGCACCTCCTCGTTCGCCTTCAAGGGCAAGAACGAGGACATCGGCGAGATCGGCAAGAAGCTGAAGGTCTCGACGGTGCTCGAAGGCAGCGTGCGCAAGATGGGCAACAAGCTGCGCATCACCGCGCAGCTGGTGAACGTGGCCGACGGCTACCACCTGTGGTCGGAGCGCTACGACCGCGAGATGGAGGACGTGTTCGAGATCCAGGACGATATCTCGCAGGCGATCGTGAAGGCACTGCGGGTGATCCTGAGCGAGGACGAGAAGAAGCAGATCGAGAAAGCCGCGCGCGGTGAATATCGAGGCCTACGATTTCTACCTGCGCGGCAGGCAGTACTTCCAGCATCCGCGGTAAGAGCCTCGACCAGGCGCGGCAGATGTTCGAGAAGGCGATCGAGATCGACCCGAGCTACGCCCGCGCCTATGCCGGGCGTCGCGGATTGCTATTCGCTGCTCTACAGCTTCTTCGACGCGCGGGAATTCGAACCTGCGCGAGGCCGATATCGCCAGCAGCCGGGCGCTCGAACTCGAGCCCGACCTGGCGGAAGCGCATGTGGCCCGCGGCATGGCGGTCTTCGCTGCAGCAAGCGATTCGAGGAGGCCGAGCAGGAGTTCGAGCAGGCGATGCGCGCTGGATCCGCAAGCTGTTCGAGCCGTGCTATCTGGTTCGCCCGGCCCAAGCAATCGCAGGGCAGGTTCCAGGAGGCGCTAAATCTGTTCGAGCGCGCCGTCGTCGCTGCGGCCCGAGGACTACGAGATTCATGGCTTCATCGCCGCAGGCGTTGAAGTCGCTTGGCAGGGACGAACGAGGCCGAGGCTGAGAACGCGGAAGACAATCAAGCTGATCGAGCAGCATCTGGAGCTGAATCCGGACGACGCACGCGCCTGCATCCTCGGGGCCGCGGCCAATGCAAGCATCGGCGATGCCGAGCAGCCGCGGCCTAGTATGCCGGCGCGCGCCATGCGCGGTGGATCCGGAGCGACCCGATGCTGCTGTACAACGTCGCGTGCACCTACGGGATGCTGCGGCAGGGCCGCCGATGCCCTGGACGCGCTGGAAGAGGCAGTGAGCAAGGGCTGGGGCGACAAGGGCTGGATCGAGCACGACAGCGACCTGGATTCGATGCGTGCAGGAGCCGCGGTACCTGGCGCTGCTGCAGGCGATGTGAGTGCGATCGGGCATGGACCCCTGGTTCGCGGGGTCGAGTGAGCGATAGCCGATGCCGGAGCATTTGATAGCTGGTAGGATTTTGGAGAACGAGGGATGGCATCAATGTCGTCGGTTCCCGCACTTCCAATCGAGCGCCTGCGGGAACGCACTGGCGCAGTCCTACACGCATCGACCGCGAACTCGGACGCGGCGGCATGGCGGCGGTCTTCCTCGCCCAGGACTGCAAACACGACCGCGCCGTCGCCATCAAGGTGCTGAATCCGGAACTCGCCGCTAGCCTCGGCCCGGAGCGCTTCCTGCAGGAAATAAAGCTCGCCGCCAAGCTCAACCATCCGCACATCCTGCCGCTGTTCGACTCTGGCAGCGTGGATGGGATGCTCTACTACGTGATGCCCTACGTCGAGGGCGAGTCCTTGCGCGAACGGCTGGATCGCGAGCAACAGCTTTCCATCGAGGAATCCGTGCACCACGGTCGCGCAATCGCCTCGGCGCTCGACTATGCCAACCGGCAAGGCGTCGTCCACCGGGACGTGAAGCCGGAAAACGTGATGCTGTACGAAGGCGAAGCGATGGTGATGGATTTCGGTATCGCCAAGGCCATCAGCGCAGCCGGCTCCGAGACGCTTACGCAGATGGGGATGATGATCGGCACTCCGGCTTACGTAAGCCCGGAACAGGCGGCCGGCGACACCAATCTGGATGGACGCAGCGACCAGTACAGCCTGGCCTGCATGCTCTATGAAATGCTCACCGGCGAGCGCCCGTTCAACGGCGCATCGCCGCAGGCGATCATGGCCAAGCGATTCACCGAGACGGCAAGGCAGATGCGCGCGATCCGGCCGACGGTGCCCGAGGGCGTCGAGCGCGCAGTGGCCAAGGCAATGGCTACGGAGGCCTCGGGGCGATTCGCCACCACCGGCCAGTTCGGACAGGCGCTGACCTCGGGAACCCTGAGCACGCCCAGCGATACGGCGGTCATGCCGACACCGGTGGTTTCCGCCGCGAAGTCGGTTGCGGTGCTGCCGTTCGCCGACATGAGTGCCGAAGGAGACAACGCCTACTTCACCGACGGCATGGCCGAGGAAATCATCAACGCGCTGTCGAAGATCCAGTCGCTGCGCGTCGCCTCGCGCACTTCTTCGTTCGCCTACAAGGGCAAGAACGAGGACATCGGCGAGATCGGCAAGAAACTCAAGGTGTCCACGGTGCTCGAAGGCAGCGTGCGCAAGATGGGCAACAAGTTGCGGATCTCGGCGCAGTTGGTCAACGTCGCCGATGGCTACCACTTGTGGTCCGAGCGCTACGACCGCGAGATGGAAGACGTGTTCGAGATCCAGGACGACATTTCCCAGGCCATCGTCAAGGCGCTGCGCGTCATCCTCAGCGAAGACGAGAAGAAGCAGATCGAGAAAGTGCGCGCGGTGAATGTCGAGGCCTACGACTACTACCTGCGCGGCATGCAGCACTTCCACCAGTTCCGCAGGAAAAGCCTCGAGCAGGCGCGGCAGATGTTCAACAAGGCCATCGAGATCGATCCGACCTACGCCCGCCCCTACGCGGGCGTGGCCAACTGCTACTCCTTGCTTTACAGCTACTTCGACGCCCGGGAATTGAACCTGCGCCAGGCCGACGTCGCCAGCCGCAAGGCGCTTGAACTCGAGCCGAGCCTGGCGGAGTCGCATGTGTCGCGCGGCCTGGCGGTTTCCCTGAGCAAGCGCTTCGACGAGGCCGAGCGGGAGTTCGAGGAGGCGATGCGGCTCGATCCCACCCTGTTCGATGCGCCCTACTGGTACGCGCAGGCCCAACTTTCGCAGGGCAAGTACGAGGATACGGTGCGGCTCGGCGAGCGGGCCATCTTCCTGCGCCCCGAGGACTACCAGTCGCTTGGATTCACCGGCATCGCGCTGAAGTCGCTTGGCCGGCACAGCGAAGCGCTGGCCTGGTATCGCAAGCAGGTCAGGCTGATCGAGGCGCATCTCGAATTGCATCCGGACGACGCCCGCGCCTGCATCATGGGCGCCAGCGCCAACGCGAACATCGGGGATGAGGAACGCTCGGCCTATTACGCCGCACGCGCAATGGCGGTGGATCCCGAGGATCCGATGGTGCTTTACAACGTGGCTTGCGCCTACGGGATCCTGGGCAAGGTTCCCGAGTGCCTGGATGCGCTGGAACAGGCGGTCAGCAAGGGCTGGGGCGACAAGGCCTGGATGGAGCACGACAGCGACCTGGAGGCCATCCATGATGAGCCGCGGTTCGTGGCGCTGATGCAGGCGATGTAGACCGGGACGAAAAGGATACGGACGGGGGAAGGAGCAATGCAGCACGGTCACGGGCTTCCGATCGAAAAGCTTCGCGAATCACTGGCGCAGACCTACACGATCGACCGCGAGCTTGGGCGCGGCGGCATGTCATCGGTTTTCCTCGCCCAGGACTGCAAGCACCACCGGTCGGTGGCGATCAAGGTGCTGAATCCCGAACTTGCCGCCAGCCTTGGCCCGGAACGCTTCCTGAAAGAAATCGAGCTGGCCGCGCGACTCAATCATCCACACATCCTGCCCCTGCACGATTCCGGCAACGCGGACGGGTTGCTCTATCTACGTCATGCCCTACGTCGAAGGCGAGTCCCTGCGCGAGCGTCTGGACCGCGACCAGCAGCTTTCCATCGAGGAAGCCGTACGACACGGGCGCGCCATCGCGTCAGCGCTCGACTTACGCCAATCGCCAGGGCGTCGTCCACCGGGACATGAAACCGGAAAACGTGATGCTCTACGAAGGCGAGGCGATGGTGATGGACTTCGGCATCGCCAAGGCCATGAGCGCGATCGGCGCCGACACCCTGACCCAGACCGGAATGATGGTCGGCACGCCCGCCTACGTCAGCCCCGAGCAGGCCGCCGGCGAACTCAACCTCGATGGTCGCAGCGACCAGTACAGCCTGGCCTGCATGCTCTACGAGATGCTCAGCGGCGAGCGTCCGTTCACCGCCACCACGGCGCAGGCGCTGATGGCCAAGCGATTCACCGAGACCGCCAGGCCGCTGCGCACGGTGCGGTGCCGCGGTGCCCGAGAACATGGAGCGCGCCGTTGCCAAGGCGATGGCCACGGAACCGGCGGGACGCTTCACGACTACCGCGCAGTTCGGTCAAGGCCCTGGCATCCGACAGCCTGCACACGCCGAGCGATACGGCGGTGATGCCCGCGCCCGTGGTCTCCGCCGCGAAGTCGGTCGCCGTGCTGCCCTTCGCCAACATGAGCAACGACCCGGAGAACGAATACTTCACCGACGGCATGGCCGAGGAGATCATCAACGCCCTGTCGAAGATCCAGGCGCTGCGGGTGGCGTCGCGCACCTCCTCGTTCGCCTTCAAGGGCAAGAACGAGGACATCGGCGAGATCGGCAAGAAGCTCAAGGTGTCCACGGTGCTCGAGGGCAGCGTGCGCAAGATGGGCAACAAGCTGCGGATCACTGCGCAGTTGGTGAACGTCGCCGATGGCTATCACCTGTGGTCGGAGCGTTATGACCGCGAGATGGAGGACGTCTTCGAGATCCAGGACGAGATCTCGCAGGCCATCGTCAAGGCGCTGCGGGTGATCCTGAGCGAGGACGAGAAGAAGCAGATCGAGAAAGCGCGCGGTGGAGAACGTCGAAGCCTACGACTACTACCTGCGCGGCCGGCAGTACTTCCACCAGCATCGTCGCAAGAGCCTCGATTACGCACGCGAGATGTTCAACAAGGCGATCGAGATCGACCCCGGCTACGCCCGCGCCTACGCGGGCGTCGCAGACTGCTATTCATTGCTCTACACCTACTTCGACGCACGCGAGTTCAACCAGCGCCAGGCCGACATCGCCAGCAGCAAGGCGCTGGAACTGGCCCCGGACCTGGCGGAGGCGCACCTGGCGCGCGGCGTTTCGGCATCGTTGAGCAAGCAGTTCGACGAGGCCGAGATGGAATTCGACAAGGCGATGCGACTGGACCCGAAGTTGTTCGACGCGGTCCTGTGGTACGCGCGCACTCGCTTGTCCCAGGGAAAGTACGAGGAAGCGGTGAAGCTTTTCGAGCGCGCGGCCGCGCTACGCCCCGAGGACTACGAGGCCCCGAAGTTCCTTGGAATGGCCTTCGCGTCGCTCGGAATGGAAGCAGAGGCGGAGGCAGCGAATCGCAGGGCAGTCAAGCTGGTCGGCCAGCACCTGGAGTTGAACCCCGACGACTCCCGCGCGTTGATACTTGGCGCGGCGGCGAATGCAAATATCCGGAACGACGAACTAGCCTCCCAGTACGCCATGCGGGCGATCGCGGTGGATCCAGAGGATCCGATGCTGCTGTACAACGTGGCGTGCACGTACGGACTGCTCGGGAGAAAGGAAGAATGCCTGCATGCGCTTGAACAAGCGGTGAGCAAGGGCTGGGGCGATAAGAGCTGGCTGGAGCATGACAGCGATCTGGATTCGATTCGGGGGGAGGCGCGGTATTTGGGGTTGTTGCGGGCCATGTAGGGGACAAACGCCCAACAGGCTTTGGAAAGCACTCGATCATTGCAAGCGAAAGCCATTCATGAATTTGCAACAGCATATCGAGGATCTCAGCCGACTCACGGGACGGTTTCGCTTGGTCAGCCAGGTCATCAAGTCGGCGTCGGCGCGGCCTGGCGGCCACGCATAGCGCAAATTGATTGAAGAAAGCTACTCAATAATGCCCGGAACCGCATTCAAAGACTCACCACGCAAAATCTTTGCGAAGTTGTTCTGCACAGGATTGGCCAGTGCCAATCCCGTAAAACGGTTAGCTAACGCTACATCAACGAACGACTCCGTGACGAATATGTCACCAGTATCTTGAGGCGTCTTGAAAATAGGCGGAAGCGAGCTGGACAATTCTGCTCGGAAGGCGAACTTTTGAATTGAAATTATCTGTTTCGTTGTAGCGATCGAAGTGAATTCACAGCGAGCGAGATCGAGAACATCTTCAACACGAAGTACGTTCATCGCAAAGTACCGCTTGCCCATAATTTCCTGCAGCGGCAAGAATTCAACGTCTCCATCGCATAGTGGCTCAAGAATCCTCCTCACCCGATCAGACACGACAGGAGCTGAAATCATGAGCCCAACAAAGTCTCTAAGCTTTTTCGATTTCCCAAGAATATCGAAGGATGGCGGCGTCCAATCTGATGCCATCGGCTCCTTTCTAAAATGCGTCTGGAAGTACTCCAGGCTATTAGGAATCAAGCTGAGATTGCGCTTTCCTCCAGCCCTGAGGAGCCAAATCGTTGGTGAGGCTGGCGTGCTCACTTACTTTCCAATTCCTTCGCGATCTCGCACAAAGTCTGGCAGACCGCTGCTTTTCCGCCCGCGCTGTCAGCATTTGATATCCGTTGGTTCACGCTTTGATAGTACTCGGCAGTATGGATGGATCGATGTGAATTTTTATCCATAGCTGCTCCGTTGTTCGCACTATTAATATCGATTCCATGCTTCTCAAGAATTTCCCTTGCCGGTGCTGCGGATTTTGCATTCTGTGCGACGACATGATGCGCTTCCTCCGCTCCTTTTGCGACCGGATTCTTGGCGTCTGCCATGTTCCTCGCAAGTTTTGAACCTCGATAGGCCTCAACCGACTTCCCCGCGCCTTTTGCTGCGTCAATGCCATGCGAAATCGCTCGAACACCTCCGCCGAGCCCCGTTGCCCCCGGGACCGCCGCCCCGACAATATCAGCAACGAGTGCAATTCCATTCGTAGCTGTCAGCCCCGTCGAAGAAATCTCCGCAATATCGGCGGCAATAAAGATGACGTCGGCAATAATGTCGATGATCCGACCATCGGGGTCTTTGAACTTGTAAGGATTGTTTGCGGCGTAGCTGTACCTATTGAAGTTCCAGCCGTTGTTCGTATCCGACGCCATCGGGTCGGGACTCAGGAACCTCCCAATCTGCGGATCATAGTAGCGCTGCTGCATGTAAGTCAGCCCCGTCGCCTGATCCATCACATGCCCGGTATAGCCGGTGCCGTCGATGTTGCTATTCCAGGCCTCGCCATACGGCGCGTAGCTGTTGCGCTTTGTCACCGTTCCAGCGCTGTTGGACTCGGCCACTGGGCTGCCCAATGCATCCGTGTGCTGGTAGCTGACCGTGATCGCCCCCGTGCCCCAGGCAAACGCCCTTGTTGCGATCTGAGTGTTTCCTAGATAGATATAGCTCAGATTCTGGCTGCGGCGGGCCTCGGAGGTGTACAGCACCTGCCCGCTCTGGCTGTAGATCCAATACGTTGTCTTGCCATCCGCATCTTTCGTTTCCACGCGCCGACCCTGGCCGTCATAGCGGTACGTCTGACTACCGGTGACCTGGCTAAGGCGATTGGCGCTGTCGAAGACGAGCGCCTGAGTGCTGCCGCCCTGAACAATCTTGCGGGTCGTATTGCCGCTGGCATCGTAGTCCAGGGTAATCCTGGGAGTCCCGCCCGCATCGGTGATCGTCGCCAAGCGCCCCGTACTGGCATCGTAGTTGTAGCGGTACACGCGTGCGCCGCTGTTCGTCACGCCCAGGTCGGCCACGCGCAGGTTGTCCAAGGCATCGTACTTGTAGGTGCCCGTCACCCACTGATTGGGGGCGTCGGCCACGATCATTCGATCCAGCTGGTCATAGCCCAGGTCGCGCGTCCGATTGGTTGGCCCGGCCGGTCGAGCGTCAGTGATGTAGTCGACGTTGCCATTGGCATCGTAAACGTAGGTGTCATCGAGAATCTTGGCCGTGCCCTTCTTGTCCAGACTGTTCGCGGGCAGGCCGCGTCTGTTCTGCGTCAGCGTATGAACGGCGCCGTTCCCATAGGTGAAGCCGCTGATCGCGCCATTGGGGAAGTACTTGATCGCGCTTGCGTAGGTCGCACCGCCGGTCACGGCCACCTGCGTGGCGCGTCCCAACGCGTCGGGCGCGTAGGCCACGGTCTGAAGGTCGGGATAGGTGATCGCGCTCAGGTGACCATTGCTGTTATAGCCGTAGCCTAGCGAGAACAAGGTCGTGCCATTGCTGGAGGATTCTGCGGTCAGCAACCGACGCTTGTTGTAGGTATAGGTCGTCAGCACATTGTTGCCACCGGGATTGGCCGCGGTGAGCGTCTTGACCAGCCCATCGGGCTCGTAGGTCGTCACCACATCCGCGGTACCAAGCGGCGTGCTGACCCGGACCAGCCGATTCCGCTTATCGTATGATCGCGTGGTCCTCTGCGCGAAGGGACACTGGCACTATCGCAGGTCAGATTGGTGAATGTGGTGCCTTCGGCCGTCCAGTCGATATTGCCGGCTGGATCGTAGGCGATGACCGTGGCCCCGGACTCAGGGTTGATGGTCTTGCACAGACGTTGGTACTCGTCGTAGACGTAGGTTCGCGTCATCGACACGCTGGTCGCCGCCGCTGTCACCGTGTAGGTGACTTGGCTTGATGTCGTCGTCGCGCCGCCGTTGTCCGTGGCGACGGCCTTGAGCAGATAGGTGCCCGCCGCCAGACCCGAGAGCGACCACGAATAGGGTGCCGTGGTGTCGGCCGGACCCAGCAGCGATCCGTTGGACCAGAAAGCAACCGAGGCGATGGAACCTCCCTGGTCGGAGGCTGACGCCGTGAGCAGGACGCTAGCCGGAGCGGCTGCGCTGGCACCATTGGCAGGCGCGGTCAGGCTGACGATCGGAGGCGTGTTACCCGACGCGGCGCTCACGGTGACGGTCGCATTTGATGTCGAGGCGCCAAATCGGGGAATGGCCGCGCCGTCCTGCACCATGCTCCACTGGAAGTTGTAGGTACCGGGGGACGCCGGCGCAGTGACGTTGAAGCTGAAGGTCGCGGTCTGCCCGGTGCCAATGGAGCCCGTCAACAGCACTCGGCTCCGCCCCCAAGTCGAGTTGTCGATCGGGTTCTGCGAGCCGAGTTTGATGTTGGTGGCCGCCGTCCAGGACTGCGTACCTACGTTCTGCATTTGTACCGTCACCGGATACGACTGGCCTGTGGTCATCGTCGCCGGCACCGTCTGGCCGACCGTGACCGCATCGAGTGCGGGCGTCGTCGGTGTCGGATCCGGGGGCGGATCGCAGTCGAGGCAGATGATTGGTACCACGACGCCGCCCGAGCCACCGTTTGACGTGGGCGGCATGTCGGGCGTACTGGTGGTCTGGCTCCATGCGGCCATGGGCAGGCCCAACATCAAGCAGAACAATACGGCCCGTCCGACCCACCCCGCGCTTTGCTCGCGATCCGTCGTACTCACCCTCTGCGTCCCTGACGTGTATCCCATGCGTTTCCCCTGATCGGCAACACGTCGGCTTGATGCCGGCGTGCGCGTGCCACTCGCTGCGGCTACCGCTGTTGCGGTAACCGTTCCCTGTGTCGTCGATTAACCCGCCGGACCACTCCGCGTCACCGTCAGAGGCTTTCCAAACACGTCGCGGCTAATCGTCGTGGTTACTCCCTCGGGCGCAACAATCAGCACCGGCCGACTCGTGTCTGGCGAGTCGAATACCTGGAAGCTGGTCGTCGTCGAATAGCCGGGTCCGCGTGGATTGGTTATGCGGGTCTGAAGCCCGGGCAGGTACTCGGTGGTCGTGGTTAGAACTGCCAAGGCTCCCGTCAGTTCGGAGTCCTGTTTGACCTTCGTCAGGCGGCCCAGGGCGTCATACTCCATTGAACTCCCTTTCAACGACAGGTCGCCGATCGTGGTCAGGGTACCGACCGGATAGCTGGCAAATGCCAATCGTCCATTGGAATCGTAGCGGCTGACCACAAAGCTCCTGCTGGCCGTCGAACCCGTGTCTTCGGTAAGCGTAAGGACCGGCTGCCAAAGGGCATTGTAGTAAGTCGTGGTCTTTCCATTGCCCGTGGTCTCGGTCCGCTTCCATTGGCCGACAAGTATCCCGTACCCCTCCGAAGTGGATGTAACTTTCTCCAGTGGAGTGGTGGTGACGTTCCAGACCGACGTGTCGCCCGCGGGATAGGTGATTGCGCTTAGGCGATCCATCGCGTCGTAGCCATAGCTGGTTCGCACGCCTAACTCATTCTCGACCCAATCGAAGTTGCCACGGTCGTTCACTTGCGCCTTCTGCGTCGTAACGGGAACCGTCGGATAGGTGATGGTTTGCGGCATGCCGCGCTTCCATGCACTAACGGTTGCGGTCAGATTAGGCCCGTCCGTTACGGTCTTGAGATTGCCATCGGCGTAATACGTAAGCGCTTGCCGCAGAAAGCCATAGGCATATGTGTGCCATGGCAAGCTCGCTGCGTCATAGTCCGTCCTGCCAGACTCGATGCCGTTTGTTGTGCTTCGGCTGACCTGGCCCAAGACCCACCTGAAGCGATCGTCTTGATATTCCGTGGTGTCGGTCTTGCTGTAGCCGAGCGAGTTGGACTTCGTCGCGCTCAGCGGCCGCACGAAGATATCGAAGCTGTTGACGGCTTGTGTCAGTGTGACACCGTCAAGTTGTGTGACGACGCTTCGAAGCGGTCGATTTAGGAAACTGAACGCGTTGCCATAAAGCTCAGTACTCTGCGTACCCATCGCAAGCTCGCCCGCGTTGTTGGGGAAAGGTTGCCCAGTCGCCGAAGTCAGATAGGCGTAATCCTTCCGCTGTATCGTTGCGCCACCCGCTTCAACTGTCTCTGTCAGGAGCTGTCCGGCATTGGAGGAATAGCTGTTACCAAACGTATAGCGACGCAGCACCATGTCGCCAGTCTGCACTGTAGTTTGCGATGTGGTTGCGCAACTGCCGCACTCGGAGGAGAAACTCCAGGTGGGGTAATACATGTAACTCCAGGTCCGCGCAGGTGCTGCAGGGCCGGAAATTGTCTTTTTGAATATCGAAGTTGCCACGAATGCGCTTGGGACACCCCATGTCTTGAAAGAGATGGTGCCGGACGGCGACCCCTCCACACGGCAGCCGCCCGGAGTGTTGTTGGTCCCGTGATAGAGCCGGCGGTATTTGAACTCCCCGGTCGCCCCGGAGGGATGGGTCATGGTCCGCGTTTCCGTCTGGACGGTCGCCGGGTCCACCGTGCTAACCATTTCCTTTGGATCCTCCCCGCAGCCGACACTCCAAAAAGAGGGGGACGTGTCGGTCGTGGCTCCGGATCTGCCAAAAGCAAAGGTCCATGCTGATCGGTCCGGGAGCGTCAACGATTGCAATTGCTTGAACCCCGCGATGCCCCCGGGAATGTAGAGGTATGTCCAAGTGCGACCGCCGGAAGTTACCGTCGATATGAGGCCCTCTGGATCGTAATAGACATCCAATCGAACTCCGTCATTGGACGTGATCGATGTCAGGCGATTTGGATGCGCCGGATCATAGGCGTAGGTAAGAAAATTTCCGAAGCGATCTGTGACCTTCGTGACGTACAAGAATATGTCGGTGGTAGGCACCAATAGATGCCAATCACCTTGCGGACTGTCCATCATCTCGTAGTTGTCGTCCCTGACATCCATCGCGTTTCGCTCGGCCTTCCAGTCGAAGTTGTATACCGTCCCATTCGGGAGGGTGACGGCAAACCCTTCGCCCAGGGCTTGCGCCGAACCGGGGAGGCAAGACACCCTCCACGCGGACTTGGTTGTTGCCCTGTAGGTCTTGCCATTGTTTGGAAGCACCTGATCCGCATTGACGCGAAGCAACTGTTCTTCGCCGCGACCTGGGATACTGATCTTTATCCCGTGCCAGTAGAGAAAACCAGGAATCTTTATTTCGTAGTAGTACGGCCACGGACCCGTATGCTCAGTGGGCGCGAAATCCGATGTGCTACACCGGGTTCCACTAGCCGTGTCCCAGCCGTCTCGTGTGTCGAACGTTCCCATCATGTAGGGAATGTTCAACTCCCAGTCGCGACCGAACACTGCGAATGCCATGTCCAGACCCTGGTTTGATGTGGGAGTCTTCCGGCCAATCGACACCTGAAGTTGGCTGTTGGTCGCCAGGGACACATCTTCCTGGACGAATGAGACGCTGCCGTCCTGGAGATTTATCTTGTCCCCAAAGAGGTCCTCGTCGAGCGCGGCGAAAGATCTGTTCCTTTTCACTTGCTCGTCGTAGGCCAGATGCGTGCTGACGATCTGTGCTTGGCCGAGCAGGGGCATACAGAGGAACAGGAGTCCGAGCGAGTTTCGGGCCCAGCGCCGGCTTCCTCCCAACATGAAATGCGCCTTGCGCTTGGAGGGCGAAGTGCGAGCTTCAGACCGAATTGCTCGACCGTCACCTCGAAGCTCATCGGCGCTCACGGTCGGCCGGCCCGTCTCAGATACCTGTGGATTGAAGCTCATGTGCTGCCCCCACGCTGCAGACCCAAACGCTCACGAACGAGTGAGCGACCGGGCATTTTTTCATCTGAATCCACCGATGCTCCGGACCGAGGCGAATCGCCTGCCAGTCGCATCCCCTGCGCCGAGACTAGCGGATACGGGTAAACTGTGAACGCCGTCGCGGATTCATTCGAAGCGTGTCGGGGGTAAGTGGCAGTGTCACTTGCTGACGGGGGGCCGTCGGACATGCGTGGCGCTGGGGAGCGCTATCGATACGCTACAGATTTGCTTAGCTTTACTGTCACGGTAAGCCTCACTAAGCGGCACTGGCCATCAACGAACGGGGAATCGATGAAAGACCAGACTTTCAGAATCCGGCAGGCTCGCCGGAGCGCGACGCTGTCGCAGACAGCTCTGGCCGACAAGGTTGGCGTCAATCGCAGCGCCGTCGCGCAGTGGGAGCGGCCCGGAGGTTCGCGACCGACCGCAGGCAATCTTTCCAAGATCGCGATTGCCACATGCATTCAATTCGAATGGCTGGCGACCGGCCGAGGGCGAATGACGGCCAAGTGCGACGGCGAGATCGGCGAGGAATCCGGCGCTGCTGTTGAAGTTCTACGCTCGCAACGGGATGGAGGAGCGGGCGCTGTTCGCCTTGCGCAGGCTGGAGCGTCGGCAAGTCGGTTGCCATCGTGGAGATGGCGAGAGGATGGTCGAGGGGGTGTTGGCCTAGACTAGCGCATGGGCAAATCGGACAATGAAAAAACCCGCCGTGGCGGGCTCTTCTTGAATTTGTACTATGGCAACTCAGTGGTCGGGACGGCGGGATTTGAACCCACGACCCTCTGCCCCCCAGGCAGATGCGCTACCAGGCTGCGCTACGCCCCGACATGGGCGCGATTATACGTGCTTTGGGGTGCGCTGGGAGCAGCTTCAGCGCTTGAGCAGGGTCAGGACGTCTTCGAGTTCCTGGCGGACCTGGCGGATTATCTGCGCGGAAATGGTGGTCTCGTGCCGCGCGGTCTCGCCTTCCAGCCGCTGGCGGGCGCCGCTGATCGTGTAGCCCTCTTCGTACAGCAGGCCGCGGATCTGGCGGATCATCAGCACGTCGTGGCGCTGGTAATAGCGACGGTTGCCGCGGCGCTTTACCGGGCTGAGGCTTTCGAATTCGGTTTCCCAATAGCGCAGCACGTGCGGCTTCACGTCGCACAGCTCGCTGACCTCACCGATGGTGAAGTAGCGCTTGGCCGGGATCGGCGGAAGCTCGCGATTACTTCCCGGATCCAGCATAGGCCTCCACGCGTTCTTTCAGCTTCTGGCCCGGACGGAAGGTCACCACCGTGCGCGCGGAGATCGGGATCTCCTGGCCGGTCTTGGGATTGCGGCCGGGACGCTGGTTCTTCTGGCGCAGGTCGAAGTTGCCGAAGCCGGACAGCTTGATGCTCTTGCCGCGCTCGAGCCCGTCGCGCAGCGTGTCAAAAAACGCATCGACGAATTCTTTTGCTTCGCGCTTGTTCAAGCCAACTTCTTCGAACAAGCGCTCGGCCATTTCGGCCTTGGTCAACGCCATCTTGCATCCCCTGCGGTACTGAACTTTTGCTCTACTTCCGAAGCGTCGCGTTGCACTCGCGCGCCAGCGCGGCCAGTGCGTCACTGACGGCCTGGTCGGCGTCAGAGTCTGTGAGGGTGCGTGAAACTTCCTGCAAGATCAAGCCCATAGCGAGGCTTTTTGTATCAACTTCTAGGCCCGGACCCCTGTACTGATCGAAAAGTACTACGTCATGTAGTCGCCCTTGCAGGGTCGAAAAGAGAGTCGCTCTCAATTGCGACCACGGCATCGATTCCGGCACCACCAGGGCCAGGTCGCGGCGCACCGAAGGGAAGCGCGAAATCTCCGTCGCGCGCGGAATATTGCGCAGCGAGAGCGGCTCGAGATCGAGTTCGAACGCGATCACTTCGCCCTGCATGTCCAGCGCCTGCACCAGGCGCGGATGCAGGTGCCCTACCCAGCCGATCTTCTTGCCATCGCGCCAGACCTTGGCGCTGCGACCCGGATGTCCGAAGGCAAGCGTGGCGGGAACGAACTCCGCCGTTGCCGCCGCCAGTCCGAGCAGGCCTTCGACTTCGGCCTTCAGGTCGTAGAAATCCACTTCATCAGCGCCGGCGCTCCACTGCTCGGCGCGCGCCGGCCCACAGGCGATGGCGGCGATGCGGCGCGTCTCGATTGGCGCATCGCGCGTGCCTTCCAGATCCGGCAAGCCGACCGGCGCGCGATGGAACACGCTGCCGATCTCGAACATCCGCACGCGATCGATCTGTCGCGAGCGGTTGCGCCTTGCGGCGCTCACCAGCCCCGGCAGCAACGAGGTACGCATCGCGCCCAGCTCCGAGCTCAGCGGATTGGCCAGCTCGACCACGCCGCCGTCCAGCTCCCAGGTCGCCAGCAACTGGCCATCGACGAACGCATAGTTGATCGCCTCGACATAATCGTGCGCCGCCAGTTGCCGGCGCAGCACCGATTCGCTCACGCGCGTTTCGCTCGGCGCGGCCAGGCGGATCGCACCGGCCGGCGTGCGCACCGGAATCTGCTCATAGCCATGGATGCGGGCGATCTCTTCGATCAGGTCTTCTTCGATGGCGATGTCGAAGCGGCGCGTGGGCGCGGTCACCTGCCAGCCCTCGCCGTCGGCGGCCACCTGCATGCCGAGCGCGCGCAGGATGCGTTCGACCTCGCTGTCGCTCACGGCGATGCCGAGCACGCGCGCCAGACGAGCGCGGCGCAGGCGCACCGGCTGCGGGGTCGGCAGGTGTTCGGGCAGCGTGGTTTCGGTGATCGGCCCGGCGCTGCCGCCCATGATCTGCTGGATCAGCGCCGTGGCGCGCTCCAGCGCGTAACGCGGCAACTGTGGATCCACGCCGCGCTCGAATCGGTGCGAGGCGTCCGTGTGCAGGCCCAGCTTGCGCGAGCGGCCGATGATGGCCGACGGCGCGAAATGCGCGCTCTCCAGGAATACCCGCGTCGTCGTATCGGTAACGCGCGTATCGAAACCGCCCATCACGCCGGCGATCGCGACCGCCCGGTCGGCGTCGGTAACGAGCAGGAAGCCTTCGTCGAGAATGCGCTCGCTCTCATCGAGCGTTTTCACGGTCTCGCCGGCACGCGCGCGGCGTATGCCGATCGGGCCCTTCAGGCAGTCGGCATCGAAGGCATGCATCGGCTGGCCCAGTTCGAGCATCACGAAGTTGCCGACGTCCACCAGCGGGCTGATCGGGCGCAGGCCGGCGCGCTTGAGCTTCTCGGTCAGCCACAACGGCGACTTCGCGCTTGCGTCCAGTCCTTCGATGACGCGGCCGCAATAGCGCGGGCAGTCGGCGCCGGCATCGAGCACGACTTCGAACTTCGCCGGCGTGGCGACAGCCGCCTCGGGAATCTCCAGCGCATTGACGTTGGCGCCCAGCGCAGCGGCCACATCGAAGGCCACGCCGCGAATCGAAAAACAGTCGGCGCGGTTGGGCGTGAGCTTCAGTTCGAAGCTGGCGTCCGGCAGGCCGAGATACCGGCCAGCGGAGCGCCGACCGGCGCGTCCGCAGGCAACTCGAGCAGGCCCGAGGCATCGGGATCGACCGACAGTTCTTTCGCCGAGCACAACATGCCGAAGGAGTCGACGCCGCGCAGCTTGGCCGCACTTGATCGCCATGCCACCGGGCAGATCGCGCCGACGGTCGCCAACGGCGCCTTGAGCCCGGCGCGCGCATTGGGCGCGCCGCAGACGATCTGCACCGGCTCGCCGCTGCCGATGGACACCTGGCAGACCTGCAGGCGATCGGCTTCGGGATGCCTGGCGCAGGACAAGATCTCGGCCACGACCACGCCTTCGAGCGCGGCGCCGATGGCTTCCACGTTTTCGACTTCCAGGCCGATGGCGGTCAGGCCCGCGGCCAGTTGCTCGCTCGTGGCGGCGACGGTGACGTGTTCGCGCAGCCAGCTTTCAGGAAATTTCATGCTTCATGATTCCCGAGCGCGCCGGTCAGGCGAACTGTTTCAGGAAGCGGACGTCGTTCTCGAAGAAGCTGCGCAGGTCGTTGACGCCGTAACGCAGCATCGCGAAGCGCTCCATGCCGAGGCCGAAGGCGAAGCCGGTATAACGCTCCGGATCGATGCCGCAGTTGCGCAGCACGTTCGGATGCACCATGCCGCAGCCGAGCACTTCCAGCCAGCGCGTGCTGCCGTCGGGCTGCTGCCAGGCGATATCGACTTCGGCCGAAGGCTCGGTGAACGGAAAATAGCTGGGCCGGAAGCGCATCTCGAAATCGCGCTCGAAGAAGGCGCGGACGAACTCCGACAGCGTGCCCTTCAGGTCGGCGAAGCTGGAGGTCTCGTCGATCAGCAGGCCTTCGATCTGGTGGAACATCGGCGTGTGGGTCTGGTCCGAATCGGAGCGATAGACCTTGCCGGTCGGCGATCATCCGCAGCGGCGGCTGGTTGTGGCGTCATGAAGCGCACCTGCACGCCGGAGGTATGCGTGCGCAGCAGGCGGCCGTCCGGGAAAGTAGAAGGTGTCGTGCATGGCGCGCGCCGGATGGTGCGGCGGGAAATTCAGTGCCTCGAAGTTGTGGAAGTCGTCCTCGATTTCCGGGCCGTCGGCCAGCTGGTAGCCGAGCCGGGCGAAGATGTCGGTGATGCGTTCCAGGGTGCGCGAGACCGGATGCAGGTTGCCCAGGCCGTTGCCACGACCCGGCAGGGAGATGTCGATGGTCTCGGTGGCCAGGCGCAGGGCCAGCGCCAGGTCTTCCAGCACCGTCTTGCGCGCGCGCGATCGCGTCGCTGACGGCTTCCTTGGCGCGGTTGATCTGCTCGCCGAAGGCCTTGCGCTGGTCGGCCGGCAAGGCGCCCAGCTGCTTGAGCTGGCCGGTGATGCTGCCGGACTTGCCGAGCAGCGCCACGCGCAGCGCTTCGAGCGCGTCCAGGTCTGCGGCGGCCTCGATCTGCGTCAAGGCGGTCTGCGTCAACTTTTCGATATCGTCGCTCATGTCTGCCGTCTTCCGTGGTGCAGAAACAAAAATGGGGAAGGACTCTCGCCCTTCCCCACCTGTGCAGATTTGCAGGAGCGGCCCTAGCCGCGATCGCGCCTGGTGGCGCTCCTGCAAAAGGCCTTACGCAGCGAGAGCCTGCTTGGCCTGCTCGGCGATCTTGCCGAATGCCGCGATGTCGTGCACGGCGATATCGGCCAGGGCCTTGCGGTCCAGCTTGATGTTCGGCCTTCAGCAGGCCATTCATGAAGCGGCTGTAGCTCAGGCCGTACATGCGGGCAGCGGCGTTGATGCGCACGATCCACAGCGAACGGAACTGGCGCTTGCGCTGCTTGCGGCCGATATAAGCGTACTGGGCAGCCTTGGTGACGGCCTGCTTGGCGACGCGAAAACCTTGCGACGTGCTCCGTAATAGCCCTTGGCGAGCTTGAGGAGTCTTCTTGTGGCGCGCGACGCGCCGTTACACCACGTTTAACACGTGCCATGATTCATTCTCCTCAAAGGTAGGGCAGCATGCGATCGAGACGGCCGGCGTCTTCGGCGCGAACATGGTTCGCTGCACGAAGGTTGCGCTTACGCTTGGTCGACTTCTTGGTGAGGATATGGCTGCGGTTTGCGTGGCCGCACTTGTATTTGCCGGAAGCGGTCTTCCGGAAGCGCTTGGCGGCAGCGCGGTTGGTCTTGATCTTGGGCATTGGATAATCCTTTGCGGTTTTTTGATTTACTGGCCTGGGCGGTGGCTCTGCGTGCACTTGTCCGTCCTGCGTCGCAAAGTCCCTAAAAGACCCACACTTTCCGACTTGCCCTGGACCCGCTTGTAAGTCATTGATCCGGTTAAGGATCAACGCTCGGTTCAACACGGTTTCGCCCGATGTTCAGGGCCCGGATGCCGCACCGGGGCTCCTGGCCGAAGCCAAGAACCGGGAATTATGCAGTAAATCCAGCCACTTACGCAAGCGTGGCGGTCGATTACTTCCGCTTCGGCGCGACCATCATGATCATCTGGCGGCCTTCGAGGCGCGGCCGCTGCTCGATCATGACTTCATCGGCCAGGTCCTTCTCGATGCGCTGGGCCATCTGCATGCCCAGTTCCTGGTGGGCCATTTCGCGGCCCTTGAAGCGGATGTTGACCTTGACCTTGTCGCCCTCTTCGAGGAAGCGGCGAAGGTTGCGCAGCTTGATGTCGTAGTCGCCGTCGTCGGTGGTCGGGCGGAACTTGAGTTCCTTGATCTCGACGATCTTCTGCTTCTTCTTGGCAGCGTTGGCTTTCTTCTGCGCTTCGAACTTGAACTTGCCGTAATCCATGATCCGGCAGACCGGCGGATCCGCGGTCGGCTGGATCTCGACCAGGTCCATGCCGGATTCTTCCGCCAAGCGCCAGCGCTTCCTCGCGCGACAGCACGCCAACCATTTCCCCATCCGCTCCGATCACGCGTACGCGCGGCACGCGGATCTCATTGTTCTTGCGGTTACCTTTTTCAGTGGCTGGCGTATTGATTCGCAAATCCTCTAGCGTTGATCGAAATCCGGCCGCTTCATGCAACCGGGGTGGACTCGTCGCGCAGCCTGGCCGCGAACGCCTCAGGCGTCATTGTGCCCAAATCTTCGCCGCTGCGGGTAGCGCACGGCGACCAGGCCCTGTTCCTTCTCGCGGTCCCCGACCACCAGCAGGTAAGGCACCTTCTGCAGCGTGTGCTCGCGGATCTTATAGCCGATCTTCTCGTTGCGCAAATCGCTGGCAACCCGAAAGCCTTGATTCACAAGGGATTTCTGAACAGATTCGACGTAATCGGCCTGGGCGTCGGTGATGTTCAGGACCACCGCCTGCACCGGCGCCAGCCAGGCCGGCAGGGCGCCGGCGTGGCTTTCGATCAGGATGCCGATGAAGCGCTCCATCGAGCCGACGATGGCCCGATGCAGCATGACCGGGTGTTTTCGCGCGGAATGTTCGTCCACGTACTCGGCGCCAAGGCGCTCGGGCATCATGAAATCGACCTGCATGGTGCCGACCTGCCAGCCGCGGCCGATCGAGTCGCGCATGTGGTATTCGATCTTCGGGCCGTAGAAGGCGCCCTCGCCCGGCAGCTCCTGCCACTCGACGCCACAGGCGCTCAACGCCGCGCGCAGGGCGTCTTCGGCCTTGTCCCAGGTGTCGTCGGTGCCGAGGCGCTTTTCCGGGCGCAGCGCGATCTTCAGCGAGATTTCGGTGAAGCCGAAATCGGCGTAGACCTTCATCGCCTGCCGGTGGAATGCGGTGACTTCGGATTCGATCTGGTCCTCGGTGCAGAAGATGTGGCCGTCGTCCTGGGTGAACGAGCGCACGCGCATGATGCCGTGCAGCGCGCCGGAGGGTTCGTTGCGATGGCAGGAACCGAATTCGCCGTAGCGGATCGGCAGGTCGCGGTAGCTGTGCAGGCCGTGGTTGTAGATCTGCACATGGCCCGGGCAGTTCATCGGCTTGACCGCGTAGGTGCGCTTTTCCGACTCGGTGAAGAACATGTTTTCCTGGTAGTTGTCCCAGTGGCCGGACTTCTTCCACAGGGAGACATCCAGGATCTGCGGGCAACGCACTTCCTGGTAGCCGGACTGCACGTAGACCTGGCGCATGTACTGCTCGACCACCTGCCACAGCGCCCAGCCCTTGGGATGCCAGAACACCATGCCCGGCGCTTCTTCCTGCTGGTGGAACAGGTTCAGGGTCTTGCCGATCTTGCGGTGGTCGCGCTTTTCGGCTTCCTCGATCTGGAACAGGTAGCGCCTTGAGGTCCTTGTCGTTCAACCAGGCAGTGCCGTAGATGCGGCTGAGCATCTGCGTTGTTGGAATCGCCGCGCCAATAGGCGCCGGCGACCTTCATCAGCTTGAAGGCGCGCAGTTTGTCGGTGCTCGGCACGTGCGGGCCGCGGCACAGGTCGGTGAACTCGCCCTGCGAATACAGCGAAAGGTCTTCCGTCGGCCGGGATCGATTCGATGATCTCGGCCTTGTAGTGCTCGCCCATGCCCTTGAAGAAGGCGACGGCGTCATCGCGCGATTTCACCGAGCGCGAAATCGGCAGCGCTTCCTTGACGATCTTCTGCCATCTCCTCTTCGATCTTCGGCCAGGTCGTCGACGCGTGAACTGCCGCTCATAGGCGAAGTCGTAGTAGAAGCCGTTCTCGATCACCGGGCCGATGGTGACCTGCGCGCCGGGGAACAGGCGCTGCACGGCCTGCGCCAGCAGATGCGCGGTGGAATGGCGCAGTATTTCCAGCGCATCCGGATGCTTTTCGGTGACGATCTCCAGCGTGGCGTCGTGTTCGATGCGGAAGCTGGTGTCGACCAGCTTGCCGTCGACCTTGCCGGCCAGCGCGGCCTTGGCCAGGCCGGGGCCGATGGATGCGGCGACTTCGGCGACGGAAACGGGATGTTCGAACGGCCGTTGGCTGCCGTCGGGAAGAGTGATGTTGATCATTTTTATTTTGCTTCAGAAAAGAAAAAGGACGCCAGGCGTCCTTCGTGGGGTCACGCGGACTGGCGGAATCAGCAGTGGCGGTTGGTAGTGCTCATGTCACACGCTCGACGCCGGTTTCCCGGGTCACCTTGCGGTTGAAACGATGCCCTAAAATACGGCTTTTCAGGGCTGAAAGTCAATGAATACGGGCATTTCCGGCTAGACTGCAGGCTCCTTCCGAGGATCCGCCATGGCGCAGAGCATCCACGACTTCCACGACGACCCGCGCAACGCCGGCATCCTGATCTGGGTCAACGGCGCGCTCAAGCCCGCGCCGAGGCCGATGGTGTCGGTGTTCGACAGCGGCTTCGTGCTCGGCGACGGCGTCTGGGAGGGCCTGCGCGTGGTCGGCGGCCACCCGCTGTTCCTCGATGCCCACCTCGACCGCCTGTTCGAGGGCGCGAAGGCGATGGCGCTCGACATCGGCCTGGACCGCGCGGCGCTGACGCGCGCGATCTACGACACGCTCGCCGCCAACGGCATGACGGCGACGGCGTGCACATCCGGCTGATGGTCACCCGCGGCGTCAAGCGCACGCCCTACCAGGACCCGCGCGTCACCATCGGGCCGGCCACCGTGGTGATCATCCCCGAGTTCAAGACCGCCAAGCCCGAGACGCTGGCGACCAGGGCCTGAGCGCTGTTCACCGTGCACGTGCGGCGCGGCTACCCCGACGTGCAGGACCCGAAGCTCAACAGCCACAGCAAGCTCAACTGCATCACCGCCTGCATCCAGGCCACGGCCGCGGGCGCCGACGAAGCGCTGATGCTCGACCCGCACGGCTTCGTCGCCACCTGCAACTCCACGCACTTCTTCATCGTGCGCAAGCGGCGAGGTCTGGACGTCGACGGCGACTACTGCCTGGGCGGCATCACCCGCGGCAACGTGCTGCAGGTCTGCCGCGAGGCCGGCATCCCGGCGTTCGAGAAGAACTTCAGCCTGACCGAGGTCTACGGCGCCGACGAAGCCTTCGTCACCGGCACCTTCGCCGGCGTGGCGCCGGTGCGCCTGATCGACGGCCGCGCTGGTCGGCGACGGCAAGCCGGGGCCGATGGTCGCGCGCCTGCAAGGGCTGTACCGCGCGCTCGTGCAGCGCGACGTGGCTTCCGCAGCGGCGGGCCGCTTGGCGTGAGCGCCGCGCTGCGCATCGCCATGTGGAGCGGCCCGCGCAACATTTCGACTGCGATGATGCGCGCCTGGGAAAATCGCGGCGACTGCGCGGTCAGCGACGAGCCGCTGTATGCGGCCTACCTGCCGCAACGGGGCTCGACCATCCGGGCCGCGACGAAGTGATCGCCGCCGGCGACACCGATCTGGGGCGCGTGGCGCAGGCGCTTGCTCGGCCCGATCCCCGAGCGGCCGCGCGCTCTGGTACCAGAAGCACATGAGCCATCACCTGCTGCCGGGCATCGAGCACGACTGGGTGCATGCGCTGACCAATGTCTTCCTGATCCGCGATCCCGGCCGAAGTGGTCGCCTCGTACCTGAAATCGCGCGCCACGGTCACGCCCGAAGACATCGGCCTGCTGCAGCAGGGCGAACTGTTCGACGAATTGGTCGCACGCAATGGCGAGCGCGCCGCATGGTGATCGATGCCGACGGATTTCCTGCAGGCGACCCGAGGCCTATCTGCGGGCGCTTTGCGCAACGACTGGGCATCGAGTTCACCGAGCGCATGCTGCAGTGGCCTGCCGGCCCGCGCGCCAGCGACGGCGTCTGGGCGCCGTACTGGTACGACGCCGTCTGGAAATCGACCGGCTTCGAGTCATGGCGACCGCGCGACGTCCAGATGGACGACCGGGCTGCATCGGTGGCGGAAGCCTGCCGCCCCGTCTACGAGCGACTGCACGGGCAGCGGCTGCGCGTCGCCACCCCGTAACAGGAAAGCCCTACTGCGCCTCGCCGAGGCGTGAAGCCGCCGCCAGATAGACGGCCAATACCTTCCGGCACTCGTCGAGGATGCGATGCTTTCCCTCACCGGCCGCCTTGTCGCCTTTCGCCAGTTCCGACAGGCTCTGGCTCTTGCGCTCGGGCCAGGCGCGATTGGACATTTTCCTCGCGCACGAAACCTTGCCCGGGATCGACACGCCGCTTCGCTCGGCTCGCATTGCCCAGGAAGGCCATGCCAGTTGTCCGCGTTGAACGCGACCATCGGCTGGTCGCCGATGAAGGCGGCGAATGCGCGGACGACATCGGAAAGCGGCCTGCCTTCCCGGTCGATCGCCGATTGGGTGATGCCCGTGAGTTCGGTGACCCGCCCCGGAATCGCCGTGGAGGACTTGACCAGGGAGCGGAACGAATCGAGGACGGTCGAATCGCGGCTGACACGAAGCGCGCCAATCTCGATGATCTCGTGTCTTTCCGGGTCCGGCCCCGTGGTCTCGACGGCGAAGACCAGGAAGGTCTCCGGCAGGTGGTCGACATCGATTCGATTCTTGAGCCGATATGCCACGAGTGCGGCAATCAAAACCGCGAGCGCGATCCAGATCATTGCGAATTCCAATGAAAGCGATGTCACTGTTCAGGAATTTCGCTATGGCCGAAGGCCAAGTGCGACGATTTCCCCGGGGGAGGAACGCCATTACAGGCGCCGGCAAACTGGACCTTCCTGGTCGCGGCTTGCCGTGCTGTCCACTTTCTCGGTCATTGAAACAAGCGCAAGTGCTTGAATTCAATGGTGGGCGATACAGGGTTCGAACCTGTGACCCCTACCATGTCAAGGTAATGCTCTACCGCTGAGCTAATCGCCCGAGAGCGGGCATTGTAGGCCAATGGACGGGTCTCGGACAACCGAGGGCCTGGCCGGGCGCCTCGCCCGCCGGCCCGGCGGCTAGAGCGGATTGGCCAGCGAAGCCATCTTCAGGCGCTGCATTTCGTCCCGGATGCGGCCGGCCTGCTCGAATTCCAGGTCCCGGGCATGCTGGTACATCTGCGCCTCGAGCTGCTTGAGCCTGGCCGCCAGCTTGCCCGGCTCCAGGATCGCGTAGTCGCCGCCCTGCTCGGCCACCTGGCGACCCTTCCCGCGGCCCTTGCCGGGCTCGGGCGCCGAGCGCGCGCCCTCCATGATGTCCATCACCTCGCGCCGGATCGTGGTCGGCACGATGCCGTGCTCGATGTTGTAGTCGATCTGGATCTGCCGGCGGCGGTCGGTCTCGTCGATGGCGATGCGCATCGAGTCGGTGATCTTGTCGCCATACAGGATCGCCTTGCCGCGCACGTTGCGGGCGCAGCGGCCGATGGTCTGGATCAGCGAACCGGCCGAGCGCAGGAAGCCTTCCTTGTCGGCGTCCAGGATCGCCACCAGCGAAACTTCGGGCATGTCCAGGCCCTCGCGCAGCAGGTTGATGCCGACCAGCACGTCGAAACGGCCCAGGCGCAGGTCGCGGATGATTTCCACGCGCTCGACGGTCTCGATATCCGAGTGCAGGTAGCGCACCCGCACATCGTGCTCGGCCAGGTAGTCGGTCAGGTTCTCGGCCATGCGCTTGGTCAGCGTGGTCACCAGCACGCGATCGCCGACCTTGGTGCGCAGGTTGATTTCGCGAAAGCAGGTCGTCGACCTGGGTGGCCACCGGGCGCACCTCGATCTCCGGATCGATCAGGCCGGTCGGCCGGACCAGCAGCTCCACGATGTGTCCCTCGGTGTGCGCGTACTCGTACTTGCCCGGCGTGGCCGAGACGAAGATCGCGCGCGGCGAGCGGCGCTCCCATTCCTCGAATTTCAGCGGCCGGTTGTCGAGCGCGGACGGCAGCCGGAAGCCGAAATTCACCAGGGTTTCCTTGCGCGAGCGGTCGCCCTTGTACATCGCGCCGAGCTGCGGGATGGTCACGTGCGATTCGTCCACCACCAGCAGCGCATCCGGCGGCAGGTAGTCGTAAAGGCACGGCGGCGGCTCGCCCGGCATGCGCCCGGTCAGGTGCCTCGAATAGTTCTCGATGCCGCTGCAGAAGCCGACTTCAGCCATCATCTCGATGTCGTACTGGGTGCGCTGCTGCAGGCGCTGCGCCTCCACCAGCTTGTTTTCCCGGTAGAAGTACTCCAGCCGTTCCTTCATCTCCGGCTTGATGGTTTCGATGGCGTCGAGCACGGTGCGCCGGGTGGTGACGTAGTGCGACTTCGGATACAGGGTGTAGCGCTGCAGCTTGCGATAGACCTCGCCGGTCAGCGGATCGAACAGGCGATATCTGCTCGATCTCGCCATCGAACAACTCGATGCGGACCGCCTCGATCTCCGACTCGGCCGGATGCACGTCGATCACCTCGCCGCGCACCCGGTAGCAGGCGCGGCGCAGTTCCATGTCGTTGCGCGTGTACTGCATCTCGGTCAGCCGGCGGATCAGCTCGCGCTGGTCGATCTTGTCGCCGCGGACCAGGTGCAGGACCATGCGGAAGTACTCGTTCGGATCGCCCAGGCCGTAGATCGACGACACCGTGGCGACGATGATCGCGTCGCGCCGCTCCAGCAGCGCCTTGGTCGCCGACAGGCGCATCTGCTCGATGTGCTCGTTGATGCTGGAGTCCTTCTCGATGAAGGTGTCGCTGGCGGCGACGTAGGCTTCGGGCTGGTAGTAGTCGTAGTAGCTGACGAAATACTCGACCGCGTTGTGCGGGAAGAAGCTCTTGAATTCGCCGTACAGCTGCGCCGCCAGGGTCTTGTTCGGGGCCAGCACCAGGGTCGGCTTCTGCACCGCCTGGATGACGTTGGCGATGGTGAAGGTCTTGCCCGAACCGGTCACGCCCAGCAGCGTCTGGTGCGCCACGCCCGGCCTCGAAGCCCTCGATCAGGCGACGGATCGCCTCCGGCTGGTCGCCGGCGGGTTCGAAGGGCGCAACGAGTTCGAAGCGATCTGACATGGGGTCCGGCCGACTGCAAACGGCCAGTATAGTCCCGCCGTTTTTGGCCCGGATGACTGGATCGGGAATTCCTTACCGGGGAACTGGGCGGATGCCGATACCGGGGCCGTGCAGGGCGGCCAAGACTGTCCCGACACCCTGAATGGCGGAAACCGCATGAACGCACAGCGCGGCTGGACCCTGGTCGAATTGATGATCGTCGTTGCCGTGATCGGCACGCTGGTGCGGCATCGGCGTCCCCTGCCCTCAGCGGCGGCACTCGAGGCGGCCAGGGCGGGCGAAGCGCGGGCCGGCCTGCTGGCCAGCCTGATGACGGCCGCCACGCGCGCCGGCGTTACCGGCATCCATGGCGTGCTCTGCCCGAGCAACGATGGCGCCAGCTGCCTGGACTCGCCGACTGGAGCGATGGCTGGCTGGTCTTCATGGACAACAACGGCACCCGCGAGCTGCGAGGGCGGCGAGCGCATCCTGCGCATCCAGGCGCCATTGACCGGCAAAGTGCACCTGCGCAGCACCGCCGGCCGCACGCGCATCGTATTCCAGGGCAACGGCGGCAATGCCGGCAGCAACGTCACCTTCACCCTGTGCGACGGCCGCGGCCCGGCCCGCGCACGCGCGTTGATCATGAGCAACACCGGCGGATTGCGTGACGGAGCGCCCAGCGCCACCGGCATCGCCGCCACGTGCGAGAAGTGATTCGCCGCGCGAAAAGCCGCATCGCGGTTGACGCGCCGCACCCAATAGCCGAAAATTCGCGTCCCCGCCCGAATAGCTCAGCCGGTTAGAGCACTTGACTGTTAATCAGGGGGTCGTTGGTTCGAGTCCAACTTCGGGCGCCAGAAATCGAAAGGCCTGCGAGTAAATCGCAGGCCTTTCTTCTTTTGTGGCGCCAGCCGGGAGTCTTGCGGACGCCCCGACCGGACCTTCTGTTCCTGCGACGCTATGGGAAGATCGTTCCCGGCCCCGTCGGGCAATTGCCGTAAGTCGTCGACCATTGCGGCGTTCCGCTGCTGTTGTTGCCGCCGCACTGCGCATCCGTGGGAACCTTGCCCCCGTCATTGCCCGAGTCGTTGATGAACGTGGCGTAGTTGTCCGGGCACTTGTACACCCTGTTGGACATGTTGACGGTGATCGTGTCGGCGCTGACCGTCGCGGGCAGGACCGGCGCGGCCACCGGCGTCACCATGAACGTGGTGTATTCGCCGCCCGCGACCGGCAGGCCGACCGCATTCGGATTGTGTACCGTCAGATCGCTCACCACCGCATCGACATTGCTGGATGTCGCCCCGATCGCATCCATGATGATCCGATACGGCAACCTGATGTCGTTGGCCGGCCCGTTGCCGTTCTGGCAGGCATTTTTCACCGGCACGCCATTGGTCGCATCCAATTGGCGGTTGTAGTTGGCGACCTGGAAGCCCACCGCTCCGCCCAGCGACTGTCCCGTGGTGGTGGAACAGGTGTACGGAAGCACCAGCAAGCCGTTCTTGCTGCAGTCGACCGCAATCGCGTTGATGGTGAAGGTCACCTTGGGTGGATTGGCGGACACACCGGGATCGACCGGAGCGGCGATGACTCCCGTCATGGTGAGTGCGAACGAGCCTCCACCCGGCGGCGGTGGCGGCGCGCCGGGGTCGATCTGGAAGGTCTGCGCATCGCTCAGCACCGTGCTGTCCCCGTCCGCATCCACGGGCAGGAACAGGGCGATGCCCGAGTTCGACGCGGTGATCATGCTCTTGGAATTACCCAATGCCCCAGCCACCGGCGCCGAGCCAGGCAACACCCTGCCGGCAACCGGATTCACGTCATCGACCGACGAGGCGAAGGAATTGTTCACGACCTGGATGTTCGTCGTGTTCACCTCGAATGGCGAAGTCGCATCGGTCGCCTGCCAGTCCGCGATTTCGGTCAGGTTGGCGGAAGTGAAGGACGCGTACTTCAGCAGGCAGGCCCTGGTGGCGCCGCAGTAGGTCTTCGCAGACTCCATCAAGTCCCTTGCCTCCGTCTCGAGGTAGTCGACGTAGAGGCCGCGACTGTGCGTCCACTTCGGAGTGGTGGCCGAAGGGAGAATGGTGACCGGCGTCGTCGGATCGTTGAGGTGATGAGCGGCTTCGGCTGAAGCAATCGCCCCGGTGTACGCCGACGGGTTGTTGAAATTGGCCGTGCTTCCGGTCACGTAACGGGCATCGAGGTAATCGAGGACGAACGCCTCGTAGTTGTCCGCCATGGCGGCATCGGCACGATGTCCTCGTTGTCGTTGCCGGTGGCGAGCACGCCAAAATAATCATTCTGCAGATCGGCCGCGGTACGCCAGAAGCCGTCCACGCGAATCATCCGGCAGGCTTCGCGATAGGTTCCGGCAGTAACTTCCGAACTCAGGTCGGTATTGAAATGCCTGTGCCCATCGGTACGGCGCCTGTCGAACAAGGGCTGCTCAGGGTTGGCGGACACGGCACTCGGGTCACGATGGTCGCGGCAGCAGGCGACGCAACGATCGCTCTGGGTGATCCCGGGGCTCGGCAGTCCCTTGGTGGCGTAGGTGTATTCCAATGGTTGTACATAGCGACTGCCGTTCCAGTAGGTGGGACGAAATCCTGGGCTCGTTGCCGCCGAGGCCGTGCAGCTGCAACCGACCGCGGCCGTCTCGACCCGCAACTGGCCGATCGCCTGCTCCTCGTTGAGGGCGAGATAGGTCAACACGTCGAACCTCGTCTCGACTACCGAAGAACTACTGCCCTGGCTGACGATGATCGGACGCGGATTGGTGGATGCGGTCTCGCTGCCGCTGCCAAGCGCGACCGGAATGACACCCGCAACCGACTCGGGATTTGCAATGATCACTTCGATGCCGCGGGGGCGAACGGGCTTCTTTGCCTTGACCAGTTTTGCGCTGTCGACCGGATCGATGGCTCCGATGGCGTCATCCAGTGTCACGTTCTGGCTGGCTCCCGTGACATCCACCCACGAGACGGCCACCCGGATCACCTTGAACTCATTGTCGGGGATGTAATCGGCCGGAATAGCCCCGGTGTCCGGGATGGCCCCAAATTCACCGCCAGCCATCGGGCTCGCGTAACGACCCACGGTCCAACTGCGGCTGTAGCTCAGCCCGCCGACACTGAGGGGCTCCGCAGAGGCACTGTCGGTGAGCGCCTGGTAGCCGGCGAAATTCGCGTAGGCACGCATATCCTCCAGCTGGTGCTTGGCCAGGGATAGCGCCACCGACTGCGAGTTGGCGCTGCTTGAGGCACGCACCAGGCTTATTTGCAGGAGCCCCAGCGCCAGCAGGCCGACAGACATCACGACGAGGGCCACGAGCACTTCCAACAGGCTGAAGCCCCGGCTGCGCAAATGACTATTGGTGATCATCATGAGCCTTCCCTCAGAAACCCATGCGACTGTCGAGCCAGCTGCCCGGCACCAGGCCGAACCTGGCGCTCTTGGGCAGCGTGAACGGGTCGTCGCTGGTGGACGTGTTGTAGTAGACGATATCGATGGTTCCGGCCAGGTTGACCGCGCCCTGTACGACCACGGAACCGAACACCTTCGAGTTGCCGACGCCCTTCAGCAGCGCAGTGTTGTTGTCACTGCGCACGAACAGCAGCCCATAGAAGACGGTGTTGTTGAACGAGACCTCGGCGTCATTGCTGTTGACGACAACGATCACGAACTTTTCCGGCGAACCCACTTGCCCGGGGAGATTGCACGAGCCACGAACGTAATAGATGCCGGACGAATCGGCGTCGAGCGCGCCACAGTCCGGAATCGGGGTTGCATCGAACTCGGTTTTCATCGCAGCCACGGCGCAGTTGGTTGGCCGCAGGTTGTCGAAAGACGAGGGAACGGTGCAATTTTGCAGCGTGTTGCCCTTGGCCGTGCCCAGGCCATCGGCGTTGGCTACCCGACTGGACTCGTAATCGACGCCGAAGATCCACTCGAACAGCGAGTCATCCGTTTCATCGGCCGCCTTGTCCAGGCCGTACCTGGCATCCGGGAAGAACTGGATGTCGGGATACACGCCATGGCCGCCGTCACGGTCCAGGACGTCCTCCCCCTCCTGCTTGACTGCGTTGGAATGACCCGATCGGCCGGTATCCTGGCTATCGAATGGCGGACAACCGCACTCCCCGCCATTCCCGGCACAGGTGGTCAGCATGTCCGACTCGGCCACGTCGTTCCCCAGGAAGCTGTCATCCTGGTGTAGGTACTCGCCCCTGGCGCAGGTATTTACGCTTCCGACACTTCCGCCTGGAGCGGGAACCTCGCAACCTGCGGGAGTGGACGAAGGTGGGCTTGCTTCGATATCAACCGGGCACGGAGACCAGATCGAGGCCTGCAAACCCGAACCCTCCGCGGCCCCGCCTGCGTTCGGGCTTTGCACGATCGTTGCGTTTCCGAGGCCCTTGATCAGCCCCGAACCCACCAGGGGCGCGGCAGAACCTGGAGCGGAGGGGCTATAGGTTGCCCATGTCTGCCTCACGGTCGCGTTCGCATTCTCGTCGGGAATCGACGCATCGCTGAGCAGGGTTATGGCAATGCGATTGCCGGATGCGGGTTCCAGCCGACACTCCGGCGTCGACAAGGACGTGTCTATCCGACAGAGCAATGCCCTGACCGTAGTGGTGGTCGGGAACTGGGCGGCCCCACCCACGCCAGCAGTTTCCAGCTCGATCGAATCAGGGATCGCGCCGCGGTACGGCAGCGCCTGATTACCACCGCTCGTTCCGTCGGCGGTGTAGAAGTAGAGCTGGGCGCGACGAGCGGCGTCGCGCTCGGACATGCAGGGGTGATCCGCCGGCATGGAGCTTACCGAGGCGCATTTAGCCCAACGCTTGCTCGCGCTCGCCAGCCAGCCGCCAACCTTGTTCGAGATCAGCAGGTTGCGATTGGCCTTCAGGTACTCGCCGGCGAGATTTCCAGAAAATTCCGCCGCCTGTTCGGCCAGGCGCGCGCGATTCTCATTGGTCGCAGTCCTTTGCTCAAACAGGGCGAAGGTGGTCGACATAAGCAGGACCAGCGTCAGGATGACCACGATGACCAGCACCACCAGCAACGTGGCGATGGCTTTCTGTCGCCTGGGAGCACCATGGGCCGGGAGAGCGTGAACACGATTCATGACGGTTGTCCTGTGGGTTGCTCCAAGTCAATTCGAACCAGTCTTTACCGGGGCAAGGGCGCAATCGGTTGCCGTTCTCATGCAGTCGGCGCGAACCCGGATACTGCTATCCATGCTGCGGGTGGCGGACGAGTCCCCGATCGGATTGCCAGTCAGAACGACGTTGACATCACGCACCTGCAACGGCGTCGCGGAGGCCGTACCCGGAACACTGATCACCTCGCTTACATCCAGGGTGAACGCCGAGACATCGAGTTCCCGCGGATCAGTGGCCGCACACCAACTGCCTGTGCAGGCTGGCGGATAGGCGCTGTAATCGGCCGGTGGATCGTCGCAGGCCGGGGTTACCCCGGCCGAACTCTCCGCCACCTCGATGACACCCACGTCGGCGACGCCGCCGACGGTGGCGCGAACCAGCCGGAGTCCACGGATTTCGCCGTCGCTCAGGTTGACCAGACCGGGTTCGCCAGGCGCCCGGTCGTACGCGTAGATGATGCAGGCGTCATCGTTGACGCCGTTGCCGTTCTGATCGCGATTGAAAAGTATCGGCGCGAAATCCGAGGTGGCCGTGCCGGTGGCGCCTTGCATTGCATATGAGAGCGCGTTCTCGTCATAGCCTGCGCGGCGCAGCTCCGTGGATATGAAGTCCATGGCAAAGCGCAGTTCCTGGGTCAGGCGGGTCGCTTTGGTGAATTCGCTGTTGCTCCGGAAACTGGCTACCAGGAAGGCAACCAGGGCAGTCGCCAGGAGCATGCCGGCGGCCAGCGCCATCAGCATCTCGACCAGGCTGAACCCCCGACCGCGGAGGCATGAAAGGATCCACGGCCGGACCCTTGGAAATGGGCCTCAACCGGCTCATTTCCGCCCCCTCGATGCCAGGCAGATGGAGGGGAGGCAACGCAGCTACTGGCAGGACCAGCATCGCCGCCACCATGACCATCGACTCTATGGCGGTGAAGCCTGCATTCCTGCGTCCCATGGTGCTCATTGGAACCTCCGCCGACCCCTTCCTGGGTGAATCACTCGCCTCAAGAACTCGATGTTTCCATATTAGTTATCTACGTAGGAACTCGCGAGGAAAGGCCAACCGAGCCCTTTCTGAAACGTTCAGGATTGAAATCCTCCAGGGCCTCCATAGCCAAATCGTCGGACTTTCCTCGACGGCACAATGACTTGCGGCTCCGCCTGGGTCGTCGACCCATCAGCGATCTCGACTGCGAGTGAGGCTATCGTTGGCTCCGGCCAGATCGTGGCGGCCAGACCGAGCAAAGCCGGCGCTTTCGTGCCATGACGGAGAAAAGAGAAAAGCCCGCGCGCAGCGGGCTTTTCCGTAACGCTGACTCCATCAATGACTCAGGGCGCGAAGCCCGACCAGCATGCCTTGTAGGACGTGGTATTCCAGGCGGGGGCCTTGTTGCCGCCGTTGCCCGTGCACAGCACGCTGCTGTTTCCATTGTCCGGCGACATGGTGCCATCGTCGCCAGAACTATCCAGGAAGGAGTCCCAATTGGACGGACACAGGTAGGTCTTGGCCGAGAAGTTGACGGTGACTGTCGAATTGACATTGACCGGGTTCGCCGTCATCTCGGTGTATTCACCCGAAATTCCTGGGATATTGTTGTTGGTGACGGTGCCCAGCGTGACTGCCGTCCCGTCCACCGTCGCCGACGCGACATCAAACGTGATGGCGAAAGGCATCGCCGTGGTGTCGTCCGCATTTGAATTCGGATTCGGTCGAGTACAGGAGTTCTGCACTGTCTTGCTGCCGCTCCGATTGTAATTGCCGATCTTGATCGGCGTACTGCCGCCCAGGGCAAAGTTGGTGTCGGTGATGCAGGTGTACGGCGTCATCGTGCTCGCATTTGGCGTGCAACTCTTGTATGTCGGACTTTCAAAGTAGACCTGCGCCGGGTTGCCAACCAATACATTGGCGAGGAAATCCGAGCCAGTCAGCACGAGACTGAATGTCTCACCTCCTGGATTGGAGCCGACCACGCCGCCAGAACCAATGACAAACGGCTGCGCATCCGTCTTTGAGTAGAAACTGCCCGAGTACGCCGTCGCCGGGAATATGTCCGGACTGAGTGCCAATCCAGCGCTTCCGCCCTGGATCGTGGTGTTGGCAGTAACCGTGTCGGCGCTGGCGCCGCTGTTGTAGGTCGCCCGGCCCGATACCGGCAACGACTGGTTGATCGATTCCGCAAAGTCCTGCAGCAAGGAGACGCCGATCTTCGCGGAGTTCGTGGTGGTCCACTTCGCCAACTCTGTTGTATTGATCGAGGTGAATGGCAGCAACTTCAATATGGCCGTCTGAAGCTCAGCGGCAGTGCAACTGGTGACGATGCAGTCCGCCTTTACTTGGGTCAGGGCGGCGATCGTCTCGGTGCTCAGGTTATCGATCACCAGGCCACGACTGTGCAGGTACTGCGGCGTGGTGCTGCCGTTGATCGAAGCAGTCGTCGGCACCTGGATCGCGGAATAACCGGTTACTGTTGTCGGATCAAGCGGAGTGTTGTAGGCCGTGATGTCGACGAAGCGCGCTTTCAGGTAATTGAGCACGTAGGCCTGGTAGAGCGACGAGACCGAACCGGAACCCGTGCCGGGGACTGCATTGGCGACCGTGGTGGTCGCGGTCGAACTCATCAGCCCGACTGTACCCAGCAGACCGTAATGGTCGTTGTACGGCTCGGAAGCCACGCGGAAAATGCCATTCACGCGGATCAGGCGGCAAGACTCGTTGTAGGTGCCTGCGGTAACGATCGTGGCCAGGTCGGTCGCCAGATAGTGATTGTGGGTCGTGCGGCGAGGATCGAATTTCTCGCCGGCCACGCCGGATGGGTCGAAGTGGTCGCGGCAGCAGATCGTGCACTGCGAACTCTGCGTCACGGAGTTGCCGGTCACAGGAGCAGAGACCGGGATGTTGGCCGCCGTGGTCGGGATGGTGTATTGGTAGCCATCCCAGTAAGTCGGCCGATTGGCCGAGTGCGCCGTGCCGGTCGACGTGCACTTGCAGCCGACCACCGCGGTCTCGATGCGCTGCTGTACCTGGGCGCTGTTGCTGTCCACCGGAACGTAGGAATAGATATCGAACCTCGTCTCGACGGCCGTCGAACTGTTTCCCTGGCTGACGATGATCGGTCGAGGATTGGTCGCGGCGGTATCGGTGCCATTGCCGATGGCGATGGGAATAACGCCGGCCACGCTGGCAGGGTTGGTGATGATTGCCTGTGCCTTGCGGGGCGTCGCGCCTCTGCTGGATTTGGACACTGCGGCACTATCGGCCGGGTTGATCGCGCCGATGGCATCTTCCACCGTGACAACGTTGGCCGAGCTTCCGGCAGCGTCCGTCCAGGTCACCGTCATCACAATCTTCTTGAACTCCTTGCCAACCAGATATGTGACTGGACTGGTCAGCAAGGTGGAATCGAGCGCCGCGTTACCCACGGACTTGAAGCCCGCGGCGCCAGATGACTTGTCATAGACATAGCGGGTCACGGTTGCGGTACGGGTGTACGCCACCCCGCCCACGGTTGGAGTGTCGCTTACAGTGGTGATGGCGCGGTAGCACGTGTTACTGGTGCCCGCCGCGGGGGAGATGCAAGTGCTGTCAGCACCGCCGGTTGCCTGAAAGGAAAGCAGCTGCTCCAGCCGCTCCTTGGCCAGCGCCATTGCGACGCTTTGCGCCTTGGCATCGGCGGAGGAACGGATAAGGTTCATCTGCAGCGAGGCCAGCGCCAGCAAGCCGACCGAGAGGACGACGACGGCGATCAGCACTTCGATCAGGCTGAATCCGCGGACCGGGCGAAGAACGGTAGGGTTGCGCATTTTCGTGATCCTCAGAATCCGGCCCTGGCGTTGTCGAGCCAGCTACTGGCGACCTGCCCGAATCGGGTGGTTTCCGGAAGCCTGCCGCCAAGCTTTGAAATATTGATGTTCACATAGACGATGGTGAAGCCGCCGGCCATGGTCTTGACCTCCCCCTGCACCACGACGGAGCCAAACACCTGGGCATGGCCGACGCCGGTCAGCTCCGCATCATCATCGTCGCTGCGCAGGAACAGCATGCCGTAGAGAAGCGTGCTGTTCATGCGGGCCTTGCCAGTCACCACGACCAAGGCCGGCGCATCGGGCGTGCCTACTTGCGATGGCAGCGTGCATTGGCTGCTGGAGCTGCTGTCGGTAACGTAGTAAAGGCCGGTCGCCGAAGCGCCGAGGGCGTTCAATTGCGCACAAGTGACCAACTGGGCTGCGAGCTGGTCGGTCGCACGCAGGTAGTAGTCAGCGCAGTTCTGGGAACCGCTGCCGCAGTTGGTCAGGGTGGGGCCCTGGTCGCCGATGTGGCTCGTGTCCGTTGCGCTGGTCTTGGTTGTATTCGACTCGCCGCTGACATTGAATACCCACTCGAACAAGGAGTCATCGGTAAGGTCGTTGTAATCGTCCATGCCCTGGCCGGGGAAGAACGTGATGTCCGGGCTGATGCCCCGGTTGCTGTCCCGGTCAAGAATGTCTACGTTTTCGCAACAGGGGGTCGCGCCAGGAATATGACCGGACAACATATCCGGATTCAAGTCGAGGATCTGTTCCGTCGTGGCGCCACCGCCTCCGCCGTTGGGATTGGGGCAGCCGCAGGCGTTGTTGGTTGTCGCGCAGGTCGTCATCAGCTGTGACTCGGGAGTGCTCCTCAGATACTCACCGATATGGCACGTCGACACGCTGGCGCAGCTTCCGCCAGCCGAACAGTCGATGTCAGCATCATTCGCGGACCAGATCGAGACGGGCGCGCCCATGGCGGATGTGCCGGCTCCGTAGGGCGCCGCGACAATCTCGGCATTACCGACGCCGTTGACGCTGCCCGAGGCCACCAGGGGCACCGCCGCGCCAACGCTGAAGGTATCGTAATTGCCTAAGGTCACCTTCATTTCACTGGCCGAATTCTCACCGGCCAGTGTGGACCGCGCCGCCACTGTCACAGCAATGCGGTTGTTGGAGCTGGCATTCGGAGTTGCGCGGCAGGCGGGCGTAAGTACGCCGCTGACGATGATCGAGGTGTCCAGCCGGCACAGCAGCGCCGAGACCGTGGTGCCGGTGGCATCGAACGCCCCGCCCACGTTGCCCAGTTGGCCCGCAGACACCGTCACCAGACTGTTGTAGGGCACGTTGGTGGAACCGGCGTACTGGTAGAAGTAGAGCTCTGCGCGGCGGCCGCCTGCCTGGGTCAGGGAGCTAGCGGAATAGGACCCGTTATTGGTCTCGGACATGCATGGATGGTTGGCCGAGCCGAACGGCAGGGCATCCACGCATTTCACCCAATGCGGGTCGGAGCCGGCCGGCAGCCAGCCATCAAGCTGCTCCGACGCGATGTTGACGACATTGGCCTTGAAGTATTCGCCGCCGAGATTGAGCGCATATTCGGCCGCCTGGTCTGCGAGGCGCTGGCGGTATTCGTTGGTTGCGGTCTTCTGTTCGAAGACAGCCACCCCTGACGAACTCAGGATAATGACCGTCAGGATGATCAGAATGACGAGGGCAACCATCAGCGTTGCGACGCCACGCTGGCGGCTGGTGCCAGAGGGGATTCTGCGGCGGGGGAGGCATTCATGGTGTTGCCTGCTGGGTAGGGGCTCATGGGGAAGCGGTGCAGTTGGCGATGGTTGCCCGCAGGCAATCCGTACGTACTTTCATGCTGGACTGGACGGTGCGGGTGAAGTCCGTGGTGCCGGCCACTCGCCCGACGATGGTGATATCGAACCTGCGGGAGATCAGCGCCGACGGATTCACGCCAACCTGGCTGCTCCTGTTGGTGATGGCCAGGCTGGTGATGTCGAGTTTCGTCGGGTCCGACAAAGGACACCACAAACTCGTGGAATTGCAGCTAGGCGGAAACGACGTGTAGGTTGCAGTCGCCCCGTTGCATGCCGGCCGCACCGAGCCCTGGCTGAAGGCGTACTCAATAACGCCGACGGAAACACCATTGGCGTTGGTGACGCTGCGCCGCCGGATGCCGCGAACCTCGCCATTGCCCAGGTCCAGCGTACCCGCGGTTCCCGCGCCGGTATGTCGCCATTGGGATGGGTGCGATCGTATGCGTAGATGACGCAGTCGCCGACGCTGCCCGCCGCCACACATGTCGTGGGCGCTCCCGATGCGGTGACGCAGATGGGCGAAAATGGCGACGCGTTCACGTTGCCCACGTACTTCAAACCGTCATCGTCGTAACCGGCGCGGCGCAGATCACGCAAAAAAGATCCAGCGTGTTGCGAAGCTCCTGCGTCAGGCGGGTGGACTGAACGTACTCGCCATTGCTCTTCATGCTGGAGAAGAAAAACATCAATACGGCGGCCGAAACAATCATCCCGGCCACCATGGCGACCATGAGTTCGACCAGCGTAAATCCTCGGATCGAGGACTTCGGCGGGCTATTCTGGAATTTAGTTTCGATTCGATCATGGCGAGCACCTGCGACCACCAAAGTCACTCAGCTTGGCCGTCGCCGACGTCGGCTCGCAGAGCACCGCTCGTCCGAACTGATCCACGCTGAGCCTCAGCATGTAATTGCGGAAGCCAGACGGCCCGTTGATTGTGATGGTCCCGTCCGACGCAGCCACAGTAAGCGCTGTACGCTTGGACTCAATCACTGCAGGCTTGATCGCATTCACCGTCGGCCAATCCGAGTCCCCCAGCGTGACGCCGGACAAAGTCGACCCGCGCCATTCGGTATTGGCGCCCGGGAAGACGGCCACGTCACACTTGTCGTCTGCGTTCACGTTGTTGGTATTGGTCGGGTCCAGGGCGGCCGTGCAAAGGCAGGGGGTGGTATCGGTGCCACTGGCCGTGGTGGCCGCGCCCAGGCAGAACACCGCTCCGCTGCTGCTTTGAACGATCCCCACTTTGATCATCTGGTTGCGCTTGGCCGCTTCCATCCGGGCGTTGTTCCAGAAGCTGAGGATCTGTTCGGCGGCCGCCCTGGTGGCAGCACGCTGGCGGACGCCTTCGAACGAGGGCAAGGCCAGCGCCGCGAACAGGATCACTATTGCGACGGAGACCATCAATTCGATCAGGGTGAATCCGTGAATTCGGCTGTAATCGCGCACCGCAACCCCCCATTGGCCCATGCTGGATGGAACGCCAGGCAACCCCTTCAAATCAAGCGGTGCCGGACGAACGGCGCCTGAAGCCGGACCAACGAGCGGTCTACGCTTCGCGCCGCCCCTAGCCGGTGCTAGGATGCAGGCATTCTGGAGGAGCCGGTCATGAAACGCGAGCGCGGGTTTACCCTGATCGAATTGATGGTCGTGGTTATGGTCATCGCCGTGCTGGCGGCGCTCGCCATCACCGCCTATTCCAAGGAGATCCGGAAGAGCCGGAGGGCCGAGGCCCGCCAGACACTTTCCGACCTTTCGTTGCGGCAGGAAAAGTACCGCAGTTACAACACCACGTATGGGACTTGTGGCCAGGTCAGCGGTACAAATCCCCTCGATCCGGCCGGCACCAATTGTGCAAACTACAACAGTTATCTCAAGTACTACACGGTAGCCGTCACCGCAAACAGCGCGACGGGCTACACGATGACGGCCGCGCCGAAGACCGGCACGGATCAGACGAAAGACGCCTGCGGAACTTTCACGTTCACGATGGCCTCGGGACTTCTGACCAAGTCATCGAGCAATGCGTCGGACCCCTCCTGCCAGCTCTGACTCACCCCAACACCCGATAACACGGCCGATACTCCCCCACCATCTTCATCCGCCGCTGGTCCACGAAGCCGCGCAGCAGCGCGTCCAGCGCCTGCATGATCTTCCGGTCGCCGTCGATCTCGAACGGCCCGTGCTCCTCGATGCAGCGCATGCCCGTCCTCCTTGACGTTGCCGGCGACGATGCCGGAGAACGCCCGGCGCAGGTCGGCGGCCAGTTCGTGCGGCGGGCTGGTCGGCGTGCAGGTTCAGCGCCGGCCATGGTCTCGTGGTTCGGGCGGAACGGCTGCTGGAAGTCGACCGGCACGCGCAGCGCCCAGTTGAAGAAGAACGCGTCCTTGGTCTGCAGCCGCTGCTCGCGCACCTTGCGGATGCCCTGCGCCATCGCCCGCGCCACCTGCGGCGGGTCGTCGACGATGATCTGGTAGCGGCGACGTGGCCGCTTCGCCGAGCGTCAGGCGCAGGAACTGGTCGATCTGCTCGAAATACGCGGCCGAGGACTTCGGGCCGGTCAGGATCAGCGGGAACGCCAGGTCGGCGTTGTCGGGGTGCAGCATCAGCCCGAGCAGGTAGAGGATTTCCTCGGCCGTGCCGACGCCGCCGGGGAACACGATGATGCCGTGGCCCATGCGCACGAAGGCCTCGAGGCGCTTCTCGATGTCCGGCATGATCACCAGATGGTTGACGATCGGGTTCGGCGACTCGGCGGCGATGATGCCGGGCTCGGTGATGCCGATGTAGCGGTTCTTGGTGCGGCGCTGCTTGGCATGGGCGATGGTGGCGCCCTTCATCGGGCCCTTCATCGCGCCCGGGCCGCAGCCGGTGCAGATGTCCAGCCGCGCAGGCCGAGCTCGTAGCCGACCTTCTTGGTGTAGTCGTATTCGGTCGCGGCCGATCGAGTGCCCGCCCCAGCAGACCACCAGGTTCGGGCTCGACGCGCGGGGCGCAGCACGCGGGCGTTGCGCAGGATCTCGAACACCGCGCCGGTGATGCCCTCGCTGGTGGTCAGGTCGAACTTGGCGCTGCCGTTGATCTCCATCGCCACGTAGGCGATGTCGCGCACCACGGCGAACAGCAGTTCGTCGACGCCGCGGATCAGCTCGCCATCGACGAAGGCCGACGCCGGGCGCATTGCTCAGCTCGATCTTGATGCCGCGATCCTGCTGGTGCACGTGGATATCGAAGTCCGGGTAGCTTGAACTGGGCGGCGCGCGGATCGTCGGATTCGCTGCCGGTGGTCAGCACCGCCAGCGCGCAGCGGCGCAGCATGTCGTGCAGGCCGCCGTGCGGAGGCATCGCGCAGGCGGGCGACTTCGGCGCGGGAAAGGACATCCAGGCCGCCACGCGGGGAGATCAGTGCGTTGACGGTGGGCAGTGCAGCCATGGCGTCTGCCGCGGCTTCGGTTGAGAGTTCGTCTTCGTCGATCATGCGACTTTCGTGGCTCGGAAGAATAGCTTGGTCATCGGGCAAACTCTAACACCAAGGCGTCGGAACCCGCAGGAGCCGCCCGACAGACTCAAACAAAACGGCCGGTGTCTCCACCGGCCGTCCTGGTCTGAAGCAATCGCGATGGATCAGAACTCGTACCTGACCGTCAGCAGGGCCTGCCAGCGGGAAATGACGCGAGCCGGGTTGGACGAGCTGTCACGCACGGTGAAGTCGGTCCACGACGGCTTGGTCGGAGTACCCAGGTCGTACACGTACTTGCCGCCGGTGACGTCCGAGATGTTCGCCAGGCGACGCGTGCCGAAGAAACCCACGCCCATCTGGTCGCCCCAGTCGCTGTTGAGGAAGTTGAGGAAGTTGAAGATGTCCATCCGCACAACGAACTTGTTTTCGTCGAAGAAGCCCGGCAGCTCCTGCTGGATGCCGAGGTCGAGCTGGTTGATCCACGGCTGCTGCGAGTGGTTGCGAAGGGCGACCTCGCCACGGTGCTTGGACAGGTAGGGATCGCTGTCGATCAGGTGATTGAACGCCGCGATCTGATCGGCCGTGGTGCCCGCCTTGTAAGTCACGATCGAATCGTTTTCCTTCGGGATGTAAGCCAGGTCGACGTCGGTGGCGACCGCGTCGCCGTTGACGTCACCGCCGAAGACCCAGCTGTACGGCAGGCCGTCGTGACCGTTGTAGTACATGGTCACCGAGGTCCGGTTGTCGCCGAAGAAGGCGTGTTCCCAGCTCATCGAGGTCTTGACCGAGAGCGGGACGTTGAAGCGTGCGGGGTCCTCGACGATCTCGTTCGGGTTGAAACGCGGCACGGCATTGTAGTTCGAGTAGGCCTGCGAGCTCGACCCGGTGTTGACTTCTGTGCTCTTGGTGAAGATGACGCTGAAATCACCGGCGAAGCCGTTCGAGCGTGCCTTGGCCAGCGAGAGCACGAGCGAATCGGAGGAGCCCTTGTCGGTATTGGTCAGCAGCGTCGAGCGGGTGTTGATCTCCGGGAAAGCACCGTTGTTGGTGCCGGTGCCGATGCCGGCGCCCGGAGTCGGAAACACCTTCCAGTACGAGTCACGGCCATCCGGCAGCTTGCCCTTCGGCACGCCCACGTTTGGCAGCAGGTACGCGATCGCGTCCTGCGACTGGATATGGGTGTACTCGGCGGAGCCTACGAGGCCCCAGGGTAGTTCGATGTCGAGCGCCAGGCTGGACTTCCAGGCGGAAGGCAGCTTGAAGTCCGGGTCGAGCACGTCGATCTGGCAACTTGCGGTCGTGCTGCAGATGCCGGGCGCGATGGAAGTCGGGCCGGGCTGGTCGTTCGGATCGGCGCTGAACGGATCGTTCACCGGATTCGTGCTGGTGTACTGCTTGGACGAGACGTAGCCGTTGTTGAGGTACGGATTGGACAGCCACACGGTCGGCGGGACCGTCTGGAACAGGCCGAAACCGCCGCGCATCTGCACCTTGCGCTGCCACGGGAACTGGTAGTTGAAGGCGAAGCGCGGCTCGATGACCATATTGTTCGAGCCCAGCTTGGTGTTGCTTGGATAGCCGAAGCGCGACTCCCAAACCGGCTGGCCCGCCGTCATGCCCGGAGGCGTGTTGGTCGGGGCGAATACCGCCACCGGCGGCGCGTGGTCGGCGCCCGGATAGTTCGCGCGCAGGCCGTAGACGATCGACAGGGCGTCATTGACCTGCCAGGTGTCCTGGATGAAGGGGCTGACCTGGGTGTACTTCCAGGTGCCGCCGGCGTCTGCCAGGGTCACGCCATCGGGCAGGTAGTTCTTGACGAAGGTGCCGTAGTTGCCGGCAGCGATTTCGTCGGCCGGGGTGCCATTGGCATTCTTGTCGTAGAAGCCGTAGGAACCGTGCAGCAGCTGGCCGAATACGTCGACGGTCTCGTTGCTCAGGTAATCGACGCCGCCCTTGATCTCGTGGTCGCCGAGGTAATAGGTGCCGGAGAAGGTAGCGGTCCAGCGCTTGCTGCCGATCGAGTTCTCGTGGCGGAAGCGGTCTTCACCCGAGACGACCCACGGCGAGGTGGACGGGATGCTGGTCGGGTTGTTGCTGCATGGAGCGGCGCTGAAGCACGCGAACACTTCCGGCTGGTCGAGGGCCGCGCCGTTGACGTTGTCGTACTGCTGATAGCCGATCTTCAGCTCGGTGATGAAATTCTGGGACCAGTCGCTGAACACCTGGACGGAGTAGTTGTCCGTCTTGCTCGAGCTGGTGTACCAGTTGGCCGGCAGGATGACGCTCCAGTCCTTCACGTAGCCGCTGTATGGGGTCGGCTTGCTTTCCTCGGTCTTCTGGTAGGTGAAGGTGGCGCGATGATTTTCGGTGATGTTCCAGTCGATCTTGGCCAGGGTGCGCTTGTTCACGAGCGTCACGTCGCCGGCGCCGCCGCCGTTCTGGATGCCGATGCTTTCGAAAGCATCGGAGACGGCGTCGACCTGCGCCTGGGTGAGCAGGCCGGTGGTGGTGGCGTCGGCGCCGACGCCGGCGATGCCGGTCACATTCTGTTCTTCGTAGCCGAGGTAGAAGAACAGCCTGTCCTTCATGATCGGGCCGCCGAGGGTGAAGCCGGCCGTCTTGTTCTTGTCGAAGACGTTGAAGTCGGAACCTTCGCGGTCGCCCACCATGGTGTTGCCGTCGCCGTAGGCGTAGTACACCGAGCCGTGGAATTCGTTGGTACCCGACTTGGTGACGGCGTTGATGTTCGCGCCGACGGCGTCGGAGCTGACGTCGAAGTCGGTGATCGCGATGTCATACGCAGCGATGGTGTCGGGCGAGATCGGCGAACCGGTGAATCCCAGGCCATTGGCATTCAGGCCGAAGGGATCGGTCACCGACAGGCCGTCGACGCTGATGTTGTTGTAGCGGTTGTTCAGGCCAGAAACGGAAATCGAGCCATCGCTCTGGTCGGTGACCGTGATGCGCGGATCGAGACGCGCTATGTCGTCGAGCGAGCGGTTGGCGCTGGTGGCGATTTCAAGCGTGCGTCCGCTGATGTTGGTGCCGTTGCCCTTGTTGTCGGCGGCGAAGACGCTGGAGGAACCCGCGACGACCACGGTGCCCAGGGACACGGCAGCGGCGGCGCCGGTGGCGAGCTGCGCGTCCACCGTGTTCACCTTGTTTAGGTTGAGGTACACGCCGTTTTCGCTATCAGTGCCGACGCCCGCCTTGCTCACCGCGATCGTGTAGGGACCGCCGACGCGCAGGCCGCGCGCGTTGTAGCGACCGGACCCGTCGGTGACGGCGCGGCTGACAGTGCCGGACTCGACGTGCGTGATGGTGACTTCCGCGCCGGAGACGGGGGCGCCGCTGGAATCGGTGACGAGGCCGGCGACACCGGAGGATGTGCTCTGTGCGAAGGCGGGAGCAGCGGCGAGAGCGATAGCCAGGCCGAGGGCGAGCTTCGAGAGCCGGGCCCGATTGCGATTGTTCATTGGTTTTTTACCCTGAGATTGAGAAATTCGCGACGTATTGCCCTGCTCCAGTCGCGAACGACCCCAGGCAATGACGGAATTTTAACATGCTACCCGGGGTCCATGACAGCCGGATGTCCGTCACGAAATCGGAGAATCCGTTTATGCACGCCGCGCCGGGCACCTTCAGGTAAGTGGCGACGCCATCCATCAGCATCTGCACGGAAATCGCGACCAGCAGCATGCCCATCAGGCGCTCCAGCGCGATCAGCACGGGCTTGCCCAGCACCTTGTAGAGATAGGTCGCCGAGAACAGGATCACCGCCGTGGCCAGCCAGGCGATGAACAGGGCCAGGCTCCAGTCGCCCATGCGGGCGGGTTCCTGGCTGCCGAGCAGCATCACCGAGGCCATGCCCGAGGGACCGGCAACGAACGGGATCGCCATCGGCACGATGAAGGGCTCGCCTTCGAGCGCCTCGCCGAACATGCCTTCCGGGCTCGGAAAGATCATCTTCAGGGCGATCAGGAACAGCACGATGCCGCCGGCGATCGATACCGACTCCTGGCGCAGGTGCATCATCTGCAGCACGTAGATTCCGCCCCAGCAGGAATCCGAACAGCACGCCCAGCGCGATCAGCAGCTCGCGCAGCAGCACGATCCGCCGGCGCGCAGGCGGCAAGGGCTTGAGCAGGCTCAGGAAAACCGGGATGTTGCCGAGCGGATCCAGGATCAGGAACAGCAGCAGCGCGGCGGAGATGGTGGTCATGCTGCCGGCTCGTCGCGCCAGCACCAGTTGTCCGCGCCGATCGATTCCCGCGGCGGACAGCAGGTGCACGCAGGCATTGGCGTAGCGGTCCGGCGAAGGAACGCGGGAAGCGGCTTCCTCGACATAGGCGCGGCTGCGGATGTTGGATCGCATCGGACCGGGCTGCAGCCCGCTGACGCGCACATTGCCCGCGTCGGTTTCATCATGAAGGATGCGCATCAGCCCGATCAGCCCGGCCTTGGCCACGCCGTAGGTGCCCCAGTAGGCCCGGTTGACCCGCGCCAGGTCGTCGGCGACGAACACCACCGCGCTGTCGGCCGCCTTGCGCAGCAAGGGCAGGCAGGCCTGGGTAAGCAACCAGGGTGCGGTCAGGTTGACGTGCAGGTTGCGCACGAAGTCTTCCGGCGGCGTGGCCTCCAGGGGCCGCAGGCCGGTGAATTCGGCCGCGCAATGCAGGATGCCGTGCAGGCCGCCCAGATCGGCGGCGATGGTGTCGGCCATGGCCTCGTAGTCGGCCGGATCGGCGCCGGCGAGGTCCAGCGGATACAGGGCCGGCTGCGGGCCGAGCGCCTTCACCGCATCGTAGGTCCGGCTGAGCTTCGGCACCTTGCGCCCCAGCAACACCACGGTCGCGCCTGCCTTCGCGCAGGCTTTCGCCGCGGCTTCGCCCAGGCCGCCGTAGGCGCCCGTCACCAGGATCACCCGGTCGCGCAATGCGTCCCCGGGAGCGGCCTCGAACAGGCCGCCCGCTGGCGCCGGCGTGATGCTCATGCCGGCTTCTGGGCCTCGGCCACCATGCGCGCGAGTTCGCCGCTCTCGAACAGCTCGACGGTGATGTCGCAGCCGCCGATGAATTCCCCGTTGATGAACAACTGCGGAAAGGTCGGCCAGTCGGAATAGCGCGGAAGGTCGGCGCGGATCTCGGGATCCTGCAGCACGTTCACCGAATGGATCTGCGCCCCGGCCTGCTTGAGCACCTCGCAGGCGCGGCTGGAAAAACCGCACATCGGAAACTGCGTGGTTCCCTTCATGAAAAGCACGACGGGATGGCCTTCGACCTCGGCCTTGATGCGGTCAATCACTGCGCTCACTGCACTCTCCATTCACGGGCCAGACGGCCTGGCGGCCGCGGTTCAAGCTAGAATTATAAGGCTTCGGCCACGCCCAGCGCGTGGCCCCACCCACAAGGAAGGAATTGACCATGGCCGTTGAACTGCCCCCGCTGCCCTACGAGCGCACCGCGCTGGCGCCGCACATCTCCGCCGAGACCATCGATTTTCACTACGGCAAGCATCACCAGACCTATGTGACCAATCTGAACAACATGATCAAGGGCACCGAGTTCGACGAACTCGACCTGGAAGCCATCGTGCGCAAGTCGCAGGGCGGGATGTTCAACAACGCCGCGCAGATCTGGAACCACACCTTCTACTGGAACTGCCTGTCGCCCAACGGCGGCGGCGAGCCGAACGGCAAGCTTGGCGACGCGATCACCAAGACCTTCGGCAGCTTCGCGGCCTTCAAGGAAGAATTCACCAAGACCGCGATCGGCACCTTCGGCTCCGGCTGGGCCTGGCTGGTCCAGCGTCCGGACGGCAGCCTGGCCCTGGTCAGCACGCCGAACGCGGCCACGCCGCTGACCGGCAACGACAAGGCGCTGCTGACCTGCGATGTCTGGGAGCACGCGTACTACATCGACTACCGCAACGCCCGCGCGAAGTACGTCGAGTCGTTCTGGAACCTGGTGAACTGGGATTTCGCCGCTTCGCAGATGGCGTAATGCGGTCAGCCGGAGCGGCTTCGGCCAGCTCCGTCGCTCAGGTCTCGGCCAGGCGATCCACCGGTGCAGCGACCTGATTCATGCGGCCGAGCGCATGGCCGGCGCCGAACCAGCGCCGCCGCCAGTTCCTGCGTGGTGTCCGCGCGAAAGGTGGCATGCCCGACCTTTCGGCCGGGGCGAGGCTCCTTGCCGTAGTCGTGCCAGTGCCCGCAGTGCTCGGCGAGCACGCCGCGCGCATCGGGTAGCTGGCCGATCCAGTTGAGCATGCACGCGTGGCCAAGCATGCCCGTGTTGCCCAACGGCAGCCCGAGCACGGCGCGCAAGTGGTTCTCGAATTGCGAAACCTCCGCGCCCTCGATGGTCCAGTGCCCGGAGTTGTGCACGCGCGGCGCGATTTCGTTGGCCAGCAAGCGGCCTTCGTTGACGAACAGCTCGAGCGCGAACACACCGACATAATCCAGTGCCTCGGCAATGCGCCGGGCACTTTCCACCGCGTCGGCGGCCAGCGCGGCATCGACCCGCGCCGGCGCAAGGCTGGCCGACAGGACGCCGTCCTCGTGCCAGTTCTCGGTCAATGGCCAGGTGCGGAACTCGCCGTCGCGGCCGCGCACGGCAACCACGGAAATCTCGCGCTCGAAGGGCACGAAGGCTTCGAGGATCAGGCCGACCGTCAGGGACTGCGCGCCCGAGCGCCTGCCAGGCCGCATCGATATCGGACGCGCGTCCGGATCCGGAACTGGCCCTTGCCGTCGTAGCCTAGCCGGCGCGTCTTCAGGATCGCCGGCATGCCGATCTGCGGCAATGGCGGCATCGAGCTGCGCGCGCGAAGCGATATCGACGAACGGCGGCACGGCAATGCCGAGCTCGCGGAACAGGCTCTTTTCCGCGAGCCGGTCCTGGGCCACGGCCAGCGCGCGTGGACTGGGGAAAACCGGAATGCGCTCGGCCAGCCACCGCGCGGATTCGGCGGGCACGTTCTCGAAATCAAACGTGGCCACGTCAACCCTTGCCGCGAACTCGGCCAGGGCCGCCTGGTCGCGGTAGTCGGCCTGCAGGCTTGGCACGCACTGCGTGGCGCAGGCATCGGCCGTCGTATCCAGCACCAGGAAGCGCAGGCCAAGCGGCGCGCCGGCAAGCGCGAGCATGCGGGCCAGTTGCCCGCCGCCGAGGATGCCAACCGTGGTCATGCCGGCCTCGGGTCGGGCTGGTCGAGGACGTCCTGGGTCTGCTTGCTGCGGAACGCGGCCAGCGCGCTCGCGATTTCAGGGTGCTCCAGCGCAAGGATTCCGGCCGCGAACAGCCCGGCATTGGCCGCGCCGGCGGCACCGATCGCAAACGTGGCTACCGGTACGCCGGCCGGCATCTGCACGATCGAGAGCAGCGAATCCAGGCCGTTGAGCGACTTGCTCTGCACCGGTACGCCGAGCACCGGCAGCGCGGTCTTGGCTGCCAGCATTCCGGGCAAATGCGCAGCGCCGCCGGCGCCGGCGATGATCACCCGGATACCGCGACCCGCGGCCGCTTCGGCATAACTGAAAAGCAGGTCGGGCGTGCGGTGCGCGGAAACCACCTGCACTTCGCAGGGCACGCCGAGTTGTTCCAGCCGGGCGACGGCATGCTGCATCGTCTCCCAGTCATTGCGGGAACCCATGACGACACCAACCAGGGGCGCAGCGCGTGTAGTCATGGCAGGCGAGCAACCTACGTGGGTAAGGGCGTATTCTAGACGCATCTACCGGCTGACTCTACGACCCCATGGACCGCAAACTGCTCGACATCCTGTGCTGCCCGACCACCAAGCAGCCGCTGGCGCTGCTCAACAAGGCCGAACTCGCGGCCCTGAACCAGGCCATCGCCGCGGGCGGGCTCAAGCGCGTCGACGGCAGCGTCCAGGCCGAGGCGATCAAGGAAGGCCTGATCACCCGCGACCACAAGACCATCTACCGGATCGACGACGGGATCCCGGTGCTGCTGTCCGATGAAGGGATCGCCACGGCGCTGGTCGCGGATTTTCCGCGCTGATCGATGAGCGCACTGGCGACACCCCCGCAGGCGACGATTGACGCCGACGTGGCGCGCGCACTGGCCGAAGACCTCGGGCCGGCGACGTGACCGCTTCGCTGCTGCCCGATGCACTCGCAACCGGACTACGTGATCGCCAAGGAATCGGCGGTCATCGCCGGCCGGCCGTGGTTCGACGCCTGCTTCCTGGCGCTCGATCCGCAGGTGCGCATCCACTGGCGCGTGGCCGAAGGCGATCGCGTGTCCGCGCGGGACGTGGTCTGCACTTTCGCCGGCCGCAGCCGCGCCCTGGTCAGCGCCGAACGCTGCGCGCTGAATTTCCTGCAGACACTTTCCGCCACCGCGACGCGAACGGCCGACTACGTGGCGGCCGTGGCCGGAACGCGCGCGCGCATCCTGGATACGCGCAAGACCTTGCCGGGTCTTCGCCTCGCGCAGAAGTACGCGGTCCGCGCCGGCGGCGGCAGCAATCACCGGATCGGCCTGTTCGACGCGGTGATGCTGAAGGAAAACCACATCCACGCGGCCGGCTCGATCGCCGCCGCCGCCGAACAGGCGAAGGCGCGCTATCCCTTGCTGCCGCTGATCATCGAAGTCGAAAACCTCGACGAACTCGACCAGGCTCTCGCCACCGGCTGCACGCGCATCCTGATCGATGATTTCTCGCTGGACGGACATGCGCGAAGCGGTGCGCCGCGCCAACGGCCGCACTCCGCTCGAGGTCTCGGGCGGCGTGGACCTGGCGGGCGTCCGGGAGATCGCGGAAACTGGCGTGGATTGCATTTCCGTCGGCGCGCTGACCAAGCACGTGCGCGCGATCGATTTCTCGATGCGCCTGGGCGCCCCGCCGCCGGATCGCTGATCGCCGCTTCGCGCTGCTCAGCGCTTCATGATCAGCAGCGCGATGACCACCAGCGCCGCCACCGTCAGCATGATCGACGCCCACATCTGCATCTTGTGCGCCGCGGGCACCGCCGGGCGATTTCTGCTCCGGCGCCGCTGCCGGCGCCGAATTCATTTCCATTCCCGGCGCGATCAGCAGGAAGCGAACCGCATCCAGCCGCAATTCGTCGTTCGGGCGACAGGAAGCCCTGCTGCACGCGCTTGTTGTTGACGTAGGTTCCGTTGGACGAGCCCAGGTCCTCGACCGACAGGCCATCGGCCGTCGGCCTGAGCAGGGCATGGCGCCGCGACATTTCGTCCGCCGGCACCGAGATATCGCATTCGGCGGCGCGGCCGATCACGACCGGCCCGGTGACCGGAAACACCTTGCCGAACACGGCGCCGGAAACGCCGCGCAGGACGAACTTGGGCACCACCTGTCGAATGCGCGTGGCGTTGCCGTCATCCTCGGCAAGCGTGGGCGAGACCGACTTGGCCTCCTCGACGACCAGGAACTTTGCCGCCACCGGTCCGATGGTCAGCGAGTCGCCCGAGCGCAGGCCCATGATGTCGGTCACCGGCTTGCCGTTGACGGTGACCTTGCCACCCCCGGCGGCGACTTGGAGGTTGGCCCCGGCAGCGGTGATATGGATGACGCAGTGCACGGGAAGGATGCCCGGCTGGGTCAGCACCGCGGCGCCCTCGGCGGCCGAACCGATGCGATTGACGCCGTGGCTGAGCAGCACCTGGCCGTGCTCGCCATTCGGAAACACCAGTTTCATTTCCCGCCCTCCCGCAAAGAATCCGGACCACCCCTCCGGACAGCCTGCCCTATCTTAGCTAGGTGTTGGCACAAAATGGCAATGGGCCGGAACTTGAGCCGCAAACCCGCCGGCCCCACACTGATGGCATGAGCCTGCCACTGATCATCCTGTTGTGCATCATTCCCGCCGTCGCGTTCTGGGTATCAGGCCGGGCGGCGGCCGAATCCGCGACCGCCCACGGTCGCCGTGCCTGCGAGCATGCCGGCGTTCAATGGCTGGACCAGAGCGTGCACCAGGTAAGGCTGCGCCTGAGGCGCAACGCCGCGGGGCGGCTTTGCTGGGAACGGCAATACCGCTTCGAATATTCCAACGGCGGCGAGGATCGGCGCGCGGGTCTGGTGACTATCCTGGGCGGCGCCCTGAGCGGACTGGCCGGGCCGATGCCGCCCAAGCTCGAGGTCGTCAACTAGCCGGGCTGGGCCTACTTGACGATCCGAAGGTGGCCGCCGCGCTTGGGACCATCCTCGGGTGGCTCGGGCTTTTCTTCCGCCGATTCGTCGGGCATGGTGGCGCCGTCTTCGGGCAGCATCATGCCCTGGCCCGTCTCCTGCGCATAGATCGCAAGAATCGCCGCCAGCGGCACGACCACCGATTGGCTGACTCCGCCGAAGCGCGCCTTGAAGCGGACTTCGCGGTTGCCCAGGTCCAGTTGCGCCACCGCCCGCGCGGCGATGTTGAGCACGACCCGGCCGTCCTTGATCGTGGAACTGGGCACCTGCACCCCCTCGCGCGTGGCATCGACCAGCAGGTGCGGCGTCATGTCGTTGTCGCTGATCCACTCGTACAGCGCCCGCAACAGGTACGGGCGGTTCGAGGTCATGGCTGGCGCCATCGGTCACGCCGGCAACTCGCGCAGGTTCTTTTCCTCGGGCGTCAGGCTGCGCAGGAAGCCGGGGTTGCGGAAGATCCGCAGGCCGTAGTCTTCGATCACCTTGGCTTCCTTGGGAAGCGCTATTCCCAGCGCCGGCAGGCGGTAGACGATCGGGGCCACGGCGCAATCGGCCAGGCTCATCTCGGAATTGAGGAAGAACTTGGCGGCCTTGAACAGGGGCAGCGCCTTCAGCAGTTCTTCCTTCAGCCGCTTCCGCGCCGGTCTCGGCCTGGACTCTTGTTGCCGTTCTGGATCGCCTGGACATAGGGCACCCAGTCCAGCTCGACATGCAGCATGGCCAGGCGCAACCGGGCTCGCGACAGCGGGTCGACCGGCATCAGCGGCGGATGCGGGATAGCGCTCGTCGAGATACTCGCTGACCACCGATGCGGCGTACAGCACCAGGTCGCGATCGACCAGGGTCGGGCACCGAGTGGTAGGGATTGAGGTCGAGCAGGTCTTCGGGCGGATGGGCGCTGTCCACCGGCACGAGCTCGTAGCTGACGCCCTTGGCCGCGAGCACCAGCCGTACGCGATGGCAGACAACGCAGTCGGGCGCGGAAAACAGGGTCAGGGCATTTCGGATACGCGGGCTGGTGGCCATCAAGAACACCTCGAGCGGACTCCCCGGCCCCCTGCCGTTGGTCGTCCATTGCCTACCCTGCCGAAACGGCCGATTTTCCGCAAGGCGCTGGCAAATGAAAAAGGCCGCCCGGAGGCGGCCTTCTTCCAGGGGCGATGCCGTGGCTCAATGCACGTCGCGCCAGTATTCGGCCTTCAGCAGATAGGCGAGCAAGGTGAAGAACGCCAGGAACAGGACCACCCAGACGCCCATCGATTCGCGCTTCAGCGCCGCCGGCTCGCCGGTGTAGGCGAGGAATGCGCTCAGGTCGCGAGCGACGCGGTCGTACTGCTCCGCATCCATCGTGCCCTTCTGGCCATCGGGCACCACGAAGCCGGTGATGCACCGGCCCTGGAATTCGCCCTTGTGGCAGGGCTCGTCCTCGCCGTTGGGCGACTTGCGCTTCGGCTCGGTGACGGCGTGCTGGATGCCCTGCATTTCCCACAGCACATGCGGCATCGAGGCGCCCGGGAACACGGCGTTGTTCCAGCCCGTCGGCCGCGATTCATCGACGTAGAACTCGCGCAGGTAGTTGTAGATCCAGTCGGCGCCCTCGGCCTTGGTGCGGGCGACTACGCTCAGGTCCGGCGGGGCCTTGCCCAGCCACGATCGTCGCGTTGGCCGGGTCCATGCCGGTGACGATGTTCTCGCCGATCTTGGCATCCGAATAGATCAGGTTCTGCTCGACCTGTTCCTTGGTCAGCCCCAGGTCTTCTGCCCATCCGCGAGTAGCGCTGGTAGCTGAGCGAATGGCAGCCCGAGCAATAGCTCATGTACAGGCTGGCGCCGCGCTGCAGCGAGGCCTTGTCGGTCAGGTCGATCTGCGCCGATTCCATCTTGGCGCCTTCCGAGGCGAGCGACAGCGCCGGCAGCAATGCCAGCAGGCGAGCACGAGGCTCTTCATGAGGTGGATACGGAGCTTAGTCATGCATGGTCACCCGCTCAGGCACCGGCTTGGTCGCGCCAAGGCGCGTCCAGAACGGCATGAATGACGAAGAATGCGAAGTAGAACAGCGTCAGGACCGCGAGCGACCATGGTCTGGGTCGTGCTGCCGGCCTGCGTGCCGAGGTAGCCAAGCGACACGAAGGCGACCACGAACAGCGCGATCATCACCTTGGACAGCATGCTGCGGTAGCGGATCGACTTGACCGGACTGCGGTCCAGCCAGGGCAGCAGGAACAGGATCATCACCGCGCCGCCCATCGTCATCACGCCGAGCAGCTTGTCCGGGAACCGCGCGCAACATCGCGTAGTACGGGCGTGAAGTACCAGACCGGCTTGATGTGCAGCGGCGTCACCATCGGATTGGCCTGCACGAAGTTGTCGTGCTCCAGGAACAGCCCGCCCAGGGTCGGGGATGAAGAACAGGATGAAGGCGGCGATGGTCAGGAAGAACGCGGCGCCGAAGGTATCCTTCACCGTGTAGTACGGATGGAAGGCGATGCCGTCGAGCGGAATGCCGGTGGTCTTGTCCTTGAGCTTCTTGATGTCCACGCCGTCGGGATTGTTGGACCCGACCTCGTGCAACGCGCCCAGGTGCAGCACGACCAGCAGCAGGATGACCAGCGGCAGCGCGACCACGTGCAGGGCGAAGAAGCGGTTCAGGGTCGCGTCGGAGACCAGGTAGTCGCCGCGGATCCATTCGGTCAGGTCGCCGCCGATCATCGGGATGGCGCCGAACAGGTTGATGATCACCTGCGCGCCCCAGTAGCTCATCTGGCCCCAGGGCAGCACGTAGCCCATGAAGGCTTCGGCCATCAGGCACAGGAAGATCAGCATGCCCAGGATCCAGACCAGCTCGCGCGGCTTCTGGTGCGAGCCGTAGATCAGCGCGCGGAACATGTGCAGGTAGATCACGATGAAGAACAGCGAGGCGCCGGTGGAATGCATGTACCGGATCAGCCAGCCGCCGGACACGTCGCGCATGATGTATTCGACCGAGGCGAAGGCTTCGACCGCGCTCGGCTTGTAGAACATCGTCAGGTAGATGCCGGTGACGATCTGGTTGACCAGCACCAGCATCGACAGCACGCCGAAGTAGTACCAGAGGTTGAAGTTCTTCGGAGCGTAGTACTCCGTCATGTGCTTGCGATAGACCGGCATCAACGCCGGCGCGCGCTCGTTGACCCAGTCCATGGCGCCATTCGCGGCGCGAACGAGGAAGTTCATCAGACGGCTCCCTTCGGCGGCACGCCGATGACCAGATGGGTGTTGTCGACGAAATGATAGGGCGGGATCTCAAGGTTCGAGGGCGCCGGAACGCCGTCGAACACGCGGCCGGCCAGGTCGAAGCGCGACTGGTGGCAGGGGCAGTAGAAGCCGCCTTGCCACTTCGGATCGAAGGGCTGCGGCAGCATTTCCGGCACGTAGCCGGGCACGCAGCCCAGGTGGGTGCAGATGCCGACGATGACGGCCAGTTCCGGCTTGATCGAGCGGGCTTCGTTCTTGGCGAAGGCCGGGGTCTGCTCGGGATTGTCCGACTTGGGGTCTTTCAGGCGGCCGTCGAGCGAGGGCAATACGCCCAGCTGCTCCGGAGTGCGCTTGAATATCCAGACCGGCTTGCCGCGCCACTGCACGATCATGCGCATGCCCGGCTCGTTGTCGATCTTGCTGATATCGACCTCGACCGGCGCGCCGGCAACCTGCGCGCGGGCGCTGGGCTTCCAGGACGAGATGAAGGGAACCGCCGCGAAACCGACACCGACCGCACCGACCACTGCCGTGGTAGCCGTCAGGAAGCGGCGGCGACCCGAGTGAACCTCATCGTTAGCCATTCGGCTCTCCGAGACTTAGCTTTGGAAAAAATGATGGATGACGGGCAACCCCGCCCGCCAAAGACCGCCAATTGTAGCGGATGCGCTTGGGCTCGAACAACGTTTCCGAGCAGGGCGCCGGAAAACTCAGGGGGCTGCGAGGGCCGTGCGGTAGCGGTCGGCGAGTTGCGCCGACCCGTTGCACGTAGCGCTGGGTTTCCGAATAGGGCGGGACGCCGCCATTGCGATCGACCGCGCCTTCGCCGGCGTTGTAGGCCGCGGCGACCAGGGTGAGGTTGGAGCTGTAGCGCTTCATCAGCCAGGCCAGGTACTGGACGCCGCCGCGGATGTTCTGGGCCGGATCGAACGGGTCGGAGACGCCGAAGCGGGAGGCCGTCGCCGGGAATCAACTGCATCAGGCCCTGCGCGCCCGGCATGGGAAATGGCGTTGGCCCGGTAGGCGGACTCGGCATGGATGATCGCCCTGACCACGGCCTCCTCGACGCCGTATTGGGCGACGGCGCGTCCGGATCTCACTGCTGTAGGCCACGGTGTTCAGGCGCACGCTGCCGAAGTTCACGCCCGGCAACAGGCCGCAGGCGTAGCAGGTCTCCACATAACTGAAGAGCAGCTTGGAGTGCGCCGCGCCCGGCGGGCGGACGTTGGTGTAATGGACCACGCCATCCCGCTCGAACCGGTAGACCGCGCCGCGAAGCACGGTCGCGCCTGCGCCGGCCTTGACCGGCTGCAGCGTCGCCCCGGCCGGGGCCGAACGAAAAACGACATTCTTGCCGCCGGTCGCCTGGCTTGCCGCCTTCCCGGAAGGGACGGCGGCGTCTGCGACGGCCGGCGAAGGCGCAGCCGGCGCAGTGGCTGGCGGCGCTGCCTTGGCCATCGATGAGGAGGAAACCCGGGATCGGCCGGTATCCTTCGCCACCGCCTTGCAGACCGCGTTGCCGACCCGCTTGCTCGAATAGTTGGGGATGCCGTCCGGCCCGACACAGCGATAGATCGTCCCAGCCGCCGCGGGAGCGGCAACGAAGATGCAGGCCAACAGCAGGAGGACGCGCTTCCCCATGCGCGCGAAGTTTCCCCCCTTCTTTCTGAAATTCCAAGTACTTAGCGCTTGAAATGATGGCCCGGCGGGCACCGGGCATCTACAATGGCGCCCTCATCCCGACCGGAATAAGCGCCATGACCGGGAAACCAGTCGAAATCCCCCTGCCCGGCCCAGCCGCCCCGGGCAAGCTGTACATCAAGACCCAGGGCTGCCAGATGAACGTGTACGACTCGGCCAAGATGGCCGACGTGCTGGCGGCCGAACACGGCCTGGAGCTGACCGACAACGAGTTCGACGCCGACGTCATCCTGATCAACACCTGCTCGATCCGCGAGAAGGCGCAGGAAAAGGTGTTCTCCCAGATCGGCCGCTGGAAGGCCCTCAAGACCGCCAACGAGGCCGTGATCATCGGCGTCGGCGGCTGCGTGGCCTCGCAGGAAGGCGAAGTCGATCCTCAAGCGCGCCCCGTACGTGGACCTGGTGTTCGGCCCGCAGACCCTGCACCGCCTGCCGGCGATGATCGAGGCGCGCCGCGCCACCGGCCGGCCGCAGGTGGACATCAGCTTCCCGGAGATCGAGAAGTTCGATTCCCTGCCCGAGCCCCGCGCCGACGGCCCGACCGCCTTCGTCTCGATCATGGAAGGCTGCTCGAAGTACTGCTCGTTCTGCGTGGTGCCCTATACCCGTGGCGAGGAGGTCTCGCGGCCCTTCGACGACGTGCTGGCCGAAGTGGCGCAACTGGCCGCGCAGGGCGTGCGCGAGGTCAACCTGCTCGGCCAGAACGTAAACGCCTATCGCGGGCCGATGCACGACTCCGCGCAACTGGCCGACCTGGCCCTGCTGATCCGCGCCATCGCGCGGATCGAGGGCATCGGCCGGATCCGCTACACCACCTCGCACCCGCTCGAGTTCAGCGACTCGCTGATCGAGGCGCACCGCGACGTGCCGGAGCTGGCCAGCTACCTGCACTTGCCCGTGCAGTCGGGCTCGGACCGGATCCTGAGCGCGATGAAGCGCAACCACACCGCCCTGGAATACAAGGCCAAGCTGCGCCGCCTGCGCGAGGCCAAGCCGGGCATCTGCATCAGTTCCGACTTCATCGTCGGCTTCCCCGGCGAAACCGACCAGGATTTCGAGGCGACCATGAAGCTGATCGCCGATGTCGGCTTCGACCAGAGCTTTTCCTTCGTCTATTCCAAGCGCCCGGGCACGCCGGCGGCCAACCTGCCCGACGACACGCCTGACGCGGTCAAGAACGAGCGTTTGAAACGCCTGCAGGCCGTGCTCAACGACAACGCCAGGGCGATCGCCCAGGCGATGGTCGGCAGCGTGCAGCGGGTCCTGGTCGAGAAGACCAGCACGCGCGATGCAGGCGAATTCACCGGTCGCACGGAAAACATGCGCTATGTGAATTTTGCCGGCCATGCGCGCATGATCGGCCAGTTCGTCGACGTGCTGATCACCGAGGTCATGGCCAATTCCCTGCGCGGCCGCGTGCTGACCCTGGACGAAGTGGCCGCCTGATCCGACTGGAGTGGAATGAGCAGTTCTTCTTCCCACCGCGACTTCACGCTGCAACCCGATGACGCCGGGCGCCTGGCCAACCTGGCCGGGCCGTTCGACGAACATCTGCGCCAGATCGAACTGCGCCTGGGCGTGGAGATCGCCAATCGCGCCAACGTATTCCGCGTCACCGGCGAAGAAGCCGCCGTGCGGGCGACCGAAAGCCTGTTGCGCAGCCTGTACGAAGAGGCCGACGCGGAACTGCTCGATCCGCAGAAGATCCACCTGCGGATGAACGCCGCCAACGTCGACCGCCTGACTTCGAGCGAAGGCTTCGAGCCGCAGGAGATCAGCATCAAGGTCAAGCGCGGTTTCGTGAAGGGGCGCGGCGCCAACCAGGCCCGGTACCTGCATGCGATCGCCACCCACGACATCAATTTCGGGATCGGGCCGGCCGGCACGGGCAAGACCTTCCTGGCCGTCGCCAGCGCCGTGGAGGCGCTGAACGAGTCGCGCGTGCAGCGGCTGCTGCTGGTGCGCCCGGCGGTCGAGGCCGGCGAGAAGCTCGGCTTCCTGCCCGGCGACCTGTCGCAGAAGGTGGACCCTTACCTGCGCCCGCTCTACGACGCGCTCTACGAAATGTTCGGCGTCGAGAAGGTCGCCAAGCTGATCGAGCGCAACGTGATCGAGATCGCGCCGCTGGCCTACATGCGCGGCCGCACGCTCAACGATGCCTACGTGATCCTGGACGAGGCGCAGAACACCAGCATCGAGCAGATGAAGATGTTCCTGACCCGCATCGGTTATGGCTCGACTGCGGTGATCACCGGCGACCTGTCGCAGGTGGACCTGCCCAAGCACCAGAAGTCGGGCCTGAACGACGCCATCGACGTGCTGCGCGGCCTCGACGGCATCAGTTTTACGTTCTTTACTGCGCGGGACGTGGTCCGGCACCCCCTGGTGGCACGGATCGTCGAGGCCTACGACCAGCGCGACGGACGGCTCGACCATGAGAGCTGACCGCGTTCCCACGCCAGGCGACCGCCGGTCGCCGCCGAATTGCACAGGATTCGAACATGACCAAAGGGCCGCTCCAACTGGAAGTCAGCGTGAGCTACGGCTTGCCGCGCACCGGCCTGCCCTCCGCGGCCAGCTTCAAGCGCTGGGCCACCGCCGCCTGCGAGGGCCGGATCCGCAAGGCCGACCTGGCCATCCGCGTGGTGGACAGCAAGGAAGGCCTGTCGCTGAACCGCCACTATCGCGGCAAGGACCTGCCCACCAACGTGCTCAGCTTTCCCGCCGAACTGCCGCCGGGCGTGGACATGCCGATGCCGCTGCTCGGCGACCTGGTGATCTGCGCCCCGGTGGTGGCCCGCGAGGCCGAGGAGCAAGGCAAGGCGCTCAACGCCCACTACGCCCACCTGACCGTCCACGGCGTCCTGCACCTGCTGGGCCTTGACCACGAGGACGAGCGCGAAGCGCTGGCCATGGAACAGCTCGAGCGGGACATCCTGGCCGACCTCGGCTACGCCGATCCCTACCTCGAGTCCTGACCCGAAACGGCCGGTTCCGCCAACCTGATAAACTGAGCTCCCGCCGGCCCCGGCGTCGCAAGCCCTCCAATGTCCGAAGAACCTGACAGTCATCCGCACGAACGCCGCTCCTGGCTCGAACGCCTGAGCCTGGCCTTCTCGGGCGAGCCGCAGAACCGCGAAGACCTGATCGAGATCCTGCGCGACGCGCGGGAAAACGGCCTGATCGGCAGCGATACGCTGAAGATGCTCGAAGGCGCGCTGGCGGTGTCCGAACTTCAGGTGGGCGACATCATGCTGACCCGCTCGCAGATGGTTTCGCTGCCGGCCGACGAGCCGTTCATGGACCTGATGAAGATGGTGGTCGAATCCGGCCACTCGCGCTTCCCGGTGCACGGCGAGGACAAGGACGAAATCCTCGGCATCCTGCTGGCCAAGGACCTGCTGCGCGGCATCGTCGCCGACGGCGGCCCCGGGCAGATCCGGGAACTGTTGCGACCGGCGGTGCTGATCCCCGAGTCCAAGCGACTGAACGTGCTGCTCAAGGAATTCCGCCTCTCGCGCAACCACATGGCCATCGTGGTGGACGAACACGGCGGCGTGGCCGGCCTGGTCACCATCGAGGACGTGCTCGAGCAGATCGTCGGCCAGATCGACGACGAGCACGACGATGCCGCGGAGAGCACGCTGATCTCGGCGCAACCCGACGGCCAGTTCGCGGTCGATGCGCTGACGCCGATCGCCGATTTCAACGACCAGTTCGGCGCCGATTTCCCGGACGACGAGTACGACACCGTCGGCGGCCTGGTCACTTCGGCCATCGGCCATCTGCCGGAAGCCGGCGAAGAACTGAGCCTGGGCCGCTTCCACTTCCGGGTCGGCCGCGCCGACCGCCGACGGGTGCAGAGCTTCGTGGTCAGCCTCAATGGCAGCGAGTAGATCGTTCGGTTGTTGCCTGCTGCTGGTGTTGCTGCTGCTGTTGATCCCCGGGTTCGCGCAGGCGGCCGCCCGCAAGGACGCGCAGGGCTTGCAGGAGGCGACCAATCCGCAACTGCCGCCGCGCATCGGCGTCATCACCATGGAGCCCGGCGAGGCGTTCTGGGAACGCTTCGGACATGACGCGATCGTGGTCATCGATCCGGCGAGCGGCGAAGGCATTTCCTACAATTTCGGCTTCTTCGACATGGCCGAGCCCGGATTCGTCGGGAATTTCATTCGCGGCTACATGCGCTACTACCTGGTCGCCCTGCCGGTCGAGGAAGACCTGCCGACTACCGGGCCAAGGGCCGCGGCGTCTCCGTGCAGTGGCTCGACCTCGATGGCGACCAGGCGCGCAGCCTGGCGGCAGCGCTGGCCTGAACGCGCGGCCCGAAAACGCCCGCTACCGATACGACTACTTCCGCGACAATTGCTCCACCCGCGTGCGCGACGCGACTGGATCGCGCGCTCGGTGGCAAGCTGAAGCAGCAACTGGTCGGCCGCTCGCTCGGCAATACCTATCGCAGCGAATCGGTTCGCCTGGCCTGGCCGGCCAAGTGGATGGCCCTGGGCTTCCACCTGGGCATGTCCGGCTATGGCGACCGGCCGCTGACGCGTTGGGAGGAAGCGTTCATCCCGATGCGCCTGCGCGATTCGTTGCGCGAGGCGAAACGCGCGGACGGCCGGCCGCTGGTGGCGATCGGAGAGTCGCTGCTGCCGCACCGCCTGTCGCATGCCGCCGGAGGAGATGCCGCGCTGGCGGCTGCCGGCCCTGTTCACCGGAATCGCGCTTGCCCTCGCCATCACCTGGCTCGGCCGGCGCCGGCCGCGATGCTGGCGGCGCTGGCCCTGCCGTTCTGGCTGGTCGCTGCGCTGACCGGCGCTGTTCATGATCTACCTGTGGTGCTGCACCGCCCACGTGGCCGGCCACGGCAACCAGAACATCCTGCTGTTCAGCCCGCTCGTGCCTGTTGCTGCTGCCCGGCGGCTGGCAACTGCTGCGCGGCCGCCCGCCGTCGCGAGCGTTTCCATCTGCTGGCTATGGGCGGTGGCCGGCAAGCGCGGCGGTCGCCGGCTTCCTGAAGTTCCTGCCGTTCCTGCCGCAGGAGAACGTGGAATGGGTGCTGATGCTGCTGCCGATCCACCTGGCGCTGGCCCGCGTCGCTCTCGCCGAAAGCCCTGAGGCTTGCGGCTGCGCGCCGCGCTGGCCGATGATGCGGCCATGGAAACCAACGCAGCCCCGACCGCCGGCTTCGATGATTCGCAACCTCGCCTCCTATTCCAGGCAGGGCGAGCGGCGCGCGGATATCGACGCTCGAACAGATCAGCGATGCCCTCGCCGACGACGAGGTCGGCTTCGTCTGGGTCGGGCTGTACGAGCCGGACGAACCCCTGCTGCTGAAGATGCAGGAGGAGTTCAACCTGCATCCGCTCGCCGTCGAGGACGCGCTGAAGGCGCACCAGCGCCCGAAGATCGAGCTCTATGGCGATTCGCTGTTCCTGGTGCTGCAGACGGCGCAGGTGGTGAAGGGCCATATCCAGTTCGGCGAGACCCATGTGTTCATCGGCCCGCGTTACCTGCTGACGGTGCGCCACGGCGCGTCGCTGCCGTTCTCCCGGCGCGCGAGCGCTGCGAGAAGAATCCGGACGCTGATGAAGCTCGGCCCGAGCTACGGCCTGTACGCGGTGCTCGACTCGGTGACGGACAACTATTTCCCGATCGTCGAGGAGTTCAAGGAAGAGCTCAACGAGCTGGAGAAGGATATTTTCGCCGAGGATTACCGTCGCGAGACCATCCATCGCCTGTACGAACTCAAGCGCGACCTGACCCAGCTGCGCCTGGCCGTCTCGCCCATGCAGGACATGCTCAACCAGCTGATGCAGTTCCACCCGACCCTGATCCGCGACGAAGTGCGCCTGTACCTGCGCGACGTCTACGACCATGCCGTGCGGGTCAACGAAGCCACCGACACCATGCGCGAAATGCTTACCGCCGCCATGTCGGTGAACCTCGCCCTGGTCACCGTGGCGCAGGGCGAAATCGTCAAGCGCCTTGCCGGCTGGGCGGCGCTGCTGGCCGCGCCGACCCTGCTGACCAGCTGGTATGGCATGAACTTCCACCACATGCCGGAACTGGACGGGCGCTACAGCTACTGGATCATGATCGCGGTGACAGTGGCCTTCTGCGGCGGCCTGTTCCTGCTGCTGCGCAGGGCGCGCTGGCTTTGAGCATCATGCCGCCGCTGCGCTTCGTGGTCGTGGGCACCGGCAGATGCGGAACCACGTATACCGCGGAGTTGCTGCAACGCGCGGGGATCCCCATCGACCATGAAGCCGTCTTCACCGAGAAGGGGCCGAAGCAGGTCGAACGACTCGAAGGCGACGCTTCATGGATGGCAGTGCCCTACCTGGACCGATTCACCGGCGATGATCCTGCACCAGGTTCGCGAGCCGCTTGCGGTCATCGACTCACTGCTGGACCTGGGCTTGTTCGCGAGCGAGTTCACCGACGAGATCCACCGCCCCTGGCGACGATTTCTCGAATCCCATTTCCAGCTCTTCGGCGATCCGCTCGTCGATGCCATGCGCTTCTACGTGCAGTGGAACGAACGCTGCGAGGCGCACGCGGACCTGCGCATCCGGATCGAGGACCAGTGTCCCCTGATCCCGGAATTCGTCGAAGAGCTGTATCCGGGAAAAGGAGCGCTGGTGGCAAGCCACCTGCCCCGCGTCAGCACGCAGCCTGAATTCCAGGGAAGAGCGGCGGGTGAAACGGACCCGGGCCGTGGGCTTGTCCGTCGCCGACCTTCCCGAGGGAGAAGCGCGCGATTCGCTGATGGCGATGGCGGAACGTTACGGCTATGTCAGATCGGCGTGATGTCGTGCTTGGCGGCGTAGGCGAATAGTTCCAGGCGGCTCGAGACCTGCAGCTTTTCGTAGATGGATGCGATGTGGTTGCGCAGCGTGTGCTCGCTGATGTGCAGACGCTCGGCGATCGCCCGGCTGCCCGCCGAGGCATCGCTGCCGATCTCGGCGACGATCTGGCGCTCGCGCGGGGTCAGGCTGGCGATCTTCTTCTGCTCCGGGTTCTGCCCCTCGGCCGCCTTGCTTCGCGACAACTCCATGAAGACCCGGCCGGTGGCGCTGCGATCGAGCCAGATCTCGCCCTCGTGCACCTTTCGTATGGCCTTGAGGATGGTCTCGGCCGACTCGCCTTTTTCGACCACGCCCATGGCGCCGGCAAGCACCGCGCTGTCGTGCACGGTGGCGTCGCGGGAGCCGGTCAGCACCAGCACCTTGGATTTCGACTTGGCGATCAGCGCCGGGATGGCGTTGATGCCGTTTTCGCCGCCCAGGTCGATGTCGAGCAGGATGATGTCGGGCTGGACGTCGTCCAGCAGGCGCATCGCCTCGGCCGAAGTCGTCGCCTTGCCAATGACCTGCATCCTGGGGCCCTCCCCCTCGATGAGTTTCTCGAGGCCCCACAGCACGCTGCGGTGGTCGTCCAGGAGCATGATCTTGATCGAATCGGTGGGCGTGGACATCGGCGTTGGCGGGTTGCTCACAAGGGAATGCCAATACGGACAATGGTATACCCCAACGAGTCGCGCTCAACCACACAGGTGCCCCCGAGCGAGCGGGTCCGGGCGGCGATCGAACGCGGGGTGAAGACGGCCTCGCCCTCCTTGGCGCCGGGCGATTCATTGGCGATCTCCAGCCAGAGCCGCGGTCCTTCGCTGTACATCGCCAGCCAGGCCCGCTTGGCGGTGGTGTGGCGCAGGATATTGCTCAGGCCCTCGGCCACGATCTGCAGGATGGCGCCGGCCACCTGGGAATTGACCAGGACCTCGCTTTCGCAGCGGACCTCGACGTCGATCCCGTAGAAGCGTGGTAATGGCTGGCCTGGTCGCGCACGGCGGAGACCAGGGAATCGCCGGCAAGGGTGGTGTCGTCCTGCAGCGCGGTCATGTAGCGGCGCAGGTCGCGGATGGAACTGTCGGTCATGCCCTGCAGTTCGCCAAGGCGCGCGGACATCGGGTTGTCGGGGCCCGCGTCGCGCGCCAGCGCGTCCAGGCCCAGCTTCAGCCCGATGTAGGGCTGGATGGTGGTGTCGTGGATGTCCAGCGAGATCCGGTAGCGTTCATGCTCGGCGGCGCGGGAGACCAGTTCGTCCATCAGCTGCATGCCCTCGACGACATTGGAGATGGTCGTCATCAGCTGGGCGAAGAAATCGACATCGGCCTGGACGAACGCCCGCTTGCCGGCGGTCAGGAACACCCGCCCCTCGGTGCCGTCGCGCTGCACGTAGGGCACGGTCATGAAGCTGTCGGCATCGAGCAGATTGGCCAGCACCTTGCACTGCTCGGCCATCGCGACATCGCGCGAAGGCAGGCCCGAGCCATCGAACCAGCGCCGCCACCAGGGCGATGCCTGTTCGTAGCGGGCGCTGAATGTGGTGGGAAAACTGAGCAGCAGCGCCGCGGTTTCCTGGTTGATGGCGCTGGGCTGGATCGCCTGGCCGCGCTTGCGGCTGGAGGTGTGGTAGGTCAGGTAGATCGGCGGCTTGGTCGGCCGCTTGAGCACCAGCACGCAGGCGCTGGCGGAGAAGAAATCCAGCGCCCGCTCCAGGTTGCTGCCGATGGCGTGGTCATGGCCGAAGCGGGGGTTCCACTGGTTGTTGATTTCCTGCAGCAGCCTCAGCCGAAGCCGGTCGGTGACCTCGCGGCCGCCCCAGTAGGCGATCATCGAGCCAAGCGTCAGCAGGTAGAACGGCCGAACCAGGGTCCGGTCCAGGTCGAATGCCCCGGATCAGGCCCGAACCACAACCCGGCGAGCTGGAACAGCATCACCGAAACGCAGGTGACGTAAAAGCCTTCGGTGGTCCCCCTCGAGAACGAGGCCACCAGGACGGCGAACAGTAACAGGAAGAAGAATATGCTGCTGTTGCCCTGGGTCAGGGCGACCATGCTGGTGGCGAACAGGACATCGACCCAGTGCGCGGCGCGGCGGCTGCAGCGGGTTTGGTCCGCGTCACCAGCCACAACGAAACCGAGCTCCAGATCAGATAGGCGAGACGGACAAATTGACGCGTCACAAAACGTCGCGCCTCGGTCGGATCGATGGCACGATCGCCAGCGCCGACAGGCCATGATGCAACGCATGACGGCGATCATCCGGGCATCGACGGATCCGATCGGAAAAGTCTGCGCGGGAACGCCAAATGCGAGCGTGTGCTTGTCGGTTGCGGACATCGAGCCAGCCCCGGCATGGCCGTTCAGGAACTCCAGCCAGCAGTCTAACCCAGCCACAAGAGTAGTTTCGAACTACCAGGCGCCGCCCAATGCGCGGGCCGTACTAAAGAAGGGTAGTTCTGTCCCATGGGACGGGGCGGTGCGAAGAGTAGATTCAGCGACAACCGGCCGTCGGGGATGAAGGTCCATGCAGCATGCAAGCAGAGTCGAGGAGCGCGTGGCAACGGAGTTCCCGTCAGCTTCGGCGATGGCTCCACTGGCATCACCCGCAACATCAGCGCCTCCGGAATATATTTCGAGGCCGATCACGCGCCAGAGGGCGACCAGCCGATGTCGTTTTCCGTCGAATTCCAGAATGGCGTGGGCGGCTTGACACTGAGTTGCCAGGCACAGGTCTTGCGTATCGAGAACTGGGTGATCGCGTCGGGGTGGCCGCGCGCATCCTGGAGTCGAAGTTGGCGCCGGCAGCAGCGAAGTCGACCGTGGCTCGACTCGAAATAAGCGATGGCTTTGCCGACAGTTTCTAGAAATTAGGGAGGGTGCGGAGACAGGCAGTTCAGCCAGGCGTCGCTGGGGAGCGATGGGGACCGCCGGATCCGCAGTGTTTCCAAGGGGCGGGTCCGGTGCGTCGTGGTAATCCATCGCGCACCGGTCGTAGCCCCCCTCGAACTCGGCCAGCCCCCTTCCGGAGCCCACGCTTGAGCGCCATCGTCGACGCAATACCCCAGGACAGTATTCCGCTACCGCGCAGCGACGAATTCCTCGGCCATCCCAAGGGCGTATTCGTCTGCTTCTTCACCGAGATGTGGGAGCGCTTCTCCTTCTACGGGATGAAGGCGCTGCTGCTGCTGTACCTGATCGAGCACCACAAGTTCGGCGACCGCGTCGGCCTGGACGTGCTCGGCGCCTACGGCGGCTGGTCTACTGCATCCCGGTGTTCGGCGGCATGCTCGCCGACCGCTACCTGGGCATGCGCAAGGCCGTCGTGTTCGGCGGCGTGCTGCTGTGCCTCGGCCACTTCGGCATGGCGTTCGAAGGCGACGCGGCGCACAGTCAACGGCACGTGGTGCGCGACAAGGCGCGCTCCACGTGTTCTACCTGTCGCTGTCGCTGATCATCATGGGCGTCGGCTTCCTGAAGCCGAACATCTCGACCATCGTCGGCAAGCTGTACGCGCAGGACGATCCGCGCCGCGATTCCGGTTTCGCCTGTTCTACGCCGGCATCAACCTCGGCGCCCTGTTCGCCTCGCTGGTCTGCGGCTACCTCGGCAAGACGATCGGCTGGAGTTGGGGTTTCGGCGCCGCCGGCATCGGCATGCTGCTCGGCCTGGCGCAGTTCCTCTGGGGGCAGAAATACCTGCACGGCCACGCCGAGCCGCCCAGGCCGCTGGCGCGCTCGACCGAATGGAAGATCTACGCCGGCGGCATCGCCGGCCTGTTGCCGGTCGCCGGGCTGATGTGGGCGGTGGCCAATCGCGCGTTCTCGCTCGGGGCGAAATCTCGTTGGCGTTGGCCTGATGCTCCTGGTGATGCTCGGCGTGCTGGCCTGGTTCGTCTGGTTCGTCATCACCCAGTGCAGCAGGTGCAACGCCAGCAGATGATTTCGCTGATCACGCTGATCTTCATGTGCCTGGTGTTCTTCACCCTTTACGAGCAGACCTATGGCAGCTGGGTCACCTTCACCGATCGGCTGATGACCAAGGACATAATGCCGTCGATGGTGCAGGCCCAATGCGCGGTGGCCTGGACCGACGATGGCAGGCGAATTCGGCTTGTTCGTCCACACCGTGCCGTGGTCGATCGCTCGCTGCTGCTGGCGCCGGGCTCGTTCGTGCTTGCCGCGAGCCTGTCCGACGCAACCCGGCATCCCGGCGCCGAAGTGCTGTTCGCCGGCGCTTTCGCGCTGATGCTGGATTCCTGGTCCGCGACTGCGTCGTGCTGCCGCAGACGGGCGGCTCGCTGACCTACCTGGGCGCGATGTTCCTGGTGCTGCTCGCGCCGGTTTTTCCGGCCTGTGGGGCTGGCTGGACAAGCTACAAGGCCGATCCGTCCAAGCCGGTCAAGAGCGCGATCGGCCTGATGTTCGGCGGCCTGTCGTTCATTCCGCTGGCGTTCGCCGCGCAGCAGGCTGGCGCGACCGGCGGCCAGGCCAGCGTCTGGTGGCTGGTGCTGGCCTACTTCGTCCTGGAAGTCGGCGAGATGTGCCTGTCGCCGGTGGGCCTGTCCGCGGTGACCCAGTTGTCGGTGCCGCGCGTGGTCAGCCTGATGATGGGCACCTGGTTCCTCGCCACCGCTTTCTCGGAAACCCTGGCCGCGCTGTTCGGCAAGCTGGCCGCGATCGAAATCGCCGACGGCGGCGAACTGACGCGCATACGGCCGAATGGACCGCGGCCGCAGCGAAGTACGAGCATCTGTTCTGGCTGATGATGTGGCTGGGCCTGGGCTTCGCGGCGCTGGCGTTCATGGCTGCGCCGCTGATCCGGCGCGGCATGCACGGCGTGAAGTAACGCCGCAGGCCGACGCGCTCCGCGATTTCGCCGATGACTTCGCGCACGCCGGTGCGCCAATCGGGCAGGCGGAAGCCGAAGTCGCGGGCGAACACCGGTGTCCAGGCGCGAATAGGCCGGGCGTTTCGCCTTGGTCGGATAGTCGCTGCTGGGAATGCCGATCAGCTTCGGCGCTTTCTGAATCAGGCCCGCGACCAGCGCTCGCCGACGATCGCCATCGCGAACTCGTGCCAGCTGCATTCGCCGCCGGCCACCACGTGCCAGGTGCCTTCGGCGTCGGGGTGCCTGGCCAGCGCCAGGGCCGTGGCGGTGGCGAGCCAACGCGCCGGCGTCGGCGAGCCGACCTGGTCGTTGACCACGCGCATCTCGTCGCGCTCGCGCACAAGCCGCAAGGCGGTGCGCAGGAAATTCTGCCCGCGCGCCGCGTAAACCCAGGCGGTGCGCAAAATCATGTGCCGGCAGCCGCTGTCGCGCACGCCTGTTCGCCGGCCAGTTTGGTCGTCCGTAGACCTTGACGGACTGGTCGGGTCGTCCTCGCGGATCGGACGACGGGATCGGCCGGCAAAGACGTAGTCGGTCGAGAAATGCACGAGCTTGGCCTCCAGGCGCTGGCAGGCCGCGCGAGCTCGCCAACGGCTTCGGCGTTGATGCGTTGCGCGAGCGCCGGTTCGTCTTCGGCCCTGTCGACGGCGGTGTGGGCGACGGCATTGAGCACCAGCTGCGGGCGATGCTCGGCGACCAGCGACGACAGCACGCCCGGCTCGGCGAAATCGACCTGGCCACAACGCTGGCCGCCGGGCAACTTGCCGCTGATGGTGAACGGCAGGATGTCGCCGAGCGGCGCGCAGGTGCGATGCAATTCGTAGCCGAGCTGGCCGTCGGCGCCGAGCAGCAGGATCTTCATGCGGAGAACTCCGGAAGGACGTTCGGCGGGCGCATGATCGTCCAGGAACGGCAGGCTTCGCATCCTTGTCCGACAGCCGCGGCGCGCTCACCGGCCAGTCGATGGCCAGGTGGGCATCGTTCCAGCGAATGCCGGCGTCGGCTTCGCGGACGTAGGGCGCAGTGCACAGGTAGTGGAACATGGCGCGCTCGGACAACACGACGAAGCCGTGCGCAAAGCCTTCCGGAATCCAGAACTGGCGCCTGTTCTCGGCGCTGAGCACGACTGCGGTCCAACGGCCGAAGGTCGGCGAGCCGCGGCGGATGTCCACCGCGACGTCGTAGACCTCGCCCTCGAGCACGCTGACCAGCTTGCCCTGCGGATTGCGGCCACTGGTAATGCAGGCCGCGCAGGACGCCGCGTTCGCGACGTCGAGACGTTGCTCTGCACGAAGTCGAGGTCCAGCCCGTGCGCCGCGCAGCGCGGCCGTTCCAGCTCTCGAAGAAGACGCCGCGCTCGTCGCCGAAGACCTGCGGCTCGATCATCATGCAGCCGGGCAGGCCGGCGTCGACGACCTTCATTCGACGCGGCCCGTGTTCGCAGCAGGCTCAGCAGATATTGGCCGTAGCCGTTCTTGGCCAGCGGCGTGGCCAGCGCGCGCAACTGCGTCGGCGTCGATCCAGCCGTTGAAGTAGGCGATCTCCTCCGGGCAGCAGACGCGCAGGCCCTGGCGCTGCCTCGATGGTCTGGATGAAGTTGCGCGGCCTGCAGCAGCGACTCGTGCGTGCCGGTGTCGAGCCAGGCGAAGCCGCGGCCGAGCTTCTCCAGGTGCAGCGCGCCGTCGTCGAGGTAGCAGCGGTTGAGGTCGGTGATCTCCAGCTCGCCGCGCGGCGAAGGCTTCAGCGCCCGCGGCGAAATCGCAGGCGCGCGCCGTCGTAGAAGTACAGGCCGGTGACGGCGTAGTTCGACTTCGGCTGCGCGGGCTTTTCCTCGAGGCCGACCACGCGGCCGTCGGCGTCGAATTCCGCCACGCCGTAGCGCTCCGGGTCCTTCACCCAGTAGCCGAACACCGTCGCGCCGTGTCCGCGCGCCGTCGGCGCGCTTGAGCAGCTCGCTGAAGCCCTGGCCGTAGAAGATGTTGTCGCCGAGCACCAGGCAGACTGGGCGCGCCCGCGAGGAACTCGCGACCGATCAGGAAGGCCTGCGCCAGGCCATCCGGGCTCGGGCTGCACGGCGTACTCGATCGCGCATGCCCCACTGCGAGCCGTCGCCGAGCAGGCGCTGGAACAGGGCCTGCTCGTGCGGCGTGTTGATGATCAGCACTTCGCGGATGCCCGCCAGCATCAGCACGCTCAGCGGGTAGTAGATCATCGGCTTGTCGTAGACCGGCAGCAGCTGCTTGCTGATGCACTGGGTGATCGGATACAGCCGCGTGCCGGAGCCGCCGGCCAGGATGATGCCCTTGCGCTGCTCATGCGTGCAGGCTGCCGTGCCGAGGCGTTCCATCCGGTAGCTGCCGTCGAGCACGCGCTGTCACCCAGGCGCTCGTGGTCGAGGTACCAGTCCACGGTGCGCGCGATGCCCGGTTCGAAGCTGACGGTCGGCGCGCCAGCCCAGTTCGCGCTTGATCTTGCTGGCGTCGATGGCGTAGCGGCGGTCGTGGCCGGGGCGGTCCTTCGACGTAGGTGATCTGCGACTCGCGCGGCTGCCCGTCGGCGCGCGGGCGGCGCTGCGTCGAGCAGCGCGCAGATGGTGTGCACCACCTCGATGTTCTGGCGCTCGGCGTCGCCGCCGACGTTGTAGGTCTCGCCGACGCGGCCGCGCTTCGAGCACGCGCCGGATCGCCGCGCAGTGGTCGCTCACGTACAGCCAGTCGCGCACGTTGCTGCCGTCGCCGTAGACCGGCAGCGGCTCGCCGTGCGAGCGCCTTCTGGATCATCAGCGGGATGAGCTTTTCCGGGAACTGGACGGCCCGTAGTTGTTCGAGCAATTGGTGGTCAGCATCGGCAGGCCATAGGTGTGGTGGAACGCGCGCACCAGATGGTCGGACGCGGCCTTCGACGCCGAATACGGCGAGTTCGGCGCGTACGGCGTTGCTTCGGTGAAGGCGCCCGGCTCGCCCAGCGAGCCGTAGACCTCGTCGGTGGAGACATGCAGGAAGCGGAAGCCTCGCTGTTCGGCCGCGGCAAGCGCGCGCCAGTAATCGCGTGCGTCCTCCAGCAGGGTCAGCGTGCCGACGACATTGGTCTGCACGAACGCGGCCGGGCCGTCGATCGAGCGGTCGACGTGGCTTTCGGCCGCGAAGTTGACGATCGCGCTCGGGCGGTGTTCGGCGAGCAGGCCGCGACCAGCGCGCGGTCGCCGATGTCGCCGTGCACGAAAACATGGCCGGGATCGCTCGCGCGAGCGAGGCCAGGGTGTCGAGGTTGCCGGCGTAGGTCAGCGCATCGAGGTTGACGATGCGTAGCCGCCCGCGGCCAGGGCTCGAGCACGAAATTGCCGCCGATGAAGCCGGCGCCGCCGGTGACCAGCCAGGTCTTCATGATACGACCCCTTCCAGCGTGACGTCCACGCCCCGAGTGGGACATCAGGTTGGACTGGGTTTGAAAGCTGATGCCTGTCAGGGGCGCCTCTCTCGGGCAAGGCCGTGCCGCGGGCGGAATTCAGAACGGAATATCGTCATCGGGATAGGACGTTCTGGTTGCTCGGCGCGCGAACCGCCGCCGCGCGGGATCCGCTGCTCGCGATCCGCCGCCGGGGGCGCCACCCTTGGCTGCGCAGGCGCGCTGCGGACGGGATCACCACCGCTGCGCTGCGGTCGCGGCTCGCCACGTTCGCCGCCCCGGGGCCGCCGAGCATCTGCATCTCGTTGGCGATCATGTCGGTCGAGTAGCGCTCGACGCCTTCCTTGTCGGTGTACTTGTCGGTGCGCAGCGCGCCCTCGACGTAGACCTGGCGGCCCTTCTTGAGGTACTCGCCGGCGATCTCGGCGAGCTTGCCGAAGAACACCACGCGGTGCCACTCGGTGCGCTCCTGCTTCTGGCCGGTCTGCTTGTCCTTCCACGACTCGTTGGTGGCGATGCGGATCTTGGTGATCGCGCCGCCGCCGGCGGTGTAGCGGGTTTCGGGATCGGCGCCGAGCGTGCCGACCAGGATGACCTTGTTGACGCCTCGTGCCATGGCGCTGAGTTCCTCGAAGATGGCGGTGGTGGGCGGCCGGTCGATGCCGGTCCGTCCCTGCGTCCCAGTGAACCCGACCGCGTGCCGCGGGACCAGCGGCGGATCGCCCGTTCGCGTGTAGGAAAACAGCGCGTTGGCGCCGGACTGCGACGGACGGCAGGTTATCACAGGCCCGCCACGACCCCGGAGCTCGCCTGCACGCCGTGCCCGCATCCGCACACCCTATAATCGGGCTCGCACCTACCGCCGCCCAGGTCCCTCGTGAGCCAGCCTTCCCCCCTGCCCGCCGCACCCCGCTTCGTGGACGCCCAGGCGCTGGCGCGGCCTGACATGCAGCGCGTCGACGCCCTGATCCGGCGTCGGCTCGCCTCCGACGTGCTGCTGGTCAACCAGGTGGCCGAACACATCGTCGCCGGCGGTGGCAAGCGCCTGCGCCCGATGCTGGTGCTGCTGGCCGCACGCGCGGCGGGCTACCGCGGCGACGACCACGTGCAGGCCGCCGCGATCGTGGAGTTCATCCACACCGCCACCCTGCTGCACGACGACGTGGTGGATGACAGCGACCTGCGTCGCGGGCGCTCGACGGCGAACAGCATCTGGGGGAATTCGGCGAGCATCCTGGTCGGCGATTACCTCTACTCGCGCGCTTTCCAGATGATGGTCGAACTCGACCGCATGCGGATCATGCAGGTGATGGCCGACACCACCAACGCGATCGCCGAAGGCGAGGTGCTGCAGCTGATGCACCTGAACAACCCCGACACCGACGAAGCCGCCTACCGGCGGGTGATCGAACGCAAGACCGCGGTGCTGTTCGCCGCTGCCACCCGGCTGGGCGCCATCCTCGCCGGCCTGCCGCGCGAACAGGAAGACCAGCTGGCCAGCTTCGGCATGGAGCTGGGCTTTGCCTTCCAGATCGCCGACGACGTGCTCGACTACGTGGCCGACGCGCAGGCGCTGGGCAAGAACCTCGGCGACGACCTCGCCGAGGGCAAGGCCACCCTGCCGGTGATCCACGCGCTCGCGCAAGCGCGCCGCCGACACGCGCCCGCGATCGCGCGGCATCGTCCGCGATGGCGATGTGGCCGCGATGCCGGAGCGCTCGCCGCGATCCACGCCCGCGGCTGCCGCGACTACAGCCGCCGCACGCGCCGAGCGCTCCGCGCTGCGCCGCTCGCCGCACGTCGCCTCGGACTGGCCCGCAACGCGTGGACGCGACCACTGCGTGTCGCGAGCGCCGCTACGCCGAGCGACCGGCGCGACTACGGCGCCATCTCCCGCGCGCGCGAACTGTTCGGCGAAGAAGTCGTCCATCATCGCGCAAGCTGCGCCGAGCTGGGCTCGTGGTACAGGCAGCCCGGGCAGCCGCGTTTTCATCCGGCTCGGCGAAGCAATGCACCGCGCCCCCAAAATTGACGAACTGCCAGTCGGCGCCGGCCGCGCTCATTTCGTGCTGGAAATCGGCGATCGCTTCGGCCGACATGAAGGTGTCGTCGGCGCCGTTCATCACCAGCACGCGGCGCCTTGAGACCCTGCGCTCGCCGGCATCGAGGTGGACAGGTTGCCGTGGAAGGTGGCGACGCCGGCGATCCCCGCGCCGTCACGGGCCATTTCCAGCACGATCGCGCCGCCGAAGCAGAAGCCGATCGCGCCGAGCCGGCTGACGTCCAGCGGCGCCTGCCGGCCGGCCCTTGAGCTGCCAAGCGCGGCATGCGGCGCGGGCGCGCAGCGCCGGCGCGGTCGGCGTACATGCCACCGGCCGCCTTGCCGGCTTCGTCGGCATTGGCCGGGCGCAGGCCTTGCCGTAGACGTCGGCCAGCAGGATCACGTAGTTGCTGCCGGCCATGTCCTTGGCCTTGGCGACTGCGTGCGTCGTTCACGCCATCCAGTTCGGCACCAGCACCAGACCCGGGCGCGGGGTGGTGGCGTCGTCGTAGACCAGGTAACCGTCGAAGGTCTTGCCGCCGTCGGTCCAGCTGAACTTGTTCGGCGCGCGGCGCGGCGATTGGCGACAAGGCTGTCGGCGAGGAAGCAACAGGCTGTCGCAAGAACCAGCGATGGGGATCTCCGGGCACCGCTAGACAGCGGAAAGAGCCATATATCACCACTCCGGCGTGCAGCGCGACTGCGCTCAGCCGACGCCGAGCCGGGGATGCGGCTGATGGGCTCCGGGTCGAAGCCGGCCAGCTCCGCGAAGCGCCGTGCCGCGCTCGACGTAGTCGCGGATAGCGCGGAAAGCTCGGCGCGCCCGGCGACAGCAGGACCACGCCGTCGTTGTCCAGCGCTGCGCGGCCAGGCGGACCGCGTCGGCCATGTTCGCTTGGCCTCGGCGAGCATGAAATGGTTGTGCACGCGATCGGTGAGGTGCTCGTGGATGCGCGGGCCGTTCTGCCCATCGCGATCACCGCGCGGGCGGGTCGGCCGCCATCCGCTCGGCGAACCCGTCCCAGTCCAGCCCGCGATCGTAGCCGCCGACCAGGATCGCCAGCCGCCGGCCCTTGTAGCAGTCCAGCGCCGCGAGCTGGCGTGCGGCGTGGTGCTGATCGAATCGTTGACGAATGCATGCCGTCGCGCGTGCCCAGTGACTGCAGGCGATGCGGAAGCGGCATGGAAGCGTTCGCGGCTCGGCCAGCGCGGCGGCATCCTGGCCCGGCGGCTTCGACCGCCGCCAGCGCCGCGCACAGGTTCCGCGTTGTGCCGGCCGGGCAGCGGCAGTTGCGCGAGTCGATCACCGCTGCGAGCCGCGGCGGATCTCGCCATCGCGCAGGTGCCAGCCGTCTCGCGTCGTCGAACCAGAGCACGCGCAGGGACGGCGGCAGCGCCACGGCCGCGAGGCGCGGATCGGCCGCATTGATCACCGCGACGGCGCGGCTCCGGCGCGCTAAGCAGCGCCAGCTTGTCGTCGAAGTAACGCTCCTCGCTGCCGTGCCAGTCGAGGTGCTCGGGGAAAAGGTTCAGCACCACCGCGACTTCGGGACGACCGCCTCGCGCGGACTGGAAGCTCGACAGCTCGATCACCCAGTAGTGCGGCGCGGTGCCACGTCGAGCAGTTCCAGCAGCGGCAGGCCGATGTTGCCGGCCAGCGCCATCCGCCGGCCGGCCGCGCGCAGCAGGTGCGCGATCATCGCGGTGACGCTGCTCTTGCCCTTGGTGCCGGTGACGCAGACCGTACGCGCATCCGGATGCTCGGCGAACCACAGCGCGGTGCCGCCGATGAAGCGCGCGCCGGGCCAGGGCCGCATCCACCCCGGCGACGTATAGGGGCTGATGCCCGGCGACTTCATGACGACTTCGAAGCGGCGCAGCGTTGTCGCCGTCGACTTCCGTCTCGATCAGCAGATTGGCATCTTCCCTGGCGCGCGCGCGGGCGACTCCGACATCCGGGCAGAACACCGTGATCGACTGGCTGCGGCGCACGCCGCGCAAGCCGCGATGCGGCGCGTCCTTCGCGGCCCTCGCCCCAGACCGCGACCCGGTTGCCTTCGAGCTCGGCAAGCTGCATCGAGCACGCTCCCCAGGCGCCGGCGGGATGCGGTGCTCGCCGACGACCAGCAGCGGCGCCACCGCCAGTTCGCCGGATCGAGCGCCGGCAGGATTCGCGGGCGAACCGCGCGACCACGCATCCTCGCGCCACTCGGGCTGCTGCGCCAGTGCCGCCATCGCCGCGCGCGACTCGCGGCCCTCGCCCACGCACTCGAAGGGCTTGTGGGCGTGCCATTCGAGCAGCGCGTCGAAGCCGCCGGCCAGCGACGCATCGTCGAGCAGATTGCGGCCGAAAATCGTGGTAAGCGCGGCTTTGGCACGAACGGCGCCAGCGCGAGGAACACGAAGTGGCACTTCGGGCACTGCCCGCACCAGCGCTGCGCCGGCCGCTCGCCGACGATGTTGAAATTGCGGTTGCAGGACGAAAACACCGGGTGGTAGCGTCGAGCTGGCGAAGCGCCGGGTCACGGCCAATTCCGACAGCGGGCGCAGCAGCGAGAAGTATTCGAGATCCGCCGCCACATGGCCGCGAAGCCAGTCGCCCAAGTAGCGTTTCGAAGGCGAATCCCTTGCTCCACTGGTGGTTGACTTCCCGCCCGTTGGCTCCAGCGTGGCGTCGACGGCCGAGCGTTCGTTGGAGAACACGATCGCATCGTGGCCATGCAGCAACGCGGCCAGCACCAGGATCGCGGAGTTGATCGCGGTCACCGGCACGTGGCCGTTCAGCGCGCCGCGCCGGTTGATCTCGAACAGCGCCGGCGACACCGCTGCGGCGCAGGTTCAGCATCGCAAGCCCGGTGCGCTCGGCGCAGTGGCGGATCAGGGCGGAATCGCCGACCCAGACCGCGGTGGCCGGCTCGCCCGCGGCGCGCAGCAGTTCCACCGACACCAGCGAGTCCTTGCCGCCGCCGATCGGCACCAGGCTCGATCGCGGCAGTCCCAGCGACCCGGGCGCGGCCGGCGCGGGCGCGCCGCGCGGAAACGCGATGCGCCCGTGCAGCTCGAGCCGGTTCTGCTAGGCGAACTCGCCGAGCCCATGCTCGTAGACCTGCTCGCACAGGGTCGCGGTGGCATCGTCCAGCGGGCCGTCCTCGACCACGATCGACGGCGGCACCGCGGCCTTGAAGTAGCTCACGCCCGCGATGAGGTGCAGCAGGCGCAGGGCCTGCTCGAACGCGGCCTCGCGCGCCGGCGGCAGCGGCGGCGCGGACGGAAAGCCGATGCGCTCGACCAACTCGGGCCGATCGTCGAAGGCGTACACCAGTTCCGCCGTGCCGGTGGCAGGATCGAAGCCGCAGCGCACGAAGCGGAAGGCGCGCATCGCGCGCGCGATCGAAGGCACTCATCAGCACGTCCTCCGGCGCGGGCTCGCGCAGGTTGTAGCGACTGGCCATGACCGAAGCCATAGGCGCCGGTCTGCGCGATCAGCAGCACATCGCCCTCCGCGGTGGCGTGGCAGGCGGCGACGGCGGCCGAGGATGTCGCCGCTCTCGCAGATCGGCCCCACCACCTCGCACACGGCATCGGCCTTCTCGCCGAGACGGCGCAGGTTGACGATTTCATGCCAGGCCTCGTACAGCGCCGGGCGGATCAGCGAGTTCATGCCGGTATCGATGCCCACGTAGACATAGTCGTGCTTGCGCTTGACCTGGGTGACCGCGGCCAGCAGCACGCCGGCCTCGGCCACCAGGTAACGGCCGGGCTCGATCCACAGGCGCGATACTGCGGATACAGCGCCTTGACCTCGGCCAGCGCGCGGCCGAACGCTTCGAGGTCGAGCGGCTGCCGTCGGGCCGCGTAGGGGACGCCGAGGCCGCCGCCGACGTCGATCCGCGTGCAGTCGGGCGAACTGCTCGGCAAGCTCGACCAGTCGCGCGTAGACCTCGCGGCCAGTGCCCGGACTCGAGGATGCCGCTGCCGACGTGCGCGTGCATGCCGGTGATGCGCGCACCGGCCTTGCGCGCCGCCGGCGGAACTCGCCGATGTCGGCCAGCGGCAGGCCGAACTTCGCCTCGCTTCCGCCGGTGACGCACCTTGTCGTGGTGGCCCGCGCCGTAGCCCGGATCGACGCGCAGCATGCATCTGCCTGCGCGCGGAACAGCTCCGGCCAGTGCTGCAGCGGATGCAGGCTGTCGAGCGTCACGCGCACGCCGAGGCCCAGCGCCGCTTCGTATTCGTCGCGCGGCGCGAAGCTGGGCGTGAACAGCACGCGGGTCGGCGCCAAGGTCGGGAAGGCAGCGCGAACGGCGTCGAGCTCGGCCGCCGAGACGCACTCGAAGCCGAAGCCCTCCGGCATCGAGCGCGGCCAGCAGCGGCCGGATTGGCGTTGGCCTTCAGCGCGTAGAACCGCGATCGACCGCCGGCAGGCGGGCGCGCAGGCGCCGCGCGCGATCCGCACCTCGGCAGGTCGATAGACGTAGCGCGGCGTGCCGTGCGCTGCGAGCGCGAGCAACCGGCGCGCCGTCGCGGCTCCACCACGGCACCGGACGCGGCGCGTCGCGGTCGGCGCGTCGAGCGACGCCAGCTGGGCCCGAACACTTCGCTGTCGTCGACCGGCATGCGCGCTCGGCCTGGATCAGCATCTCGTGCAGGCGCGGCAGCAGGCCCTCGGCCAGGGCCTCGTCGACCACGAAGGTCAGGTTGAGGTCGTTGGAGCTCTGCGAGATCAGGTGCACGCGATCGCGGCCGAACTCGCTCCAGACATCGGTCAGCCGTGCAGCAGCGAGCGCATGCCGCGGCCGACCAGGGTGACCGCGCTGCACGGCGCGATCACCTTCACCCGGCAGATCGGCTCGAGATCGCGCGCACAGCGCGTCGAGCACGTTGGTGGTGACCAGGTTGTCGCTGGGATCGAGCGAGACGGTGACATTGGTCTCCGAGGAGCCGATCAGGTCGACCGACAGGCCGTGGCGCTTGAAGCGCTCGAATACATCGGCGAGGAAGCCGACCTGCTGCCACATGCCGATGGTTTCCATCGACACCAGCACGATGCCGCGCCGCGCGCTGATCGCCTTGACGCCGGCCACGGTGCCGCGCGATGCCTCGATCACCGTGCCGGCGAGTCTCCGGGCGCTCGGTATCCGGATCCAGATCGGCACGCCGGCTTCGCGGCACGGGGTGGATGCAGCGCGGATGCAGCACCTTGGCGCCGGTCGTGGCGATTTCCTGCGCTTCCTCGTAGTCGAGCCGCGCGCAGCAGGCGCGCGTCCGGGCACCGCCGCGGGTTGGCGGTGAACATGCCCGGCACGTCGGTCCAGATCTCCACCCGTTGCGCCTGCAGCAGCGCGCCGAAGTAGGCCGCCGAGGTATCGGAGCCGCCGCGGCCGAGGATGGCGGTGCCGCCGTCCGCGCTGCGCTGGCGATGAAGCCCTGGGTGATCAGCACCGGCGCGTTGCGCGCAGAGCGCGCGCGCAGCTCGGCATCGCCCTGGTAACTCGCAGGACGCCGACAAGCGTGCGCCCAGTCGTTCTGGTTGGGCAAGCGCGCTGCGCATGCAGCCAGTCGCGGGCATCGAGCCACTCGACCGCCAGGCCCTGGCTGCGCAAATAGGCCACGCCCAGCGTCGAGGACAGCAATTCGCCCTGCGCCAGCACTTCGGCCTGCCAGTCCAGGCGGCGCTGGCGCGACGCGGATCGCCGGCCAAGCGCGCGCAAGCTGCGCCAGGCGTTCATCCGAGGAGCGTCGCGCGTCCACCTGCAGCTCGACGCAGAACTCGCGGTGGCGCTCGGCCAGGGCCTCGATGGCGGCGCCACGGCTCGGCGCGTACGGCAGGCGTCGATGATCGCCTGCAACGCGTTGGTCACGCCCGACAAGCGCCGAGACCACCACCAGCACGCGCGCCTGCTCTCGTCGGCGCGCTCGCGCATCAGCCGGCCGATGGTGTCCCAGCGGTGCCGACGGGAAACGCTGGTGCCGCCGAACTTGAGGACGATCCAGTCATAGGCGGTGGCGGCGGCAATCATGGGCAAGTCGCGGCTCTCGGCAAAGGTATGATTCGGGGAGGCGCGAGTCGCAGCGCCTCGGAATCATAAACGATGCGCAGCTACCTGCCGCTTCTGCCAGATGGACGTTTTTGCCGATCGCCCGGGCGCCGGCAATCCGCTGGCCGTGGTGATCGGCGCGGAAGGCATCGACGCCGGGGCCATGCAGGCTTTCGCCAACTGGACCCAACTTGTCGGAAACCACTTTCCTGCTGCCGCCGTCCAGCCCGCAGGCGAGCTACCGCGTGCGCATTTTCACGCCGCGACAGGAACTGCCGTTCGCCGGCCACCCCAGCGTCGGCAGCGCCCATGCGGCGCTCGAAGCCGGCCTGGCCCTGCCGCGCGACGGACGCCTGCGTGCAGGAATGCGGAGCCGGCCTGCTGGCGATCCGCGTGGATGGCGAGGAGCGCGCGTCGGCGCATCTTCGTGCGCGCGCCGCGGGGCCGGATCGTCCGACCGGGTAGACGCGGCCGACTGGATCGGGGTGCTAGACGGCCTGGCGCTCGCGCCCTGCCCGCCCGCTGGTGGACAACGGCCCCCGATGGTGGCTGGTCGAGTTGGCGAGCGAACACGCGGTGCGCACCATGATTCCAGATCTGGCCGCTATCGCCCGCTTCACCGAGGCCACGGACTCGGTTGGGCTGAGCGTCTTCGCGCATTGCGCCAGGCGACGACTATCAACTGGTGGTCCGCGCGTTCTGCCCTGCCGACGGCATCGCGGAGGACCCGGTCACCGGCAGCGCCAACGCCGCAGCGGCCGCCTGGCTTCATCACGAACCGGATGCTGCGGTCCAGCCAATACATCGCCAGCCAGGGCCGCGAGATCGGCCGCGACGGACATGGTGCGGGTCGAAGTGGACGACGAGGGCGAAGTCTGGATCGGCGGCCACACCCAGACCGTCGTTAATGGGACACTGGAATGGTGAATCTCGCCATGGCCCGCAGGTTCTACCAGGTGGATGTGTTTTCCGCCGCGGGCCGGCATGGGTAATCCGCTGGCCGTGGTGCTCGATCCGGAAGGCCTGGAAGACCGCCAGATGCAGGAGATCGCCGCCTGGACGAACCTGGCCGAGACCACGTTCGTGCTGCCGCCGAACCAGCCAGAGGCCCACTATCACGTGCGCATCTTCACGACCCGGCAGGAAATCGCCTTCGCCGGCCATCCGAGCATAGGAACGGCGCACGCGGTGCTCGCCGCAGGACTTGCTGGTGCCCGAATCGGGCTTGCTGCCTGCAGGAATGCCGGGCCGGCCTGCTGCCGATACGCAGTCGAGACGAATCGGCGGGCGTGAAAACAATGTCGGTTCGCGTGCCGCGTTCGCGGATCGTGCGCTACGCGGGAACCGAGGACGAGATGCTGTGGAAAGCCCTCGCGGCGTCGCGCGCTTGGCGGCTTGGCGCCCGGCGCTGGTAGAAGGCGGCCGCCGCTGGTGGCTGGCGGAACTGGCCGACGAGAGGCGGTGCGCGGCATGCAACCGAACCTCGACGCCGATCCGCGGCCTTGCCAGAGCAGATCCCAGAGCCTTGGGCTTGTGCGTGTTCGCCCGAACTCCCGGCCAGGCGCTACGACCTGGTGGTGCGCGCATTCCCGCTTGGGCGTCGGCATCGAGCGAGGATCCCGGCGTCGGGCGCCGCCAATGCCGCGATCGCCGCTTTCCTCGAGGAAGCCGGGGCATTGGGCGAACTGGGTAATTCCTATCGCGTCAGCCAGGGCCGCGAGATGGCGCGCGATGCGCAGCGCTGGTAGACGATCGACGCCGGACGCGACGTCTGGGTCGGCGGTCGGTGCCAGACGGTGATCCGCGGCAACCTGCGTTGGTGACCGCATTCCCGAAGAACGAAGGGGCCTCGCGGCCCCTTCCTGTTTGCAGCTTCGATTCGATCCATCCGCGCCGATAGGCCGTGCTGCTGTCTGCGGCGTCACGCTGACCAGCACCCGGATGGTGCAGCCCGGGCGGTAACCGGTGACCGCGTGGTAGGTCTGGCCGGCGTAACGGTAGGTGACGTCGTAGCCACTCACCTCTGGTTGTCGTCGTAGTGTACGGTGCGGCAACGCGCACGATACGTATGCCGGTACGTCGGAGTCATGTTGTCGAACGTAGCGTTGACCGAGCTGTCGCGATAGCCATCGTAGCCGTTGTTGCGATCGATGTTGTAACCGATCCGCCGCCGATCACCGCGCCAGCGATGGTCGCGGCCGCACTGCCGTCGCCCTTGGCCGACCTGGTTGCCCAGCGCGCCACCGATCGATGGCGCCGAGCAAGGTGCCGTTCGGCGTTGCTGTCGCCGCGGTACAGGTTGCCGGCGCGTCACGGTAATAGCCGTGTCATAGGCGTGGTACGCTCGTTCCAGCAATGCTGGCGCTAGTAGGCGCCATTCCGTCGCGCATAGATCGGGCTGCGCGCTGATGACCGCGCGGAGCGTTGCGCGAAATGGCAGCCGCATAGCGGCGTGGCATAGCGCGGGTCGCCATAGGTAGTCGCGGTAGTCGCGATTGTAATAGCGCGAATCGTATGGCGCGCCTTGTCGTAGCGGGAGTCGTAGGCGACCATCGCCATAGTCCTGGTCGGCAGCGAAGGCGCTGCCGCGGCAGCGATGAGGGCCGAGGCAAGAGCGCTGACAGCGATACGTTTCATGGGTGGACTCCAAGCGCCGGATTGGCGTAAGCCCAACGATACGTAGGCAGCGGTAACCGCAGCCTTAACCCACACCAATTCCTGAAAGCCGTTCAGCCACGCGACAGCGCGCCAGCTCAGCCGCACTCCAGCGTGGCTCCATCGTCACCGGCAGCCCAAGCGCCCGCGAAATCACGCAGTTCTCCTTGGCGTTCTCGGCGATCGCGGCGAATCCGCCGCGTCCGAGGCCGGGCACTATGCCGTCACGATCAGGTGCACGCCCACCCGCTCGGGCCGGGCTTCGCCCGGCTCCATCATCGCCTCGGCGCGCGTGTCGATGCGGGTGGCGACCTGCCCGGCATCCGAGCATGAAGCCCAGCGCCATGCTGAAACAGCCCGCGTGCGCGGCGGCCAGCAGTTCCTCGGGATTGGTGCCCTTCTCGTCGCCGAAGCGGGTGTTGAACGAATAGCGCTGGTCGGCGAACAGGCCGCTCTGCGGCGTGCTCATGGCGCCCTTGCCGGACTTGAGGTCGCCTTCCCAAAAGGCGGTGGCGTAACGTTTGAAGCCCATGGCGTACTCCTTGGCTGGGTGTGCCGGCCATTATGGACGTACCTGACGCCGGGCTTGACCAATCGGCTTGACCGCGGCCGGTGGCGGTGGAACGCTAGGCCTGCCCGGCCGTGCCGGGCCGTTCGCCATGACCGACGCGCGGTTGCATCAAAAGCGACCCCAGGCCGCGCTTCCGCGCCGCCGACCATGACGCCCTCGTAGCCAAAAGCAAGGAGAGGTCGTCATGTCGTACACCACCAGCAAATCCGCAACGTGGCCCTGGCAGGCCACTCCTCCGCCGGCAAAACCACACTGTTCGAAGCCCTGCTGCATGCCGGCGGCGCAATACCACACGGCAGGCAGCGTCGAACGCGGCACCACGGTGTCCGACTTCGACCCGATGGAGAAGGCGCGAGGCCACTCCCTGAACACCGCCATCGCCTCCACCGACCACGGCGGCATCCACGTCAACCTGATCGACACCCCCGGCTATCGCCGATTTCCGCGGCCCGGCCCTGTCGGCATTCTCCGCGGTCGAGACCGCCTGCATCGTGGTCAACGCCGGCGGCGGCATCGAGTACGGCACGCGCCGGATGATGGAAGTCGCCAAGGCGCGCAGACTGTGCCGGGTGCTGGTCGTGAACAAGATCGACGCGGAGCCGGGCAAGCTGGGCGCATTGCTCGAGCGCTGCGCGACGCATTCGGCCACGAATGCCTGCCGATGAACCTGCCGGCCAACGGCGGCAAGGCGGTGGTCGACTGTTTCTTCAATCCGACCGGCGAGTCCGATTTCGGACCGTTTCGCAGCGCGCACCAGCGCATCATCGACCAGGTCGTGGAGATCAACGAACAGGTGATGGGCCGCTACCTCGAGGAAGGCGAAGCCGGGCTTGTCCGGCCAGGAACTGCACGACGCCTTCGAGCAATGCCTGCGCGAAGGCCACCTGGTGCCGGTCTGCTTCGTGTCGGCGCGCACCGGCGCCGGCGTGAAGGAACTGCTCGACCTGGCCGAGAACCTGTTCCCGAATCCGCTGGAAGGCAACCCGCCGCCGTTCGTGAAGGGCAGCGGAACGGCCAGCCGATGGCTCGCCAGCCCGACCCCAAGGCGCACGTGATCGCCGACGTGTTCAAGATCGTCAACGATCCCTTCGTCGGCAAGCTCGGCGTGTTCCGCGTCTTCCAGGGCACGGTGCAGACGCGACACCCAGCTTGTTCTCGACGACGGCAAGAAGCCGTTCAAGGTCGGCCACCTGTTCAAGCTCAAGGGCAAGGACCACGTCGAGATCGACCAGGCCGTTCCCGGCGACATCGCCGCCGTGGCCAAGGTCGAGGAAATCCATTTCGACGCCGTGCTGCACGACTCGCCACGACGAGGACCACATCCACCTGCAGCCGCTCGATTTCCCAAGCCGATGTTCGGCCTGGCGATCGAGCCGGCCACCCGCGGCCAGGAGCAGAAGCTCGCCACCGCCCTGCACAAGCTGGCCGAGGAAGACCCGGGCTTCCGTATCGAGCACAACCCGGAACTCAACGAGACCGTGATCCGCGGCCTGGGCGAGCTGCACCTGCGGGTGATGCTCGAGCGCATGAAGGAGCGCTACGAGCGTGGAAGTGAAGACGCGGCCGCCGCGCATCGCCTACCGCGAGACGATCAGCGCCGAGGCCGAAGGCCACCACCGGCACAAGAAGCAGACCGGCGGCGCCGGCCAGTTCGGCGAGGTGTTCCTGCGCATCGAGCCGCTGGAGCGCGGCGCCGGCTTCGAGTTCGTCGACGCGGTCAAGGGCGGCACCATTCCCGGGCCAGTTCATGCCCGCCGTCGAAAAAGGCGTGCGCCAGGTGCTGCAGGGCGGCGCCGTCGCCGGCTACCCGCTGCAGGACATGCGCGTGATCGTGTACGACGGCAAGTACCACCCGGTGGACTCCAAGGAAGTCGCGTTCGTCGCCGCCGGCAAGAAGGCCTTCCTCGACGCGATCGCCAAGGCCGCCCGCAGATGCTCGAGCCGATCGTCAACCTCGAGGTGACCGCGCCCGAAGCGCACATGGGCGACATCACCGGCGGGCTGGCCTCCAAGCGCGCACGCATCAACGGCACCGACTCGGCGCGCGACGGCGAGATCGTGGTCAAGGCGCAGGTGCCGCTGTCCGAAGTGACGGAGTACGCCGCCGAGCTCAAGGGCGCGACCGCCGGCCGCGGCCGCTACGAGATGGAGTTCAGCCACTACGAGCCGGTGCCGCGCGCCGGTCCAGAAGCAGCTGATGGAAGCCTACCGGCCACGGCATGACGAGGAATCGGAGCATTGCGTGAAAGCTGAGAGCGCCCGGACGGCCATGCGGCTGGAAGACATCCCGAACATCGGCCCGTCGATTGCCGACGACTTGCGCGCGCTCGATATCTTCGAGCCCATGCAACTGGTGGGAAAGGATCCGTACGCGCTCTACCGGCGAATGACCGAAGTGACAGGGGTCGTCCACGACCCCTGCCTGTGCGACACCTTCATCGCCGCCGTGCGCTTCATGGAAGGCGGGCCGTCGCGGCCCTGGTGGTACTACACCACGAGCGCAAGCAGCGCCTGGCTGGGCGTTAGCGCGGCTTGCGCTTGGGCTGCAGCATGGTGCCGGTGCACTTCGGCGAGCCGCAGCGGCAAGCCCACAATTTTTTCAGTCGCGAGGTGTGCGGCTCGCCGAGCACGATGCCGTAGTTGTAGGTCAACTCCTCGCCCTTCTTGATATCGCGCATGGCCTCGATGAACACGGCGTCCTTGTTCGGATCGCCGTTGTCGTCCTCGGCCAGCACGCTTCGCAGTTCGGATCGCAGCTGTGGTTGATCCAGCGCGCGGCGTTGCCCTGGACGTTGGCGTCGATCACGTAGATGTCGTTGAGGGTGAACAGGAAGGTATGCCCGGTGTCGACATCGTCGGCGTAAACCCGGTCCACTTCCTGATGGGTGCGGTGACGACCCTTGTACTCGATCAGGCGCGTGCCCTTCTTTATCGGCTCGATGGCGAAGACGCCATTGCCGTGGATTGCCGAGCGGCGAGTGGCGATTTTGCGGGCATGGGGATGGGCCGAGTAAACAATCCCCATTGTCGCGCACTTCCGCGGGCAGCGGCCATATAGTACAATATCGGTACTGATTGACCGCCCCGGACCAAACCATGCTCCGCGTCACCAAACTCACTGACTACGCCACCGTCGTGATGACTGCCTCGCCGGCTCGCCGGCGCGGGTGCACAGCGCCGCCGAGCTGGCCGAACTGCGCGCGCCTGGAACCGCCGACGGTGAGCAAAGTGCTCAAGCCGCTGGCCCGCGCCGGATTGGTGGAAGAGCTTCCGGGGCAGCCAAGGCGGCTACCGCCTGGCCAAGCCCGCCGGGCCAGATATCCCTGTACGACGTGGTCGAGAGCCATGGAAGGCCGGCTGGGCATGACCGAATGCACGGGTGAACACAGCTGTGCGAGCACGAACCGCATTGCGGCATGCAGGGCCATTGGCAGAAGATCAATGATCGTCATCGCCAATGCCTTGCAATCGGTATGAGGATCGCGGAATCTGCGGCGGCCGCCGGCACAAATCCATTCCCGCTGAAACTGGCGAAGGCATAAGACATGGCCACCGAACGCACCGAAATCGAACGTCAGCTGCGAACGCCGCTACGAAGCCGGCTTCGTCACCGATATCGAAACCGATACCTTGCCGCCGGGCCTGAGCGAAGACGTCGTCCGCTTCATTTCGGCCAAGAAGGACGAGCCGGAATGGCTGACCGAATGGCGGCTGAAGGCCTATCGCCACTGGCTGACCATGACCGAGCCGGATTGGGCCAAGCTCAACATCGCGCCGATCGACTTATCAGGCGATCAGTTACTTTCGCCGCGCCAAAGAAGAAGTACGAATTCCCTGGACGAAGTCGATCCCAAACTGCTGGAGACCTATGAAAAGCTCGGCGTGCCGCTGCACGAACGCGCCGCGCCTGGCCGGCGTGGCGGTCGATGCGGTGTTCGATTCGGTCTCGGTCGGCACCACTTTCAAGAAGGAGCTGGCGGAAAAGGGCATGATCTTCTGCTCGTTCTCCGAAGCGGTGCAGGAGCATCCCGGAACTGGTCCGCAAGTACCTCGGCAGCGTGGTGCCGCACGGGCGACAATTATTTCGCCGCGCTGAATTCCGCGGTGTTCTCCGACGGCAGCTTCGTCTACATTCCCAAAGGCGTGCGCTGCCCGATGGAGCTGTCGCACCTATTTCCGCATCAATGCCGCGCAACACCGGCCAGTTCGAGCGCACCCTGATCATCTCCGAAGAGGGTGCCACGTGTCAGCTATCTGGAAGGCTGCACCGCGCCGATGCGCGACGAGAACCAGCTGCATGCCGCGGTGGTCGAGCTGGTGGCGCTGGACGACGCCGAGATCAAATACTCGACCGTGCAGAACTGGTATCCGGGCGACGAGAACGGCGTCGGCGGCATCTACAACTTCGTGACCAAGCGCGGCGAATGCCGCGGCGCGCGCAGCAAGATCTCCTGGACCCAGGTCGAGACCGGCTCGGCGATCACCTGGAAATACCCGAGCTGCGTGCTGCGCGGCGACGACTCCGTCGGCGAGTTCTATTCGGTGGCGCTGACCCACCACCGCCAGCAGGCCGACACCGGCACCAAGATGATCCACATCGGCACGCGACACCACAGTCACGATCATCTCCAAGGGCATCAGCGCCGGCCGCGGCCAGAACACCTATCGCGGCCTGGTGAAGGTCGAGAAGGGCGCCGACGGCGCGCGCAACTACACCCAGTGCGACTCGCTGCTGATCGGCGAGCGCTGCGGCGCGCACACGTTCCCCTACATCGAGGTGCAAGAACCCCGGCCATGGTCGAGCACGAGGCCACGACCTCGAAGATCAGCGACGACCAGCTGTTCTACTGCCGCGCGCGCGGCATCAGCGAGGAAGACGCGGTGTCGATGATCGTCGACGGTTTCTGCAAGCAGGTGTTCAAGGAACTGCCGATGGAGTTCGCGGTCGAGGCCAAGAAATTGCTGGAAGTCAGCCTCGAAGGCGGCGTCGGCTGAGGCCCGGAATGAGCAACCCGCGCGAACATTGGCAAACGGTCTACCAGAGCAAGGCCGAACAGCAGACCAGCTGGTTCCGCCCTCACCTGGACGAGTCCCTGCGCCTGATCGACTGGCTGCACCTGGCCGCCGACACGCCGGTGATCGATGTCGGCGCGGGCCGCTCGCACCCTGGTGGACGATTTGCTGGCGCGCGGCTTTACCGATATCAGCGTGCTCGACATCTTTTCGGCGGAAGCGCTGGAAGAAGCAAAGGCGCGCGTCGATTCCGCCGCGACGGATGCCCCCCGGCGTCGGAGTCAGTGGATCGCCTCCGACGTACTGGGCGCGGACCTGCCCTCGAAGCACTACGGCCTCTGGCACGATCGCGCGGTCTTTCACTTCCTGACCGACCCGGACGACCAGGCGCGCTACGTGGCGACTGGCCCGGCGCTGCCTGCGCGAGGGCGGCATCCTGCTCATCTCGACTTCGCCGCCGACGGCCCCGAAAGTGCAGCGGCCTGCCGGTTTGCCGCTACGACGCCGACGCCCTCGCGACCGCTTCGGCGAAGGCTTCACCCGCATCGCGGACAGCCGCGAAATCCATCGCACTCCATTCGCCACCGAACAGAGCTTCACCACCCTGCATTGCGCCGCCCCACGGACTGAACACATGCTCAAGATCGAAAACCTGCACGTCAGCGTGGCTGGCAAGGAAATCCTCAGCGGCCTCATCGCTCGAGGTCAATCCCGGCGAAGTGCACGCCATCATGGGACCCAACGGCGCCGGCAAGTCGACCCTCGGCAACGTGCTGGCCGGGCGCGACGGCTACGAGGTCACCGAGAGGCAGCGTGCGCTTCCAGGGCAAGGACCTGCTGGAGCTCGAGCCGGAGGAGCGCGCCGCAGAAGGCGTGTTCCTGGCCTTCCAGTACCCGGTCGAGATCCCGGCGTCAACAACACCTATTTCCTGCGCGCGGCGCTCAACGCCCAGCGCAAGCACGCGGCGAGCCGAGCTGGACTCGATGGAGTTCCTCAAGCGCGTGCGCGAGAAGATCCGCGTGCTGCACATGAAGGACGAACTGCTGCATCGCGCCGTGAACGAGGGCTTTTCCGGCGGCGAGAAGAAGCGCAACGAGATCTTCCAGATGGCGGTGCTGGAGCCGAAGCTGGCGATACTCGACGAGACCGACTCCGGCCTGGACATCGATGCGCTGAAGCTGGTCGCCGAGGGCGTCAACCTGATGCGCTCGCCGGCAGCGCGCCATGCTCGTCATCACCCACTACCAGCGGCTGCTCGACTACATCAAGCCGGACTTCGTGCACGTGCTCGCCGAGGGCCGGATCGTCGAGAGCGGCGGCCCGGAGCTCGCGCTCGGACTCGAAGCGCACGGCTACGCCTGGATCAAGGAACGCAGCGCCATGAGTGCCCTGCTCGACTCCCTGCAAGCCAGTTTCTCGGCGCTGCCCGCGGCGCTGGTCGATGCCCAGGGGCGGGCGCGCGCGCCGCGACGCCATGCGGGAAACCAGGCCGCGGCGGATTCCGAGCCAACGCGACGAGCGCTGGAAATACACCGCGCTGCGCGCCTTTTCTGCGCGCAGCCGCTGTGGCGTCGCCACGGCTGCAACCCGCGACCGACCTGGCCGCGCTGTCGCCGCCCCGGAGCCGCGCCTGGTCTTCGTCAACGGCCAGGCGGACTCGGGCCTGTCGCGGCTGGCCGACTTGCCAGCGGGACTCAGCGTGGACCTGCTGTCGACGGCGCTGGACTCGGGCGATGCGCGGGTCGCGACGCGCTCGCGCAGCCGTTCCACGAGTCCGATGAAGCGTTCGCGCGCCTGAACACGGCGCTGGCCACCGAAGGCGCGCTGATCCGGCTTGCGGCCAACGTCCACATCGAGGCGCCGCTGCATGTCGTGTTCGTCGGCACGCCCGCCGACGGCGACCTCGCGATCCACGGCCGCCATGACCGTCGGAGCTCGGTGAGGGTCGAGCCTGACTCTGGTCGAGCACCACATCGCCAGCGGCGCGCACCGCACCTGTGCAACCAGCTCGACCCGTGCAGCTCGGCGCAGGCGCGGAGCTGCCCACGCGCGCCTGCAGGAAGGACCGGGCGCCACCGTGCTGGCCCGCACCGATGCGACGCTGGCGGCCAACGCAATCTATCACCGCGTCGATCTCGAACTGGGCGCCGGCCTCTCGCGCCATGAACTCAACGTCCGGCTGCAGGGCGAGCGGCGCATTCGTCTCCGGCGGCGCGTTGTTCGCCGGGCGGACGACAGCAACCCGGCTTGGCATCGACACACGTCGGCCGCGACACGCGCTGCGACCTGCTTTGGCGCGGACTTGCCGCCGATCGCGGACGCGTGGCTTTCCTGGCGGCATTTCCATTCTTGCCGGGGCCGATGGCAGCGATGCCAGCTGTCGAACAAGAACCTGCTGCTCTCCGACAACGCCGAGATCGACACCCAGCCGGTGCTGCAGATCCATGCCGACGAAGTGAAGGCGGCCCACGGCGCGACCATCGGCCGGCTCGACCGGCACTGTTCTATCTGCGCAGCCGGGGCATTCCCGCCGCGCAGGCGCGCGTCCTGTTGACCTTGGCGTTCTGTCGCGAGGCGCTGGCCTCGGTCGGCGACCCGCTGAGCGGCGGCTCTCGCCGAGGATGAGTCGCGCCTGCCGAGCGTGCGAGCCAGACCCGGGTGAACTGGCAGTCCGGAGCCGGCACCGCGGCCGGCACCGATTGGGCCGCCGTTCGCGCCGACTTCCCGGTGCTCGCGCCAGCAAGTCAACGGCAAGCCGCTGGTCTATTTCGATTCCGCCAACACCGCGCAGAAAACCGCGACGGGTGATCGACGCGGCCGTCGACATTCTACCGCGAACACAACGCCAACATTTCCCGTGCCGTGCATACGCTCGGAATGGAAGCCACCGAGGCCTACGAATCGGCCCGCGCGCAGGCTGGCCGCGTTCGTCAAGTGCGATCCGGACGAGCTGGTGCTGACCTCGGCACGACGCAGGCGATCAACCTGGTCGCCTACAGCTACGCCTTGCCGCGCTCAAGCCAGGCGACGTGATCCTGCTCTCGCGCATGGAGCACCACGCGAACATCGTGCCCTGGCAACTGATCGCCGAACGCTGCGGGGCGACGAATCAGCGTCGCCGAAAATCACGCGCGGCCGGCGAACTGGACCTCGACGCCCTGTGGAGGGCGATGACGCCGGGAGGTGAAGATCCTCGGCGTGACCCAGGTCTCGAACGTGCTGGGCACGGTGAATCCGATCGCGAAATCTGCCGGGAAGCGCGCGCCGCGGCATCGTCACGGTGGTCGACGGTTCCCAGGCGTGCCGCACCGCCGGTCGATATCGCCGCCCTCGGCTGCGACTTCTACGCCTTCACCGGCCACAAGATGCTCGGGACCGACCGGCACCGGCGCGCTCTGGGCCCGGCGCGAACACCTGAGTCGATGCCGCCCTTCCTCGGCGGCGGCGAAATGATCCGCGAAGTGCGTTTCGAAAGAACCACCTTCAACGACCCGCCGCACAAGTTCGAGGCCGGCACCCCGAAATCGCCGGCGTGATCGGACTGGGCGCTTCGGTGGACTACCTGCAGCGGTTGGCATGGCCAACATCGAGGCGCGCGAGAAAGCGCTGCTCGCGCATGCCACCGCCGCGATGGCGGGGTCCAGGGCCTGCGCATCGTCGGCACGGCGCCGGGAGAAGGCGGCGATCATTTCTTTCCTGGTCGAAGGCGCGCATGCCCACGACCTGGCGACCTTGCTGGACCTCGAGGGCATCGCCGTGCGCTCCGGCCACCATTGCGCGCATCCGCTGATGCGTATCTCGGCGTCCCGGCCACTTGCCGGGCCTCGTTCGCCTTCTACAATACGATCGATGAAATCGACGGCTTCGTCAACGCGATCGAAAAGGTCAGGAAAATGCTGGGATAACCATGCTCGGCTTTGCGTTCCGCCGCCGGCGCCGCGGACATTCCGCGCCATCGTCGCGCTGGTCGAGTCCGCCTATCGCGGCGACGCCAGCCGCGCCGGCTGGACCACCGAGGCGGATTTCCTCGATGGCCGCCGCACCGGCCCGGACGAAATCGAGGCGTCCTGGCGCGCAGCGGAGCCGGCTCCTGCTGGCCGAACGAGACGGCGCGCTGCTCGCCTGCGCCAACGTCGCGGTCGAGGACGGCGCCGGGTATTTCGGCATGTTCTCGGTCGACCCGGCGCGGCAGGGCGGGGCATCGGCAAACTAGTGCTGGCCGAAGCCGAGCGCATCGCCCGCGAGGAATGGGGCTGCGCGACGATGCGCATGACCGTGATCGACATCCGCGACGAGCTGATTGCCTTCTACGAGCGTCGCGGCTATCGCCGCACCGGCATCAAGAAGCCGTTCCCCTACGGCGACGCCCGATTCGGCCTGCCCAAGCGCGACGACCTGCGCTTCGAGGTCCTGGAAAAGCCCTGCTAAGGAAAACCGATGAACGACTGGATCCGCGTCTGTTCGACGTCCGAACTGTTGCCCGGCGAATTCCAGGTCGCCTACGACGGCGATACCGCCATCGCCGTTTTCAACATCGATGGCCAGCTATACGCGATCGAGGATGTCTGCACGCACGACGGCGGCGAGCTGGCCGGCGGCCCGTCGAGGGCTACGAGGTGGAATGCCCGCGGCACGGGGCCAAGTTCGACGTCCGCACCGGCGAGCGACTTGTCCACCGGCCTACATGCCGACGGTCACATTTCCCGTCACGCGTCGAAAACGGATGCGGTCTGGACCCGCGACGACCGCGATGAGAGTGAAACAGCGCGCCTCAGCCCGCCTCGTCGGCCCGGATCCAGGTCGGTTATGCGCGCCAGCAGCACCTCGCCGCCGCCTTCCAGGATGAGCCGCGCCAGCGCCACCTTCGCTGCGGCTCGATCAGCGCCGAATCGCCCTGCTCCAAGCAAGGGCGGCACCGCAGCTGGTCCTTGAAGCGGGCGCGACCGGCAATCACGTGGACCACCCAGCGAACGCCAGGTACGGCGAAGAACAGCATCGGCCCGACCAGCGGCCGGTGCAGCAAGTCGGCCTCGACCCGGTCGCGGCCGCCACATCAGGTTGAAGTCCTGGGTCGGGCCGGCGATCAATTCGGCCGACAGGGCGCGCTCGCCGGAAAACCGATGGCGGTCATGCGGCGGCAGTCAACTCGACCGATCTCGCCGTCGTCGAAATTCAGGCGCATGCCTTCGCCGGTCAGCAGCACCAATTCGCGCTCGATCCCGGGGAACACCGAGAACGGACAGTCCTTGTCGACCTCGGCGATCGAGACGCGCCAGTCCCAGTCACGCGCCGTCCTCCGGAACAGCGGAGGATCTCGCGGGTCCAGCCCAGCCCGTTCTTCCAGCGCTCGCGACAGGTATTCGTTGGCCGGAAGCAAGCATGATGTTCATGCCGCGATTGTGTTGGCCGGTCGCCCCGGCGAGCTGGTCGCGTTCAAGTCGATCGTGCCCGAGTCCAGCCAGAGGCATTCCAGTAGGGTAGTCGCCGACCGCTCGGCCAGGCCCGAGCGACCGGATTGGCGACCAGGTAACGGGCGACGGCCAGAACATCTCGTCGCTGCGCAGCGCGCGCTCGTTGAAGCCGCTTGCGCCCACAACCAGCCATTGACGCGAGGCCGGTTCCATCGAGCGGGCGCAGACTGCCTTGAAGCGCGCACCAGCCGGTCGCCAGCGAATCGCCCTCGCCGAGGACGACCAGGCCGTGCCAGCGGTCCGGCATCAGCACCCAGGCCAGGCAGCGGGAGTTTCGCCAGACCGGAGGCTCGTCCTGCATGCGCGGGCAACGGCACGGCCGCTTCCGGGTCCGATGAACAAGGGCGGCGAAACAATGTCGTGGTCGTAAGTGAAGGCCAAGGCCGGGTATCGGGAAACGCGTCTGGTTCGCGCGGCCGGTTCGGGATTCGGCGACAGTGCCTGTGCGTTCATGGCGATCTCCGGACAGGAGCGGCGCGCCGCCCGTGGGCGGCGCGCCGGGTCGATCGCCTTGCTCAGCGCGCGGCTCCGCTGCGTGCGGCAAGCCGCCGGTTTGGCCGCGCAGCCGTGCGCGCGGGCGCCGGGGCGGCGCCGCCGCTGACGACGATGCGATCGCGGTTCTTTTCGATGGTGGACAGGCCGATGCCCTTGACCGATGCCAGCTGGTCGGCGCTGCGGAAGGCGCCATTGGCCTTGCGATAGACCACGATCGCCTCGGCCTTGCGAGGGGCCGATGCCGACCAGCACGCGGTCGAGGGTGGCCGCATCGGCGGTGTTGATGTTGACCCGCTCGCCGCCGGCGAAGGCGGAACGTGGCGAGCAAGCGCGGACAGGACGAGGGACTTGAGGACGAGGGCAATCTTGTTCATGAAGTGGCTCCAGAGAGGTATTGCGGGATCCGCCACGGTCAGCGCCGTGTCGGTATCGCCAGTCTCCACGAGCCCGCTGGTCGGCCCCATCGTCGGTTGCCACCGGCCCGGGCTGGGAATCCGCCACCTACGCGGGTCAGCCTTTTCCCACCGGCCTCGGCTAGAATTGGCCGATCAGCAAGGAGGCGCACAGCGCATGGATACCGCAAGAATCGAACGATTGGTCAGCGAAGCCTGGGACGGCGATATCGTTCCGCAGCTCATCGAATACATCCGCATCCCCAACAAGTCGCCGATGTTCGACGCCAACTGGCAGGCGAACGGCTACATGGACGCCGCCACCGAGTTGCTCGCCGACTGGGCGCGCAAGCAGCCGATCGCCGGCATGAAGCTGGAAGTGGTGCGCCTGGAAGGGCGCACGCCGCTGATCTTCATCGAGATCGACGGCCAGGGCGACGATTGCGTGCTGCTCTACGGGCATCTGGACAAGCAGCCGGAAATGACCGGCTGGGCCGACGACCTCGGCCCCTGGAAGCCGGTGATCCGGGGCGACCGGCTGTACGGCCGCGGCGGCGCCGACGACGGCTACGCGATCTTCGGTTCGCTCACCGCCATCCGCGCATTGCAGGAACAGGGCCTGCCGCACAGCCGCTGCGTGATCCTGATCGAAGCCTGCGAGGAATCGGGCAGCTACGACCTGCCCTATTACGTCGACCACCTGGCCGAGCGCATCGGCAAGCCGTCGCTGGTGGTCTGCCTGGATTCCGGCTGCGCCAACTACGACCAGCTGTGGTGCACCACCTCGTTGCGCGGTCTTGCCGGCGGCAACCTGAAGCGTGAGCGTGCTCAGCGAAGGCGTGCATTCGGGCGATGCCTCGGGCGTCGTGCCGTCCAGTTTCCGCGTGCTGCGCCAGTTGCTTTCGCGCCTCGAGGACGAGACGACCGGCGCGATCCTGCCTGGGGAACTCTCGTGGAAATTCCGGCGGAGCGCCTGCAACAAGCCCGGCGCGCCGCGGAGGTGCTCGGCGACGACGTCTACGACAAGTTCCCGTTCCTGCCCGGCATGGTGCCGATGAGCAAGGATCTGGCCGAACTGGTGCTCAACCGCACCTGGCGTCCGATGCTGTCGATCACCGGCGCCGACGGCTTTCCGCCGCTGTCGGCAATGCCGGCAACGTGCTGCGTCCGTACACCGCGGTCAAGCTGAGCCTGCGCCTGCCGCCGACGCTGGATCCGAAGACTCGCCAGCGAGTTCCTCACGCAGGCCTTGACCGAGATCCGCCCTGCAATGGCGCCGAGTCGAGTTCGAAGTGGAGAAGGCGTCCACCGGCTGGAATGCTCCCGCGCTGGCGCCTTGGCTGGAACTGGCGATCGACCAGGCCAGCCAGGAATTCTTCGGCGCGCCCGCGATGTACATGGGCGAAGGCGGCACGATTCCGTTCATGGGCATGCTCGGCGAGAAATTCCCCGGCGCGCAATTCATGATCACCGGCGTGCTCGGCCCGCATTCCAATGCGCACGGCCCGAACGAATTCCTGCATATCCCGACCGGGAAGCGGGTCACCTCATCGGTGGCCCGGGTCATCGCCGAACATTACCAGGCCAGCGAAAAGGGCCTGACCCGTGGCGTCGGCGTGCAGCCGGCGCGGCGAGTTTCGGCGACCACGGCTGCTGCTGAACCGGAATCACCCCACCACGACGTCGACCACCGCCTGGGCGAGTTTCTCCGGCGGCTGGCTCGAGGTGTCGAGCACCAGCTCGGCCGCCTCGGGCACTTCATAGGGCGAATCGATGCCGGTGAAGTTGGGGATCTCGCCGGCGCGCGCCTTGGCGTAAAGGCCCTTGATGTCGCGCTTCTCGCAGACTTCCAGCGGCGTATCGACGAACACCTCGACGAACTCGCCTGCGCTGAACAGGTCGCGCGCCATGCGCCGCTCGCTGCGGAACGGCGAGATGAACGACACGATCACGATCAGGCCCGCATCGACCATCAGCTTGGCGACTTCGGCGACCCGCCGGATGTTCTCGACGCGGTCCTCGTCGCTGAAGCCAAGATCGCGATTGAGGCCGTGCCGCACGTTGTCGCCATCGAGCAGATAGGTGTGATGGCCGGAAGCGAGCAGGCGCTTTTCGACCAGGTTGGCGATGGTGGACTTGCCCGACCCCGACAGGCCGGTGAACCACAGGCAGCGGGGCGACTGTCCCTTGATGGCCGCGCGCGCTGCCTGGTCGACGTCGAGCGCCTGCCAGTGCACGTTGGCCGCGCGACGCAGCGCGAAATCCAGGGTGCCGCAGGCCACGGTGGCGAAAGTCTGGCGATCGATCAGGATGAAGCTGCCGAGCATCCTGTTGTCGTCGTGCGTCTCGAAGGCGATCGGCTGGTCGAGGCTCAGGTTGCAGGCGCCGACTTCATTGAGCAGCAGCCGCTTGGCGGCAATGTGCTCCTGGGTGTTGATGTCGGCCTTGTGCTTGATCTCGGTGACCTGCGCGGCGACCGTTCGCGTGCCCAGCTTCAGCCAGTAATGGCGGCCGGGCAGCAGCGGCTCGTCGCCCATCCACAGCAGGTGCGCGCCGAACTGGTCGGACACCGGCGGCGCCTCGTCGGCGGCGGCCACGATGTCGCCGCGACTGATGTCGATTTCGTCCTGCAGCGTGAGCAGGATCGATTGCCCTTCGCGCGCAGTCTGCAGCTGTTCATTGCCGAGAAATATCGAAGTGACTCGCGAGCGCCGGCCGGAACTGGCGCTGACCACCTCGTCGCCGACCTTCACCTGGCCTGCGGCGATCTGCCCGGCAAAGCCGCGAAAATCCTGGGACGGGCGACAGACCCATTGCACCGGCATGCGGAAAGCCATCGGAGCCGGCGTGGGCACCACGTGTCCGTCATCGACACCCGGCGCTTCGCGGCTGACGCCGCTGGAAGTGTTGGGCTCGACTTGCTCCAGGTGCTCCAGCAACGCCGGCCCCCGGTACCAGGGCATCGCCGGCGAACGCAGCACGACGTTGTCGCCGGCCAGTCCGGACAATGGAATCGCGGTGACCCGCGGAATGCCCAGCGTGGCGGCCAGCGCGCCATAGGCGGCGGCGATCTCCTCGAACACTTCCTGCGAATAATCCACCAGGTCCATCTTGTTGACCGCCAGCACCACTTCGCGGATGCCGAACAACGCCGCGATATAGCTGTGCCGCCGGGTCTGCGTCAGCAAACCCTTGCGCGCATCCACCAGCACCACCGCCACGTCCGCCGTGGAGGCGCCGGTCGCCATGTTGCGCGTGTACTGCTCGTGGCCGGGGCAATCGGCGACGATGAAGCTGCGCTTGTCGGTGCTGAAATAGCGATAGGCGACATCGATGGTGATGCCCTGCTCGCGCTCGGCGTCCAGGCCGTCGAGCAGCAAGGCGTAGTCGATTTCCTCGCCCTGCGTGCCATGGCGCTTGCTGTCGCGCTCGAGCGCGGACAACTGGTCGTCGAACAGGTTCTTGCTCTCGTAGAGCAACCGGCCGATCAGCGTGCTCTTGCCGTCGTCCACGCTGCCGCAGGTGATGAAGCGCAGCCGGGGCTTGGCTTCGTGCAGTTTGAGATACGCGGCGATGTCCACGGGGGCAGTCATCAGAAATAACCCTCTTGCTTCTTCTTTTCCATCGAGGCCGAAGGATCGTTGTCGATCAGGCGCCCCTGCCGCTCGGAAGTCCGGGCGACCAGCATTTCGCCGATGATCTTCTCCAGGGTGTCGGCGTCCGACTCGAAGCCGCCGGTCAGCGGGTAACAGCCGAGCGTGCGGAACCGCACCTTCTTCATCATCGGCGACTCGCCCGGCAGCAATGGGTAGCGATCGTCATCGACCATGATCAGCCCGCCGTCGCGCTCCACGACCGGGCGCTCCTTGGCGAAGTACAGCGGAACCACCGGGATGTTTTCCCGGAAGATGTACAGCCAGACATCGAGCTCGGTCCAGTTCGACATCGGAAACACGCGAACGCTGTCGCCGGCATGGATGCGGGTGTTGTACAGGCTCCACAGCTCGGGCCGTTGGTTCTTCGGATCCCAGCGGTGCTGCGCGTTGCGGAAGGAGAACACCCGCTCCTTGGCCCGCGATTTCTCTTCGTCGCGCCGGGCGCCGCCGATGGCCGCGTCGTAGCGACCCGCATCGAGCGCCTGCTTGAGCGCCTGGGTCTTCATCACATCGGTATGCACGGTCGCGCCGTGGCTGATCGGGCCCATGCCCTGGCGCACGCCCTCCAGGTTGATGTGCACGCGCAGATCGACGTTCTGTTCCTGCGCCACTTCGTCCCGGAACGCGATCATCTCGCGGAACTTCCAGGTGGTGTCCACGTGCAGCAGCGGGATCGGCGGGCGCGCCGGATAGAACGCCTTCTTCAGCAGGTGCAGCAGCACCGTGCTGTCCTTGCCGATCGAGTAGAGCATCACCGGATTGCGGAATTCAGCCGCCACTTCGCGCAGGATGTGCAGGCTTTCGGCCTCGAGGCGATCGAGGTGGGACAACTGGTTGGCAGGAAGCATGGACTGGACCGGCGCCGCGCTGGGGATCAGCGCTCATTCTACCGGGTGCGCAGAGGCGTTGCAGGGGGAATTACCCGCCCGGAGGCGGTCCGATCAGATGCGATGGTATTCCCGGTACCAGCGGATGAAGTTGCCCACGCCCTCTTCCACGGACACCGTCGGCCGGTAGTCCACGGCTGCGATCAACTCGGACATGTCGGCCTCGGTATCGGGCACGTCGCCCGCCTGCAATGGCAGCATCTCCATCTGCGCCTTGCGGCCCAGGCAGTGTTCCAGCACCTCGATATACCGCAGCAGCTCCACCGGCTGCTCGTTGCCGATGTTGTAGATGCGATAGGGCGCGTTGCTGCTGGCCGGATCGGGCGCGTCGCCATTCCAGGACGGGTTGGCGGCCGGCGGCTGGTCCAGCGTGCGGACCACGCCCTCGACGATATCGTCTACGTAGGTGAAGCTGCGCTTGTGCCTGCCGTGGTTGAAGACCTTGATCGGCTCGCCCGCCAGGATCGCCTTGGTGAACAGGAACAGCGCCATGTCCGGACGGCCCCAGGGCCCGTAGACCGTGAAAAAGCGCAGCCCGGTGGACGGAATTCCATAGAGGTGCGCGTAGCTGTGCGCCATCATCTCGTTGGCTTTCTTGGTCGCCGCATACAAGGTGAGCGGGTGCTCGGTCGGCTGGTGCTCGGAGAACGGCATCTTCGTGTTCGCGCCGTATACCGAACTGGTGGAAGCGAACACCAGGTGCTCGACGCCATGCTGGCGACAGCCTTCGAGGATGTGCAGGAAACCGGTGACGTTGCTGCTGACGTAGACATGCGGGTTTTCCGCCGCATAGCGCACCCCGGCCTGCGCGGCCAGGTTCACCACCCGTTGCGGCCTGTGGGTCGCGAACGCCGCCTCGACGGCCGCGCGGTCGGCGAGGTCGGCGGTGATATGGGTGTATCTCGGATGGTCCATGAAGCGGGCCAGGCGAGCCTTCTTCAGGTTCACATCGTAGTAGTCGCTCAGATTGTCCAGGCCGACGACTTCATCGCCGCGCTCGAGCAACCTCAGGACCAGGTGGGATCCGATGAAGCCGGCGGTGCCAGTGACGAGAACCTTCATTTTTCAGTTTCCTCAATGCCATACCCGGCGGGATTGCCCGACTGCCAACGCCACGCATCGACGCACATTCGATCCAGGCCAAGCCGGGCCTGCCATCCCAGCACATCCTTCGCCAGCGAGACATCGGCCCACAATTCAGCCACATCGCCCGGACGGCGATCGACAACCGTATAGGGAATGCTGCGGCCCGTGGCCGCCTCGAAGGCGCTGATCAATTCCTTCACGCTGTAGCCGCGCCCGGTACCGAGGTTGAACGCCACGCAACCGCCGCGACCCTGGTCGAATTCCAAGGCACGGCAATGCGCCTGGGCCAGGTCCACCACATGGATGTAATCGCGAATGCCGGTGCCGTCCCGCGTTGGATAGTCGCCGCCGAACACCTGCAGGCGGTCGCGGCGGCCGACGGCAACCTGCGAAACGTAAGGCATCAGGTTGGCCGGCGTGCCGGTCGGATCCTCTCCGATCCGGCCGCTCGGATGGGCTCCCACGGGATTGAAGTAACGCAGGATCACGGCGCTGAAATCGGGATTTCCGCTGCAGGTGTCGCGGATCATGTCCTCGACCATCAGCTTGGTGCGCCCATAGGGATTGGCGACGCGAAGCGGCGCATCCTCGGAAATCGGCACCGAATCAGGATCGCCATAGACGGTGGCGGACGAACTGAAAACCAGTCTCTTGACGCCTTGCGCCTCCATGGCCTGCAGCAACGTGACGGTGCCCGAGACATTGTTGTCGAAATACTCCAGCGGCCTGGCGCAACTCTCGCCCACGGCCTTGAGGCCGGCGAAATGGATGACGGCATCGATGCCGCCCTTGAACGCTTCGGCAAGATCACCCCGGTTGCGGATATCGCCCTGCACCAGTTGGATCGGCCGCCCGATCAGCTCCGCGGCCCGGCTGACCGCGGCGGGGGAACTGTTGCAGAAATTGTCGAGCACGACGATGTCGTGACCGGCTTCGCCCAGCGCCACGCAGGTGTGGCTGCCGATGTAGCCGGCGCCGCCACAAACCAGGACTCTCACTGGCCGGCTCCACAGCGCATCGTCTCAGAGCCGGCCATCGACCGCGTCCCGGGGAAGCACGTATTTCACATCGAACAGGACGCCGCCGGCCTTGCCGAAGGCGCGTATTCCCTTCGCGCCCATTTCGGCGAACTGGCGATGGCCTACCGCCAGGATGATGGCGTCGTATTGCCCGGCGGATGGTTCGTCGATGGGACTGATTCCATACTCGCGCTCGGCCTCCGCCGCATCCACCCACGGGTCGTACACATCCACTTTTGCGTTGTATTCACGGAGCTCGGCGATGATGTCGATGACCCGGGTGTTGCGCAGGTCCGGACAATTTTCCTTGAAGGTCAGTCCCATCACCAGGACCCGGGCGCCGACGATGTTGATCCCGCGTTGCGCCATCAGGCGCAGCACCTGGGTGGCGACGAAACTGCCCATGCCGTCGTTGATGCGACGACCAGCCAGGATCACTTCCGGGTGGTAGCCCAGCTCCTGCGCCTTGTGGGTGAGGTAGTACGGATCCACGCTGATGCAATGGCCGCCGACCAGGCCGGGGCGGAACGGCAGGAAGTTCCACTTGGTTCCCGCCGCCTGCAGCACTTCCAGCGTGTCGATGCCCAGCTTGTCGAAGATCAGCGCCAGCTCATTGACCAGGGCGATATTGACGTCGCGTTGCGTGTTCTCGATCACCTTGGCCGCCTCGGCGACCTTGATCGAGCTGGCCTTGTGCGTGCCGGCGGTGATGATGGAAGCGTATAGCTGGTCAACGAACCGGGCCGCTTCCGGCGTCGAGCCGGAGGTGACCTTGAGGATATCGGTGACGCGATGTTCCTTGTCGCCCGGGGTTGATCCGCTCAGGGCTGTAGCCGGCGAAGAAATCGACGTTGAAGACGAGGCCGGAAGCCCCCTCCAGGATCGGCACGCAGACTTCTTCGGTGCAGCCGGGGTAGACCGTGGATTCGTACACGACGGTGTCGCCGGGCTTGAGCACCGCCGCGATGGTCTCGCTGGCGGCAATCAACGGCCGCAGGTCAGGCCGCTTGGCGGCATCGATCGGCGTCGGCACCGTGACGATGAAGACATTGCAGGCGCGCAGCGCCTCCGGATCGGTGCTCAGCTGCAGCCTGGCACTGCTTGCCAACTCTTCGGCGGAAACCTCGCAGGTGCTGTCGACACCGCCACGCAGGGCCTTGACCCGCGCCGCGTTGATATCGAAACCCACGGTGGCGAAATGCTTGCCGAACTCAACCGCCAGCGGCAGGCCGACGTAGCCCAGTCCGATGACGCCGATCGTCGCCTGTTCGACCTGCAGGGTCACGATGCGCTCCTGCCATAGACATCATCGAACCGGACGATATCGTCCTCGCCAAGATAACTGCCCGACTGCACTTCGATCAGCTCCAGCGGCTGCTTGCCGGGATTCTCAAGCCGGTGCTTGCTGCCCAGCGGAATGTAGGTGCTCTCGTTCTCGGCCAGCAGGAACACTTTCTCGCCGCAGGTGACCCGCGCGGTTCCCCTGACGACGATCCAGTGCTCGGCGCGATGGTGATGCATCTGCAGGCTCAGCGCCGCGCCCGGCTTGACGATGATGCGCTTGACCTGGAACCGCTCGCCGCTGTCGATGCCGTCGTAACTTCCCCACGGGCGATAGACCTTGCGATGCCAGGTCGCCTGCGGGCGGTGGTTCTTCTTGAGCGAGGTCACGATCTCCTTCACTTCCTGGACCCGGTCCTTGTGCGCGATCAGCACGGCATCGTCGGTGTCCACCACCACGATGTCGGACAGGCCGATCAGCGCGACCAGCCGCTTGTCGCTGATCGCCAGGGTGTTGCGGCAGTCGCGCGCGAGCACGTCGCCACGATGGGCGTTGCCGTCGCCGTCCTGCTCGACCACCGACCACAACGCCGACCAGGAACCGACATCGTTCCAGCCGACGTCTATCGGCAGGATGGCGGCGCTGTCGGTCTTCTCCATGACAGCGTAGTCGATCGAATCGGCCGGACAGGCGGCGAACGAATCGCGATCCAGGCGAAGGAAATCGGCGTCCACCGTTGCCTTCTCGAGCGACTGCCGGGCCAGCTCGACCATCTTCGGCTGCGTCCTGGCCAGCTCCTCGAGATAGCGCGAGGCGCGGAAGGCGAACATGCCGCTGTTCCAGAAATATTCGCCGCTGGCGAGATATGCCTCGGCGGTGGCCTGGTCGGGCTTCTCCACGAAGCGCAGGACCGCGCGAACGCCCTCGCCCGCGGCGGCGTTGATGTATCCGTAGCCGGTCTCGGCCGAGGTCGGCAGGATGCCGAAGGTGACCAGGCCGCCGGCTTCGGCGGCGGGCAGCGCCGCGAGCACGGCCTCCCGGAAGCCTGGCTCATCGGCGATGACGTGATCGGAAGGCAGCACCAGCAGGACCGGATCGTCGCCGTCGGCCATGGCCTTCAGCGCGGCGACGGCAATGGCCGGCGCCGTATTGCGGCCGACCGGCTCCAGGATCATCGCCGACGGCTTCGCGCCGACCAGCCGCAGCTGCTCGGCAACCATGAACCGGTGTTCTTCGTTGGCGACCACCAGCGGCGCGTCGGCGCCCGGCAGGCCGTGCAGCCGCAGCCAGGTCATCTGCAGCAGGGACCGTTCGCCCAACAGCGGCAGGAACTGCTTGGGATGCGACTCCCGGGACAGCGGCCATAGCCGCGTGCCGGAACCGCCGGAAAGGATGACGGGAATCATTTTGCGCATGGTGGGCCGTATGGAAACGAGTCGCCTATATTGCCATGGGAGGCCTCGCGCTTCGCGCTAAACGCGCCCATGGCTCATACTTTGCCGTCAATATCGAGAGCGGAAACACCGATGCCCCTGCCTTCCCGAGAGCTAGCGCGCCTGGACTGGACCCGTGCCGCCCTCGATGATCCCGGCGCCGCGCTGGAGCGCGCGTCCGCCGACGCCAGCTTTCCGCAGCTATTGGCGCACGCAATCCGGCGGACAGACCTGGATCGTCATGGACGCGCCGCCGGATCGCGAGGACATCCGTCCCTGGCTGGACATCGCGCGGCGGCTCAACGACGTGGGCCTGCATGCGCCGCAGATCAAGGCCGCCGATGCCGATTCGGGCTTCGTGCTGATGTCGGACCTCGGCGGCAGGCTTTACCTGCCGGAGCTGAACCAGCAAAGCGCGGACGCCCTCTATGGCGATGCGTTGTCCGCCCTGCTGGCGATGCAGACCCGGATCGACAGCAGCGACCTGCCCGCCGTATGACGAGCAGCGGCTGGTCAACGAGATGGAGTTGATGCCGGAGTGGTTCCTCCAGCGCCATCTGGGCTTCACGCCCGGATTGCACCGACTGGGATGTCGTCGAAGTGGCGTTCCGCGCGCTGGTCGAGAATGCGCGGCGCCAGGAGCAGGTATTCGTCCACCGCGACTACCATTCGCGCAATCTGCTGGTCTGCGACGAAAACAATCCGGGCATCCTGGATTTCCAGGACGCCGTGCGCGGCCCGATCACCTACGACCTGGTTTCGCTGCTGCGCGATTGCTATATCTCCTGGCCGGACGAGCAGGTCTATCGGCTGGGCCGAGTGCCTACCGGCGCAGCTGGTCGGCGCGGGCCTGACCCACGTGGATGCCGCCACTTTCCGCCGCGGCTTCGACCTGATGGGCCTGCAGCGGCACATCAAGGTGCTCGGGATCTTCTGCCGGCTCTGGTACCGCGACGGCAAGGCCGGCTATCTCGATGACCTGCCGCTGGTGTGGCGCTACACCCGCGACGTCGGCCTGCGCTATCCGGAGACGGCGCCGCTGATCGCGCTGATCGAGCGCGTGCTCGGCGCAGCGCGACATCACCTTGCCGCTCGCATGAGCGCCGTGCAAGCCGCGCGCGCTGATCTTCGCCGCCGGCAAGGGCGAGCGGATGCGCCCGCTGACCGAAGTACACGCCCAAGCCGCTGCTCACGGCGGGCGGCAAGCCGCTGATCGCCTGGCATCTGGAAAAGCTGGCCGCGCTGGGCGTGACGCGACGTGGTCATCAATACGTCCTGGCTTGCGGAATCGCTTCGAGCCAGCGCTCGGCACGGATCCCGATGGGGCCTGCGCCTGCATTATTCCTTCGAAGGCGCCGGAGCCGCTGGAAACCGGCGGCGGCATGCATCACGCGCTGCAATTGCTCGGCGCCGAGCCCTTCATCGCCGTCAACGGCGACATCTGGACCGACTTCGATTTCGCACGCCTGCCGCGCGAGCCGGCCGGACTGGCGCACCTGGTGATGGTCGAGAATCCCGCGCAGCATCCGCGCGGCGATTTCAGCCTGGATGAGAGCGGCGCGCTGCACGCCGAAGGCGAAGCCAGGCTGCACGTTCTCCGGCATCGGCGTGTATCGGCCCGAAATTCTCGCCGACTGGCGACAGGTCATCGGCCCGGCGGCAGGCGTGGAGGACTCGCCGCCGCGGTTCAAGCTGGCGCCGCTGCTGCTGGACGCGATGCGCGCAACCTGGCCACGGGCGAATTCCACGACGGCCGCTGGACCGACGTCGGAACGCCGGAGCGGCTGGCGCAACTGGATCGCTCGCTGCACGACTGAGGCGACGCGCAGCAACGCTGCTTCAACCGCTAACGATTCTCCAGCACGCCGCGAAGAAACGGCACCGTGACGCGCCGTTGCGCGGCCAGGCTGGCGTGGTCGAGCCGATCCAGGATCGCGGTGAGCGTCACCAGGTCGCGACCGACTCGACGGAACAGGTAATCGAGCACCGCATCGTCCAGTTCCAGCCCGCGCCGCGCCGCGCGCTGGCGCAGCACGTTGCGCCGGCCGGCTTCATCGAGCGGCTCCACGACCAGACGCGTGCATTGTTCCAGCCGCGAAACCAGGTCAGGCAAGACGAACGGCAGCGCCGACGGCATCGCCACCGCCGAATAGATCAGGCGCGCCGCGCCCTGCCGCGCGCTGTTGTGGAAATGAAACAGGGCCACTTCGTCAGCAGCGTTGCCGGCGATAGCCTCGAGGCCATCCAGGCAAACCAGCGCCGCTCCACCCTGCCCGACCAGTGCCTCCTGCATCCGCCCAGCCATCGAGGACAGCGGCAGATAGCTGGCCGACATGCCCTGGCGACGCGCCTCCGCGCACGAGGCAAGCTGCAGGTGCGTCTTGCCGCTCCCCGCCGGTCCGGCGAGATAAAGCCAGTCGCTTCGATCGCCGCGCGCTACCGCCTCGACCAGGCCGCGAAGTTCAGCCTGCCCCTCGAAGGCCGCGAACTGCGGGTCGGGTGGAAACCTGAGCGCGAGTGGTATCTGCGGACTCACACGTCGGGCCGGGGCGCGGGCTCGGGCGCGGACTCTGCAACGCCGGGCGCAGAATCGCTGTTCGCTTCGGCGCGATCGAGCGCCTGGTCCGAGGCGTCGTGTTCGCCGCCATACATCCCGCTATGGGTGTATTTCTGATGCGCGTAGCGCAGCATCACCATGGTCACCGCCGCGACCGGCAGCGCCATCAGCACGCCGAGGAATCCGAACAACTTGCCGCCCGCCATGATGGCAAAGATCACCGCGACCGGATGCAGGCCGATGCGATCTCCAACCAGCCACGGGATCAGCACGAAACCTTCCAGAGTCTGGCCGACCGCAAAGACGCCCAGCACCAGCGCCAGGTGCATCGGGTCGCCATGCTGCACCAGCGATGCGAGCACGGCCGCGGTGACGCCGAAGAAAGCGCCGAGATAGGGCACGAAGCTCACCAGGCCCGCGATCATTCCGATCAGCAGCCCGAGGTCCAGCCCGACCAGCCACAACCCACCGGCATAGATGGCGCCCAGCGAAATCATGACGCTGAACTGCCCGCGCAGGAATCCACCCAGCACTTCGTTGGATTCCAGCGCCAGCCGCGTGACGGTCGGGACCATCGGCCGCGGCAGGAGCTCGCGCACGTTCTCGACGAGAACATCCCAGTCGCGCAGGAAATAGAAGGTCAGCACCGGCACCAGCGTGATGTTGGCGATGATGCTGAACAACGCCAGCCCGGACGAGGTCGCGTGGCTGAGGATGGTGGACATGATGCCGCCGGCTTCCTGCCAGTGGCTCTGGATGGTTTCGATCAGGAAATCCGGATCGACGTACTTGGCCAGGCTCAGGTGGAACCGATGCTCCATCCAGGGAATGGCGCTCGCCGTCACCCACTCGGCCACGCGCGGCAGCGAATCGATCAGGATCTCCACCTGGTGCCACAGCAGCGGCGCCAGCACGAACGAGCCGAGCGCAAGCATCGCGATAATGATGATAAAGACGATGCCGACCGCCGTGCCGCGCGCGCGGCCCGCGCGCTCGAGCCGATCCACCAGCGGGTCGCCCAGCCAGCCGAGCCCGGCGGAGATCACGAACGGCGTCAGGATCGGCGCCAGTTTCCAGACCAGGAAACCGAGCAGCACGGCCCCTGCAAGCCACTGCCAACGACGAGTCTCGATCGGATTCATTGCCTGCTCCGGTAAAAGCCCCATGCCTTCGAGCCATAGCGAACCACGTAGTCGCCGCCGCTGAGCACCGTCATCGCGGCGGTCGCCAGTACCAGGGGCGGAACCCACGACTGGGCGAGATCCATGCCGGCCAGGTGCGCCAACATGATCGTGATAAGGGCGATCTGGAGCAAGGTGGTCATCTTGCTGATTCCCGTTGGCGCCGGCGTGAAAGCACCGGTCAGCCGCCACCAGCAGAAGGCTCCCAGCACGATCACCGCATCCCGTATCAACACGACGGCGACCAGCCAGGTGGGCAAGTTGAAGGTCCACCACAGGCCCAGGAAGCAGACACTCATAAGCAGTTTGTCGGCGATCGGATCGAGCACGCCTCCGAGCACCGAACGCCAGCCGAATCGCTGCGCGATGAACCCGTCGAGCGCGTCCGAGGCACCGGCGGCCAGCGCCAGCCAGAACGCCTGCGGGTAGTGGCCGGCAATCAGTAACCACAGCAGCGGCAGCGCCACCACCATGCGCGCGATGGTGATGGCGTTGGGAATCCAGCTGAGGGTCATTTCAAGCCGAATCGCGGCACGCCGCCGCTGCTCGCGCCTGCCTCGGCTTCGGGCAAGGGCCTGAGCATGTCGCCGGTGCCGACCATGCTGCGGAAGCCCTTCATGCCGACGCCAATATCCAGTTGCAGGCGCAATTGCTCGGGCGTGGCCTGGATGACGGTGACCTTGCGCACCACGGCGAGGGTCTGCAGGTAGGACATCAGGCGGATGAAGTCCGACTGGCTGTTCACGCCCAGGACATCGATGCTGTACAGGCCTGCGACGCCGATATCCAGGGATATCCCGTCGCGCTTGGCCAGGGCATTGGCGCCATCGTCCACGCCGGAGGCGATCGCCCGCCTCGGATCGCTGTCGCTGAAGGACCAGCGCGCGACCTCGACTCCGTCCTGCGTGAGCAGCCAGGCGGCCGTCCAGCCCGGTGGCTGGCGAAAGACCTTGCCGATCAGCTGCGCATCATTCCGGTAGCGGTCGGTCAGCACCTGCATGGCCGCTGCGTCCATCCGCCAGATCGAGGAAACGCTGGCCTGCTCGGTCGCCGTGCCGGCCGGCAGCAGGTAGCGCATGCCGCGCTCCAGGCCTCGCGTGGCCAGGGGCTTGATCACGTTGGGTTGCTGCGAGCTGACCAGCCGGGGACCGCGTCCATCGTCGATCGCCAGCCAGAGAATCGGCTTGGGACGGTCGGCGCTCCAGTATTTCAGTCCGGCCCCGGCGATCAGGGCGTCGACGCTTTCCGGATCGAACATCACCGCCAGGATGGTCTTGTAGACCGGAAGCCCGTTCACGGTCTCGGATTCCTGACGGAACTCGAACTTGCTCACCAGCGCATCGATGTTCGACGAAGCGCGGCGGATCACGCTGTTGGATGGCGCCTGCGGGTTGCCGGTCAGGCGCACGAGCACCTGGCCGAGCGCCCGCACCGTGGCCCCGCGCCGCTCGTCCGCCTTCTGCGAATTGACCGTCACGTCGGCGGAATAGAAGGCCATGTTGCGCACCAGCTTGGGCTTGGCCGCGGCAGCGCCGGGCTCCGCCGGGTCAGCGGCGCTCCTGCCGGACGGAGCATCCCCCGCGCTGTTGGCGGTTTGGGCGAAGCCCTGGCCGGCGGCAAGCAGCAGGGCACAGGCAGTCAGGCGCAGGATGGGGTGCATGGCTCACGGACGTTTGGAGGCAGCGCCCATGGTGCCGCAAGCGGGGCAGGCGCGTCCATGCATGGTGGTGGCTGGTAGAATGGGCGTTCGAGCCACGAATCCGACGCCGCCATGTCCTCAACGCCATTGACCTACCGTGACGCGGGCGTCGACATCGACGCCGGCAATGAAGTCGTCGAACGCATCAAGCCGCTGGTGAAGCGAACCTTCCGCCCCGAGGTGATGGGCGGCCTGGGCGGCTTCGGGGCGCTGTTCAACCTGTCCGGCAAGTACCGCGAGCCGGTGCTGGTCTCGGGAACCGACGGCGTCGGCACCAAGCTGAAGCTGGCCCAGCAGCTGAACCGCCACGACACGATCGGCATCGACCTGGTCGGCATGTGCGTCAACGACGTGCTGGTGCAAGGCGCCGAGCCGCTGTTCTTCCTGGACTATTTCGCCACCGGCAAGCTGGACGTCGACACCACCGTGGCCGTGGTCGGCGGCATCGCCCGCGGCTGCGAACTGGCCGGCTGCGCGCTGATCGGCGGCGAAACCGCGGAAATGCCCGACATGTATCCGCCCGGCGAATACGACCTGGCCGGGTTCACCGTCGGCGCCGTGGAAAAATCCGCGCTGATCGACGGCAGCAAGCGTGCGGGCCGGCGACGTGCTGATCGGGCTGGCTTCCTCGGGTCCGCACTCCAACGGCTATTCGCTGGTGCGCAAGATCCTCGACCGCGCCGGACGCCCGCTCGACCTGGATCTGGGCGGCGTCAAGCTGGTCGATGCGCTGATGGCGCCGACCACGATCTACGTCAAGCCCATCCTCGAACTCATTGCCGGCCACGACCTGCATGCGATGGCCCACATCACCGGCGGCGGCCTGACCGAAAACATCATCCGCGTGATCCCCGATGGACTGGGGCTGGATATCGCAGTCTTCCGCCTGGACTTTGCCGCCGGTGTTCGAGTGGCTGATGCGCGAGGGCCAGGTACCGAAGCAGGAAATGTGGCGGACCTTCAACTGCGGCATCGGTTACGTGCTGGTGGTCTCCCCGGCGCAATTGCCGGCGCTGTCGGCCGACCTGAAGCGCCTGCAGCTGCCGCACTGGCAGATCGGCGAAGTGCTTGCCACGCGCCGCGACGAGCGCGTCTGCATTTCGTGACGCTGTCGCCTCGCCGTCCTGGCCTCGGGCCGCGGCAGCAACCTGAAGGCGCTTATCGCGGCGCAGGAGAGCGGCGTGCTGGACGCGCACATCGTCGGGGTGTTCTCCGACCGCCCGGCCTGCGCCGCGCTCGCCATCGCCCGCGGGCACGGGATTCCGGCGCTCGCCTGGAAGCCATCCGACTTCCCTCACGCGAAGCGTTCGATGAATCCATGTTCAACGAGATCGAGGCCGTTCAGCCCGACCTCATCGTATGTGCGGGATACATGCGTCTGATTTCCGAACGCGCCGTCGAGCGCTTCAAGGACCGCATGATCAATATCCATCCCTCGCTGCTGCCGAAATATCCAGGCCTGGATACCCATTCGCGCGCGCTGGCCGCCGGCGACAACGTGCATGGCGCAAGCGTGCATGCCGTCGTTCCCGCGCTCGACGCCGGCCCGGTGATCGCGCAGGCGAAGCTTCCGGTGCTGGCCGGCGACACCGTGCGACAGCCTGGCGCAGCGCCTGCTCGAGCGTGAGCATCCGCTGCTCGTGCAAAGCGTGAAGGCGATCAGCGACGGCATCGTCGAACTCGCGCACGGCCAGGTCTTCTGGCACGGAAAGCCCTTGCGCTCGCCCTTGCAACTCGACGACTCCGATCAGCTGGAGGAGCCGGCGTGATGCGGCGCCTGCTGTTCGCGGCATTGCTGTTGGCGCCCGCCTTGGCGCTGGCCGCGCCGCCGCCCCCGTACACCGCGAAATACGAGGTCTCGGCGCAACGGCAGTCGGCTGGGCCAAGCCACGGTTGTCTTCAAGGCCCTGCCGAACGGCCGCTACGAACTGACTTCGAACACCGTCGGCAGCGAGGGCCTGGCGGCGATCGCCGGCGTCACGGTCGACGAGCGCTCGATCCTGCGCTGGACCGGCCCGCAAGCCGAGACCGTCGCCTACAGTTACCGGCAGCAGCTGGCTGGAAAACGCGCGAGCGCAGCATCCAGGTGGACGCGGGCAACGCCGCATCGATAGCCAGGACAAGGATCGGCATTTTTCGCCGCCCTACCAGCCGGGCGTGCTCGATCGCAATGCGATCACCGTGGCGCTGATGGGCGACGTGGCGCATGGGCAAGACCGGGGACCTGCGCCTACCTGGTGCCGAGCAAGGACGAACTGGAGACGCAGGTCTACCGGACGGCGTCGCCCGAGCGCCTGAAGACGGCGCTGGGCGCGCAAGCAGGTGATCCGGGTCGAACGCATCCGCGAGTCCGCCAATGGCCGGACGACGACGCTCTGGCTGGGCCGGGACAGGAATTTCGTGCCGCTGCAGATCCAGCAGAAGGAGCCGGACGGCGAAACGATCGAGATGCGGATCGTCTCGATCCGCTGAGTCGGGCCGGGCCGGACTTCAGCTCGCGACGCGGCGGATCTTCGCGCCGAGTCCGCCGAGTTTTTCCTCGATGTTCTCGTAGCCGCGATCGATGTGGTAGATCCGGTCGACCGTGGTTTCGCCTTCGGCGACCAGGCCGGCCAGCACCAGCGAGGCCGAGGCGCGCAGGTCGGTGGCCATGATCGGCGCGCCGGTCAGTCGCTCGACGCCGCGGATGATCGCCATGTTGCCTTCGATCTGGATGTCGGCGCCCAGGCGCTGCAATTCGTTCATGTGCATGAAGCGGTTTTCGAAAATCGTCTCGCGGATCACGCCCACGCCATCGGCCATGCAGTTCATCGCCGCGAACTGCGCCTGCATGTCGGTCGGAAACGCCGGGAACGGCGCGGTGGTCAGGCTGACCGACTTCGGTCGCTTGCCGTGCATGTTCAACTCGATGAAGTCCTCGCCGGTGTTGATCTGCGCGCCGGCTTCCTCGAGCTTCTGCAGGACCACGTCGAGCAGGTCGGCGCGGGTGCGCCTGGCCAGCACGCGGCCGCCGGTCATGGCGCCGGCGACCAGGAAGGTGCCGGTCTCGATGCGGTCGGGCATCACGTCGTAGTGGCCGCCGTGCAGGTGGTCCACGCCCTCGACGACGATGCGGGCAGTGCCGGCGCCCTCGATCTTCGCGCCCATCGAGATCAGGCAGTTGGCCAGGTCGACGATCTCCGGCTCCTCGGCGCAGTTGTCGAGCACGGTGGTGCCCTTGGCCAGCGCCGCCGCCATGAGCACGTTCTCGGTGCCGGTGACGGTGACCATGTCGAAGGAGTAATGGCCGCCCCTGAGCCGCTTGCAGCGCGCCTTCACGTAGCCGTTCTCGACGACCACCTCGGCGCCGAGCGCCTGCAGCCCGCGGATGTGCTGGTCGACCGGACGCGAGCCGATGGCGCAGCCGCCCGGCAGGGAAACCTCCGCGTGCCCGTACTTGGCCAGCAGCGGGCCGAGCACCAGGATCGATGCGCGCATCGTCTTGACCAGTTCGTAGGGCGCCACGGTCTGCACGTTGGTCCCGGGCTCGACGGTGATGGTCAGCTTCTCATCGACCATCAGCGGCACGCCAAGCGCGCCGAGCAGTTCCATGGTGGTGGTCACGTCATGCAGGTGCGGAACGTTGCCGATCGAAATCGAACTGTCCGCCAGCAGGGTCGCGCAGAGGATCGGCAGGACGGCGTTCTTGGCGCCGGAAATCTGCACTTCCCCATCCAGCACTTCGCCGCCCGTGATGATGATCTTGGCCATGGTGATTGAATTCTCGTTGGGGGCTCAGGATTGGCCCTGGGCTTCTTCTGGGGTGAGGGTGCGCAGCGCCAGGGCGTGGATCTCGCCGCCCATGCGTCCGCCCAGCGTTGCGTAGACCATCCGGTGCCGGGCCAGCGGCAGCTTGCCGCCGAACCCGTCGAAAACGACCGTGGCCTCGAAGTGCACGCCATCGGCGCCCTCGCACCTGGGCGCGGGCGCCGGGCAGGCCGGCTTCGATCAACTGCTGGATCTGGAGGGCATTCATGGGCTGGTATTCATCGGCGAGCAGGGAAAAGCCGGTCCGGGCCGGTGCTAGGCCTTACAATGGCCCCAACATCATACCGCCTGCCCCCTGCGCATGAGTGCACTCCCGACAAACCCGGCCGCCCAGTCCGATTCGCTGATCACCAGCGGCCAGCGGGTCATCCGCATCGAGACCGAGGCGCTGGTGGCAATGCAGGCGCGGATAGGAGCGGCATTCGCCGAGGCAAGCCGCGAGTTGCTGGACTGCCGCGGCCGGGTGGTCTGCACCGGCATGGGCAAGTCCGGGCATATCGCCACCAAGATCGCCGCCACGCTCTCCTCGACCGGGACAGCCGCGTTCTTCCTGCATCCGGGAGAAGCCAGCCACGGCGACCTGGGCATGGTGAAGGACGACGACATCGTCCTGATGCTGTCCAATTCCGGGGAAACCGAAGAAATCCTGACCATCGTTCCGGCGCTCAAGCGCCAGGGCAACCGGATCATCGCGATGACCGGCCGGCCGGATTCCCGGCTGGCGAAGATCGCCAACGTCCACCTGGACGTCAGCGTTCCGGAAGAAGCGTGCCCGCTCGGCCTGGCGCCGACCTCGAGCACGACCGCGGCGCTGGTGATGGGCGATGCGCTGGCGGTTGCCCTGCTCGAAGCGCGCGGCTTCACCGCCGACGATTTTGCCCGTTCGCATCCGGCCGGAAGCCTCGGCCGCCGCCTGCTGCTGCACATCAGCGATGTCATGCATGCGGGCAGCGAAGTGCCGCGCGTCGGCGCCGAAGCCACCGCCAGCGAAGCGCTGGTCGAGATGAGCCGCAAGCGCCTGGGCATGACCGCCGTGGTCGATGCGCAGGACCGCCTGCTCGGAATCTTCACCGACGGCGACCTGCGCCGCGCACTCGACGACGGCCAGATGGACTTGCGCACGACGCCCGTGAAATCGCTCATGGCGCACTCGCCGATCACCATCGGCGCGCACAAGCTGGCGGTCGAAGCGGCGCGCCTGATGGAAGACCACAAGATCAACGCGCTGGTGGTCGTGGACGAGCAGCAACGCGTGGTCGGCGCGCTGAACATCCACGACCTGCTCCGCGCGCGGGTGGTCTGACCGGCATGGCGACCGAGCAAGGCAACATCCCCGGCCATGTGCGCGAGCGCGCCGGCAAGATCCGACTGGCGGCCTTCGATGTGGACGGCACGCTGACCGACGGCCGGCTCTGGTTCGACCATGCCGGCAACGAGATGAAGGCCTACCACGTGCAGGACGGCCTCGGCCTGCGCCTGCTCGCCGACAGCGGCATCGCGGTCGCCCTGATCACCGCCCGGGAAAGCGCTTCGGTGCGCAGCCGGGCCAAGGACTTGCGCCTGGAACACGTTTTCACCGGCGTTCGCGACAAACTGGCCTGCCTGAACACGCTGTGCGGGCAACTCGGCATCGCCTTGTCCGAGGTCGCCTACATGGGCGACGACCTGGCCGACCTCCCGATATTTCCGCACGTCGGCCTGGCCGTCGCCCCCGCCAACGGCCACGACTGGATCGTCGGCCAGGTGCACTGGGTCACCAGCCAGCACGGCGGCGAAGGCGCGGCGCGCGCACTGTGCGACCTGATCATCGACGCGCGCGGGCTCCGCCCGGCGATTCTTGCCAGGTTTGCTTCCCCGTGAAGAAACGCATGCTGCTCGCAGCCAGCCTGCTGGCCGTCGCCGTCGTCGCCGGCCTGGCGGTCTGGGAGATGCGACCCAAGCCACTCGCGGGCAAGGGCAGCACGAGCCGCTCCGACTACATCCTGGAGAACTTCGAGCTGACCTCGCTCGACCAGGACGGCAAGGAGTCGTTCTCGGTCAAGGCGCCGCGCCTGGAGCGCGATCCGGGTGGAAAGAGCCTGACCATCACGCTGCCCGAGTTCTCGTTCCCGGACAAGAAGGAAGGCCGCTGGCTGGTCACCTCCAAGCAGCGCCTGGGTCGCCGAGAAAGGCGTCGAAGTGCGGCTGATCGACAGCGTCGAGATGCTGGGCCCGCCCTCGCCCCTTGGCGACCGCACCCGCTTCAGCACGGCGCGCCTGCAGATCTTCCCGAACAAGAACCTCGCCCTGAGCGATGATGCCGTGACCATCAGCCGGGCCGACTCTATACTGCACGGCACCGGCCTGCGCGCCGACATGCAGTCCCACCACATCCAGTTGCTTGCCAACGTCAAAGGACGCTATGCGCCTGCTCGCCCTTAGTTCACTGCTGCTCGCCGCCGCCCTGCCCTTCGCGGCGGACGCCAAGACCACCGACCGGAACGCCCCGATGGACGTGGAGGCCGATCGAACCGACGCCATGCTCGGCGACGACAGCGACTCGATCCTCAGCGGCAACGTGCGCATTACCCAGGGCACGCTCGAGGTCGGCGCCGCCAAGGCCGTCATCAAGCGCAAGGCTGGCGAGATCAGCGAGATCGTCCTGACCGGCTCGCCGGCAACGCTCAAGCAGGTATCCGATACCGGCGAGCCGATGAACGCCCACGCCAACCAGATCGTCTACACGATGAGCACCGATGTGGTCGTGCTGACCGGCGGTGTCGTGATCGAACAGCCCAGGGGCAACCTGCGCGGCGAAACCATCAAGTACGACCTGAAGACCGGTCGCCTCGACGGCGGCGGCGACGGCACCCGGGTCCAGATGCGAATCATGCCCAAGACCGGTGGCGCCAACTGATGCTGTCAGTCAGGGACCTGTGCAAGCGCTACAAGGCGCGCGAGGTTGTCCACGATGTCGCCCTGGACCTCAGCCCCGGCGAGGTAGTCGGCCTGCTGGGCCCGAACGGCGCAGGCAAGACCACATGCTTCTACATGATCGTCGGCCTGATACCGACCGATGCCGGCCAGATCGCGCTGGACGGCAAGGACATCACCGCGCTGCCCATGCATGAGCGGGCCCGGCTGGGGATTGGCTACCTGCCGCAGGAAGCCTCGGTATTCCGCAAGCTCAGCGTGTCCGACAACCTCATGGCGGTGCTCGAGTTGCGCACCGACCTCAACGCCAGCTCGAGGAAGCTCGAGCTGCAATCGCTGCTCGAAGAGCTCCAGGTGGCGCACGTCGCCGGACAACTCGGCGCCAGCCTGTCGGGCGGCGAGCGCCGCCGGGTCGAAATCGCCCGCGCGCTGGCGGCCAACCCGCGCCTTATCCTGCTTGACGAACCCTTCGCCGGCGTCGACCCGATCTCGGTCGGCGAAATCCAGAAAATCGTGCGCCACCTCAAGCAACGGGGCATCGGCGTGCTGATCACCGACCACAACGTGCGCGAGACCTTGGGCATCTGCGACCGGGCGTATATCCTCAATGCTGGAACCGTACTGGCCCAAGGATCCCCCGAAGCCGTGCTGGCCAACCCGGATGTGCGTCGCGTCTACCTTGGCGAATCGTTCCGCCTGTAAACGTCGCCGTTCCGGATTGCGGGCACGGGTGCACAAATGAAACCGACCCTGCAACTGCGCCTGGGACAACAGCTCACGCTGACGCCGCAATTGCGTCTGGCGATCCGCCTGTTGCAACTCTCGGCCGCCGATCTGGAAGCGGAAATAAACCAGGCTGTCGACAGCAATCCCCTGCTCGAGCGCGAGGAGGACGAGCCGGAGGTTCCGACAGCCGAAGCCAACGACCCGGCCCCCGGGCCCGACGACGACCGCCCGGCCGAACCCGGGGCGGATGCGTCCGGCGAGTTCGAGGATTCCGATTCACCCGATTTCCGCTGGGACGATGATCGCGCATCGGGAGGCGGCGGCTTCGATGGGGAAGAGCGCGAAGAAGGCCAGGCCGCGCCGCTGGACCTTCGCGAACATCTGAACTGGCAACTGCACCTGAGCCACCTGAGTCGCCGGGACCGGCTGATCGGGCAGGCATTGATCGAAGCGATCGGCGAGGACGGCTATCTGGCGGTTCCGTTTGAAGACATCCAGGCAGCCCTGCAGCCGGATCTGATCGCCTCGTTCCAGGATATCGAGACGGTCCTGCACCTCATCCAGCACTTCGACCCGGTCGGCGTCGGCGCGCGCAGCCTGTCCGAATGCCTCGGCGTGCAACTGGGCCTGCTCGACCCGGCCACGCCGGGGCTGGCGCTGGCCCGCCTGATCGCCAGCCCGCCATCTGGATATCCTGGCCCGGAACGGGGCGGCGAAGCTGGCGGCCCAGTTGCACGAGTCGGTGCAGGCAGTGGACATCGCAGTGGCGCTGCTGCGCTCCCTGGACCCCAAGCCGGGCGCACAGATCGGCGGTGGCGAAACCGAGTTCATCGTTCCCGATGCGATCGCCTACCGCCAGGGCGGTGTCTGGAAGGTGGCGACCAACCAGGGCAGCCAGCCGCGCATCGGCATCAATCGCCACTACGAGCGCATGATCGGCACCTCCACCCGCGCGGACGACAGCTACCTGCGCGCGCAGCTGCAGGAAGCCCGCTGGCTGATCAAGAGCCTGGAGACCCGGGCCGATACGCTGCTGCGCGTTGCCCGCTCGATCGTGCGGCAGCAGAGCGGCTTCCTGGAGCACGGCCCGCAGGCGATGCGCCCGCTTACCCTGCGCGAGGTGGCCGGGGAAGTGGGTCTGCACGAGTCGACCATTTCCCGGGCCACCACCCGCAAATACCTGCACACGCCGCGCGGCACCTTCGAGTTCAAGTATTTCTTCAGCTCGGGAATCACCACCGACAGTGGCGGCGGCGCCTCGGCCACGGCGATACAGGCCATGCTGCGGCGCGAGATAGAAAACGAGAACCCGCGTTCGCCGCTTTCGGACGCCAAACTGGCCGAAATCCTCAAGGCCGACGGCATCCCCGTCGCCCGGCGAACTGTGGCAAAGTATCGGGAAGCGATGAATATCCCGTCATCCAACGAACGGCAACGACTCTAGCGAGGGCCCCTTACGCGACTCCCACGGGGTACGCAGCGCGGCTGCCCCGGGATGAACACTCCACGAATTTCCTCCACGCCGCCGGCCGCATGCCCGGCGCGCCTGTTTCTTTTCAGTCTGAACGACAGGAGTCAGAAATGCGTATTGATATCAGCGGTCACCAGATGGAAGTCACCTCGGCCCTTCGCGACTATGCACAGGAAAAACTGGGACGCCTGGCCAAGCACTTCGAACAACATCTCGACACCCGCATGATCCTCTCCGTCGACAAGCTCGAACACAAGGCCGAAGCAACCATCCACACCCCCGGCAAGACCCTGTTCGCCGATGCGCTGGCATCCGACATGTACGCGGCGATCGACCTGCTCACCGACAAGCTGGACCGCCTGGTGATCAAGCAGAAGGAAAAAAACAAGAACCATCATCGCGGCGAATCGGCCGCCCGCTCGGACAGCTTCGGCTGATCCGCCGACCGGCACCCGATGCGTAACCGGATCAGCGCCCGCGAACTCTTCGAGCAGTTGCAAGAGCGCCTGGCGCTGCGCTGGCTGACGGTCGGCCAGCGCGGCGGAGAGCGCACCTTCGAGCGCGGCGAGCAACAGACCCGCCGGCCTTCGCTGGCCGGATACCTCAACGTCATCCACCCGAACAAGGTGCAGATCATCGGCGCCGCGGAGCTGGCCTGGCTCGATACGCTCGATGCCCGGCAGCGCTGGGAAACGCTCGAGAAGATCATGCGTTTCCAGCCCCTGGCGCTGGTGATCAGCCAGAACCAGAACTGCCCGACCGACCTGCGCGACATGGCCGAGGAAACCGGCACGGCGCTGTGGGTCTCGTCAAAGCGCGGCTTCGAACTGCTCAACCTGCTGCAATACCACCTGGCGCTGGCGCTGGCGCCGCGGGTCAGCCTGCACGGCGTGTTCATGGAGATCTATTCCATCGGCGTGCTGATCACCGGCGAGTCCGGCGCCGGCAAGAGCGAGCTGGCGCTGGAACTGATCTCGCGCGGCCATCGCCTGGTGGCCGACGACGCGCCGGAGTTCACCCAGATCGCGCCGGACGTGCTCGACGGCACCTGCCCGGCGATGTTGCAGGACATGCTGGAGGTGCGCGGCCTCGGCGTCATGAACATCCGGCAGATGTTCGGCGATACCGCGGTGAAGCGGAACAAGTACCTGCGCCTGATCGTGCAGCTGGTCAAGCCCGCCGACGGCAGTCCCGAGGCGATGGCGCGCCTGACCGGGGAGTCCTCGGCGCCGAGCCGCATGCTCGACCTGGACGTGCCGGTGTTCCAGCTGCCGGTGGCCGCCGGCCGCAACCTGGCCGTGCTCACCGAAGCGGCCGTGCGCCTGCACATCCTGCGCGCCAAGGGCACTCGATCCGGCCGCGGCCTTCCTGGCCCGGCACGCCAACCTGCTCTCGGCGAGCCAGCAATCATGAGCGCAGCGCTTCGCCCAAACCCATGCTGATCGTCGTCAGCGGCATGTCCGGCTCGGGCAAGAGCGTGGCGCTGCGCACGCTGGAGGACCGCGAGCTACTACTGCGTGGACAACCTGCCGGCGGAGCTGCTCACTTCGCTGGTGCAAAGCATGTCGCACGCCGGACGCCAACCGCGCGCAACTGGCGGTCAGCATCGACGTGCGCAACCTGGCTTCCGACCTGTCGCGCATCGGCGAGTGGCTGTCGGCGGTCGGCGGCCTGGGCTACGACCACCGGCTGCTGTTCCTCGACACCAGCGACGAGGCGCTGATCAAGCGCTATTCGGAAACCCGGCGCCGGCATCCGCTCTCGCACGAGGGCACGCCGCTGTCCGATGCCATCGCGCTGGAGCGCGAGCGCCTGCGCCCGCTGCGCGCGCTCGCCGATTGCATGATCGACACCACCGAACTCAACGTGCACCAGTTGCGCAAGGCGGTGCTCGGCCAGCTGGAGACCGGGCATCTCGCCGAAGCGTCTCGCTGCTGTTCGAGTCCTTCGCCTACAAGAACGGCGTGCCGGGCGACGCCGACTTCGTGTTCGACGCCCGCTGCCTGCCCAATCCGCACTGGGACGCCCGCCTGCGGCCGCTGTCCGGCCGCGATGCGCGCGGTCCGCGAATACCTCGACGCGCAGGACGGGCGTCGACGACTACGCTGGCCAGGTCGCGACCTTCCTCGACACCTGGCTGCCGCGCTTCGAATCGGAAACCCGCAGCTACGTCACCATCGCCTTCGGCTGCACGGGCGGCCGGCACCGCTCGGTCTATCTGGCGGAAGACTGGCCCGGCATTTCCGCGAACGCGGACCGCGAGGACGTGCTGACCTTCCACCGCGAGTTGGAGTGAAGCCGGAGTCTGTGCAACCATGAGGCGCGGAGGCGATGCACCCGTCCGTGCGGCGAACCCGCCGGGCGCAACAGCATGGTGGACAAGATGCTCGAACGCGATCTTGAGATCACCCATCCGCTCGGCTTGCATGCCCAGGCCTCGGCCAAGGTGGTGCAGACGCTGACCGATCTACCGCAGCCAGGCTTTCCTGCTGGCCAAGGGCCGCGAGGTAAACGCGAAGAGCATCATGGGCGTGATGCTGCTGGCGGCCGGCCCGGGCACGATGTTCGCGCACGCATCGAGGGCGAAGACGAGGCCGAAGCCATGGCCGCATTGGTGGCCTTGTTCGAGCCGGATTCTGAACCTCTTGTAGGAAGGGCTCTCGGGCCCGATTGTCGCCCAGCAAGCGGCCTACCTACAAATTGCTGGGCAGCGATCATCGCGCCCGGATAATACCCGCGCCACATCCCGGAGTAAACGATGGCCGAGGCCAATCGCCACGACAAGGCCGCGCGCCAGCTCCGGCTGCTGTCGGAGGCGCTGGATACCGGTCGTCTCGGGCCCGGTGCGCCGCCTGGTCAACACGCTGTCCCCGGCCGAGATCGGCAACCTGCTCGAGTCGCTGCCGCCGGCCAAGCGCGCTGATCGTCTGGGGCCTGGTCGATCCGGAGGACGACGGCGAGGTGCTGGTGCACGTCGGCGACGAGGTGCGCGAGAGCCTGATCGCGCGACATGGACCCGGACGAACTCGTCGCCGCGGCCGAAGACCTCGACATCGACGATCTCGCCGACCTGATCGAGGACCTGCCCGACCACCGTCATCGACGAAGTGCTGAAGTCGATGGACCGCGAGAACCGCGAGCGGCTGGAGCAGGTGCTGTCCTACCCCGAGGACAGCGCCGGCCGCCTGATGAACCCCGACGTGGTCACGGTGCGCGCCGACGTCACCGTCGACGTGGTGCTGCGCTACCTGCGCCTGCGCGGCGAATGCCGGACCACACCGACCACCTGTTCGTGGTCAGCCGCCGCCACCAGTACCTCGGCCGGATCGCCGCTGGCGCCCTGCTCACCGCCGACCCCGACGCGCTGATCAACGAACTGATGGACGACGAGCAGCCGGCGATCGCGCGTCGAGACCACGCCGGCCAGCGACGTGGCCAAGCAATTCTCCGACCACGACTGGATCTCCGCGCCGGTGGTCGACGAGAACAACATGCTGCTCGGCCGCATCACCATCGACGACGTGGTCGACATCATCCGCGAGGAGGCCGAGCACAGGTCGATGAGCCGCCGCCGGCCTGGCCGAGGACGAGGACCTGTTCACGCCCGGTGCCGCGCGCGGTCGCGCCGGCGCGCGATCTGGCTCGGCATCAACCTGCTCACCGCCTTCCTCGCCTCCAGCGTGATCGGCCGCTTCGAAGCCACGCTGGAACAGATCGTCGCGCTGGCCGTGCTGATGCCGATCGTCGCCAGCATGGGCGGCATCGCCGGCACCCAGGTGATGACCCTGATGGTGCGCGGCCTCGCGCTGGGCCAGGTCGGCGGCGCCAACATGCGCGCGCTGCTGGCCAAGGAACTGCGGGTCGGCCTGCTGAACGGCGCCATGCTGGGCGGTCGTGGTGGGCAATCGCTTCCGACCTGTGGTTCGGCGACCCGCCGGCTCGGGCTGGTGATCGCCGGCGCGATGCTGATCAACCTGCTGCTCGCCGCACTGGCCGGCGTGATCGTGCCGCTGCTGCTGCAGCGCATGAAGATCGATCCCGCCCTCGCCGGCAGCGTGGTGGTCACGACAGTGACCGACGTGATGGGCTTCTTTTCGTTCCTCGGGCTGGGCACGCTGTCCTGCTGAATTAGATTCAGGCCGCCGCCGTGGTGCTTGTCCGGCAGACCCGGTCGATCGCCCAGGCGATCCCGATCCCGGCCGCCGCGGCCACCAGCAAGGGCCAGGACACCGACGGAAAATTCATCGCCGGCAGGTTCACACTGGGATAGACCGGCCAGAAGCGCGGCAGGAAATAACCGCCGCCGCCCAGCGCCATGCCCAACACGAGCAGGTCATCATGCCAGTCCTCGAGGCTGGCCTCGCTCCCCGCGGGCGAAACGCGCGGCGACCCGCCGGGCGAAATCGGCCGGCAACTCCGGCATCGCCGCGGCTGGCGCACCGCGCGGATGACCAGCCGATAGGCGTCCACCGTGGGATCGCCGGGCGGGCAGGCCGCTGGCGTTCGGCCTGTTCGGCGAGCGCCTGCAGGCGAGCTTCGTTGCTCGGTCGGCTTGATGTCACGGGTATTCATGCCACGACTCCCAATCGGGTTCCAGCGCTGCCGAAGCCGGCCGGGCGCGGAACAGATAATTCTTCACCGTGCCCTCGGGCAGGCCGGTGACGCTGGCGATTTCGCCGACCGGCATTTCGTCCAGATGGTAAAGCGTAACCAGGGTGCGTTGCAGCGGCGGCAAGCGGTCGATGGCCGCCGACAGAGCCGCATCAGCTCTCCGGTCGGCGCAGGCTGCCTCCAGGTCGAAGCCGTCGCTGAGCGATTCGCAGGGGCGGAATCTCGCCTTCGTCATCTTCGGCGCTCGACCATCGGCAATCGCTTCTTCTGCATATGCCGGGTGGCGATCGTGAACGCGACCCGACCGATCCAGGTCGACAGCGCGCTTTCGAAGCGATACTGGCGCAGGCGTCGTGGACCCGGAAGAACACTTCCTGGCACAGGTCCCGGGCATCCTCGGGGTGCGGCACCACCCGATAGACCATGTGCCAGACCAGGTCCTGGTGGCGCGTGACCAGGCGCTCGAAGGCGCCGGGCGTCCCCGCCAATACCGCTTTCACAAGGTCTTGGTCTTCGCTCATGGTCCGTCAGATACCGATCAGGCGGTCAGCGGTTGCAGCCTACTCCCAAAATCGGGCCGGTGAAATTGACTGCAACCGGATTCGCGGTGGCCGTGTCTATCGCTGCGAACGGGCCAGAGGTGCCCGGCACTACCAGGAGCTCAGCCATGGATTTTGCCCTGCTTGTCCCGATTTCCTTCTTCATCGCCGTGGTCATGGCGATCAAATTCATCGTCGATGCCCGCATGCGTCGCCGCATGGCCGAGACCAACGCCTCGCGAGGACCTGATCAAGTCGATGCTCGAGGCCGACGAACAGAACCAGCGGATGTCCGGCGCTCAAGTGGGGCCTGGTGCTGACCCTGCTGGGCCTCGCCTTCGGCCTGATCAGCGCCCTGCACCTGGACAGCCGACAACCCCGGCACCTAGGGCCTGCTGATCGGCGCCGCCGGCGTGGGCATGCTCGCCTACCACGGCATCGTCAACCGCATTCGCTGAATTGGCGATGGCGGCTCCGCCGCGATGGCGTTCGGCTCAACGAACGCGATCGCGGCGAGCGTCGCCTGCTCGAGCAAGGTGAGAGCGACCTTGTTGCGAAGATAGGCCGGCTCCAGCAAGTCCGCCGCGATCGCCTCGCCTCGCCGAAGGCCGAAGCCGCCAGCCGCGCGATTCCGACGCATGCGGCAGGGCCTCGCCGTCGACCCGCTCGAGTCGATCGCCCAGCGAAGTCGCCAGCGCCTGCGAGTCCGCTGAAAATCCACTGCCCACGCCGATCAGTCGTCGTCCGTCGGCAGTTCGGCGCCGAGGGCGTGGCCATCCATTCCTCGCCGAGAGCCACCAGCAAGCGCCCGGGGTCGCGACGGAACAGGCCCAGGTACAACTCACCCATGCGCGCGTCGATCGCGGCCAGCACGGTGGCGCCGTCCCGACCACCGGCAAGGCCAGTGCCGCAAGCGTCGACACCGGCACCACCGGCTTGTCCAGGCCAGGGCCATTCCCTGCACCGAGCCACCGCCAGGCGCACGCCCGTGAAGGCGCCAGGACCACGCCCAACGGCGATGGCGTCGAGTTGCGACTGGCGATGCCGGCTCGGCAAGCAGCTCGCCGCCCAAGGCAACACCAATTCGGTGTGCCTGGCGCGGCGCGATTTCGAAGCGCTCCAGCAACCGCCCGTCGATCCAGAGCGCGACCGAGCAGGCCTCGTGCTGGTTTCAATGGCGAGCAGTTTCATCGTCATTCCTGCAGGTACTCGGACTCGGCATCGAAGGTCGAAGTGGCGTCGGCATCGGGTTCATGGCCGAAGAATCTTGCACATCGGCCAGGCCCGGTTCGCGGCAAGGGCGGCAGGCTGTTCAGGAAAAGCTTGCCGTAACTCTTGTCGATCAATCGGGGATCGCACATCACCAGCACGCCGCGATCTTCGAAAGTCCGGATCAGTCGGCCGGCGCCCTGCTTCAGGGAAATCACCGCGTGCGGCAACTGCTCGTCGCTAAAGGGATTGCCGCCGCGCGGCGCACCGCCTCGAGTCGCGCTTCCAGCACCGGATCGTCCGGCGCGGCGAACGGCAGGCGATCGATCACCACGCTGAAGCGCATCGCCGGCCACGTCCACGCCCTCCCAGAAACTGGCGGCGCCGAGCAGCACGCCATTGCCGGAATCGCGGAACTGCTCGAGCAGTTCGTTGCGCGGCGCGGTGCCCTGCACGAACAGCGGCCACGGACCGCCCTTCAGCGCCGCGCGGCCTCGCGCAATGCGCGATGCGAGGTGAACAGCAGGAAGGCCCGGCCGTTGGAGGCTTTCAGCACCGGCTGCACGGCATCGACAGGGCCGTGCCGATAACTGCGGACGTTCGGTTCCGGGAAGGTCTCGGGCAGATAGCAAGGCCCTGTCGCTGCCAGTCGAACGGACTGGGCTG